>JAZUMQ010000037.1:0-130488 GCA_045603745.1 Eubacteriales bacterium | reverse complement strand
CAATTTTTGCTCACAATAGCGGAAACGTTGAAATTTCCGGCAATGCAAAGCTTGATGTTTATGCGAAGGATTCCAACGCTATTCGTGCACTTGCTGGCGACATCAAGATTTCCGACGATGCAGTGATCGATGTTGAGACGGCAAACCGCTGTCTTTATGCAGAGACGGGCAATATCATTATTTCCGGCGGCACAGTAAATGCTCGCGCTACGCTTACGACAAGCCAGTGGAATGTTGGGGCAATTATTGTTGACCCCAAAGGAAACGTTGAAATTTCCGGCGATGCAAAGATTGATATTGAGTCGAAGTCCGGGGGTATTGCTGTAAGAGAAGGCAACATTGAGATTTCCGGCGATGCAACGATCGATATTAAGGCGTCCTACAACGGTATTTATACAAGAGGAGGCAGCGTTAAGATTTCCGGCGGTACAGTAACTGCTGACATTTCGAACAACAATGCAATCTATACTTACGACGCTGGAAACGTTGAAGTTTCCGGCGATGCAAAGATTAATGTCGTGGCAAATCACAGCGGTATTGTTGCACGAAATGGCGACGTTAAGATTTCCGGAGGTACGGTAAACGCAATTTCTATTGTTTCCAGTGGTAACGGTACGATTTATGCCACGAACACCTATACCCAGTCCGGCGGTAATGTTACCGCGATTGCATCTACCGGTTCTGGCGCTAAAGCGATTTACGCCCAAAACCTGAAGATTACGGACGGTACTCTCAAGACCTATAACGATACGATTACATCGACCGTTGGTATTCAGGGTGCAAAAGAAGTAGACATCTCCGGCGGTACGGTTGATGTTAAGATTACCGAAAATTACGGTATCAATGGTGGCAAGGTAAAACTTTATCAGAAAGATGAGAACGTTCCCACCACGGTTAATTCTCAGGCAAAGGTCTATAGTGTTTACTCTAATATTATTGAAATCTCCGATGTAACCGCGAACATTGTTGCAACGCAAGGTAGAGCGCTTCAGTGTTCCGGAACTGTTACGATTACGAACAGTACTGTTGCTGTGAAAGCTGTCAGAGACATTGCGATCGAAGCTGTGAATATTCTGGTTAAGGATAGCGTTGTGAACGCTGAAGCAAATACGAGCCAAGCCGTTCATGCGTCCTCCAGCCTCGAAATCTGCGGCGGCGAATTTACGGTTACTATGAATACTCAAAATGCAATCGTTGTAGATGGTACGTTTACGGTTAAGGATAACGCCAAGGTTACTGCAACTTTAAACAACGCTAAGTCCGGTATAAGTGCCGTTGCTACCTACGACCTCTACATGCTTGGAGAAAAGGGTGATAACGGACCTCAGGTCAACATCATCTTGAATCCCATGGAATTCCAGAAAGGTCAGTTGCGTCAACTTAGCGGTCTGTCTCTGTTTGCTCCTGTCCATAGACCCGGAACGGCTCGGTTGGAAGGCGGAAATCTGACAGTTACCGTCAACAATAACTACAACGATCCCGAGTATGTCTACAACAATAAGAAGGGTGACATTAGTACCAACCGTACTATCGGAATTCAATCTTACAACATGGAAACCATTGATTTCGCCGGTACGAATGTTGTAGTTAACTGCAACACTCTGTTGGATAACTACAAAACCAGTGGATTTATGAACGTTAACGGTTCGATTCCCACGGTTATCAACGTTTCTGACGGTCATCTGAGGAGCAACGGCTCTGGCGATGTTCAGGCCATGTTCTACACTAACTGCAATGAGATGAAGATCAATATTACCGGCGGCTTGATTTCCGGTGTTGCAGATAACTTCTGGTATGCAGAAGGAATCAACCAGGTCATGACTGTGAAGCCGGGTGCCAAGATTAGCTTCTTCTGCTCCAGTGGACGTTCTCTCAATTTGGGCAAAGTCAATCCTTATAACGAAACTACGCCCAACTGGTACGAAGATCAAGGTGTTGAATACCTGCGTAGTTGTGCTCTGGCAGACAACAGTTACTACGTTACGACCGGAGATGTAGAAGGCGTAACGACTCAGGTTGAACTGACGGTGAAGATAAGAGATGGCGTTGCCAAGAGGTTCGTTCTGGACGTATATAATCCTTCCTATCCTGCAAATGTCGATCCCGCAAATGCTCAGGCATACTTCACTCCCGACGGAACCCTTACGCTGAACAACTTGACGGCTCAACGGATTCGTGCTAACGGTAACCTGAAGCTCGATTTGAACGGTGTCAATATGATTTCCGCAAACGATCAACACCTACTCTATTCTACCAACGGAATTGTCATCGGTGGCGACGGTTTGTTGGACATCACCGGTACGACTTACGTCGTTTACTCTTACCGCGGGGAAGAGATTTTGATTGGCGAGAAGGCACAGGTCAATGTTACGGCAACTACCGGTTGTGCCCTCCACATCAATCATGGCGAGACCCCTGCCACCTCGATCACCATTACTGATGATGCGAAGGTAAAAACTAATACAGCTAAACAGAGTATTTATCTCCGCGGAAATGACACGTCTGTCAATATTCTTAGAAATGCCCAAGTAGACTTTAACTCCAAGAGCAGCTATGGTATTGAGATTTATGGAGCTACTTCGGGAGGTCATAGTGCGAATGTCAACATTGGCGAAAATGCCAAGGTTGTTATGAATGTGAGTACGGGTATCCGTGCCACTGGACATATTGCGGCTACCAATATTGACGGAAATGCAGTTGTTGATATTACCGCTACCGGTCATGCCTTCCAACTTGCCGGTGCAGATGTATCTGTGAATATTGGCGGAAATTCCAAAGTCAACGTTGCTGACGGCGCGAATGACCTGTTTAACCTTGCAAGCAGTGTGACTGCGATGGAAGGTATGAATAAGCAAGCTGCTGTCAACATCTCCGACAAGGCAACCCTGATTGCCAACAATGTCAGAAACTGTGCAGCGCGTATCAGCGTTTCTGCAGGTGCCGGAGAAGCGGCCTTCAATGTTTCCGACGAGGCTTTTGCTGAGATTTCTTCTAGCGGTCAGACGATTATGCTGACGGCAACTCCCGAAGGTGCTTCTGCGACCCTGAGCGTTACCGATAAGGCAAACCTGAACGCTTCCAATCCCAGCGATACGGGCTACCCCGTTATTCAGATCAACGGTATGACCACCAATATGATCTTTACGACGACCGGAACGGTTAATATCACCGGTAAGGTTCCCTCTGGACATGGGGCAGTAAAAATCTGGCACCCCACCGGCGGTAAGAACAACGTTCTGATCAAAGATGCTACGGTTAATATTACGAATGTCCAATCAACGAAAAAACTCGGTGTCGCCGATGGTGATCGTTCCATCGCAGTGCTGATCCAACAGGAATCCGATATTGTCATCGGAGGCAAGGCGGTTGTGAACATTCATGCGGAACGTAGCGGTAAGACGTACGGGAACAAAGCATATGCTATGTACCTGTATTCAGTAACTCCTGATGTTTTGACTTTGACCATTCAGGACAGAGCGAAAGTTAACTGTACTGCGTCCGGTGATTCCATGATCGGGGACGGAGCCGCGATGCTTCTCCAGAACGCGAATGTTGTTGTTACCGATAACGCAACGTTGAAAGCTACTGCTACCGAAAAATCTTCTGCCGCTCTCCTCTTTGCAAATACCTCCAACTTGACTGTTGAAAAGTATGGTGCTGCTTACTTTGACGGCGGCGAAGAACGCATTGGTATGAGATGTCTTAACAGTACTACCAAGGCTACCGTCACTGTGAAGGATTGCGGACACATGTATACTACCGGTGCTCCTGCGATTAGTCTGAAGACCGGATCCATAGTATTCGCTGCTTCTGAAATGGAAGCCGGTGCAACCAAGGAGGAATCTGCTGCGACTAAGCTTGATTCGTTGAAGCGGGACTACCAGAAGTACGGTTACGTTATGATGAAGGGTGATATGCGTAACCCCAATACTTCCGATATGATACTTACCACTGTAATCTCGGTTACTGCTCTTACGATTGTTGTTGCGGTTGCCGTGACTGTGATTCGGAAGAAAAAGTCCAAGGCAAACTGATTCGATTTGAATTGAATCACAAATAAAAAGCGGCGTGCATCTCTGCACGCCGCTTTCGTTAATCAAATGAATTGAGATCTTTCCCATTATGCGAAAAATATACCGACGGAAATTCTTCCACCGGTATATTTATTTTTTCTTAAAATTTTTTGATGGCTAAATCGAATACAAAGGAGACTTGTCGCCGATACTTTTTCTTTTTGCAAAAGAAGAAGTACACGTTCAATTTCCTTACTTATCAAAACACCCGGGCTTGAGGAATACCGTCCAGGTGAATTCCTTTTCGTGGAAAGTTTCTTCCGGTTTCAGCATCGGTCCGCAGGAGGCAGAACCGCAACCGGCTTGACGGTAGTCCACGTTTACTACTACAGCTTTACGCGGTTGCAATTTGTAATCATGGGTTGTCTCGGTCAAATCTTCGGGAGTGAATCGGGACGCATTGAAGGAAAATGTGGGGTTTTTTTCGCATCCGGTAAAGAGCAGGCCTTGTCCCATGCGGGTTCCTACGGAAGCGGTTGAAGTACCCCAGTGAGCTCCGTTTTCTTGGGGGCGGACATAATGCTCAAAGTTCTTGTCGCAATCGGTCTCGTACAAGCCCAATTTTGCCGCATGATGCTTGTCGGAGTAGGCTTCCATGGGTCCGTAGCCGAAATACTTCATTCGTAAGCAATCTTCCGGCAAAATCAACTGAATTCCGAAGCGAGGCAGTTGATAGAGATCTTCTCGTACGTTGACGTCGGTATGAATCGTCAATGTTCCGGTATTGTCTACCGTATAGGTCACGTCTGCAAAGACGGCGGGACGGAACGGTGCTGCCGCCAATTTCACCTTGAACAGAATGGAGAAGCAATCTTTGGTGTTTTCCAGTATTGCCCAAGAATCCAGCATTTGAATGGTATTTTTTAACCCCTGTTGCGTCCATTTTTCTTTCGTTTTGCGGTCGTTGTCTATGGGAGCACGCCAGACCTGTAATTTCAGGGGTTCTAACAAATATTGCTTCTCTCCGTCGGAAATGCCGTTTAACATACCTCGGAAGGTGTCGAAGGTATAGGTGATACTTCCGCAAGAAACGAGAATTTCATATTCTCCCATTTCGCTTGCAAGGGGAAGTCCTTCTTTTTGTCTCGGTTGTTCTTGGACTTCTGCCAAAACCGTCTGCATGAATCCTGCTTCGGTGCCGATTTCACCCCAAGGGCAAGCCATATTGCGGATCATTTTCGCGGTAAAGGTGTAAATACCGGGAAGATCCGTAGGCATTTCGTCCCAAAGTTTGTAGGTCTTGGCTTTGCCCGGATCTACCGACAGGGTGGCGATCCGTCCTTGGGCTTCGATTCTACCGTTCCGTTCCACCGTCCAACAGACGTCGTATTCCGAAAGATCGGTGAATAGATTCCGGTTGCGGATCTGCAATTTCCCGCCGTTTAAGGTTAACACGTAGGGCTGGTAAGCTTTTTTCATCTCCAGCATTCCGGTGTGGGGTCTGCGGTCGGGGGAAACTAATCCGTCTACACAGAAGTTGAGATCGTGGGGGAATTCCCCGAAATCGCCTCCATAGGTGTATCCTTTTTTGCCGTTGGGTAGAGTGATTTCCACCGAGTGGTCGCAATATTCCCAAACGCAGCCGCCCACAAATTTATCGTATTTCCACATGATCTCCGCGTAATCCATCACGTCTCCCGGGCCGTTGCCCATGGCGTGGGAATATTCGCAAAGATACAAGGGTTTTTTCATCCGTTTGTCAGTGCAAGCCTTGACGAAATATTCCGGAGCGGGGTACATATAACTGTCAATGTCGGTTACTTCCGTAAGGGGAGTGGTTTCTTTAATAAATTGTTCCCACAAAACCGGATCGATGATGCCTGTTCCGTTTTGTTGTCTTCGGTTGTGGTTTGCCGCAAATCCGGGAACTTTGGTAAATTTTGATTTGTTGGCACATTCGTAATGAACGATGGCTTTCGGATCCCGACCTTTGATATAATTCCGCATATGCAGATGGTTCATTCCGAGCCCCGATTCGTTACCCAAAGACCAAAAGACGATAGAACCGTGGTTTTTATCTCGTTCGTAAAGACGGACGGCACGGTCTACGTAGGCTTCTTTCCATGCCGGATCTTCGGAGATCTGATTCCAGTTTCCGACCCGTTCAAAGCCGTGACATTCCAAATCTGCTTCATCTACCACGTAGATTCCGTATTGATCGCACAGATCGTAAAATCTCGGATCGTTGGGGTAGTGGGAGGTACGGATACAGTTTGCGTTATGAGCTTTGATAATTTTAATATCGTTTTTCATATCCATCATGGACACGGCGTGACCTGTCCGGGGATTGGAATCGTGACGGTTGACCCCCATCAGCTTCAACTTTTTGCCGTTGAACCATACGATGCCCTTTTCGTCAATGTGGATCTCTTTCAAAGCCAATCGGAAGAGTTCCGTCTCGTCTCCGACGGTCAAATATAATTCATACAATTCGGGAATTTCCGCGCTCCAAAGATGCACGTCTTCTACGGAAATTTTGATCTTATCCTGCTTGCTTTTCCCTTCGGCAATCGTCAGCCCACGGGGGGAGATCAGTTCATATTCTATCGGCTGATTTCCTTTGACGGTGAGATTTAAGGTGAGGTTTGCGGTTAATTCGTCTACGTTGACGTCGGTCAAGATTTGCACATCTTCCAAACGGTTTTTCGGGCGGGAAAGAAGATAAACTTCCCGGAAAATTCCCGAAAGACGGTACATATCCTGATCTTCCAAATAACTGCCGTCGCTCCATTTGAAAACCAAAACCGTAATGCGGTTTTCCCCCTCTTTGGCAATTCCGGTCAGATCAAATTCGGAAGTGCCGTGGGCGACTTGACTGTAACCTACATATTGTCCGTTGACCCACACGTAGAAGGCGGAATCCACTCCTTCAAAGGTCAGAATCAAATCCCGGGAAGCAAAGGGTTTGTCCAATACAAAGATGCGTGAATAAAGCCCGCAGGGGTTCACATCTGGGGTGTGGGGCGGATCCACCGGGAAGGGGTAATTTACGTTGGTGTATTGGGGAATGTCGTATCCCCGGTCAAGGAGCATCTGCCAGGACATGGGTACCGGAATGGTTTCAAAATCATTGGTATTCAATTCTGCGTCGGCAGGATCCACATCAATGGCTGCCGAATGTTCGTACCACCGGAACGCCCATTCTCCGCACAGAGATTGATAGCGGTCGCTTTCTTCTCTGCTTTCGGCGTTTTGGGCGGCTTTTTTTGATCCAAAGGGGATAAAATAAGCCCGGGGAGCGAGACAATTTTCGTGGAGAATAGAAAGAGATCTATGATTTGTTAATTTCATAGAAGATACTCCTTTGTTTTGTTTATGCTTATGAGTAGTATCTGCTAATTCTTATTATATTATGCTTTTAGGAAAATTGCAAGGAATCCTATCCGAATTTTGGGGAATCGTCATACTCCTTTTCCGGTCAGCCGAAAGCGATTTTTGCGGTATTCCAAAATCCCTTCGGCTTTCATGCGGGACAATTCCCGGGATAGGGCGGAACGGTCGGCATTCAGGTATGCTGCCATGCCGTTGCGGTCGAAGGGGATTGTAAATTCTTTTTGAGGTGTCTTTTCTCGGTCGGACAGATAAGAGAAAATTCGCTTTCTCAGAGAAACGATGCCGCAGTATCGGATTTTTTGGTGCAACGCCCAATATTCTTTTCCGATGATGGAAAGTAAATTCCCCATGAGTTTTGGGTCGATCCGGGAAAGATCCACCGGTCCCAGCCAAAGAACCCGGCAATCGGAAATGGCGGTCAGGGTGACGGGGGCGGGGCGGTCGGAGAAAATCAAAATTTCCCCGAACATCATGCCGGGGGAGAGGGTGGTAACGACCGAAAGACCTCCGTCTTCGTTGATTTGTTGTCCCTGCAAATGTCCGGAGAGCAAGATCCCGCAACGCTCGGTTCGTTCCCCTTCTCGGATCAATACGCTTCCTTTAAAAACTGTGGCCTTTTGTCCTCGCAGGGCGGTCAGTTGTTCTGCAATGGCTTTTTCGCTCATGCCGACAAAGAGGGGGAGAGACGTTAATTCCGTCATGTTTTTTTTCTCATTTCTTTATTTTTGTTGCCATGGCAACCGATTTTAAGGATATTATACCGTATAATTATGATAAAGATAAGTCATAAAGGAGAAACAATTATGAAATTCAAAACGTTTTTAGCTCTTTTCTTGGTTTTGGTTTTGTCCGCGTCTTTGTTTGCTTGCGCTCCGGCTCATCAAAAGCCTACAGGAAGCAGTGATGCCGGAATTCAGAATTCTGATACGAATACCGATAGCAATCCCCAAGATACGTTTGACGGTGCCGATATTCGGGTTGCCGCCCTCAGCGGTTCTACCGGACTTGGTATGGCAAAGTTGATGAACGACGCCGAGGCAAAAACCACCGTGAATCGCTATACCTTTGACGTTTACGATGCTCCGGAAACGTTGCTCCCCGAAATTACGGCGAAGAAATACGACATTGCCGCTCTTCCCACCAACGTTGCCGCGAAACTTTACAATAAGAACAACGGCGAGTTGCAGATCTTGGCGGTCAATACCTTGGGCGTTCTTTATATGCTGGAGATCGGCACGCAAAACATCAAATCCGTTGCGGACCTCAGCGGGAAGACCGTTTATACCACCGGTCAGGGCTCTACCCCCGAATATGCGTTGAAATATATTTTGGAAAAGAACGGCGTGACCGATTGTAATATCGTTTTTGAGACCACCGCCGATCTGGTTGTCTCCCACGCAGCAGAGGGGGCGATTTTGATGCTCCCCGAACCGAAAGTCACCGCCGTCAAGGGGCAGGTGGAAAACGTCACCGTCGCCCTTGATATGACTGCGGAATGGAATAAAGTCTGCGACACTCCCATGGCACAAGGGTGTGTTATCGTGACCAAAGCCTTCGCTCAAGCAAATCCCGAAGCGGTGGCTCAGTTCTTGAAAGAATACGAAGATTCCATTAACTTCGTGAAAGGTAACGTGGAAGAGGCATCTCAAATGGTAGCGAAATTCAAAATCATTCCCAAAGCTCCTCTTGCGGCAAAAGCCATTCCCAATTCCAACCTGACCTACCTTGCAGGAAAAGATATGAAAGACAGTTTGGTTCCTTTCTATACCGTTTTGTTCAACGCGGAGCCGTCTTCCGTCGGTGGAAAACTGCCTGCAGATGATTTCTATTATGGTGCATAAATTACGTTCTGTCGGAAAAAAAATAGGACTGGGGCTCATCTCCGCCGCCTTTTGGGTGGCGGTATGGGCTCTTTTGGCTTTTTTGGTAAACAAAGAGCTGTTTTTGCCTTCTCCCCAAGTAGTTGTAAGAACTTTGTTTGCCCTGATTCCCACTCCGGAATTCTGGAAAACGGTGGGGTTGTCTCTATTGCGGGTGTTGATTGGCTATCTGCCCGGTGTTTTATTGGGCGTTGTCGGGGGGATTTTAACGGCGAAAATCAAAGTTTTGGACCTTTTGTTTTCTCCGCTTTTGACGGTGGTTCGGGCAACGCCGGTGGCATCGTTTATCATGCTGACCCTGGTATTCCTCGGACGGGATACCGTGCCGTCTTTTATCGTATTTCTCATGGTATTGCCCATCGTTTGGGCGAGCGTTTGCGAAGGGATCAAAACGGTGGACGTGGGGTTGAAAGAAGTTTGTACCGTCTATCAACTCCCCTTTTTCCGTCGTATGAAAATTTTGTATCTGCCCCATGCAATGCCTTATTTTTCTGCCGGTGCCATGACTTCCCTCGGACTTGCGTGGAAAGCGGGAATTGCCGCCGAAGTTCTTTGTACGCCCAAAGCTTCCATCGGAAAAATGGTGTACGATGCGAAGGTTTATCTGGAATCGGCGGAAGTTTTTGCATGGACACTGGTCGTGGTCCTGCTCAGCCTGCTTCTTGAAAAATTGTTGGGAACCGTTTTGGAAAGGAGGGGGAAAGGAAAATGATCTCGGTGAAAAATCTTTCCAAATCCTTTGGAAAAAATACTCTGTTTCAAAATCTTTCCTTTGACGTCGCTCCCGGAGAAAAGGTCTTGATTTCTGCCCCTTCCGGGGTAGGGAAGACTACGTTATTGCGGATTCTGTGTGGTTTGGAATCGGCAGAAACAGGTATCATCGAGGGGCTTTCTCCCGAAAAAATTTCGTATCTGTTTCAAGAGCCCCGCTTATTTCCGCAACTGACGACGTTGGAAAACGTTACTTGTATCCACCCCGACCCTCAAGCTGCAACGAAAAACGCATTGAATTTGCTGGAAAAATTGGGGCTCTCCGATGCGCTGGATCAATATCCTCACGAGTTGTCCGGCGGCATGAAACAACGGGTGGCGTTGGCGCGGGCGTTGTCGGTGGATCGCCCGATTTTATTTCTGGACGAACCCTTTACTGCTTTGGATCCGGAGTTGAAAGATTCCGTGCGCAATCTGGTTGCCGAGACGTGCAAGGACAAAACTCTGTTTTTGGTCTCCCACGATCCGGAAGACGGTGAATTTTTGACCCAAAAAACGATTGTTCTTTGATTTTTTACCCTTCCTTTTGCGGAAGGGTAAACTTATGCAAAAAATTGAATATTTGTGCATATTTTAAGGGGATTTAATAGTATTTATGCAAAATTAACTTTTTAATGGAAATAACTATGAATTTTATGTGAAATCATTAAAAATATGCTTGCAAAATATTCAAAGTTGTGGTATAATTATTCATATTTTTTGAAATTCACCGGAAAGGCGGGACCCATTTTATGAAACGGGTATTTATTGACGGAAGTGCAGGAACCACCGGACTTCGGATTCGGGAGCGCTTGGCGGCAAGGGAGGAAATTTCTCTTATCGTTTTGCCTGAAGAATTGAGAAAAGACCCAGCCGCCCGAAAAGAGGCGCTGAATTCCTGTGATGCGGCGTTCCTTTGTCTGCCCGACCCGGCGGCGATCGAAGCCGTTGGCATGGTGGAAAATCCTAATGTAACGATTCTGGACACCTCCACCGCTCATCGTACCGACCCCCGCTTTGCCTACGGTTTTCCCGAACTTTCCGAAAAACATCGAGAGGCGGTTGTCTCTTCTTCCCGCATCGCCGTTCCCGGCTGTCACGCCAGCGGTTTTATTGCTTTAATCTATCCGTTGATTGAGGAAGGGGTTCTTTCGGAAGACGAAAAGTTGGCGTTTTTTTCCCTTACCGGATACAGCGGCGGCGGAAAAAAGATGATCGCCGAATATCAGGACGAAAATCGAGATCCTTTGCTGAACGCTCCCCGGCAGTACGCCTTGGGGCAGACCCACAAACATCTGAAAGAGATGGCGGCAGTAACCGGGCTGAAGAATTTTCCTCTCTTTTCTCCCATCGTGGCGGATTTTTACAGCGGAATGGAAGTGACCGTTCCTCTGTTTGCTTCTCAAGTCAACGCTACGCCTGAGCAGATCAGGGCCATTTACGCCGCAAAATACAATAGCCCTATGGTAAAATTTGTCGAGCAACCTGCGGAAGAAGGATTTTTGTCCGCGGCGAAACTGTCCGGACTGGATTGTATGGAGATCTCCGTGGACGGCAACGCCGACCGGATCTTGCTCACCGCCCGATACGATAATTTAGGGAAAGGTGCCAGCGGGGCAGCCATTGAATGTATGAACCTTCGGTTTGGGCTTCCTGCCACCGAGGGATTGAAGGTAGAATAAGGAGTTTTTTTAGGATATGGAACAGATCAAAGGCGGCGTTTGTGCCGCGAAAGGATTTCAAGCCAATGGGGTTCACTGCGGAATCCGAAAAAACAAAACCAAGCGGGATCTTGCCCTGATCGTCAGTGACGTTCCTGCAAGTGCCGCCGCCGTATACACCCAAAATCTGGTTACCGGCGCGCCGAATACCGTTACAAAGATGCATCTGAAAAACGGCATTGCCCGGGCGATTATCTGTAACAGCGGAAACGCCAACACCTGCAACGCTGACGGCATTGAGGTTGCGGAAACAACCTGCAACGCCTTGGCGCAAGTATTAAATATTTCTTCCGACGACGTTGTGGTTGCTTCTACCGGAGTCATCGGTCAGCGTCTGGATCCCACTCCCATCATCAACGCTCTGCCCGAACTTGTTTCCGGGTTGGGGGATAAAGGAGACTTGGCCGCGGAAGCCATCATGACCACCGATACCAGACCCAAGGAGATTTCTTATTCTTTCTCCGTCGGCGGAAAAGAGTGTCACATCGGTGGAATTGCCAAAGGGTCGGGAATGATCCACCCCAACCTTGCCACGATGCTGGTGTTCATTACCACCGACTGTGCCATTTCTTCCGAAATGCTTCAAAAAGCTCTGTCCAACGACGTTGTGGATACCTTTAACATGACCAGCGTAGACGGAGATACTTCCACCAACGATATGGTCGTGGTTCTTGCCAACGGACTTGCGGGGAATGATGAAATCACTGCAACCGGTTCGGATTTTGACGCCTTTCGTAAAGCGTTGAAAACGGTTACGGTGTGGCTCTGTCGTCAGATCGCGGGAGACGGGGAAGGAGCGACGAAACTTTTGGAATGCGTCGTTACCGGTGCAAAGGATCAAAAGACTGCCCGGACGGTCGCCAAAAGCGTCATCTGTTCATCTCTTACAAAGGCCGCCATGTTCGGCGCCGACGCGAACTGGGGTCGGATCTTGTGTGCCATTGGGTACAGCGGTGCCGAGGTGGACGTGACGAAAGTAGACGTGGCGTTCCGTTCTGCCAAGGGGACGATCTCGGTCTGTAAGAACGGTGCAGGGATTGAATTTTCCGAAGAAATCGCAAAAGAAATTCTGTTGGAATCCGAAATTGATATTCTCGTCTCCCTCGGTGACGGTGACGCAAACGCCACCGCTTGGGGGTGCGATCTGACCTATGAATACGTAAAGATCAACGGCGACTATCGGACGTAAAGGAGTTTTTTATCATGTCTCTTGAAATAACCAACGCCCAGCGGGCAGAGATCTTGACCCAAGCCCTGCCCTATATTCAGAAATACAACGGCAAAGTGGTGGTCGTCAAATACGGCGGAAACGCCATGATCAACGAAGAATTGAAGCAGCAGGTGATGGAAGACATCGTTTTGCTTCATCTGGTAGGCGTAAAAGTAATCTTGGTACACGGAGGCGGCCCGGAAATTTCCGAAATGCTCAAACGGGTCGGAAAAGAAGCGGTTTTCGTGGACGGACTTCGGGTAACAGACAAAGAAACGGCAGAAATCGTTCAGATGGTTCTTGCGGGTAAGATCAACAAGAGTTTGGTCAATCTCCTTCAGATCAAAGGCGGCAAAGCCATGGGACTGTCCGGCATGGACGGTCATCTGATCGAAGCGAAGGTCAAAGACGAACGCCTGGGATACGTTGGGGAGATCGTCAAGGTTAACGTTTCTCCTTTGGAAGATTTGTTGGAGAAAAATTATATTCCCGTTATCTCAACCGTGGGGTGTGATATGGAAGGGAACGTTTATAACATCAACGCCGATACCGCCGCCGCGTACATTGCCGGGGCTATGGGGGCGTACCGTCTGATCTCCATGACCGACATCAACGGAATTCTTCGGGATAAAGACGATCCTTCTTCCCTCATCAGTTCCATCGACCTGAAAGAAGCGGAGCAATTGTTTGCCGAAGGAATCATTTCCGGCGGTATGATTCCCAAAGTGGAATGCTGCATTGACGCCATTCATCGGGGTGTGGAAAAGGTCTTTATTATGGACGGCAGAGTGCCCCACTCTCTGCTCATTGAAACCCTCACCGACGAGGGCGCCGGAACTATGGTGATGAAGGAGCGGAAAACGAAATGAATACCTTTGAAAAGGACGGGCAGTATATCGCCCATACTTACGCTCGGTTTCCTTTGCAGATCGTCTCCGGAAAAGGGAGTATTCTGACCGATTCACAAGGAAAGGAATATATTGATTTAGGCACCGGCATTGCCGTCAATACCTTCGGAACCGCCGATGAAGAATGGATCAAAGCCGTCACCGGTCAATTGGGTAAATTTTCCCATACGTCCAATCTGTTTTATTCTTCTCCCTGTGCCGATCTCGCCGAGGTTTTGTGCCGTCGCACCGGCATGAAAAAAGTCTTTTTCTCCAATTCCGGGGCAGAAGCCAACGAGTGTGCCATCAAAGCCGCGAGAGGGTACGCCGCTCAAAAATGGGGGAAAGATCGCTATACGATTATTACCTTAAACAATTCTTTTCACGGTCGCACCATTACGACTTTGGCCGCCACCGGACAGGAAGTGTTTCATAAAGATTTTACTCCCTTGACCCCCGGATTCGTCAGCGTTCCCGCCAACGATCTGGAAGCGGTTCGCAGTGCTATTTTGGAATATAATGCCATCGCCGTCATGTTTGAAACGGTTCAGGGAGAAGGGGGCGTTTTGCCGCTGGAAAAGTCTTTCGTCCAAGGGCTTGCCCAACTCCGGGAAGAATTCGGAATTCTGCTCATCGCCGATGAAGTTCAGACCGGAAACGGCAGAACCGGACGGTTGTACGGCTATATGAATTACCATATTCTCCCCGATATTGTCACTACCGCAAAAGGTCTGGGGGGCGGACTTCCCATCGGAGCCACCTTGTTGGGGGAATCGGTTCAGGACGTGTATCAGCCGGGAAGTCACGGTTCGACTTTTGGAGGAAATCCCGCAGTTTGTGCCGGGGCGCTGAACGTAATCAACCGTATTGACGAAGATTTGCTGGCTGGCGTTCGGGCAAAATCTCAGTATATTTTTGATTCCCTTTCCGGTGCAAAGGGTGTAAAATCCGTTTCCGGTTTGGGTTTGATGATCGGCATTGAACCTGTGGGTGATGCAAAGCAGATCCTTGCAAAATGTCGGGAAAAGGGTGTGATTGCCCTGACCGCCAAAAACAAAGTTCGGTTATTGCCTCCCTTGAATATTCCCATGAACTTGCTGGAACAGGCAATCGCCGTACTGAAAGACGCATTTGCAGAGTGCGAAAAAGGAGAATGACATGAATCTGAAAGGCAGAGATTTCCTCAAACTTCTTGATTTTACTCCGGAAGAGATCGGGTATCTGATCGACCGTGCCGCAGAACTTAAGGCCCAAAAAAAAGCCGGAATTTCCCACGAAATTCATAAGGGCAAAAACGTCGCTCTGATTTTTGAAAAAACTTCCACCCGCACTCGGTGCGCTTTTGAAGTCGCCGCAAGAGATCTGGGTATGGGAGTGACGTACCTCGACCCTACCGGATCTCAAATCGGGAAAAAAGAATCCATCGCCGATACCGCCCGCGTGATCGGAAGAATGTACGACGGCATCGAATATCGGGGATTCGGTCAGACGATCGTGGAAGATTTGGCAAAATATTCTCCCGTTCCGGTTTGGAACGGCTTGACCGACGAATTTCACCCCACCCAAATTTTGGCGGACTTTTTGACCATTCGGGAGCATTTCGGCAAGCTTAAGGGAATTAATTTCGTCTATATGGGAGATGCTCGGTTTAATATGGGGAATTCCTTGATGGTCGGGTGTGCCAAAATGGGTTTGAATTTCACCGCCTGCGCCCCCGCATCTTATTTCCCCGACTCGGAACTTATCGAAACCTGCAAATCCATCGCTGCGGAAACCGGGGCAACCCTTACCTTTGAGACCGACCCCATGAAAGCCACGAAAAACGCCGACGTGATCTACACCGACGTTTGGGTCTCCATGGGCGAACCCTTGGAAGTTTGGGAACAACGGATCAACGACCTTGGAGCGTACCAGGTCAATAAGGCGCTGATGGATCATGCCGGAGCACAATGCCGTTTTATGCATTGCCTTCCTGCCTACCACGACTTAAATACCGCCGTGGGTAAGGAAATGGGCGAAAAATTCGGTAGAGACGCTATGGAAGTTACCGACGAAGTCTTTGAATCTGCCCAATCCATCGTCTTTGACGAGGCGGAAAACCGCATGCACACCATCAAAGCCGTTATGTGTGAGACGTTGTAAGGCATAATTCTTGTCACCGGAAAAAGATCTTGAAATGCAAAACCGGGTGTCGGTATCCACGAAACCGGCACCCGATATTTATGCGAAACGAACATTATTGTAAAAATTTATTATAAAATAGTATTTTAACTTGACAAATGAAAAGTTTCGTGTTATAATATCAAAAAGGAGGTTTTTTGTTATGAAAAAACTGTTATTTTTTCTATTAGGAATTGTGCTGTCAATTTCGTTGGTTGCTTGCGGCACAACTTCGGATAATCCGGACGATCAGGTCTCCGGAATAAACACCGGTACCCAAACCTCAGATCAAGACGAATGTGAACATGAATTTTCTGCCGCTACTTGTACGACTCCCAAAACTTGTAAAAAGTGCGGAGAAACTTCCGGTGACGTTGCAGAACACGTTTGGAGTGCCGCAACCTGCACGACCCCCAAGACGTGTACGGTTTGCGGAAAAACTACCGGAAGCGTTGCGGATCACACTTGGAAGGACGCAACCTGCACCGAGCCCAAAGAATGCTCCGGTTGTGGAATTACCTCCGGAAACGCGTTGGGTCATAAGTGGAATGAGGCAACCTGCTCTACTCCCAAAACCTGTGCCGGTTGTGGGATGATGGTTGGTGGCGTATTGGTACATAATTGGAATGATGCCTCCTGTACGGATTCGAGAGAATGTGATAAGTGCGGAAAAACCCTCGGTAACGCGGAATTTCATACGGAGGGCGCATGGATCGTAGATAAACAAGCCACTTGTACCGAAGCCGGAAGCAGACATAAGGAATGCACGGTTTGTGGCACTACTACGATTACCGAAACCCTGGACGCCCTCGGTCATAAGTTCGGCGACTTGATCATCGACAACCCTGCTACCTGCACCAAGACCGGAACCGGACATCGGGTATGTTCCGTCTGTAAGGGAACCGTTGCAGAAACGGTGGCGTTGCTTGCTCATACGGATAGTGACTTGAGCGTCGACAAGGAAGCTACCTGCACTACCGCGGGAAGTGGACATAAAGTTTGTGTTGTATGTAATGCGAATACCGGAACTCAAGTTATCGACGCCCTCGGTCACGATCATAAGTTGGATCGCATGGAAAACAGCGGAATCGTCGGTAGCAAACTGATCTATAAATGTACTGCTTGCTCCGATACCTACGATGAAGTTGTAAAACCCCTCGTTGCATCGGTTCAACTGGTGAATGCAGTTTCTGCGGCATCGGATAAGGTCGGAAGCTTCAGCAGCCAATACAAAGTTTCCGTCAGCGGTGGATATGGAAAATATCAATATAAATATGAATGTTTTGCCAACGCCTCCGCAACAACGCCGGACGCGAAATTTACCGCAGACTTCTCCGGAAATAATACCTACTGGATCCGCTACATCGGAACCGAATCTCAGTTGGACGACTATATTTTAAGAGTCACGATCAAAGACGAAGCCGGAAATCAAACGGTAGTCAATTATGAATTAAAGCGATAAAAAAGAGAATAAAAAATGGGTGTCGGTTTTACGGAACCGACACCCTGCTTTTTGTAGGTTCAAATTATTTTTTCATACATTCAATAATCTCTAAGTGAGACCCAAAAAATTCAAGCCAAAGGCGAAGTGTTTTTTGATGGTCGACACTTATGCAGAGGCTGGTACTTTTTTTCTTTTCCCGTGAAAAGAAAGAAAAGTACACTCCTCAAACCAAGCTACGCTACTTTGTTGATCTGCACGGCAAGGACGGTTACGTCGTCGATGCGGTTTCGTCCCGACTTTTTGGCTTCCCGGAGAATGCCGTCGGCTAAAGAGACGCAATCTCGGGGCATCGGGATTCGGTTCAGGTACTCGGAGAGCCACTTTTTGTCTTTTCCCAAAACTCCGTCGGAGATCAGAATCAGATAATCCTTGTCGGTCAACGTGCAACGCTCGTGTTTCACGTCCGCTTCGTCCAGCATTCCCACCGGTAACGTTTCGCTCCCGATTTCGTATACGATTCCATTTCGCAATACGTAGGTCGGAGCCGCTCCGGCTTTGAATAAGTCACAAACCCCGCTTTTCAGATCCACGGAAGCCACGTCCACCCCTAAGACCGATTCTTCCGCGGATTCCAGCAAGTTTCGGTTCAGTACCTTCAGAATATCTTCCTGTTCTAACCCGTTTTTTGCTAAATTTTCCATCACCCTTACAGCCTTTACGCTCTGCCGTGCCGCCTTCGTTCCACTTCCCATGCCGTCGGTAATGGTGAATACGTATCGGTCGTCGGCGGTGCGAAATCCC
Organism: Eubacteriales bacterium; assembly: GCA_045603745.1. GTDB lineage: Bacteria > Bacillota > Clostridia > Oscillospirales > UBA644 > RGIG995. The sequence continues at coordinate 112,229 of JAZUMQ010000037.1, read as the reverse complement.
CCTGCCGTGTCTCCGCAGAACAGTTCCCCTTCTTTTTGGGCAAATGCCTTTGCATAACGAAGCCCGAATACCGTTTCTTCGTCTGCCCGTAATGCCGAGATCACTTCCGGGAAGCGCACGCAACGATCCAGAAATTCTCGGGGCGGCCGCAGATCATGATTTCGCACCCCCGCCCGAATCTCATCAAATGCTTGTGCCGTTTCGGTTCGGAATTTCGTCAAGCATAAAATCCGTTTTGGGCACTTTCGACAGACCGAATCTTCCCCTCGTAATAATTCGGTACTGCCTTGCTTCGTCAGATGAAACCGCGCCTTTTTCCATCGTGCATAGCCTCCCCCCACCGGTACGCTCGCCTTGGTTAACGTGGTCATCATTCGCCCCGGAATCATCAGGAATAATAACCCCGCAAGGGCGATGGAAATCAGCGACGATGCCAGCCCAAAGGCTTGTTCGGTGCAGAGCCACAGGATCAAGGACGTGAGCAGATAGGAAAGGATTTGACCGTATTTCCCAAAGGGCTTTAATGCCGCCGATAACAACGTCCCAAAAACCAAGATCAGAAAAAAGAACAACCGTTCCGGGGCAAAAAGGCACAACACCAACCCCGAGACCGCCGCCGTGGATAAGGTGTAGAAAAAACTGCACTTAAATCCTACGCATAACACCAAAAAGACCAACGCCGTCCGTCCTGCCGTTTCCCAAAGTCCCCCATAATTCATCAATCCCAGCAAAATTGCCGACAGGGAGAGCAAACAACAAACGTATCGCAGCGACGTATTCCCCAAAGGGCGCGGCGAAAAGGACGACATTGCCACGGAGAATAACCATGCCAATCCCCCGCTTAAAAGCCCGTTGAGCATGAATGCCATGTTCTCTGCCGGGGTATACTCTGAAAAAAAGAAGCCCGCCAATCCCCCCAACATCGTACCCCAAAGCGTGAATAAAAAATAGGATAAGGGGCGGTTTTCTTCGGTGAAGGCGGTTAGCGTCATGCGGAAGACCCGCGCCATAAAGCACGCCGTTAAAATGCGCAATGCGTCCCGTCCCGAGACAAGATGCCCTGCGAAGACCCCTACAAAACCGAAGAATGAACCTGCAGTTGCGTAGGCGACCCCGAAGGGCATGATGCCCCGAGCGAGGATGATATTGGAGAAAAGACAGCCTAAAAAGGCTTCAAATAAGCGTGAGATCACCGTTTTCGGCGTGATTTCCGCCGTCAGGTTCCGGACTTGTTCCCGAATGGCACATTCCTCCCCATGAATGATATGCTCATTCTAACACGGATTGAACAAGAAGACCGTCGAGTTGTGGGAGGACGCCGAAAAACCCTTCGACAAAGTCCGCAAAAAACTTGACAAACCGTAGGTTTTATGGTATGATAAAGACACATTTTCAGACATTATCCCGAAAGGAGGGGAACGGTTATGGGAAGACGAGGACGCCGTAGGGTGTCTTTTTGGCGAAAGAATTTTCTTTGGTTCATTTGCGGCGGGATTCTGATTTTGTTGATCTCTGCTTTGGTTTTTGGGATTCTTTCTTTTTCCAATCCCTATCGGAAAATCTTGCGTCGTGCCGGCGTTGAAATGGAACAATGCAAGTGGAAAAAAGGCGTTCTGACCTTGACCTTTCAGGGCGACGCCGTCGGGATTTTGTCTTGCAGAGATGCGTTGAACGCTCTGCGAAGCGAAAAAACACCGGATCAGGTCGATTGGATCTTGGTCAAGGGAGAGGAAAAAATTCTATCGGGAACGGTGGAAGAACCGGGGTTTCTTCCGGAACCTTCGTCTCCTCGGGTCGAGACCTTGAGTGAAGATCTGACTCTTGTGAAATTGAAATACGAATTGACCCAAAACGGTATCACCGCCCAGGTTCAATCGGAACCCACCGTGGGATTGAACGGAAAAACCGTCACCGTCACCGTTTCTGCGGACCTCGACTCGTTCAAACAGATTGCGCCGTCTCTTCCTTCCGCGGTGGAAACGGTAAATGCTCAGGGAGGTGGCATCGTCCGGTGTGACGTGATCTTTGCCGAAGAGGGAGGCGTTTTTGCTGCCGCTTCCTATGATTTCGCCTACGGAGATACGTTGTTGTCTTCTGCTTTTTATCAGGAATAAAGGAAATTAAGCCTCTCGTGAATGCGAGAGGCTTTTAAATATGATTTTTCTGCAAATTTTATCGCTCCTCTCTTGACATTGAATACTATGTGTGATATAGTATTATGCAGAGGGAGGTATGTTATGGAGATTCAATTAAAGCGCGGTTTGTTGGAACTTTGCGTTCTTGCCGCCATTAAGGATCGAGATTCTTACGGATACCAAATTATTAAAGATATGAAGCCATACGTTGCCATTTCCGAATCGACCTTATATCCCATTTTGCGGCGGTTAGAGGGGGCGGATCTTTTGACCGTCCGCGCCGAGGAACACAACGGTCGGTTGCGGAAATATTATAGAATCACACCCTCCGGGAAAGCCAAGTTGGCGGCGTTTTCTGAGGAGTGGAAAGAACTTGAGGCAATCCATGAATTTATCGTAAAGGAGCGTGATCCCCAATGACGAAAGCAGAATTTTTATCGGAACTTCGCACCCGCCTTGTGGAGCTGCCCCAAGGGGACATTGACCGTTCTTTGGATTTTTACAGTGAAATGATTGACGATCGCATGGAAGACGGCATGAGCGAACGAGAAGCGGTGGCAAATATGGGAGATCTGACTCGAATCGCAGATCAAATCATTGCACAAGTATCGTCTTGTGAGGAAATCCCGGAACCGGTCAACGAGGGTGTCGTCTCCAAGTCTCGGTATGTTCTTCGCAACCCTTGGGTGGTTGGATTTTTGTCGCCCTTTCTTTTGATCTTATGGGCGGTGGCAATTTCTTTTTTGGTTTCCCTTTGGTCTGTGGTTGTGGCGCTGTATGCCGTTGATCTGGCGCTGGGGGCAAGCGGAGGTGCGTTGCACGTGGCGGGAACGGCATTGTTCTGTTCCGGAGCCATCGGGGAAGGGGTCTTGGTTTTTGGTGCCGGCGCATTTTTGATCGGTTTTACGGTGCTTTGGTCGTTGGGGTGTAAATACGCGGCGGTTGGTATGACTCAAGCGACGAAATGGACGTTTCGAGGACTTGTGGCAATGATCCTGCGAAAGGAGAGTGCGGCATGAAAGGATTTATTTCAACGCTGATTACGGCTGTTTCGATTATGCTTGGAGGTGTGATACTGATGGCGTTTGGGTTGTATTTGTTGCGATCTTCTCCCGAAGAAAATCCTTCGGATTCCCCGGTAAGTATGAAAGTTGATACCATCACCCAACCTTTTACCTCGGTTCATGCAGAGGTATTGGGGGCGGATTTGGAAATATTGCCGTCAACTGGCGGCGTTTGTTCCGTATCAAGCCCCGCCACCGAAAAGGTCTATTACACCGCCTCGGTGGAAGAGGGGGTTCTGATGATTTGGCGAACCGATCTTCGGAAATGGTACGAGCGATTTACTTTCTTTTCCTTTAAAACACCGACGGTGAAGGTATCCCTTCCGGAAAAGGAATATGAAAAATTAACCGTCGAATCCCATAGTATGGACGTTTTGGTGGCATCGGGTGTCACCTTTGATCGGGCAGAGTTGACGGCTTCTTCCGGGAATATAAAGTATCTTGGAAATGCGATGACAGAACTGAATTTTTCCGTATCGTCCGGAAGTATGTTCGTGCAGGGAGTTTCCACTTTGGAACTTTCGGGAAAGGTAACCAGCGGACGCATGGAAATGGAAAATATCTCCTGCGATCGATTGAACGTGAAAGGAACCAGCGGAACGATCCGGATCAAAGAGGCAAAGGTGAAAGAATCCTGCTCGTTTGAGCAGACCAGCGGACGGATTTCCCTGGCAGACGTGATCTCCAAAGGACAACTTTCCGCAAAATTAACCAGCGGCGGGTTGCGGTTGGACCAATGCGATGCCGAAACGATTTCCCTGAAATTGACCAGCGGTTCTGTGCGGGGATCTCTTTGCAGTGATAAATGGTTTAACGTAAAATCAACCAGCGGGTCGGTTGACGTACCCCCATCGGTTCCCTACGGCGGCTTGTGCGAAGTCGAGACCACAAGCGGAAGCGTGAATCTTACCATCGAGAGAAAGGATTGAAATAGTGTCATATGAAAAAGATACAATATTTACTTATTTCGATTGAAATATTATTATTTGGAGTATTCTTTATGGAGATTTATGCCTCACCAATTCACGGGATATTTCAAATAATGGCTATTCCGTTCCTTGCCGCACTTGTCTTTTTTATTCTTTCTTTTTTCGCAACAGACGATGAATAAACAGTTCAAGGTCAACCCCTCTCGGAAACGAGAGGGGTTTTCTGTGGCATAAACTATGGTTATTTCATAAGATGGAACAGACCTTTTTCGGGAGGAATCTGCATGAAGATCTTGTTTGCGGGCGGGGATCGACGCACCCTTTCTGCCCTTGAATATATGAAAAATCAAGGATATTCCGTTGTTTCTTATGCCCTGACCGATCAGACTCCCATTGATATGGAATCGGTTTCCGCCTTGGTTTTGCCCTTTCCCTGTCTGAAAAACGGACGGCTGAACGCTCCCTTGATGGAAAATCCCCCTACCTTGCCGGAGTTGATCGAAAAATTGGGAATTCCCTTGGATCTTCCGGTCATCGGCGGACCCATTTCCGACAACCCCTTCTCCAACTATACCGACTTGTCCCTGCGGGAAGATTTGAAATTGCGCAACGCCGTCACCACCGTAGAAGGGGCACTGGATCTGTTGATTCGCAACACCGACCGTGCCGTGTTTGGTCTGTCCTGTCTTGTGGTAGGGTACGGTGCCATCGGAAAGCGGTTGTCTGCCGTTCTCTCGTCTTTGGGGGCAACGGTTACAGTGGCTGCTCGAAAGCAAAAAGACCGAACCGACGCTCTGCTCCATGGATTTGGGGCAATGGATACCGGAGAAATGGATTTGGGGGAATTTCAGGTAATTTTCAATACCGTACCCTACGTCCTTTTGACGAAAACCGTTTTGGAGACGTTCTCTTCCCGAGGGCTTCTTTTGGAACTCGCCTCGGCTCCCGGCGGCATCGACCGGGAAGGGGCGGCGACGTTGGGGCATACGGTCATCGACGGACCTGCGCTTCCGGGAAAGGTTGCTCCTGTCACGGCAGGGGAAGATTTGGCAAAAACCGTGATTGATATTTTGAAAAAACCTTAACAGAAAGGAAGTGGCACGCCCTTTGGAACGCAAAACCGTCGGCTTTGCCCTATGCGGCTCGTTCTGTACCTTTCGCAGAATTCTGCCGGTCATACAACAATTAGCAGAGCAGTATCAACTCATGCCTATCATGTCTTTTAATTCGTACGATACCGATACCCGATTTGGTAAGGCGGAAGAATTCCGCACGACCATTGAAGATATTTGCAAGCGTCCCATTATCCATACCATCGCCGGTGCCGAACCCATCGGACCGAAAAAATTACTGGATCTTTTGGTCATTGCCCCCTGCACGGGAAACACCTTGGGGAAATTGGCAAACGGTATTTCCGATACCCCTGTTACTTTGGCGGTAAAAGCCCATCTTCGCAACGCCCGCCCGGTGTTGGTCGCGGTCTCTACCAACGACGGATTGACCGGAAACGCCAAAAATATCGGAACGCTTCTCAATACTAAGGGTTATTATTTCGTCCCCTTTGGGCAAGACGATCCCGTCAAAAAAGAGGCTTCTTTGGTGGCAAACATGGAATTGATTCCCGCCGCCGTCACTGCCGCCTTGCAAGGCAAACAACTCCAACCGATTCTGGTATAAATAAAAACGGAATCCCGGCATCGCACCGGGATTCCTTCCTTTTTATTTTGGTACTACGTGCGCCTCGCTTTTCTTACTCCGTAACCTTCGCGTTGGCGATGACCTGTTCTGCGATGTTTGCGGGGGCTTCCTGATACCGCAGGAAGTTCAAGGTAAAGACGCCTCTGCCTCGGGTGGCGGAACGCAGGTCAATGGCGTAGGTGGCGGTTTCCGACATGGGAATTTCCGCGGTGACTTCCGTCCAGCCTTGGTCGGCGGCAGGATTCATGCCCATGATCTGGCCTCGGCGTTTGTTAATATCCCCGATAATGTCACCCATCATTGCGTCGGGAATCTGAACTTTCAGTTCCCCGATGGGTTCCAAAATACAGGGGGCCGCCTGAGGCAATCCTTCCCGGAAGGCAATTCCGGCGGCGGTCTTAAAGGCCATTTCCGAGGAGTCCACGTCGTGGTACGACCCGTCTACCAAGGTCGCTTTCAGTCCGACCACGGGGTATCCTGCCAAAACGCCCTTTGCGGTGGCTTCCCGCAGGCCTTTTTCTACGGCAGGGAAGAAGTTCTTGGGAACTGCACCTCCGAAAATACTCTCTTCAAAGACCAATTCCTCGCTGGTGCAGGGTTCAAATTCGATCCAGACGTCACCGTATTGACCGTGACCGCCGGATTGTTTCTTGTGCTTGCCCTGAACTTTAACCTTCTTGCGAATGGTTTCCCGATAAGCGATGCGGGGTGCTTTCAATTCCACTTCCACGCCGTTGCGGGTCTTCAGGCGGGAGCAAAGTACTTCGATTTGGGCTTCGCCCATACCGCACAGGATTTGTTCTTTGGTTTCGGGGTCCATGGAATAAGTGAAGGTCTTATCTTCTTCCATCATCTTCTGAAGACCCTGGGAGATCTTTTCTTCATCGCCCTTTTTCTTTGCGGTGATTGCCATCTTCAGATTGGGGGTGGGATATTCAATGGGATCTACTTCCAGTTTCACTCCGGAGGTAAGGACGCTTTCGGTGGCAGCGGACAATTTGGTTACCGCACCGATGTCTCCGGCACAAAGCTCTTCCACTTCCGTTTGCTTTTTGCCCTTCATCACGTAGATGTGACCGAATTTTTCACCCAAGCCGGTCTTGGTGTCGGTCAAGGTCATGCCCGACTTCAACGTTCCGCACAACACCTTGAAATAAGAAATTTTACCAAAGGCGTCGGCGACGGTCTTAAAGATATAAACGCCGGTACCCGATTCCGCGGCGGGAACGGGAGCGGGAAGGACTTCCACCATGGCGTTGAGAATGGATTCCAGACCGTTCAAAGAAACGTTGGAGCAGGACAACACCGGAAGCAATGCCCGGCGGCGAATCCCTACGGACAGGGCGGTCTGAATTTCTTCGTCGGTGAAGGGTTCTTCCTCAAAATATTTTTCCATTAAGGCTTCGTTGGTTTCTGCCAAGGCTTCGTTCAATTCGTCCTTCAGACGTTTGACGGTATCTTCCAAGGCAGGGGGAATGGGATTGTCTTTCGCGTTGGTTCCTTCCACGGTGCGGTAGGTCATCTTCAAAAGATCCACCATACCCATAACTTTGCCGTTGCCGATGACCGGATAGGTCAGGGCGCAAACACGCATACCGAATTGCTGGCGCAGAGCGGTGTATACTTTCATGAAATCTCCGTTTTCTTCATCGATCTTCGTGACGATGAAGATGTTGGGAAGATTCTTTTTCTGACAATATTTATAAGCCTTTTCGGTGCCCACGTGCAAATTGTTTTTCGCAGAAACGACGATTGCGGCGGCATCGGCGGCTTTCAGACCCTGCAGTACTTCTCCCTCATAGTCAAAGTATCCCGGGGTGTCGATCAGATTGATCTTATTTCCTTTCCATTCCACGGGTGCCAAAGCGGCAGAAATCCCGGAACCCCGCTTCGTTTCTTCCGGGTCAAAGTCACAAACGGTAGTGCCGTCGGCGATCTTTCCCAGTCGATCTGTCCCCTTCGTATAATAAAGCATGGCTTCCGCAAAGGAGGTTTTTCCATTTCCTCCGTGACCTAAAAGGCAAATGTTGCGGACATTTTCGGTGTTGTACTGCATAATCCTGTTTTATCTCCTTTCCGCCCCGGCGAACGCTTCTTGGCGGCCGACGGCGTTCCCTCAGAAGATTTTTTCTTCTGTCGGTTGGATCTTCCGTTTCTTTGCAGCAAAGAAAAAGAAATCCGATAATGATATTATACTATATTCCGTCAAAAATGTAAATAGTATTTATGAAAAAGAAACAAGTTTCAGCGTTTTTCATAATACTTTTCCATCGGCTTTGTATAGATTTCACAAAGTAGTTTGGAAAAAAGTCACAAGAAAATTTTTTCAGGAAATTCCCCTTTCTTTTTGGGCAGAGTAAAGGAGAAAGAAAGGTGTATTTTTATGAAGAAAAAAATCGTTTTCCGGGCGTTTTTGGCAGAACTTTCCGAGGATACCACCGCCTTCCGGTTTTATTCCCAACTTTCCGAGGATCAAAAGGATCGGGTGATAGATTACGTCCGTCGATCCTTTGACGAGCAGGAATCGGTTTCCCGCAGTGCCACTGCGTTGAGGCGGCTCAAAGAGGGAAGGATTGATTTTATCTGAAAAATTAAGTGCGACTCGAAAACGTCAAGTCAGAGTATTGAATTTTTTCGATGTTGACGCTTCCGGAGTCAATCTCCTGCAAAAGGAAAAGAAATAAGAAATATAAAAAACTCCTCCGACGGTTCGGAGGAGTTTTGGGTTCTATTAAACAATCCGGTTCTTTTTGCGGTGGGCAAGGGGGGAGATTCCGTATCGGGCTTTGAAGTGCTTGCAGAAGGACGGAGAATCCCGGAATCCGCAGGAGTACGCAATTTGAGTCGTGGAAAGTTTCGTTTCGGTCAACATTCCGGCGGCGTGTTCCAGACGATAACGGATCAAATATTCTTGGGGTGCAATTCCCATATTTTTAACGAAAAGTTTGAACAGGTACGTTCGATCCAATCCCACGTAACGGGCAATGTCTTCGATCTTAATCCGGTAGGTATAGTTGTGGTGTATGTAATCCAACGCTTTTTCGACGTAGCTTTTTTCCCCTTGTTTCCGGTTTGCGGTGTTGTGTTGCAGAAACGCCATGACGGAATAGAACATCGCAAGGATATTGTATTTGTCGTTTTGGTCGTTTTTGAAGTACTCCAGCAGTTTGCTTAAGATTCCTTCTAATCTGCTGTCGGGTTCTCCCCGGAAGATGGGGGATTTTTCCGAAAATCCTACGTTGGAAACGATTTGTGCTGCGTCGGTTCCGTCAAAGCCGATCCAAATATATTCCCATGGATCCTCTTTGTCTGCCTCGTAATACGCCACTTGGTCGGGCAGGATCATAAATCCCTGACCGGCGGAGAGGCGATGTACGGTGTTTTTTGTCCGGAAGATTCCTTTCCCTGATACCACGTAGTGGAACAGATATTGAGTCCGCATGGTCGGACCGTAAGAGTGTCCGCTTTCGCATTGTTCTCTGCCGCAGAAATAAACAGAGACGTCATGGGTTTGCGGGATTTTTGCATGGGCAGAATATTCTACCTTCTTCATGTAAATTTTGTCCCTCCTGTTTTTTATCCGAATACGCTATGAAATACTTCTTTATATAGATCTGCAAAGGGATCTTTTGCCATCCAGTAAATTAAGATGTTTTCTTGACGCAGGCAGGTGCCTCCCAAACCTGTTTTCTGATTTTCATTGTATGCGGAATCGGCTTCTTGTGCGGAGGAAAAAAGCATCACTTCAGCCTCAAACCATACCATGTCGTCTATGGTAACCGCATCATCGGTATTCAAACAAACTCTGACGCAGAAATAATCAAGTCCATCGTAGCTCTCGATTTCGGTCACTTCATATCCTTCTACTCCTGCGCCCCGGGCAAGAAACGCCTCGTACAGGTCGTTGAAATCTTTCCGGTTATTCTGTGTCGAACAGGCAACGCAGGAAAGGAGTAAAATGCAAAGGAGAGGAAGAAGGATTTTTTTCATAATAGACTCGCTAAGCTACAATATTATAATCAATGCAAATATTATATCTCATATATTTGAACTTTTTGTGACAATTTTCGTATGAATTTCAAGTATTTTTCACTAAATTTTCGAATTTTTTTAGAACTTGTTGAATTTGTAACGTTTCAAACAGAGATTGGAAAAATATGGTGTTTCACAAAGTCATTATTCTACGATTTTCTTTTCTTTCACGAATGTCACACTTTTTCACTTGACTTTTCCTTGGAATTTTGGTATACTGAAGTATATTGTAGAATTCCCGCCGGATTTTGGCGGTTTGAAAGGGTATTTTTCAATGAAAAAAGTCTTGTGTATGTTTCTCGTTTTGGTTCTGACCGCGGCGCTGTTTGTCGGTTGTTCCAATACGCCTGACCTGTCTTATGCCGTTACCGGTACGGTGAATGGAGAGACGAAGGAGTTTCCCGTCGGTCCTTATCGTTATTACGTTCAATGGATGACGGATTACTATTACGCCTACCTGAGTTATATTGCTTCTCAAAGCAATTCCAAGGTGACTTGGACGGAAATGTTGGCGGATAAATCTCTGTCCGGAGGAAAGCAGACCCTCAGCGATTCCATTATCGAAAGTGCAAAAGATCAGTATATGACCTATCTGTACATTGACGTCACCTTTGACGCGTTGGGATTGAAGTTGGACGCAGAGGCAGAAAAAGAGGTAGATCGCATCATTCAGCAAGACTGGGTTGCCCTCTACGGAAACGACGGATTCAATACGATCCGGCAGACCTTGGGAATGTCTTACGACGAGTTCCGCAATTTGATGGCGTGCAACATCAAGAGCGAAAAAATCCTCGATTATTACTACGGTGAGGGAGGCCCCAACGAAATTACCCAGCAGGAAATGAAGGATTATTTCGATAACAATTACGTACGCTTCAAGTACGTGGTCATGATGACCCAAGATACAGATGGGAACGAATATAACGAAACCAAACTGGCGAAGATCGAGGCCAACAAAAACGCCGTTCTTGCGGCGTTGGAAAAGGGTACGGATATTACCGATCTGATTCCCCAATATTCCGACGATTACACCGAAATTACCGACGAAATGACTGCGTCTGAAAAAGAATCTCTTCAGTTGCAGAACAAAACCATGCTGGAGGACGGGTTGATCGTTAACGATCAGGGCGTATTCAGCGAATCGTTGGCCACGTATTATAACATCACCGTGGACGAAGACATCGTGGACAAAGCCTTTTCTCTGAAAAACGGAGAATATGCCGCCGTTACCATCGACGATTCGGTCTGGATCATTCAACGGCTTGATCACAAAGAAAAGGAATCCTACTTTACCGACGTGAAGGATTCCGTGTTCAAGACCCTATACGCTGACGACCTTGCCGCCAAACATACCGAATGGCGCAGTCGGTTAAACTACGTTTATAACGAAGATGTCATCGACGCCTACCGTCCGGAATATCTTGCGGATCTGTTCAAGTTCTCCGACACCTCGAATTCCGAAATTCCCAGCAATAAAAGTGAAAAATAAATGAAACGAATCTCGCAGAAAAATTTCTGCGAGATTCTTTATTTCTTCAATTCTTCCACCAGTGCGGCGTATTCTTTTAGTCCCAGTTCTTCCCCCCGGGCGGAAGGAGAGAGGGATAACGTTGCTAATGCAGTTGCCGTAGTTTCTTTGGAGATCCCGATGGACGCCAAGGTGTTTTGCAGGGTCTTGCGCCGCATGGAGAATGCGCCCCGGATAATGCGGAACAATTCTTTCGGGTCGGTGTCCACCGGTGGGTCGATGGCTTGCAGGCGCAACACCGCAGAGTCTACCCGAGGCTTGGGCAAAAAGTTGCCGGCGGCGACGGGAAATAACATTTTGGGCTTGGTATAATAATTTAAAAACAGTGTGATGGCACCGTAATCCTTGCTTCCTTTTTCCGCACAAAACCGTTGTGCCACTTCTTTTTGCACCATTACGGTGATGGATTCAAAGTGCAATCCGCTTTCCAAAAGATAGACCAAAATCGGGGTTGTAATGTTGTAAGGAAGATTGGCGCAGACCGCCAATTTTTCTTCCCCGGCAAACAAGGTTTCCAGGTCGGTTTTCAAAATATCGTTGTGGATCACCTGCACGTTGTCGAAGGATCCCAAGGTTTCTTGTAAGATGGGGATCAGGCGGTCGTCGATTTCTACGGTGACCACTTTTTTTGCCCGTTTTGCAAGGCATTGGGTCAGACAACCGATGCCCGGACCGATTTCCAGAACGGTAGTATTCTCATCAATTTGAGCCGATTCGGCGATTCTTTCCGGAATCCGTTGCGTGATAAGAAAATTTTGCCCAAAGGTTTTGGAAAAATGAAAATTGTGCCGTTCCAACAGGTTTTTGATTTGGGTCGGGTTTGTTAAGTCCATAGCGTTATCCTAAATTTTTCAACATAAATTTCAATCCGCTGTACCGCTTGTCGGCAGTGACGTTGCCGATCATGTACGATAATCGGGCGGGAGAACCCACCAAAATAAGCAACTGTTTTGCTCTCGTCATGGCGGTGTAAAGCAGGTTTCGGGTGAACAACACGTCCGCTCCTTCGGAGACCATCAGAATCACTGCCTTAAATTCACTGCCCTGACTTTTGTGGACGGTGATGGCGTAAGCCGGTTCCAATTCTTCCAAGGTCTCTCCGGTATAAGTGACTCGCTTGTCGTCAAAACGAACGATCATACTCTCTTGGGCGGGAATCACCGCTTCTACGATGCCTAAGTCTCCGTTGTAGATGCCCGCGTCCAAATGCCCGTCGTCCCGTTCGGTGACAAGGTCGTAATTGTTGCGGATCTGCATGACTTTGTCCCCCTCCCGGAAGACGGTATCTCGGAAGGTCAATTCTTTTTTGTTGTAGGCGGCGGGGTTGATCTTTTCCCGCAATTCCCGGTTCAGATTTGCCGTTCCCGCCAAACCTTTGCGGGTGGGGGACAAAATCTGAATATCCGTCGCCGGAGAAAAATCGTAGGCGTTAGGAAGGCGTTCTGCCGCCAATTCCACGGCTAACTGTACCGCGGAAAGGGGATTTTCCGATCGCAAAAAGAAAAAGTCTTTTTTCGTTTCGTTCAGTACCGGCATTTCTCCATGCAAAACGGCGTGGGCGTTGGTGATGATCAAACTTTCCCGGGCTTGCCGAAAAATCTCGGTCAACTCCACCGACGGCACGCAATCGCTGGATAAAATATCCTTCAAAACGCTCCCCGGACCGACGGGGGGCAACTGATTGACGTCTCCCACCAAAATCAGCCGGGAGGCGAGGGGTAATGCGTCCAAAAGATGATCAAAGAGCCACAAATCCACCATGGAACATTCGTCGATGACAATGGCGTCGTATTCCAGCGGATTGCCGTGATTTCGCTGAAAACACCGTTCCGTTCCGGTTTGGGTATATTCCAACAGTCGGTGAATGGTTTTTGCTTCTCTGCCGGTCAGTTCCGTAATTCGTTTTGCCGCCCGACCGGTGGGAGTGGCAAGCCCCACCTTTTCCCCTTTGGCTTCCAAAATTCGGATAATGCCGTTGAGGGTGGTGGTTTTTCCCGTTCCCGGGCCTCCGGTGAGGATCATCATCTGATGACAGCAGGATTCCTTGACGGCTTTCCGTTGTTTTTCGTCAAAGGTGATGTCCAGATCGCGCTCGATCTTTCCAATATCTTTGTTGAAATTCCCCGGATATTCGCTTCCCAGCCGAGATGCTAAAAGCACGCGGTTCGTGATATTCCGTTCACTGTCGTAGACCCAACGAAGATAAACGCCGTCGGTATTTCCGATTTTGGGAACGTATTGCAAATCTCCGCCGGGGGCACACAGATCTTCGATGCAATCGGCGATGGTTTCCCGGTCGGTATCAAGAAACTCTGCCCCGAAAGAAATCAACTTCTGTTTGGGAATAAAGGTATGTCCGTTGTTGTAAAGATTCTGATTTAAGATGTATTCAATGCCCGCTTTCAGGCGGCAATCCGAGGTTCGGTCGAAGCCCATCTGCTCCGCCATACGGTCTGCCTTTTCAAAGGATACTCCTTGAATTTCGCAGATACGATAGGGATTTTGCCGAACCAGGTCGTAGGCACGAAGTCCGAATTGTTTGTAAATTTTAAACGCGACGGAGGGGGTCATGCCGAATTGCTGAAAATAGAGCAAAATGGTTTTTACGCCCACCGTTTCTTTCATGCTTTGGGAGATCTTTTCCGCTTTTTCCGGAGAAATCCCCCGAATCTGTACCAACTGCTCCGGATCGTTTTCAATAATGTCCAAGGTGTTCGGACCAAAGGCGTCCACCAACAATTTGGCGGTCTTTGCCCGAACGCCTTTGACGATGCCGGAAGATAAGTACCGTAAAATTGCCGTTTCTTCCACCGGAAGTCTGCTTAAAAAGGAGGAAACTTCAAACTGTTGCCCGTGTTTCGGGTTCAGTTTGTATTCGCCCTCGACCTCGATCTGTTCCCCCTCTGCCACCAAGGGCAGAAGCCCTACCACGGTAATTTCTCCGTCGGGAGTTTCCAGAACCGCTACGGTATAACCGTTATCGCCGTTCTTGTAAATTACCTTGTCGATGATGCCGGAGAGGGTTGGCATGGGCGTTTCCTCCTTTCTTTAAATTTCAGCAGGAATTATTTTACGATCAGGTTGACCATCTTGCCTGGAACGAAAATTTCCTTGACGATGGTTTTTCCTTCGGTGTAGGGGAGAATCTTTGGATCCGCTTTTGCGGCGGCGAGAATGGTGTCTTTGTCCGCGTCGGCGGCAATCTTCAGAACCGAGCGAAGTTTTCCGCAAATCTGAACGGGAATTTCAATTTCCTTATCGACGGTTTTCGCTTCGTCGTATTCCGGCCAGGGTGCGGTGACCATCATGCCTTCAAATCCCGCCATTTCCCACATTTCTTCGGTGATATGGGGCGCAAAGGGGTTGAGCAGGGCAAGATAGGTTTTCAATTCGCCCTTGGTGATACTTCCTTTTGCGGAAATATCGTTCATCAGCGTCATCAAAGAGGCGATGGCGGTGTTGAACTTCATGTTTTCAATATCGGACGTGACTTTACGAATTGTTTTGTGGAACGCAGATTCCAATTCAGCGGAATATCCCAGATCGTCGGTGATATTTTCCATCAAGTTCCAGACACGGTCGATGTAGCGTTTGCAACCCCGGACGCTGCTTTCCGACCAGGGAGCGGCCTTTTCGTAATCGCCCATAAACAGAACGTACAATCTCAACACGTCGGCACCGTAAACGTTGACCACGTCGTTGGGGTCGACAACGTTGCCCTTGGATTTGCTCATCTTGTCTCCGTCAGGTCCTAAAATCAGACCTTGGGCGGTACGCTTGGCATAGGGTTCTTCCGTGGGAACGATTCCTTGATCGTACAAGAAATGATGCCAGAAACGAGAATAGATCATGTGACGGGTCACGTGTTCCATTCCCCCGTTGTACCAGTCTACGGGAAGCCAATATTTCAATTTTTCGGGGTCAGCCAAGGCTTCGGTATTGTTCGGATCGATGTAACGCAGGAAGTACCAAGAAGACCCTGCCCATTGGGGCATGGTGTCGGTCTCCCGCTTTGCGTCGGCGCCACACTTGGGGCACTTGCAGTTGACGTATTCTTCGATCTTCGCCAAGGGGGATTCTCCGTCGGAGCCGGGTTCAAAGTTTTCTACTTTGGGCAGACGCAGGGGGAGTTGATCGTAGGGAACGCCCACCATTCCGCAGTGGGGACAATGTACGATGGGAATAGGTTCTCCCCAATATCGCTGACGGTTGAACGCCCAGTCTTTCATCTTATACTGAACGCCCTTTTCGCCGATGCCCTGTTCGGACAACCAAGCCGCCATTTTTTCGATGGAATCTTTTTTATTGGTAAGACCGTTCAAGAAGTCGGAATTGACCATTTCACCGTCGCCGGTGTATGCCCCTTCTTCCATGTTTCCGCCCTTGATAACTTCGATGATGTCAATGCCGAATTTCTTGGCAAAGGCGTAGTCTCTCTCGTCGTGGGCGGGAACTGCCATGATCGCTCCGGTGCCGTAGCCCATCATAACGTAGTCGGCAACGTAGATTGGAATTTCCTTGCCGTTGACCGGGTTGATGGCGGAAAGCCCTTCAATGCACACCCCGGTCTTGTCTTTGACCAACTGGGTGCGTTCAAATTCGGTTTTTTTGGCACATTCGGTGCGGTAAGCGTCCAATGCGTCGGCGTTGGCGATTCGATCCCGATATTTGTCCAGCAAGGGGTGTTCGGGCGCCATGACCATGAAGGTCACGCCGAATAAGGTGTCGGGGCGGGTGGTGTAGATCCGTAAGGTTTCATCGGTGTCTTTCAAAGAGAAATTGACGAAAGCACCGGTGGATTTGCCGATCCAGTTGACCTGTTGCATTTTTACGTTTGGCAGGTAATCCACCTGTTCCAATCCCTGCAACAATTTATCGGCGTATTCGGTAATCCGCAGATACCAAACGTCCTTGGATTTTTGGATAACGTCGCTGTGACAGATGTCGCATTTGCCTCCCTGGGAGTCTTCGTTGGAGAGAACTACTTTGCAGGAAGGACAGTAGTTGACCAAGGTCTTGTCCCGGAAGGCAAGACCGTTCTCAAACATCTTCAAAAAGATCCATTGAGTCCATTTGTAGTAATCTTCCTCGGTGGTATCGATGACTCTCGACCAGTCGAAGGAAAATCCGACTCTCTTCAACTGCGAGGTAAAGTTTTTGATGTTGGTGTCAGTGACGGTGCGGGGGTGGGTTCCGGTTTTGATGGCGTAGTTTTCGGTGGGAAGCCCGAAGGCGTCAAATCCGATGGGGAACATGACGTTATAGCCGTCCATTCTACGCTTCCGGGAGATGACTTCCAGCCCGGAATAGGCTTTGATGTGTCCCACGTGCATTCCGGCGCCGCTGGGATAGGGGAATTCTACCAAGGCGTAGAATTTCTTTTTGTCGGAAAGATCATCGGCGTGAAACGCGCCGGTTTCTTCCCATTTTTTTTGCCATTTGGCTTCAATTTCGGAAAAATTGTATTCCATATTGCTCAATCCTCCAAAAGGTCGTTGATTTCAATTTCAATTCCGTCTTTCCACACTTTTTCCAAGTTGTAGAAGTTCCGGGTGTCTTTGTTGTAAATATGAACGATCACGTCGCCGTAATCCAATAGGATCCAACTGCCGGAGTCCATTCCTTCCCGGTTGCGAACCTTGAATCCGATTTTGTCAGTGGCAACCTCACATTCATCGGCAAGGGTCTTGACGTGGGTGGTGGACGTGCCGTTGCAGATGACGAAATGATCGCACAGGGAAGTGATGTCGTCGATCTTTAAGACTTTGATGTCTACGGCTTTTTTCTCGTCCAATGCTTTAACGATGGTTTTCAGCGTGTTTTCCATTATAATGATCCTTTCATAGGGTATTTCATGCGTGTTTTTTCGGTTTCTTCGGTAATGTCGGGGTATCGTTCGGTCAGCCATGCAATGCCTTCGATCATATCTTTATGGACTTCCAATCCCCGCCGTTCCACGTCGTCTTTGCACCAACTCATGGCGATCAAGGCGGCTTTTTCCACGTTTTCGTGGGCAAGGGCGCGATAAAAGTCCACGTCGTCGTAATCTCTCGTTTCGTCGGTCAGATCCGCGATATAGAGGATCGTCTCCAGCAAAGTCATATTTGCCTTTCCGGTGGTGTGATAACGAATTGCCGAGGCGATTTCCGGGTCGGTGATGCCGAAAGTTTCGGTAATATCCACCGAGGCGGAGACGGCGTGCCAAAGGTTTTTGTTGTTTTTCAGATTTTCATCTAATTCAACCCGATATTTCTCGAAAAGGCGAAAATGCTCTTCTTTGGAATATTCCTTGGTCATATCGTGCAAAAGCCCCGCAATTCGAGCTTTGTTTGCATCTGCCCCATGGATCTTCGCCAGAGTTTCCGCTTCTTTCATAACCCCCAGAGAATGGCGAAACCGATGCTCTGACAATCGGGTGCGCAAGAAATTTTCGTACCGCAGCAGCGTTAAATATTGATTTACTTCTGCAGGAAGCAGGGGAGACAAATCTTCTCCCCGTTCCCATTTTTCCCGAATTTCGGTGGAAGATACGGCAAAGGGCGGTTCCCGATAAACGGTGATGACAGCCCTGGGAAATTGTTTTTTCAGGGTTTCGGCGTGGGTGTTCAGGATTTCTAAATCCGTTCCCGTGCGAGAAAAAGCGGCAATCTGAGCCAAAGCGAAAATTTCTTCCGGGCGATACCAGTCCTGTAGGGTCAGTAACATATCCGACCCCACGTACAAGATCAGAGTATCGTTGGGGTATTGTTCTTTCAGCCAGTGCAAGGTTTCGCAGGTATAACTTCTGCCTTCTTTGCGGATTTCCCAATCGCAGACCGCGACTTTTTCGATGCTTTCGCAGGCACACTTGGTCATCGCAAGCCGTTGCTCGTCGGTAAAAAGTACGGTTTTCGTCTTATGAGGTGGGGTTCCCGAAGGAATGACGAGGCAAGTGTCGATCTGCGCAAGGTCTATAAAGGCGATCAAAGCTTGTTTGTGTCCCTTGTGAAAGGGGGCAAAGGTTCCCCCAAAGATGCCGATACGGCTCATTTTCTCTTTTTCTCCGCAGGAAGTTCAATCTTCCGCTTTTTCGGGTCGGACGCGGGGCGGTACAAAATAAATTTACTGCCAATAACCTGCACCGGATTGGCACGGCACTTGTCGGCTAAAATATCCGCCGCTTCCCGGCTGGTGATTCCGGCGGTTTCCAGACACCGGAGCTTGATTAATTCCCGGGCTTCCAGCGCTTCGTCGGTTTGAGTGATGAGGTTTTCGGTGATTCCGCCTTTTCCCACTTGGAACAGATCGTTCATGGAATTGGCAAGTCCTCTCAGGTAGGCTCGTTGTTTGCTTGTCAGCATAAGTTCTCTCCTAAAAATCAGTTGCTTTCAATGAGTGCTTTTGCAAAGGCTTCCGGTTCAAAATATTGCAGATCGTCGATCTGTTCTCCCACGCAAACCAGTTTGATGGGAATTCCGGTCACGTCTTTGACCGCCAAGGTGACTCCGCCCTTTGCCGTTCCGTCCAGTTTGGTCAAAACGATTCCGGTCAGAGGTACGACGTCGTTGAAATATTTCGCCTGTTCCACCGCATTGGTTCCGGTGGTGGCGTCGAGAACCAAAAGGACTTCTTTGTCGGCGTCGGGCAGTTCCCGATTGATGATCCGCATGATCTTGCTTAATTCTTCCATCAGGTTCTTTTTGTTGTGAAGACGTCCCGCCGTATCGCAGATCAGGACGTCAATCCCCCGGCTTTCGGCGGCTTTGATCCCGTCGTAGACCACGGCGGCGGGATCCGATCCTTCGGCGTGGCGAACGATCTGTGCTTCTGCCCGATCCGCCCACACTTCCAACTGTTCGATGGCGGCGGCACGGAAGGTGTCAGCGGCGGCGATCAAGACGGATTTCCCTTCGTTTTTCAGTTTGTTTGCA
Organism: Eubacteriales bacterium; assembly: GCA_045603745.1. Classification (GTDB taxonomy): domain Bacteria; phylum Bacillota; class Clostridia; order Oscillospirales; family UBA644; genus RGIG995. Next base: position 92,933 of record JAZUMQ010000037.1, on the reverse strand, counting down.
TATTTTCCGATGGTCGTGGTTTTTCCGACTCCGTTGACTCCAACAACCAAAAGAACCGAGGGTTTTGTGGAAAGGTGGAAGGAATGATCCCCTTCCATGAATTCCACCAAAATTTCTTCCAGCGCCTTGTGGAGCTTTTCGGCAGAATCAATGTTTTCTTTCTTTGCCCGATTCCGCAACGCGTCAATGATCTTTTCGGTGGTTTCAAATCCAACGTCGGCTAAAATCAGCAGTTCTTCCAGTTCTTCCAGCAGATCTTCGTCGACTTTGCGAAAGGTGGCAAAAATGCCGTTCAATCCTTCGCCGATGGAATCTTTGGTGCGCTTCAGCCCTGCTTTGATTTTTTCAAAAAATCCCATAAAATTAATCCTTTATTGCTTGTCTAAATTCATGCGGCTTACTTCGTCTACGTCAATGGCGATAACCCGGGAAATTCCCTTGTTGACCATGGTAACGCCGTAGAGTTTGTCCGCTTCTTCCATGGTTCCCCGGCGGTGGGTGATGGTGACGAATTGGGTCTTTGTCGAGAGACGATGGAGGTAAGAAGCATACCGGACGACGTTGACGTCGTCCAACGCCGCTTCGATTTCGTCCAAAAGACAGAAGGGGGAGGGTTTGATCTTCAAAATGGCGAAATACAGAGCAATGGCGGTCAAGGCTTGTTCCCCGCCGGAAAGGGAAACCAGGTTTTTGATGATCTTTCCCGGAGGAGCGGCGTAGATCTCAACCCCCGATTCGAGAATGTTATCCGGTTCGTCGAGACGCAGTTTTGCTTCCCCACCGTTGAACATTTCTTTGAAGGTCTCCGCAAAGGCTTCGTTAATAGTATGTAACTGTTCTTCAAAAATTTTCGCCATTTCTTCTTCCAGCCCGGCGATCATGGTTTCCAATTCGGCTTTTGCTTTGCTGATGTCTTCAAACTGTTCCGCCAAATTGTCGTGCCGTTCTTTAACGGCGGCGTATTCTTCGATGGAAGAAACGTCTACGTGTCCCAGAGCGCGGATCATGTCTTTCAATTCTCCGGCGCGTTTTCGTGCCGTGGGTAGGTCAAAGGACAGATTCATGGCGATAACTTCGGTCAGGGTCAGTTCGTATTCGTCCCAGAACCGGGCAAGAATGGCGTTGTTTGCTTCGGTCAATTGGTCGATCCTTGCCTGAGTTCGTTCCGATTCCCGGGTCAACCGTTCTCTGGTATCGTAGATCTCTTTTTGTTCGGACCGCATACGGATTTGTTCCGCTTCGACCTTACTGCGCTCGTCGGCAAGAGTTCGGATCTTATCGGCTAAATCCGAAACCGCCTTGAGCAGGGCATTTTTATTTTCTTCCGCGGCGGTAATGGCGGCGTTGGTCTCGTCGGTCTTACGGCGATTTTCTTCCTGTTGAAGTCGGGTTTCGTCCCCACTTCGTCCGCAATCCAAAATCCGCTGCTCCAAGGACGCCACGGTGGTTTTGTTTTGTTCGATGGTTTTTTGCTCGGACAGAATCTCCAATTGAATTTGATGGAGTTCTTCTGCAATGGCTTCCTGCTCCAGTTTCAATTGCGCCAGTTTTTCTTCCGCGGCTTTTGCCGAGGATTCTCCGGCGGCAATTGCGGTCGCCAGTTCCTCCGTTTGTTTGTCAAAGTCTGCCATTTGGGTCAAAAGCTCTTGTTGACGCAAATGCAATCCTTCCCTTTGCAAATTCCGTTCTTCTTTTGCCCGATTGACGTCTGCAATGTAGGAAGCGTAATTATCGTATTCTGCCTGCGCCTTGATGCGGTTTTGTTGGGCGGCTTCCGATTGGGCGTTGATCTCTCCGATGAGTCGTTCTCCATCGGTAACTTCGTCCTTCAGTGCCTTCCATTCTCCTTCGGCGGTCTTCAGGCTTTCTTCTTGTTTTGCAAGTTCTTCGGTTAGGGTCTCGATTTCATTGCGACGGGTCAGAATCCCGGTGTTCTTAGATAAGCTACCCCCGGTCAGTGATCCGCCGGCGTTGACGACTTGACCGTCCAGCGTCACGATGCGGAAGGTTCGGTCGTGGCGTTTGGAGATTGCAAGGGCAGAGTCAATATCTTCCGCAATGGCGGTGCGCCCCAATAAGAATGCCATGACCGAATCGTATTTTTTATCGTAGTCGATCAGGTCGCACCCTAAACCAACGTATCCTTCTTCCTCTTCCAATCCTTTCACCGTCAGGCGGTTGCCTTTGATGGTGGTGCGGGGCAGGAAGGTGGCGCGTCCGGCGTTTTTGTTTTTCAGCATCATCATGGCGGCTTTTGCGCATTGTTCGTCGTCGGTGATGATGTTTTGAATGGCGGCGCCCAGGGCAATTTCCACCGCAGCGGCGTATTTGGGGTCTACGGTAATGACCGATGCCACCGTTGCCATTTCGCCTTTCAGAATTCCTCGCTGAGATTCCTGCATGACGGTACGGACGGCGAAATTAAAGCCTTCAAAATGCTTTTCCATGTCGGAAAGCAATTGCAGACGGCTTTGCTTTTTGGAAAGAGCAATGCGCAATTCCTGTAGCATCGCATCTTTTTTCTCCATCTGGTTTTTTCGATTCTCAAAACGAAGACGATAGCCTTCCAGACGGTTTTTGTTGTCGTTGATGATGGACGAAAATTTGTCCACTTCATTTTTGGATTCTTTTTGTGCCTTTTTCAAAGACGCCAGTTTTTCTTCGGAATCCTGCTCGTCCAGTGCAAGATCGTCCAATTTTGCCTTGACGTCGGACAGAGACTGCTCTGCCGAGGCTTTTCGGATTCGCAATGCCGTCAGCTCTGCGACCTTTTGGGCGGTTTCTTCTGCGCGTTTCCCCGCTTGGGTTCCGAAATCTTCTTCGGTCTTTTTCGAGGAATCTCTCCGGGCGGCAACTTCAGTAATCTTTGCCTCCAGCCCCCGGACGATTTCTTCTCCGGTGGTAATTGCGGCAAGAGTACGGTTCTTTTCTTCCGTAAGGACGGCTTTCATGGCGTCGGATTGTTCGTCTTCCCGACGCAAACGTTCGTCTTCTTCCTTCAAGTGGGCAAGGTCGTTTTGCAAAACCAAAATTTCCGCGTCCGCCCCGGCGGCTTGCGCTTCGGTCTCGGATTTGAGGCGATGTTCTTCGTCCATTGCCTCGCTCAGTTGACGGATCTTTTGATTTTGTTCTTCTTCCTTTTCTTCCGCCCGGGCGAAATATTCGGAGGAAGCTTCCAGTTGGTCGTCAAAGGTCTTTTTGACTTCTACTGCTTTGCCCAGATCTTCCGCGTATTTTTCCGACTGTTTTTGCCACACAAACAGTTCCAGATCTTTCTTTTCGGCACTGTAATCTAAAAATTTGCGGGCGTTCTTGGACTTGTGTTCCAAAGAGGGGAGACGGTCGGCAAGTTCGGTTATGATGTCTCCCACCCGGACGAGGTTTTCTTCTGCTTGGTGCAATTTCCGGGCGCTTTCTTCTTTTTTGAATTTCAGACCGGCGATGCCGGCGGCTTCTTCAAACAAAAAACGGCGATCGGCGGGCTTTGCCTTGATAATTTCGGTGATCATGCCCTGACCGATGACCGAATATCCGTCTCTGCCAAGCCCTGTGTCTCGAAACAATTCCCGAATATCCCGCAGACGTACCGGGGCTCGATTGAGCAGATATTCACTGTCCCCCGACCGATAAAAGCGGCGGGTAACGACGATTTCGGTATAGTCAATGTCAAACATGTGGTCGGCGTTATCCAACACGATGGAAACTTCCGCATATCCCATGGGTTTGCGTTCTTTCGTTCCGTTAAAGATAACGTCTTCCATTTTCGCGCCCCGCAGGGTTTTCGTAGAGGTTTCTCCCAAAACCCAACGCAAGGCGTCGGCAATATTACTCTTTCCGCTTCCGTTGGGTCCTACGATGGCGGTGATTCCTTCGCGGAATTCGATGACGGTTTTGTCCGGAAAGGATTTAAACCCCTGCAATTCCAAGCGACGCAGACGGTTTTCGGGAAGGACGGTTCCGGCAATGGTTTCGTTCGGCAAAATAGTTCCCTCTTTTTAAATAAATTATACTTAAATATAATAACATATTTTCACGCCTTTTTCAACCCCCTTGCCCCGGGCAGCTTCCGACAAATTTATGAATTTTTTGTTAAGTGTATTGCAATCCGCCGTTTTTTTTGCTATAATAATGCGTGCTGAATGAACAAACACACGCTTGGAGGTGGAAAGAATGGCAAAATGTGATTACTGTGGCAAGGATGTCGCTTTCGGCATCAAGGTTTCTCACTCCCACAGACGTTCCAACCGCACTTGGAAACCCAATGTCAGACGTGTCAAGGCTGTCGTTAACGGTCAGACGAAGCACGTTTACGCTTGCACTGCCTGCCTGCGTTCCGGTAAGGTCCAGAGAGCGGTCTGATTAAGTGAACAACCGAAACAGAGCATAACGGCACAGACGTGCGGAATATTCCGTCCGCTGTGCTGTCTTGTTTTTCGGTAGAAATGAAAAAAGGTTTGGAGGTTTTGCAAAGCGCTTTTCTTTGCAAGGCCTTTTTTTAAGGAGAATTTATGGCAGGAGCGAAGTTTTATGCCGTCCGGGTGGGAGTCGCTCCCGGAATCTACCGTACTTGGGCGGAATGTGAGCCGCTGATTTTTGGAATCAAAGGTGCGAAATACAAATCCTTTCCTACGCGGGAGCAGGCGGAAGAATTCTTGAACGCCGACGGTGGACCCGTAGCGGTTTTGCCAGACGGAGAGCGTTTTCTTCTGCCCGAATTGGCTCGGGAGAAAAAGATGAAGTCTGACGAAACCGTCGACGATGAGAGATATGAAGTTCCGAAAGGGACATTGGTTGCCTTTGTGGACGGCAGTTACGATGCGAAAACCATGCGCTACGGTTTTGGGTGCGTGCTTTTAACCGACGACGGCCGGGAAATTTGCGAAAACGGTTGGGGAAACCACCCGGAGGCCGTGACCGCCCGAAACGTTGCGGGGGAACTGCGCGCTACGTTGACCGCCCTGAAGCGGGCGGAAGAAATGGGGTACAAAAACGTCCGGATCTGCCATGATTATAACGGCATTGCCGCTTGGTTCAAGGGAGAATGGAAAGCCTCGTCTTTCGTAGCAAAGGAGTACGTGGCCGCAACGGAAGCCTATCGGAGCGTTCTCTCCGTTACCTTTGAAAAGATTGCCGCTCACACCGGCGTCAAGTACAATGAAATGGCAGACCGCCTTGCAAAAGACGCCTTGGGGATTGAATGATTAATTTGTTTAAATGATGAAAAAGCGCCGACCGAAAAGGTCAGCGCTTTTTTGTCTGTTTTCGATATTATTTTTTCTTTTTTATCGTTAATTTTTGAATCAGAAGCATCAGTGAGGGAATTAAGATCAACTGCAAAACGATTCCGGGAAGGGCTTTTGCAAATCCGCTGACCCAGAACACCGTCAAGGAAAATCCTTTTCCGGAGAGCCCCAATAAAATCGTTTGGGCAAGCCCCCAAATCAGGCGACCGCCCAGCATGGAAAGAAGCAGACTTCCGTAGACCGAAAGAATATTTTTCCTCTTAAAAATTTGATAAAAAATGCCGATCAAAAATCCATAGGCACAGAGTTCAAATGCCATGGCAACGGCGTTGGGGTAGATCTGAGGCATTCCGAAAACGACCGATCGCAACAGAGGAAGAAGGAACCCTACAATCCCACCGTAATTCCAGCCGCAGACAAGTCCGCACAACATTACCGGAAGGTGCATAGGTAACAGCATATTTCCGATTTCTTTGATCTGCCCGGTGAAAAAGGGGAGAATCAATCCGATGGCAAGAAACATTGCCGCGAGGACCAGACGTTTCACCCGTTCGTTCTTCATCGTTTTCATTTCCTTTTATTGTTCCTGTGTTTTTTTGATCGCTTCAAATCCCGCGTCGAAGGCGTTACGGGAATCATTGTATCGGGCGGCGTTGTCCGGAGCTTTGAACAGGGCCACGATCAAATCGTGTCCGTAGGCGGTTGCACCGGAGATCAGACACAGCCCCGCCCCGGGGGTAGAGCCGGTCTTCATGCCGAACGTTCCTTCATAGTAATACGAGGAAGAGGGTACCATTAACTGATTGGTATTGACGTATCCCACGACGCTTCCGTCGGGGAAGATGATTTCGGAATAAGTCTTTTCAACAGTTTTGCGAATTGTTTCATTTTTTGCCGCCGCAACGGCAATTTTCATCATATCTTCTGCGGTGGTGTATTGTTTCTTGTCCGGGTATCCGTCAGGACAGGTAAAGAGTGAATTTTTTACGCCTAAGGATTTTGCCTTGTCGTTCATTTTCTCCAAAAATACGTCTACGGCGTCCCGATCAGTAATCTGGGGATCTCCCGAAAGATTTCTGCCCACGTGGGCGGCGATAACATAGGATGCGTCGTTGCCGGAGGGGATCAGAAGGGCGTCCAGAATCTGTTCTACCGTCAGTTTTTGTCCTTTGACCAGATCTGCGGAAGACGATCCCGCTCCGACCAAAGAAAGTTCACTGCCCACCGTGAATTCCGTGTTGCTTCCCACGTATTCCAACATCGTCAACGCCGTAAGCAGTTTTACGGTGGAAGCGGCGGTGATCTTGGCTTGGGCGTCCTTTTCGTAGAGCATGATCCCGGCGGTCATGTCGTAAACCGCGATATGTCTGGCGGAAAAGGTTTTGTCTGCATAGGTTGACGCCGCCAGCCTTTTGAGGGCTTGCAGCTCGGAATCTGCCATCTGTCCGCCCTGATCGGTTGAAATTCCCGCCGTATTCGTATTCGTATTGGAGGGTTCGTCTCCGGAAGGCGATTGTGGGGCGAAGGATTTCGCCATCAGAACCACGACGCCGACGACGGCAAGGAATAAAATCAGCAAGAGAAGAAAGCGAGATAGCCCTGAAGTTTTCTTTTTCCGTCTCATGGGATTCCTTTCAAAAATGGGTTTTTGTCGTTGTGTTTGTTTCAGTATACCACATTTTTGTGGGGATTGCAAGATGTATTTGGAAAAAAAGATGGGCAAAATTGCGGAATCTTTTTTCACCCCCTTGCAATCTCTCCTTTTTTATGTTATACTATATCATAGAATGTTGTCCTCGCACGGTCGGGGAAGAGATAAGGAGAACAGAAGCATGAACACCGAAAGCATGGCTTTGGAGATGCGCAAGTTGATCTTGACGTCTCTCTATCACGCAAAAAGCGGTCACCCCGGCGGATCGTTGTCCTGCACCGATATTCTCGCGGTGCTTTATAACGAGGAGATGAACGTGACCCCTGAAAACCCGAAGAATCCGGATCGGGATCGGTTTGTTTTATCCAAAGGACACGCCGCCCCGGCTCTGTACGCCGCTCTGGCGGTAAAGGGATATTTTTCCAAGGAAGATATGGTGACACTGCGCAAGATCGACAGTCATCTGGAGGGACACCCCAGCATGAAATCCACCCCCGGCGTGGATATTTCTTCCGGCTCTCTCGGTCAAGGAATTTCCGCTGCTTGCGGTATGGCTTTATCCTCTAAGCTGACCGGAAAAGATTTCCGGGTCTACGCCGTTTTGGGCGATGGGGAGATCGAAGAAGGTCAGGTGTGGGAAGCGATGATGTTTTCCGCCCACTATAAATTGGACAATCTCTGTGTCTTCGTGGATCTGAACGGACTTCAGATCGACGGCAGAACCAGCGAAGTTATGGGATCTGATCCGGTTCCCGATAAAATGCGCGCCTTCGGTCTGGAGGTCATCGAGATCGACGGACACAACTATGACGAGATTCGTGCCGCATTGAAAAAAGCTCGGGAAACCAAGGGAAGACCCACCTGTGTCGTGGCACATACCGTCAAAGGAAAAGGCGTTTCGTATATGGAAGATGCCTGTGATTGGCACGGAGCTGCCCCCAAGCAGGAAGAATATGAAATTGCGATGAAGGAGTTGGAACAACATGGCTGATTTGAAAGCGACCCGTGATGCCTACGGCGAAGGACTTGTGGAACTGGCAGAGCAGTATCCTGATTTTTACGTTCTGGACGCGGATTTGGCGAAAGCTACCAAGACCATCACCTTCAAGAAAAAATATCCCGATCGTTTTATTGATTGCGGCATTGCCGAAGCCAATATGATCGGAGTCGCCGCCGGGCTTGCCTCCTGCGGAAATACCGTTTTTGCTTCTTCGTTCTCTATGTTTGCCGCCGGACGTGCTTTCGAGCAGATTCGTAACGGCGTTGCCTATCCTCACCTGAACGTAAAGGTCGTCGGTACCCATTCCGGGCTGACCGTTGGGGAAGACGGTGCGACCCATCAGTGTTTGGAAGATCTGGCGCTGATGCGTTCGATCCCCGGCATGGTGGTTATCAATCCTTCCGATGCCGTTCAGATGAAAGCGGCGCTTCGCTTTGCCATCGAACACGACGGACCGGTCTATATCCGGGGTGGACGTTTGGCAGTTCCCATGGTTTACAAGGAAGGAAGTATTACCTATACTGCCGGTCAATCCTACCGTATTGCGGAAGGGGACGACGTGACGCTGATGTTCTGCGGACACTTCCACGAATTGACGGCGCAAGTGAAAGAAATGCTGAAAAAATTCGGTTTGACTTGCCGTATCGTAGATATGCCTTCGGTCAAACCCGTAGACCGTCAAGCCATTGAAGATGCCTTGAAAGATACCGGTTTGATCGTGACTTTTGAAGATCACAACATCAACGGCGGATTCGGTTCTGCCGTATGTGAAGCGGTGTGTGATTGTAACGTTGCCACTAGCGGTCCTTCCGTGATCCGTATCGGTGTGGAAGATTCTTTCGGTAAGTCCGGAACCCCCGCCCAATTGATGGAAAAATACGGATTTACCGCAGAAAACGTCTGTCGCAAGATCCTTGCGGTCAAGGCTCCCGAAAAACTGTCTCAACTGTGATTTTTAGCCGTTCTCCAATCCCGAAGGAGGGAGTTCATGACGCAAAAAAAACAACCTGAAATAGAAGAAATGCAAAAGCCGAAGAACAAGGGGTATGTTAAATATTCTCCCTTGTCTTTGGTGCTTCTTGCCGTCTGTGCTTTCGTCTTTTCTTTCAGCCTTCTCGGCGTGTTCGAGCAATCCTTGTTGGATCTTGCCGGGCAATCGGAGGTAGAGCATATGGGGGGAGACGTTTTTGAACCCTCCGACGAAGACGATGACGGAACGGTGATTTCTCCAAATACGCCGGTTGCGTCATGGCAACAGATTGCGCCTGAAAATATTGACCCCGAAACCCTTCCCTTTTTGCAGACCGTTGGGTTTGATTCTCTGAAAGAGCAAAACGAAGATACTGTAGCGTGGTTGTATTGGCCTACCACCACCGACGTAAAGGGATTGCCCTTTAATCGGGCGGTGGTGCAGAGTACGAACAACGAGTTCTATCTCTCCCGATCTTTTGATAAGAGCAACAACAGTAACGGTTGGATCTATGTAGATTATCGTTGCAATATGAACAATATTCTTTCCAATAGAAACGTGATCATCTACGGTCACGCCCGCAGTTATCTGATGTTCGGTGGATTGCGGTATCTGAATTCCAAAACCAAATGGCAACAGGACGGAAACAACCACTTCATTTATATCAACACCCCCACGGAGCGTACCGTGTGGCAGGTATTTGCTTGGTATGAAACCACTACGGCGTTCAATTATATCAGTACGTATTTTTCCAATGATGCGGATTACGTGACGTTTTTGAATACCCTTCAGTCCAAGAATACCATTTCTGCCTTTGAATCCTTTCAGTTTACTCCCAATGATCGCATTTTGACTTTGTCTACCTGTAAGGGAAGTAACAGCGACGTGCGTATCGCTATGCACGCCGTTTTGGTGAAGCACGAATACGTCCTCGGTCCCGGTCCCGCCAATAAAGTACCTTCGGTCTCGGATACGGATTCCACGCTCCCCGGGATTCAAGCTTCCAATGGAACTTCTTCCGACGATTCCGGTGCGGAAACTACCGACGGAAACGGTTCGGTCTCCAATTCTTAAAAGAGACTGTCGATCTCATTGTGGAACGTGTGAAACAGTGGCCGAAATAACCTGACAGAATCTAATCGAACAACGCACAAAGACGTACATCAAAACGTTTTTATGCGTTGTTTTTTTGAGGGATTCCAATTTGAAGCAGGCGGGGTTTAGGGAATTGTTTTGTGTGTTTTTTTTGTACTTTAAAAGTTCGGGAAAAATTCAAGAAATAAGTAGATTGTTAACTAAATTTGAAACCTTTGTATCGTTTTTTTGAATCTATTTTTTGAGGGAAAAATTTGTGCAAATTGCACATTTGCCATTTTTTTAAATATTTGGGAAACGCAATATGTTGACAAATTTAAATTTTGAAAGAATTGAATTTACTATATATTGTGTTGTTGGTGTTATGCTTGCATAACAATTGCCTCAAAATGGCTTGAAAAATCAATAAAAACTTTCCCATTGGGAAGAGATTTATGGTAAAAAGTATATAAACCGAGAGGAAATAATGCTCGAATACGGAAGAATTTTACTTGACATTTTGCGTTAAATATATTATAATATTTACGTGAAAAAGAAAATCTTTTTCGCAACAACGGATATGACAGGACGCTAGCGGCTGACCCCCGCCGGTGTTTTTTCATCTCTGAGGCAATATTTGAACCAAAAGGAAGGTGTTTTGCAGTGCGCAAAAACAGAGTTATCGCAGTAGTCTTGATTGCTGTGATGGCGGTCCAGATGTTTGCTTTGACCTCTTCTGCAAAAACGTTGACGGAGTTGGATTCCAACATCCCCTTCGTCGCCGTTTATAAGGCTGGGTCTTATGGTGAATATCTGCAGACTTACGCCCGCGCGACGGCTTCGGATGACGTCATCAACATTGACGTGTCCAAGTATGTTGCCGGGGAAAACGTCGAAGTCAAAACTTACGAGGGAAAGGACAATGTTCTCGTCACTCAAGAAGGAGGATATGTAGAATTTACCATCGAAGTTCCCTCTACCGGGTTGTACGGCCTTGGTTGTGATTATTTCCCTATGGAAGGGCGAGGAATCTCTATCGAACGTTCTATCACGATCAATGGGGAAAGTCCGTATTCCGAAGCGAAGACGGCAGCCTTGGACCGTCTCTTTGTTGACGACGTGGATTGGAATAAAGTTACCGGCCCCGATGCCGATGGAATTTTCTCCGGATACTATCCGGAAGATCTGGACGGAAATCAGATCCGCCTGAATTCCAAAGAAGAACGGAGATGGATTGAGAATTCTTACTTTAAAGATTCCACCGGCGCCTATGACGGTGTATTGCAGTTTTATCTGGAAAAGGGAACCAACGTAATTCGTTTGACTTCTTCCAGAGAACCTGCAGCCTTCTCCAAGCTGTATTTGTACGGTGTGAAGGAATCGGTTTCTTATACGGAATTTTTGGCGGAAAACGGAGATTATCGGATCGAAGGAGATCGGCTGATCGCAAAGATTCAGGCAGAATATCCCTATGACAAATCCTCCACCTCCGTTTATTCCAGTTATGACCGTTCGTCTGCGGCAACCCAGCCCCAGTCTTCTACACTGCTGAAGTATAACGTAATTGGCGGTGAAAACTGGAACGGCTCCGGTCAATGGGTGGAATATAAAGTAAATGTGCCTAAGGCAGGTCTGTATAAGATTGTTCTTCGGGCACGGCAGAATATCGTGTCCGGGACCTTCTCCAGCCGGCAGATCACCGTAAACGGAGAAACCCCCGTACTGGAAGCATCTCAGGTTCGTTTTCCCTATTCTACCGAATGGGCGATGATCACCCCCGGTGACGATTACGGCAACGAATTGCTGTTCAAGTTCAACGAAGGGGAAAATATCATTCGTATTTCCGCGACTACCGGAGAATTGGGTGAATATATCAACGCGGTGGATACCGTTATTTCCAAGTTGAATAGCGGTTACCGCAAGATTATGCAGATTACCGGTGCATCTCCTGACGAATTCCGGGATTATAAGTTGGACGAAGTCATTCCCGACGTAATTTCCGACCTGAAAGCGCAAGGAGATATTTTGACGAGTGTTTACAATAACCTCATCGAAATCTTGGGCGGCGACGGTCAACAAACTGCCATCGTTTACAACGTCATTGACGTCTTGTACGACATGGCGGAAGAGCCGGACAATATACCTTCCTATTTCAGTAATTTTAAGAATCAGATTACAAATTTGGGATCTTGGTTGAATACCATGCGGAATCAACCCCTGGAGTTGGATTATATTTTGGTTGCAGAACCTTCTTACGACGCCGGCACCGGTTCTGCCGGTGTGTTTGAAAACATCTGGCATAACATCTCGATGTTTGCTGCTTCCTTTACGTCCGATTCCAACGCCATCGGATCGACTACCGATCAGGAATTTGATACCACGATCTCTATCTGGGCTACTACCGGGAAAGAGCGTGCAGACATCAAACAGCGATTGATCGAACGTTCTTTCATCAATCAGTATCAGATCGGGATTGACATTGCTCTTGTCCCCGGCGGCGCACTGTTGCCTTCTGTTTTTGCCGGCAAAGGTCCGGACATCGTTATGGGTCTGGGCTCCGGTGATATTATCAACTATGCTTCTCGTAACGCCTTGGTTGCATTGAATAACTTCGATGGCTTTACCCTGGAAGGTGCCCAAGAAGGCTATCAGGACGTTCCCGGATTTTCGGAAGTCAAAACTTGGTTTAAATCTTCCGCATTTTCTCCCATTACGTTGGAAGTTTATAAGAATCCGGACGACCCCAGCCAGGGAATCGTTAGCAATATTTACGGACTTCCCGAAAAGCAAACTTTCGATCTTCTTTTCTACCGCGAAGACGTTTTGAAAGATTTGGGATTGGAAGTTCCGGAAACTTGGACGGAAGTCTATGACATGATCGCGGTTTTGAAAAAGCGGTACATGGACTTTGCTCCTCCGGATTTCCAAACCATTCTTTATCAGAATGGCGGAACCCTTTATCGGGACGATGGACAACGGATCAATTTGGATTCCGAAATCGCCATTCAATCCTTTATTACCGCAACAGACTACTTTATTACTTACAACTGCCCCAAGTCTTATAACTTCCAGAACCGGTTCCGTTTCGGTGAAATGCCCATCGGAATGCAGGCCTTAACGTTCTACAGCACCTTAGCCATCACTGCTCCTGAAATCAAGGGAACCTGGACCTTTACTACCATTCCCGGTACGGAAGTAACCGATGAAAACGGAAACGTGGTCACCGATGAAGAAGGAAACCCCATTCTTAACCGTAAGACCGTTGCAACCGTATCTTCCATCGCATTGCTTAACCGGGGCGTTAGCCAGGGCGAAGATTATGCCAACGCCTGCTGGGCTTGGATGCAATGGTGGGTCAGCGAAGATGCTCAGTACCAATACGGTATTGAATTGGAAGCAACCCTCGGAATTGCCGCTCGTTACAATACCGCTAACGTTGCAGCTGCTCAACGGATTCCTTGGAGTACGAAGGAATTGGCTGCGATTATGGAACAATGGGATCATACCGTTGGAAATGAAGAAGAAGTCGGCGGTTACTATTTCTCGCGTTATTACGGCTTTGCATATAACGAGGTTATCAACGAATACTCCGATGCCAGAGCTACGCTTCTGAAGTATATTCAGGAAATCAACAAGGAAATCAAGTATAAGAGAGAGCAATTGAATCTCCCTTATGAAAGCGCTTCCGACGCAGCTTCGTCAACGGAAGCTACAAATTGATAGGGAGGAGGAAAAGTCATGAAAAAAACTGTTAAATCTGCTACTTTAAGACATGCCAATCGCAATCGCAGGTTGAGTCTGGCCTTTTTCCTTGGGCCCTTTCTTGTCACGTTCTTCATTTTTACCGTTCTCCCTGTCGCTGTTTCCGTTATTATGAGCTTGACCGACTTCAACCTGTTGGAATTCCCTGACTTTGTCGGTCTTGACAACTATGCAAGATTGTTTCTGAACGATACGTTGTTCCCAAAAGCCGTTCAGAATACGTTGATTCTTGCCATGATTACCGGTCCCGGCGGATATATTCTATGCTTTGCTTTCGCATGGCTGGTCAATGAAATTCCGCCCAAACCCCGGTCTGCCATGACTCTTTTGTTCTACGCCCCCGCACTTTCCGGTGGTTTGGATATTATTTGGGCTCTCTTGTTCTCCAGTGATAAGTACGGTTACATCAACGCTTGGCTTCTGGAGTTTGGATTGATTAATGAACCGATCCTGTGGACGGTTGAAACCGATGTCATGTGGCCGGTTTGTATCATCATTCTTCTGTGGTCCTCCATCGGTACCTCTTTCTTGACCTTTATCGCCGGTCTTCAGACGGTCGATAAATCTCTTTACGAAGCCGGTGCGGTGGACGGGATCAAAAATCGTTGGCAGGAATTGTACTTCATTACTCTGCCTCAGATGCGTGGACAACTGCTCTTCGGTGCAGTTCTCGCCATTACCGGTGCTTTTAGCGTCGGATCCACCATTTTCGGAAACCCCACCCAAGGCTACACGTTGTACACATTGTCACTTCACTTGGCTGACTTCGGTGGCTCTCGTTATGAGATGGGGTATGCCTGCGCCATTGCTATGGTTATGTTTGTTATGACCTACGTTGCAAACCAGGCAATTCGCTTTATCATTGGTAGAGTCGGTAAGTAAGGAGGTTGAAGAAGATGAAATTAAAAACAGCTACTGTAAATCTCCCCAACGCCAATACGAAAAAGGGTTTCAAACTCTTCCGTAGACGTCCCAAATACGACGAAAAAGGCAACCTTATTTATTATAAGAAGAGAAAACTCATCAAAACCCGCGTAAACCGGTCCGCCGGCGGCGACGTTGCGATGATCTTGTTCCTTCTTGCAGTAGGCGTGATCATGGTGTTCCCCATGGTCTATGCCATTTCCAACTCGTTTAAACCCCTTCACGAACTGTGGTTATTCCCCCCGAATCTGATCGTTAAAAATCCCACGCTTACGAACTACAGAGATATGTTCACGATTTTGTCCAATACCACGATCCCCTTTACCCGGTATTTGTTCAACACGCTGTTTATCACTGTCGTGGCGACGTTTTTACGTATCGTTTCGGCTTCTATGGCGGCGTATCCTCTTTCTAAGTGGAAGTTTAAGGGGAAACATGCGATCAACAAAATGATTACCATCAGCTTGATGATTTCTGCTCCTGCTGCGGGTTATGCCAGCTATATGATCATCTCGGCTCTTGGAATCGTTGACACTTGGCTTGTTTACTTTATTCCCGCGCTCGGATCGTCGTTCTCCCTTTATTTGATCCGTGGATTCGTTGACCAGTTCCCTGATTCGGTTCTGGAAGCGGCTCGAATCGACGGCGCCGGAGACTTCCGGATCTTCTGGAGCATTTTGATGCCCAACATGAAGCCCGCCTGGATGACGTTGATCGTCTTTTCGGTTAAGGATTATTGGAATCAGGGTGCATCGATTTACATTTACCGTGAAGAGTTAAAGACTCTGAACTACGCCTTGAGCCAGATCAACTCGGAAGGTATGGCTCGTGCAGGTGTTGCTACCGCCACCAGCGTTTTGATGATGATCGTTCCGATTCTGACGTTCTTGATTACTCAAAGTAATATCATTGAGACGATGGCTACGTCCGGTATGAAAGACTAAGGGAAGGAGAGTATTTGCAATGAAACAAAAGTTTATAAAAAGCCTCATTGTTATGGTACTAACCTTCGCAGTGGTCTTTTGCTCCGTTCTTTCGGCTTCTGCTCTCCCCATTAACAATGTAAACAACTCTTATTTTTATAATGTAGACGGTGTAGATGCCGCAGCCCCGCTTTCCTTTACCGTAGAAAAGATGATCTCCGTTTTGGATATTGTCCCCAACGCGACGGTTACCACTGCCTTTGTTCCTTCGGATATTTGTTACAAGAACGGACTTCTGTATGTTCTTGATTCCAAAGGAAACTCCGTTTACATTTTGGACGAACAGTATCAACTGGTTTCCACGATCCGTACTTTGACGGGCGATATTCCGGAACTTGCCTTGAGTGCGGAAAAGGTAGAAGGGGAAGACGGAGAACAGCAGGAAGTCGTGATCTCTTCCAACAAGTACTCGTTGAACGCTCCCCAGGGAATCTTCGTTACGGAAGACGGAACGATTTACATCTCCGATACGGAAAACCAACGCATTCTTGCTTGTGACATCAACGGTAAGGTCTCGAAGGTTTTGCAAGCAATTAAAATTTCCGTTCTCGGCGATAATTATCTCTTCAAACCCACCCGGTTAGTTGTGGATAATATCGGTGACGTTCAGGTCATTTGCTCCGGAATCAATCGCGGAATCGTGCAGATTACCAGCGAAGGACAATTTAACGCTTTCTTCGGAACCCCCGACGTTATCGTCAATTTGGGTGAACGGATTTGGCGTAACTTTGCTACCGAAGAACAGTTGGCACAGATGGTTACCTATACGCCCACCGAATACAGCAGTTTGACCATCGATGAACGCGGATTTATTTATGCTACCATTGCCGCATTGGACGAAGCCTCTGTGAAGGCGCTTTCCGGTTATTCTATTGAAACTTCTCACGCACCGGTTCGCAAACTGTCTGCGGACGGTACGGATATGCTTCGTCGCAAAGGTCTTGCCTCTCCCATGGGCGACCTGACTTGGCCTATGATGAAAGGATATGCTCCCAAAATCGTGGATATTGCCGTAGATGAAGAAAGCGGACGGTACACCATTCTTGATCAGATGACCGGACGGTTCTCTACTTACGACACGGACGGAAATCTGCTCTACATTTGTGGCGGTGCCGGAACTTCCGCGGGGACCTTCCAGATGGCATCGGCGTTGGAGATCAACGGAGATTACGTCTACATTGCGGATACGCTGAGCAATACCGTCACCATATTCAAGGCTACGCCCTACGTTCTTTCCATCAACAAAGCCGCAGCGGCAACTGCCGCCGGATATTGGGCAGAATCTATTCCTCTTTGGAAAGACGTTCTGAGTTATAACTCTAATATGTATATCGCCAATATCAATTTGGGTAACGCGGAAATGCAGTTGGCACTGAAGCTAATTGACGATGAAGTCGATGCTGCCGGAATGACCTCTTTTGATCATTACGAAAATGCAATGGTCTATTATGACCGCGCCAATGAAAAGGAAAATTATTCTACTGCATATATCGCTTTGCGTACCCATGAATTGGAACAATATTTCGGTTTGATCTTCGGTTCGATTGGCGTTTTGGTGGTCGGATATTTTGTTTTAAGCATTGTCCGTAAGCAGAAAAAACGCAGAAGACAAAAAGCAAAAGAATTGGCGATAGCTCTGGCAAGACAACAAGCTGCTGCCGAAAAATACAACCTGGCGAAAGGAGATGAGAACTAATGGAAAAGGCTGCAAAGAGATCCATCAATTTTTCTAAGATTTTTGCAGATCTTTGGACCGCCATAAAAGCATTCTTGCCAAAATTGTGGCAGGGAACCAAGACCACGATTAAGCGCATGGGTTATGCCTTCTACATTCTCTTCCATCCCTTTGACGGATTCTTCGATCTGAAAAACGATCCGAAGCGCCGTTCTGTTGCCGGTGGTGTGGTGTGGCTTATTATCTACGCCGTTGTCGATTTGGTTCGCTTTCAGACCCTTGGTTACCTTTTTGCCGATCGGGCATCTCAGTTGGCATTGAATATCCCGATCCGCTTAATAACTGCGATTCTTCCTTTTATTCTGTGGGCGGTCTCCAACTGGTGTTTCTCGTCTTTGATGGACGGGGACGGAAAGTTGTCTGACGTGTTTATGGTAACGACTTATGCGATCCTTCCCATTACCATTTGCAATCTGATCCAAATTCCTCTCAGTCACTTCCTTGCCAGCTCGGAAGCCAGTATTTTCAATTTCATCGGAAGCTTGGGAATGATTTGGGGATATTTGTACGTCTTTCTTGCAATGATCATTGTGCATCAATATTCTGTTGCAAAGGGCGTCGGAACGACAGTTTTGACCATCATTGGCATGGCGGTCATTGCATTCGTTGCCATTCTGATCTTCTTCCTGCTCCAACAGCTTTCCAGCTTCTTTATTGAAATCGGAACGGAAGTTATCTTCCGCTTGAATGAGTAAGGAGGATAAGGATATGAAATTTATGACGAAAAAACTAATCCTCTTAATTACAAGTCTTCTTCTCGTGGCTTTGGCACTTTCTGCCTGCGGTTTGAATTCTATGGAATCCAACGAGGTTTCCGATGCTGCACGTCAGGAATTTATCAACGGCCTTTTGAACGAAGAGGGAGTGGAGATTCTCTACGCTCCCCTGATTGTTGACGAAGAAGGCGAACAACTTTACGGCAAAGCCCCTGCCGGTTACAGTAAAGTCAACAAAAGTAAGGGCGGTACTACCGGTTTGACCAATATGTACTTGGTTTTGAAAAATAAGGGTTATGAACTGTACATTGATTTTGAAACCACCGATATTGCTGTCGTCGATTTAAAGACCGGGTTTACCTATCACTCCAACCCGGACCGTGACCCCGACACCACCCTCACTGCAAGCCAACAAGCTACCATTGCTTCTCCTTTGTCGGTCGAGGCGTACGATTCCTCCGGAAAGCGGTATAGCTTCAACTTCTACGACAATTGTCTTCAGGACGGTTCGTTCTACGTGTTGAAAACCGGCGACCAATCTCTTCGCTTGATTTATACCATCGGGAATGACCCGGATAAGGAATTGTTCCCCCCGGTCATTACGAAAGATACTTATGACAATACCATTTTGAAGGGATTGGAAGATAAGTATTTAGACGGTGTCATCAGTGAAAAAGATTATCTGAAATATCTTGACGTTCTTGACGATTGTTACCGCTACATTACTCCCAACCCAGAAGATAAAAGCCAGGCGCTCAGTGCGGAAGATAAGGAACGTTTCGCTGAAACCTTCCCCCACATTGACGTTATGAGTATGTACATTTCCTACGATAAAGTCTCGACCAAGCAAAAAGGTCGTGTCAAGACGCTGATGGAAACCATCGGGTTTACGGCACAAGACGTTAAGCGGGAAATGGAAAAAGCAGACTATCAAGGACCGGAACGTTCCGTTCTTTACACGATCCCCGTGGATCTCGTGCTGAATGAAAACGGGCTTTCCGTCAACATGGATTCTTCCTTGATCTTGGGCCCCACCAAACAGCGGTTGTATACCGTTAACCTGTACCGCGGTCTTGGGGCGACGAAAGCTACCTATCCCAACGGTTATATGATCGTTCCCGACGGTTCCGGTGCTGTGATTCCCGTGAAAGGGAATTTGAAGACGGACGTGTTCAAAGGGAGAGTCTACGGAAACGACGGTTCCTTTGATAAGAAATACGATACCGATTATTCCGAACAAATTCTTGCACCGTATCTGGTTTTCGATCGTGGAGAATTTTCTACGGACGCCACCCGATACAATGGAGGCGGTATCATTGCCATCATGGAAGAGGGAGCGGGACAGGCGAGTGTTGTCGCTCGTCCTATCCAGGGGAATGCGTACCCGGTTTCTTCCATTAACTACGAAGTGGTTTATTCGGAACGGGATTACCGCACCTATTCCACTTCCTTGGCCGCTGTCGGTACCGGAAGCTCTCAGTCCGGTTCCGGATTGTTGCTTTCCAAAGACGCCGTTACCGGTGTGTATCGGATTCAATATTTGTTTACCGAAGGCGGAATGACCTATCCTGAATACGCCGCCTATCTGAGAAATTACTTCATCTCCAAAGATCTTTTCCCCAAAGAAAAACTTGAGGAAACCGAGTTGCCCTTCTTTGTGGATCTGATTGGTTGTGTGGATATGAACGAAACGGTCGTCGGCGTTCCCGTTAAGACGAAAACGCCTTTGACCACTTACAAACAATCCCTTGAAATCCTGACCAAACTGAAAGAGTCCGGCATCAGCAACGTGGTTGCCCGCTATACCTATTGGGCAAACGGCGGAGAAAACAACGTGATTGCCAAAGATCTGGAACTGCTCGATTGTATGGGAACGAAAGGGGAATTGACCTCTTTGGTTCAGTTCTGCAACGATAACGGTATGGGATTCTTCCCCTCCGTTGAGTTCCTCCACGTGACTTCTACCGGAAACGGATTCAGTAAATCTCAAGACGCCGCCCGGCGTATGAACCGTTCCACTGCTACCATTGTGGATCGAATGAATGCCACCGGTTCGCTTCGTAATGATTTGACCGAAAAGATTTTGGTTTCTTCCAAAGTCTCTGCGGAAATGGCTGAAACCTATAAAGCTTCCTTTGAAAAAGTCCTTGGAGATAATAAAAACATCGCATTGGGCAATTTGGGGAAAGAACTTCACTCCAACTATAAGACCAACGAAGGTGTTTCTCGGGCTTGGGCAGAAAAGGACCACGTGAAGGTTCTGCAAGCTTTTGATGGGTATGACATTGCGGTTTCTACCGGTAACTTCTATACCTGGAAGTTTGCTTCCCACATTTTCGGCCTGTCTACCGGTTCTTCGGAATATATGACGGAATCTTCCGGCATTCCCTTTACTCAGATCATGCTTCACGGTTACGTGAACTATTCTCTGGAACCCCTCAATCAGACCGGCGACTACGAAACCGCCCTTCTGTTGGCTCTGGAAACCGGTTCTGCTTTCACCTTCCGCTGGATGGGTGCCGAAGATTCGGTCTTCGACTACACGGAATTCTACAATTACTTCTCTTTGAATTATACCTCGACCTTTGATCGGGCGGTGGAAATTTACAAAGAGGCTGCAAAGGTTCTGAATGACGTTGTGAATGAATCCATTACCGATCACATGACGGTCGACGCCTTCTATGCGTTGGATCACGAAGGACTGATCGGTTGGACGGAAATCCCCGTTCCCGAAGGTGCGGAACCCGGAACTTTGCCCACCTACGAACCTGCGTTGAAGCGGGTTGCTTGCGACGGTGTATTTGCTACCGTGTACGGCGGCAAGAAGGTCGTTCTTGTAAACTACAATTCCAATGACGTGGAATTGAACGATCGCACCGTGATCAAAGCAAAATCTTACTTGGTTCTCACCATGAACGAATACGAAAAAGCCATCACAGGAACTGCTTACCAGGAGAAACCCACCCCCGTACCTCCGGTAACAGATGATGTGAATGACGCGACACAGGAGGGTTGAAAATGGCTGAAAAAATTGCAGAAGTAAAAGTATCTGCGCCTGCAAAGAAGCCTCTCAAAAAGCCTCGGCTTTCTTTGGAACGTAAAAAGAGTCTGTTCGGCTATATTTTTGTCTCTCCGGTCATTCTCGGTTTGGCTCTTATTTACATTCCCTCTCTGGTGCAGTCCATTCAGTATTCCTTTTCCGAAAACGCCGGCCGATACGGTGAGAAAAACGTCTATGTTGGTTGGCAAAATTACCACGATGCACTCTTTGTGGAATCCGATTTCCTCAAAACTGTGTATTCCTCTACCATTGCATTGTTGCCTCAGATTTTCATTATCTTGATTTTTGCGTTCTTTATGGCAAATATCCTGAATCAGAATTTCCGAGGCAGATCCGTCGCCCGTGTTATCTTCTTTATCCCCGTGGTTCTTTCTACCGGTATCGTCACCTATTTCGATAACCTTTCCAGTTTGCAAGACCAATATCAGCAAGGGGAAAAGTTGGACGTCGGTGCCGGGGTCGCCGGGTTTAATACTATGGAGATCGAAGCAATGGTTCTTTCCGCGCTGGGGAATTCCAGTCTTGCAACCATCGTTTCCGGTGCCATCGGCGGACTTTATTCCGTAATTACCTCTTCCGGTGTTCAGATGTTGATCTTCCTCTCCGGCTTGCAGTCGATTTCTATCAATATGTACGAAGCCGCAAAGGTGGAAGGTGCTACCGGCTGGGAAGTGTTCTGGAAGATTTCCTTCCCCATGATCTCTCCCTTGATTTTGGTAAACCTGCTCTACACCGTTATCGATCTGTTTACCAGTATGGACAATAGTACCATCTCCTTCATTGCCAAATATTATGAAAACGTTTCTACTTATTCTGTAGCATCTGCATTTTCTTGGATGTATACGGTCTTGCTTTTGCTATTTGTGGGCGTTGTCTATTTGTTGGTCAATAAGTTGATCGTCTATCAGGATTAAAGGAGGGAACGATATGGATAAGATCAAAGAATTCATTCTTGAAATCAAAGAAAAATTGTTCCCCTCCGGCGGTAAGAAATCCTTTCTTGCCGAAATGCGCTCCGGTAATAAAGTTCAGAAGGAAAAGGTGGACTGGGAAACTTGGAAACGCCGCAACCTGAATCTGAACGGATTGGGAAAACTGGTTTGGATCATTCTCCGCTTTATCATCATTGTCGGTATTGCCTATATGATCCTGTATCCCTTCCTCGTCAAGTTTGTCGTTGCTTTCTCTAGCACCGAGGACATCGTGGATAACACGGTTATGTACATTCCCCGTCAGGGTTCTACCTACTTCATCGAACGTGCTATGCTCAATATGAACTACTGGACTTCTTTCATGAATACGGCGTTGCTCTCTCTGATCGTTGCCGTCTTCCAGTTGTTTGTTGCAAGCGTTGTGGGTTACGGTTTTGCCCGGTTTAAGTTTAAGGGCAGAGACCTTCTGTTCGTTATGGTTCTGTTGACCTTGATGATCCCCGCCCAGACCATTCAGTTGCCCTTGTTCGTTCGCTTCTCTCATTTCCTCGGAACGGACGTAAGTTTGATCAATACCTACTGGCCTTTGGTCATTTTGTCGGCAGTGGGGTTGGGTCTGAAGAACGGGCTTTACATTTATTTGATGCGTCAGTTCTTCCGGGGTCTTCCCAAGGAATTGGAAAATTCTGCCTACATCGACGGTGCGGGATTCTTCCGGACCTTCTTCTCCATCATGCTTCCCAACGCGGCAAACATGATGATCACCGTCTTCCTGTTCGCCTTTACTTGGCAGTGGACCGATACCACCTACAACAGCATGCTGTTGCCTAAGTTGGAGATCCTTGCCAATAAGGCAGCCAACGTTGCTTCTTCCATTAAAGACGAAGCTCAGGCGATGGCGATTAACGATACGGCTTGTCTTTTGATTATCCTACCTTTGTTGATCGTCTTCCTCTTCGCCCAACGGTACTTCATTCAGAGTATTGAACGCTCCGGTCTAGTCGAATGATCGGATAAAAAACCACCCGAAAAAGAAATTCTTTTTCGGGTGGTTTTTGCGAAAATTCAAGTAGATTAGCGATGAAAATTCTGATATCTTTATTTTTGCAACAATTTTGTTTTAGGCAGACTGCACATGTTTTTTTTAATATTTTGTATATTGTGCCATATTGATTTTGTGTTGCAAAATATGATATAATAGAATCAGGAAAAAGGAGTGTTTTGTATGAAGTCCGTTTTAAATATAGCCGGCTCGTTGCAAATTGCTTTTTTGAAATTTTCCCTTTGGAAGGATTGTGTTGAAGCAAGCAAATAGTTGCACGTGAGTCGAGAGGTTGGCTTACGTGCTTTTTTATTAGAAATTGAGAGTGTGAGAGCTTTCGATTTTTATAATGATTGCTTTAAAGTGAGTTCAATTCTTTTTTGGGAGGTTTATTATGAAAAAAGTTTTAGTAGTGCTATTTGCGATTGTTGTGCTTATGCAATCGGTTCCGATCGTTGCAGAGAATTATGTTATAGTTCCGGATTCTTTTGATGATTTAACGGAGGAACAATTGATTCCGTATTTTAATTTAATAACGGATACTATAGAATTATACAATCGCTTAGAACGAAGTTCAACTATCGTTATCGGCAATGACAAAAAATCTTTACAAACAGATTCAACACCCTTTAAATATGTGAATTCTGAAATAGAAAATTTGCCGTTGTCTACTACCTTAAAAGGATATTTGAAAAGTAAGCTTATTTATGATACTTCATATAATCGTGCATCAGGGTTGCTTGAAGAGTATATAGACGGGTCATATACGGTTTTAGATTGGAAAGCAATAGGGGATATTCTTGTTTGTAAGGTTGCTTGTCACTTGGAATTACAATATGCCGGATTGACGGAGAGGTCTTATTTAGGAGAATGTGTTCAGATTGGGGTTCAAAATCCCGCAGAACCGATTATTATTGATTGGTACAATGAGGATCCTGCAAGCTTTGAAAGCTCCGTTCGAGGGGGGCAATTAGATTTATTTGATTTCCAAAATCTTATGACTAATTTAGAAGTGAAAGATGTTTATGCTTCAATCGACAGTTTGTTGACTCAAACGGAAATATCAATGCAAAATGTGTATGATGAATTTCAGATTGAGTGTTTTGCCATGGAGGATGCTTCTTTTGTGTCGTAGATAGAAAACTCATCGATAACGACGTCTATTTCTTTTGACAACTGGATGGATTGTGGTTATCGTGCAAAACATTATGCACAGACAATTTTGACAAATGAGGAATATGTAAGAAATCCTATACCTATAAATTCAACAGATACTTACGTTGATATGTCCGAGGTAAGCGAAAACAATTGGGATTGTACAAATTTCATTTCGCATTGTCTGCGAGCGGGATTTACTATGAAATTTGGTGTAAATGGTTCGGGAAATAGTTGGTATTTTCGAGGATTGTCAGACCGATCATCTTCTTGGGCAGGGGTAAATCAGCTATATCAATTTATCGTGTATAATAATTCTCAACAATACAAGACAGGTCCTCATAGTTCTTATATTAAAAATGCGACGATCGCAACATCTGTTTCTTCAATCCCCAACGTCAATGAACGTCCAGAAATTGGGGATGTGATACAAATTAAATATAACACAGCAGGAGCTCATGGATATCCTGGATTTGGGCATTCAACACTAGTTACAAGTATTGGGTCGAATGGAACAATATGTGTTTCTTGGAGAACGGGACCTCATATGTATGGTTATAATAAACCGTTGGGTGAGCGTTTCCCACCTGCTTCAAGTACGGCAGATAATACGGGAGGACATATTTACAGATTTATTAAGTTGCAATATCCATTCTAAATTTTATTGAATAAGAGAGAGCCGGATGGCTCTCTCAATTTTTAGAAAAACAATTTGATTTGCCCCTCTTCTTCCGGCGGCTCGTCGCCCGGCTTTACGGGGGTATATTCCGGGGGAACGGGGGATAAGATCCGGATTTCAATTCCCTTTTCGTGCGCCATGCGAATGGTATTCTTCGTTCCGCCGTTTTGTCCGTCAAATACGGCAATCAGCCGATCCGCCCGATGAATCATTGCCCGGTTTCTCCTCTCCATGCAATCAGGCAAATATTGGGACGAAACGATGGTGACAGATTCACATTGTAACAGAATTTCCCGGTATCTGCGACGGTTTTTTGCGCTCCATTTTGCATCTTGTCCGGGAAAGGGGAGATAGGCATGGAGATGCACCGGTTTGATTCCGTCCAGCGTTTTCTGAATCTCCAAAACCGTTTCTGCTGCCCACGTGTCTGTTCCCAGCGCCATGCCGCAGAGAAAATCCGTACACCCTTGTTGAATGGCATTGTATATTTCGTCTTTCAAACGCATTTTCAGAATCGTGCAAGCCGGGTCAGATTCCGACGTAAAGGGCAATTTTTGGGGACGATAACCGGAGAATGCACAAACTTCTCCTGCCGGTTTCCATAAAATGTTTTTCTCCATCGGTACGCCCCTTTCTTCGTTTTCTCTATTGTATCACCAAAAAGTCGGTCTGTCAAGTAAAAAAAGACGAATCTTTTTTATTTTTTTCCATTTTCCCTTGACTTTTTTCCTCTTGTGTGGTATCATAATCAGTAGAATATCATTACCCTCAAGGAGGTTCTATTATGGGTTGCACGCATGATTGCAAAACCTGTGGGCAGAATTGCGGAGGCGCGGAAAGCCTCAAAGCAAAGCCCCATGAAATGAGCAACGTAAAAAAAGTGATTGCTGTCGTCAGCGGGAAAGGCGGGGTCGGGAAATCTTCCGTCAGCGCCATGCTTGCGGTGTTGATGAACCGTAAAGGATATAAAACCGCCATTCTCGACGCAGATATTACCGGTCCGTCCATTCCCAAATTGTTCGGTCTGAAAGGCCCATTGCAGGGCGATGAAATGGGTATGTATCCGGCACGCACCAAAACCGGCATTTCCGTAGTTTCTACCAATCTTCTTTTGCCGGACGAAACTACCCCGGTCATCTGGCGGGGCGCCGTCATCGCCGGAACGGTCACCCAATTCTGGACCGATGCCATCTGGGGCGACGTGGACTATATGTTCGTGGATATGCCTCCGGGAACCGGCGACGTTCCTCTCACCGTGTTCCAATCTCTTCCCGTGGACGGAATCGTCATCGTTACTTCTCCCCAGGATTTGGTTTCCATGATTGTGGCAAAAGCGGTGAATATGGCGAATAAAATGAATATTCCCATTCTCGGCTTGATTGAAAACTACAGTTATCTCAAATGTCCCGATTGCGGAAAACGTATCGAATTGTTCGGGGAAAGCCACATCGACAAGGTCAGTGAGGATTATTCCCTCCCCGTCCTTGCCAAGATTCCTCTCGACCCGGATTTTGCCCGTCAGTGCGACAGTGGGCTTGTGGAATTGTTTGAAGGCGATTCCCTCGACCGGGCATCGGAACGGCTGGAAAAAATCTGATTTTAGGGGGAGCCTCGCGCTCCCCTTTTTCAAAAAGGAGATTCTATGGCTTGGTATTATGTCCTTTCCATCGTTGCGCTGATTCTCGTCTTTTTTGCCGGCGTGATTTTATCGCTGAAAAATGCCGTAATTAAGCCGAAAGTCAAAACCATTCTTTTGGACGCCGACGGAACGTTGCTGGATTTTGACCGTTCCGAACAAGCGGCGTTGCAGGAGACCTTTCAGACCCTGAATTTCCCCTTTGATGCCGAGACCCACGCCGTCTACCATAAGCACAACGACACTTGCTGGAAGGCTCTGGAGCGGGGGGAGATTACCCGGGACGAGTTGAAAGTGCGCCGTTTTCAGCGGACCTTTGAGGAATTGAATCTTGACGGCGACCCCGCCCTTGCCACCAAAACCTACGAGGGCAATTTGGGGAAATACGCTTTCCCCTTTCCCGGCGCGGAAGAAGTCTGTCAGCGGTTGAGTCGAAACTATCGCCTTTATATTGTCACCAACGGATTGAAACACGTCCAGACCGCCCGTATGTTAAAGACGAAAATTCCCGAAATCGTCAAAGGAATCTACATTTCCGAAGACGTGGGATACGCCAAGCCCGCTCCGGAATTTTTCGATAAGATTTTTGCCGACTACCCGGAACTGAAACGAACCGAAACTCTGATTGTGGGGGATTCCCTTTCCGGGGATATTTTAGGGGGAAACAACGCCGATATTTTGACCTGCTGGGTCAATCGCAACGGTGCACCCCGCCCCGAAAATTTACGTATTGATTGGGAGATTTCCCATATTACCGAATTGGAAAAGGTGCTTTGATATGAGAACCGTTTTAATTACCGGCGGAAGCCGGGGCATCGGTGCCGCCTGCGTCCGTAAATTTACCGCCGCCGGAGACAAAGTGTATTTTTTCTATCGTGCCAACGATACCGCCGCCCAGACCCTTGCCTCACAAACCGGTGCAATCCCCCTGAAATGTGACGTCTCGGATAAAAATGCCGTAGCGAAAATTTTTGAGACCCTTCCTTCCTTTGACGTCCTCGTCAACAACGCCGGGATTTCCGGCTTTTCCCTCTTTCAAAATATTTCCGAAGAGGACTGGGAACAGATGATTCAAACGCATCTGGGGGGAACTTTTCGGTGCAGTAAGGCGGTCTTGCCCGGCATGATTTCCCGGCAACAGGGCTGTATCGTCAATCTTTCGTCCATGTGGGGACAGGTGGGCGCGTCTTGTGAAGTCCACTATTCCGCCGCCAAAGCCGGGGTCATCGGTTTGACCAAAGCCTTGGCAAAGGAAGTTGCCCCCTCCGGAATTCGGGTCAACTGCGTCGCCCCCGGGGTCATTGATACTGAGATGAACGGTTCCTTGACCAAAGAAACCCTGCAAAGTCTCGCCGAAGAGACCCCCCTCGGTCGCATCGGAACCCCCGAAGAAATCGCTGACGTCGTTTATTGGCTCACCACCGAACAGTCCGCCTTCCTTACCGGTCAGGTTCTTTCCCCCAACGGCGGGTTGATTACGTAACGGAATATAGAATGAGGTAGATAAGAAAAAAGGTTCTCTCTTTTGTGTTTCGGGAGTAGCATCATGCCTTCCATTGTCGGCAGGGCCTTCACAAATTATTAAGGAAAAGTTTTCATTTCCCATCTTGCAGCGCAGGACGGTGTGTGATATAATTAAATTATAGAAAAGTCGGTTGCGAGGTGTTATAATGAAAGGCGTTCGTTTTTTGATTGTTGCATTGCTCGTGGTTGCGTTGACCTTTTCCGGGTGTCAGCCGGCGGTGGAACCTTCCACCGATTCTGAAACTGCCACGAACCCCGCGAACATCGTCATCAACGAAGTGATGCCCGATAATGAAAAATTGACCATGGGGCACACGCTGGATTGGGTGGAACTGTATTATCGGGAAGGGGAGACGGTGGATCTTTCCGCCTATGCCTTAACCGACGATCTTTCCGATCCTAAAGCCTACCCCCTGACCGGAATGCAGATTCGGGAGGGAGAATACCTGACGGTGGTGTTGCCCGAAAATTCCGCCTTCCATTTGTCTGCCGAAGGGGAGACGGTCTATCTGACGTATGGAGGAAAAGCAATCTCCCAACTGACCTATTCTGCCTCGACAAAAGGGGAATCTTTTTCTGCCGACGGTATTTGTGAATATTCTACCCCCGGCTACGCCAATACGCGGGAGGGATACGATGCTTATTTGAAAGGATTGACGTTGCCGAAGTTGATTCTTTCGGAAATCATGTCCTCCGGAGACGGCCATGATTGGGTGGAAGTAAAAAACAATTCCGATCAGCCCATGGATCTTTCGGGCTATACGCTGACCGACAAACGCAAAGAACCGGCGCGCTTTTCCTTCCCCTCCGTAACCCTGCAACCGGGTGAATATTTTGTGGTCTATTGTTCGGGGAATACGGCTTTGGGGAGCAATCACGCCTCTTTTAAAATCAGTTCCGAAGGGGAGTCGGTGTACCTGGCAAAGGACGGCGTTTTTTGTGACGTTATCGTTCTTCCTACCGATCTTGCAAAAAATGAAAGTTACGGTCGTAACGGTACGGCTTTCCGCTATTTTGCCACCCCCACTCCCGGCAGTGAAAACGGAGAGGGGTACGATAATGCCCTTTCTGCACCTTCCGCGGATCTGTCTTCCGGCGTATACGATGCTCCGGTGACGGTATCCCTCAGCGGTTCAGGGACGATTTATTATACCTTGGACGGTAGTCGTCCTACCACCGCATCGTCCGTATATACCGAACCTATTTCCATCGACGGAGTGGCTACTCTGCGTACCTTTTCCTTTGACGGAGTGCGAACCAGCGATTATGGTGCGTATACCTATATTATCGGCAAAAAACACGATCTTCCGGTGGTGACCGTTTCCATTCCTCAGTCTTGTTTGACCGGGGAAGAATCGGGAATTTTGAACCACATAGAGCAAGATTTTGAATACGAAGGACAGTTAACCCTCATCGAAGGGGGCGAAGAAAAATTTTCCGTTCCCTTTGGATTCCGACTTCACGGGAATGACAGCCGCAAAGGAGCAAAACAGAATTTTCAGTTGCGATTCCGGTCGGAATACGGCTTGGGAACCTTGAAATATCCCTTGTTTGAGAATCGGGAATTCGATGAATTTAATTCTTTACTTCTCAAGGGTGGCAGTGAAGACTGGGCAAACGCTCTGCTGCGGGACGAATTGGCGACCGGTATCGTGGACGGAACCACTGCCCTGTACGCTCAGGCAATCAAACCGGTGGTGTTGTATCTCGGAGGCGAATATTGGGGAATCTATTATCTTCGGGAGCGGTTCAGCGACGATTACGTGGTAAGCCATTTCGACGTCTCGGAAGATTCTGTTGACATCGTCTATTCTTCCGGCGGTTATACCCAGACCGGTTCTGCCGCGGATTTTACGGCGCTGAAAAATTACGTCAAATCCCATGATATGACCACGGACGAAGCCTATGCCTATCTTACGGAGCGAATCGACGCCACGAGTTTGATGGATTGGTACATTTGCCGTTCTTATTTTGGAGATCGGGATCTCGCCAATATCCGTCGATTCCGTACTTCCGAGGGAGACGGAAAATGGCGTTGGATGTTCTTTGATCTGGACTGGTCTTTCTATGTTAAGGAAAGCCCGGTGGCATGGTTTTTAAACAATTCCGGGGGCGATCACGTTCTGATCAACGCCCTTTTGAAGAATCCCAAAGGGAAAGATGCTTTTTTGAAGCGGTACGGAGAATTGATGAATACGATTCTAAACGAAACCTACATCAATTCCACACTCGATTCCCTTGTCTCTGCTCTGCAATCGGAGATTCCAAAGGATCGCCAACGGTGGGGAAAAACCGAATCCCAATGGAATAACAGTGTTGAAAAGATTCGCAATTACGTTAAGGACGGAGTTCGTACCGATGCGGTAAAATCGGATTTGAAATCCTATTTCTCCCTCACCGACGAGGATATGAAAAATTATTTTGGAGCATAAAATTAACCCGGGACAAAAAGTCCCGGGTCAATTTTATATGAAGTAAGGGTGCCACCCAATCGTGGCACCCTGAATATTACTTTCGCTTTTCTTTTCTCGTGAAAAGTAGATTGGCTTTCGTAAAACTTACTTCTGAGCTTCTTCCACGGCAACGGCAACCGCTACAGTCATACCGACCATGGGATTGTTACCCGCCCCAATCAAGCCCATCATTTCTACGTGGGCGGGAACGGAAGAAGAACCGGCGAACTGAGCGTCGGAGTGCATACGACCCATGGTGTCGGTCATGCCGTAAGAAGCGGGTCCGGCTGCCATGTTGTCGGGGTGCAGGGTGCGTCCGGTACCACCGCCGGAAGCGACGGAGAAGTACTTCACGCCGTTTTCGTTACACCATTTCTTGTAGGTGCCGGCAACGGGGTGCTGGAAGCGGGTGGGGTTGGTGGAGTTTCCGGTGATGGAAACGCCGACGTTTTCCAATCTCATGATGGCAACGCCTTCGGGAACGTTATCTGCACCGTAGCAACGAACCTTTGCACGGTCTCCGTCCGAGTAAGGAGTTTCCTTCACGACGGTAACGGTTTCGGTTGCGGGGTCAAATTTGGTTTGAACGTAGGTGAAGCCGTTGATACGGGAGATGATGAAGGCGGCGTCTTTGCCCAGACCGTTCAGAATAACCCGGAGGGGTTTTACGCGAACTTTGTTGGCGTTGAGGGCAATTTTGATTGCACCTTCCGCAGCGGCGAAGGATTCGTGACCCGCCAGGAAGCAGAAACAATCGGTTTCTTCGGACAGAAGCATGGAAGCCAGGTTTCCGTGTCCCAGACCAACCTTGCGGTTTTCGGCAACGGAACCGGGGATGCAGAATGCCTGAAGGCCGATTCCGATGGCGGCAGCGGCGTCAGCGGCTTTCTTACAACCCTTCTTAATGGCGATTGCAGCGCCTACGGTGTATGCCCAAACGGCGTTTTCAAAGCAAATAGGCTGGGTTTCCCGGACGATTTTGTCACAGTCGATGCCCAGATCCATGGTAATTTTTTTGCATTCCTCAATGGAGGAGATGCCGTATTCTTTCAGAACTTCGTTGATTTTGTCAACGCGTCTTTCATAACTTTCAAACAGTGCCATCTTTTATTCCTCCTCTGATTATTCTTTGCGGGGGTCAATATACTTAACGGCACCGTCAAAGCGGCCGTAAGTGCCCATAGCTTTATTGTAAGCGGTGGTGGGATCGTCACCCTTCTTGATGAAGTCGGTCATCTTGCCCAGGGAGACGAATTCGTAGCCGATTACCTGGTCGTCGGCATCGAGAGCCATACGGGTAACGTAGCCTTCTGCCATTTCCAGATAACGGACACCCTTCGCCTTGGTGCTGTACATGGTACCGACCTGAGAGCGAGCGCCCTTACCAAGGTCTTCCATGCCGGCGCCGATGGGAAGTCCGTCTTCAGAGAAGGCAGACTGAGAGCGACCGTAAACGATCTGCAAGAACAGTTCCCGCATTGCGGTGTTGATCGCGTCGCAGACCAAGTCGGTGTTCAGCGCTTCCAAAATGGTTTTGCCGGGGAGAATTTCGGAAGCCATAGCGGCAGAGTGGGTCATGCCGGAGCAACCGATGGTTTCAACGAGGGCTTCTTCAATAATGCCTTCCTTGACGTTCAGGGTCAGTTTGCAAGCACCCTGCTGAGGGGCACACCAGCCCACACCGTGAGTCAGGGCAGAAATGTCCTTGACTTCTTTCGCCTGAATCCATCTTCCCTCTTCGGGAATGGGAGCGGGACCGTGGTGCGGACCCTTGGCGACGATACACATGTTTTCAACTTCGTGAGAATAGATCATATTGTGTAACTCCTTTCAAAAATCCGGATTATGATTTTCAACTCTATTATTATAATATAATTTTTCCCATTTTGCAAGGGCTTTTTTCCCTGTGGACAGGCTTTTAACAAAATTTTCGGAATTAAAAGGGATTTTGGGTAGGAAAGCGGGTTGATTTTTCAAGGAAAGTATGGTAAAATGTAGGCAAATATCATCGGAACGGAGTGGTACCATGAAAGAGTATTACGATATTGCCGTGGCAGGGGTTCGTCGGGCGCTTCCCATCTGCCCGGTCAACGACACCTTGTATATTGCCGGATTCGTCATTTTCGGGGACGTGGAACTGACCCGTGCCTGTGCTCGGGATTTGTTGAAAAAAGCCCCGGAATTTGATCTTCTGATCACCGCCGAATCCAAGGGAATTCCCTTGGCACACGAAATGGCGGCACAAGCGGGAATGAACAAATATATCCTTGCCCGCAAAGCCCCGAAACTATACATGAAAGACCCGGTTGCCGTGGAAGTGAAGTCCATCACCACCACCGCCCGGCAGACCTTGTATCTGGATAAACTGGATATGGACGCCATGAAGGGCAAGCGAATCCTCATCGTAGATGACGTAATTTCTACCGGGGAATCCTTGGCGGCGCTGGCTTCTCTTGTAGAGCAGGCCGGGGGGAATATCGTCGGGAAAATGGCGATTCTTGCCGAGGGCGATGCCAAAGATCGGGAAGATATTCTTTATTTGGAATATCTGCCTCTTTTTGATCAAAACGGAAATCCTCTGTAATATTTGTTTTAAGTTTCAGAAAGGAGGGGAACGATGGGTACGATTTTGCAAGCGGACGGACTGAAAAAGACCTTTTCCACCCGCACGCTCTTTCATGACGTGTCTTTTAAGGTCAACGAAGGCGATCGCATTGGGATTATCGGTGTCAACGGAGCCGGGAAAACCACTCTTTTTCGGATCTTGACCGGAAAAGAAGAATACGACGGCGGCTACCTGACCAAGGAAAAAGGTCTGACGGTTGCTTATATGGAGCAGTATTCGGAATTTACTTCCGGCAGTACCGCGTATGAAGAAGTTTTGACTCAATTCTCCTCTCTTTTGGAGCAAGAAGCAGAATTGGAGCAGGTCAATGCCGCTTTGGAATCGTCTGCAGAGGAAACTCTGATTCGTCGTCAGCACACGTTGTTGGAATCCTTCGAGCGAAACGGTGGAATGACCTTTCGGGGGCGAGTCCGTTCCACGTTGTTGGGGCTCGGATTGACCGAAACCGAAATTTCTTTGCCTATGCTATCGCTGTCCGGCGGGCAACGAACGCGGGTTTTGCTGGCAAAAATTCTCTTGTCCGGAGCAAAATTGCTCTTATTGGACGAGCCGACGAACCATTTGGACATTCCGTCCATCGCATGGTTAGAGGGATTTTTGTCGGAATATAAAGGGTCGGTCATCGTGGTGTCCCACGACCGGTTTTTTCTGGATCGGGTGACCAACCGCACCTTTGAACTGGAACACGAAAAAGTCGCCGTATACGACGGTAATTATTCTTATTATAAAGAGAAGAAAGCCTTTGATCGGCTGACCTTAGAACGGGAATACGAAAAAAAGAAGAAAGAAATTTCCCGGATCGAGGGGATCATCGCTCAGCAAAAACATTTCGGACAGGAACGCAATTACGTCACGATCCGAAGTAAGCAAAAACAGATCGACCGTATTGCCGCCGACCTGGAAAAGCCGGAAGACGATCCGGAAAGCATCGGTTTTTCGTTTAAGTCCGAGGGGGGTACGGGGAACGAAGTTGTCAAGGTTGAAAATCTTGCCATGTCCTTTGAGGACAAGCATCTGTTCCGGGACGTGACTTGGACGTTGTATAAGCAACAGCACGCCTTTCTCGTAGGCCCTAACGGTTGTGGAAAGACAACTCTTTTGAAGATTCTCTTGGGACAACAGACCGCTGATGCCGGAAATTCGGAATTCGGCGCCCGGGTCAAGGTGGGATATTACGACCAGACCATTGGAGATCTGCACGAAGAAAAGACGGTATTTGAAGAGGTTGCCGACGCTTATCCCAAATTGGGGAACACCGCCGTGCGAACCGCCTTAGGTGCGTTTTTGTTCCGGGGAGACGACGTATTCAAGCAAATTTCCGTTCTGTCCGGGGGAGAACGCGCTCGGGTTTCCCTGACAAAATTGATGTTATCCGGGGCAAATCTGCTGATTTTGGACGAACCCACAAACCACTTGGATATTCCCTCCAAAGAAGCCTTGGAAGATGCTCTTTTGTCTTATGACGGCACGCTTTTGGCGGTCTCCCACGACCGATATTTTATCAATCGTTTGGCTGACCGAATCTTGGAATTGACCCACGACGGCATTACCTCCGTTGCCGGGAATTACGACGACTATTTATCCTACCGTCAGCGCTACGCCGTCAAAGAAACGGCACCGACGCCGGTTTCCGTTGTCGAAGCACCCAAGGAAAACGAATACGTGAAAAAGAAAGCGGAACAAGCCGCCGCCCGAAAAAAGCAGGCGCGCCTGTCCCGAATCGAATCTGAAATTGCTGAAAACGAAAAAAAGATGGAAGCCTTGACCGCCTTGTTTACCGATCCCTCCGTGGCTTCCGATTATGCCAAAGTTGCGGAGATTTCGGAACAGTTGGACGGTCTGAAATCCGCGACCGACGCCCTTTACGTCGAGTGGGAAGATTTGTCTTGCGATTGAAGATAGTCATTGGCACAACCGCCATTTTCTTGGCAGTTGTTGAATTCGGTACATTCCTCGTGAGCGCATTCTCCGAAATATACCCGAACGATGACGTTTTTTTGTTGCGAGGGACAGTATTTTTTTCGGATCTCGTATTGATTCTCGTTGATAAACATAAAAAAATCACTCCTTACGGAACAGTATATCCGTAAGGAGTCGTTTTTATGTTTGTTTTAATCCAAAAGATCAACGCAATGCCGCGGTCATTTTCTTTCCGGTGTTCCGGACGATCAGATAAACGGTAAGCCAGATTGCGAGGTAAGTCACCACGAAAATGGCGGTAAAGATCAATACGACCTGGGGTACGAAGGGAATCCAAGTATTGATCAGATAACACCCTACGTAACCTACGTATAGCGTGGCGAAATGGCAAAGCAGAGATTTGGGCAAAGACCATTCCTCGATTTGATTGAAAACCGACGCACCCGCCTGCAAAAATGCCAGCAGATAGGTGGAGACGATGGCGAGGCAGATCTGCCCTCCGGTTAAAGAAAACTCGGTTAACGTGCCTTGGAGAATGGCGTAAACGATGCCCGTGACGATCGGGCCAAATCCGGCGAACATCAAGCCTCGGTGAAAAAATTCTTTTGTGTAGCGGTTCATGTTATAACCCCAACCTTTCTTTGACGTATTTTAGATTTCTGCGGGAGACGTAATCCCGGTATCCGTTGCGGAAGGTCACCTGCATTGTTCCGGAGAACGACGCGTCGAATTTTCGGATCTGATCCAGATTCGCGATAAGAGAACGGTTGATGCGGATAAACCGTTGGGGCAACTGTTCTTCCCATTGATACAGCCGACCGTTTAACTGCAGTTTTTCGCTTTCGGTCAACGCGTAGATTTTGTCGTCTTCCGCTAAAATGCAATGGATCTCTTCCGGAGAAAGTTTGATTCCCCTTCCGTCTTTGTATCCGATCAGATCCCGCGGCGGCGCAGAGACCAAGGATTCAATGGCGTCGGTCAAGGGGGTATTTTTTCGGGCAACCACCGTTACCGATTCTTCTGCTTCCGGGTTGAGAATCAGATTGAATTTCATGGAATTCCTCCTTTCGTGAGTTCATCATAACACGGTTTTTCTTTCTTGTCAAGGCTTTTTCGGTCAGTGGTATTTGGGGGTCGGTGAGTGGAATGATGAAAAAATACACCCCGAAAAAAGGGGTGTATTAAAAAGTTACAGGTTCATCGCGCTCTTTGCGGCGGCAAGCAGACGGCGAATGGGAAGTTTCTGAGGACATTGCTTTTCACATTTTCCGCATCCGATACAATCGGCAGGGGTGGGGTGATCTTTTGCCAGCGCGTTTCCGTCTTCGCCCCTGTTGTAGGCAGAGAACCATTGGGGAATGGGAATCTTTTTCGGGCAATCGGAAGTGCAGTATTCGCAACCGGTACAGGAAACCGCCACGGATTTATTGATGATGTCTGCACAACGGAACAACATCGTGGTTTCGTCTTTTGTCAGAGGGGAAAGATCGGTGAAAAACGCCGTGTTTTCGTCCAATTGTTTTAGATCGGACATTCCGCTCAAGACCATGATGACACCGGGCAAATTTGCCGCAAATTGCAGCGCCCACTGGGCTGGGGTCTTGTTTGGATTCATCGATTCCATCAGTGCCTTTGCCTCGGCGGGAACGTTGGCAAGGGCTCCGCCCTTGATGGGTTCCATGATGATAATATCTTTTTCGTGTTTCCGTGCTACTTCGTAGCAAAGCCGGGATTGAACGGTGGGAGATTCCCAATCCAGATAATTGATCTGCAACTGAACGAATTCCACTTCCGGGTGTTCGGTCAGGATCTTGTCCAGCATTTCCGCGGAATCGTGGAAAGAAAATCCGAATCTTTTCACTTTGCCTTCGGCCTTTTTCTTCATCACGAAGTCAAAAGCCTTTAACCGGGTGGCGATTTCGTAAAGTCGGGCGTTCAGGCAATGGAGCAAATAATAATCAAAATAATCTACGCCGCATTTTTCCAATTGCTCATTGAAAATCCGTTCCATATCTTCCACGGTTTCCAATTTCATCGTGGGCAATTTGGTCGCCAGCAAATATTGATTGCGAGCGATCCGGTTTGTCAGCGCCGTTTTTACCGCCCGCTCGCTTTCGTGGTTATGATACATATACGCCGTATCAAAATACGTATATCCCCGATCCAAAAAGCGATCGGTCATTTCTTTGAATTGTTCCAGATCAATGGATTCTTGTACTTCCGGATCGAGTTTCGGAAGTCTCATCAGACCAAATCCCAGTTTTTTCATGGTAATTCTCCGTCGTTTATTCGGTAAGAAATTTTTTCTCTCCGTATTTTTTTGTGGTCAGAATGGCGGCTTTGTTGATGTCGCCGCACCCTAAGGTGATGAACAGATCTCCGGGCTGTGCCAATTCTTTAATTCGGTCGGCGATGTGCTCAAAATCTTCCATGAATTCGGCGTTGTTTAGCCTTGCCACCACGTCTTGGGCATAAATATTATAGTCATCGTTGGTTTCTCTTGCCGGATAGATGGGCGGAATCAAGACTTTATCCACCGTAGACAACACCTCCACGAATTCGTCCATCAGCATTTTTGTTCGGGAGAAGGTGTGGGGTTGGTGGATCGCAATAATGCGCTTGAATCCCAGATCCCGGGCGGTTTTAAAGGTAACTTTATAAGCGTCGGGGTGATGACCGTAGTCGTCGGCGACGATAGCACCGTTGACGGTGCAATGGTATTCAAAGCGCCGTCCGGCACCGTTGTAAGTGGCAAGTCCTTTGACGATTTCTTCTTTTGTCAGTCCCAACGCAAATCCGGAAGCGGCACTTGCCAAAGCGTTTAATACGTTGTGGCGTCCGGGAACGGACAGTTCCACTCTCCCGAAATATTCTTTTTCTTCGTCATTTTTGGCGTGATAATACAGATCAAAAGAGGGAAGACCTTGGTTCAGCGTAATGTTTTCTGCCCGGAAATGACCGTCGTTTAAGCCGAACAACAGAAGATTTCCGGAATAACCGTCCAGCATCTTTTTGACGTTCTCGTCTTCGGCGTTGGTAACCAAGGTTCCGCCGGGTTTGATGTTTTTAAGATAATTCCGGAAAGCAAGGATCACGTTGCCCAAGGTTTTGAAATATTCCATGTGGTCTTCGCCGATGTTCAAAATAATGGAAACGTCGGAACGGAAAAATTGAAAGGATTCTTTGAATTCGCAACTTTCAAAGATGCACAGATCTTCGGTTCTCCCCAATCGGTAGGACGCGCCGATAAGATTCATATGCCCTCCGATGATGGCAGAGGGGTCCTTTTTTGCGGAGAGGAATAATGCCGTGACCATCGACGACGTGGTGGTCTTTCCATGGGTTCCGGCAATGCCGACGGTAGTTTTATAGCCGTCCAAAATCTCTCCTAAAAATTCTGCTCTGCGGTAGATGGGAACGTTTAATTCTTCCGCCCGCAAACGTTCCGGATTCGTGGGGGAAATGGCGTCGGTCATAATGACGGCGTCGGGAGATCGTTCGTCAATATTTTGGGCGACCTGCCCGATATTGACCGAAATCCCCAGCGCTTTTAACTGTTCCGTTGCCTTGTTTGTTTGCATATCCGAACCCGAAACGGTATAACCGCGGCGCAAAGCAATTTGAGCAAGGGAACTCATGGAAGATCCTCCGATGCCCATAAAATGCAACTTTTTTGCGGTTTGAAGGGTAGTTTTGATGTCGTTCATTGGTTTAAAACTCCCATAAAATTATTTTTTGCCACCGAACAGGCGTTCTTTGACCAATTCGTTGGATCCGGTCAACATTTCCTGAGAATCTTTCATCACAAACCACGCGGTGGCGATAGCAAGCAATGACAAAGGATAGCAGATCCAATGCCAGGAAAAGGGAAGGATCACAAGGGTTGCCCCTACGTGACACAGACCGGAAAGTCCGCACAGACCCATGCCCAGTTTACAGACGGTACAATGTAATTTATGCTGATTATTCCGTTCCCAATACTCCAGCATGGCAAAGTGAAGCCAACCCAAAATCAGAACTCCGATCAAAAGCACCAGATCTCCGAAGTTTGCCATCACATAGGTCAGTCCGTCCAAAAGCCAGCCGATCAAAATCAGATCACCGTCAAAGGTATTTCCGAAAAAGATTTTGATCTGCCCCAAAAAGAACAGAAACGAAACCAGCGTCATCGCCGAAACGACGGTATAAAGACCGTTCATATGTCGGTTGATGCGGCGTTTTTCCAGATGAATCCACAAGAGAAGATACCCGATAAAGTCGGGCAAAACGTCGATGAATTGCAGGGTGCCGTCCACTTTGTAGGTTGCGTTGAAGCAAAGAACGATGAAAACCAAGCCGAATAACATCAGATTCATATGTATTTCCTTACCTTTCCATACCCATCAATTCCAAGGCTTCTTTTGCCGCCTCCTGTTCCGCCGCTTTTTTGGAGCGTCCCCGCCCTTCGGAAATGCGGTTGCTGTTCAGATACAGATGGCAGACGAAGGTTTTTTCGTGTTCCGGACCGAAATCGTCGGCAATGACGTATTTCAACGCTTCTCCGGGATTTTTCTGAATCACTTCCTGCAGCACGGTCTTGTAATCGTGCTGACGGAAATTTTCTCCGCCCCGGATCAAAGAGGGGAGAATAAAATTCC
Organism: Eubacteriales bacterium; assembly: GCA_045603745.1. Taxonomy (GTDB): domain Bacteria; phylum Bacillota; class Clostridia; order Oscillospirales; family UBA644; genus RGIG995. The sequence goes on along the minus strand of JAZUMQ010000037.1, from coordinate 53,210 downwards.
GAGCGTTTTCATATCCGCCGTCTAAGTAAATTGCCCCTAAGATCGCTTCGATCTCGTCGCACAGTATGGAATTTCGGTGTTGGGCGCCTGCTAATTTTTCTCCTCTGCCCAAAAGCAGACTTTCCCCTAAATTCAATTCTTTCGCGTAGGTAGAAAGGGCTTCTTCACAAACCAAAAGGGCTTTGGTTTTCGTCAGATCTCCCTCGTCACCGCTCCGGGTCTTATAGAGGTGGTCGGAACAAATGAGGGATAAGACCGAGTCTCCCAAAAACTCCAACCGTTCGTTGCATTCTTCTGCTTCCCGATGTTCGTTGAGATAGGAAGAATGGGTCAGTGCCTTACGGAGTAGTCCCTTATCTTTGAATACGTAACCGATTTTTTCTTCGGTTTTAGCCAAGAGTTCAGTCATTACGGTGTCCCTCAATGTAGGCGATCAGATCCCCTACGGTAATAATTTTTTCCTGATCCTCAGGGTCGACGAATACGTCAAATTCCTCTTCCACTGCCATGAAAATTTCCGTCATGTCCAATTCGTCGGCATACAGATCGTCGACAAAATGAACGGCGGGGGTAATCTGATCTTCTTCCTCGGCAAAAATGTCGGCAAGAATCGGTTTTAAGGTGTTCAGGGTTTGAATCATAATTTTCTCACTTTCCGGGTTGAGAGGCTTCTTTTTGTGCCTTTAAGTTTTCCGTGATGGTTTCGACGGCTCCGGATTTTGCAAAATTCGCCGCCTGACGAATGGCGTTCTTGAACGCCTTTGCGTTGGAACTTCCGTGGGCTTTCACTACGGGTTTCGCCACACCCAACAAAACGGCGCCCCCTTCTTCGGTGTAGTCCAATTTCCGTTTCATGACCCTCAACTGAGGTTTCAGCAGGGCTGCAAGGATCTTGGAGAAGAAGGTGGACATCAGAGCATCTTTCATGATGCTCATCATGAACATTGCGGTTCCTTCTACGGTTTTCAGCAGAATGTTTCCGGCAAATCCGTCTGCCACCAAAACGTCGCAGGTTCCGTCGAAAATACCTCTGCCTTCTACGTTTCCCACAAATTCAAAGGCGTTGTTTTCTTTCAGCAATGCATGAGCTTGTTGATACAGTTCCGGCCCTTTGCTTTCCTCCGTTCCGTTGTTCAAAAGCCCCACCTTCGGTTGATCGCAGAACCCGGCGTTTTTCATGTACAACGCGCCCATAGTTCCGAATTGATCTAAATATTCCGGGGTGCAAACTTCGTTGGCACCACTGTCGATCAGCATGAAATGGCCGGTTTTGGAGGGAAAGACCGGGGCAAATGCCGCCCGCTTTACGTTGGGAATCCGTTTGACGATCAACGTGCCTCCCGCAAGAATGGCACCGGAATTTCCGGCAGAAACGAAGGCGTCGCCTTCTCCGTTTTTCAAAAGGTCAAAGGCAAGCCCCATAGAGGAATTGCGTTTTGCCTTCAATACGCTTCCCGCATCGTCGTCCATGGTAATGATCTCTTCCGCGTGGCGGATCGCAATGCCGTTTTCGTCAATGTCGTTTTCTTCCATGGTCTTTTTCAGCAGATCTTCCGGACCTGTGACGATGATCTTCACGCCCAGTTCTTCCACTGCCATGGCGCAGCCTTTCAGAATTTGCAGGGGGGCGTTATCGCCGCCCATTCCGTCTACGATAATGGTCATAGTGTGTACCTTCCTCTCTGAAATTATCCGCAGATCTCCGTTTCTTCTTTTGATTCTGCGGGAAGGGTGATGGGAATTTCTTTTTCATTGCAATACTTGGTGAGGGTTTCCAATGCTCGGGCGGACAACAACCCTTTTCGGTCCTTTTTCTTGATTCTTCCCTCCAGAGACGGAAGCAGACCAAAATTAACGTTCATAGGTTGGAAGTCCACCACCGACGGATCGGATACGTAATGAGCCAAAGCACCGATGGCCGTCTCTCGGGGAAATTCCACCGTATCGCCCAAAACGGCGTTCAATCCTGCCACAAAGCCGGAAGATGCCGATTCGATGTATCCCTCCACTCCGGTGATCTGACCGGCGAAATACAGGTTTTCCCGATTCCGCACCCGATAGGTGGGGGTGAGCAGATGGGGGGAATTCAAAAAGGTGTTGCGATGCATGACCCCATACCGAACGAATTCCGCCTGTTCCAATCCGGGAATCATGCCAAAGACCCGGCGTTGTTCTCCCCAGGTCAGATGGGTTTGAAAGCCCACGATGTTGTAAAGGGAAGAGGCGGCGTTGTCTTTGCGCAACTGAACTACCGCTTTCGGTAATTTCCCGGTGTGGGGATTCATCAATCCTACCGGTTTCAGCGGGCCGAACAACAGCGTTTCATAGCCTCGGGACGCCATGACTTCCACCGGCATACACCCTTCAAAAACTTTGTCGTTTTCAAAGCCGTGAAGATGCGCCGTTTCCGCGGAAACCAGCGCCCGATAGAAGGCGTCGTATTCTTCCTCGTCCATGGGGCAGTTGATATAGTCGGGGGTGCCTTTGTCGTACCGGGAAGCAAGATAGGCTTTCGACATATCAATGCTCTCGGCGGTGACGATGGGGGCTGCCGCATCAAAAAAGGAAAGACCTTCACCGAATTGTTTTACGATCTCTTCCGCCAAAGGTTCCGATGCCAAAGGGCCGGCGGCAATGACGGTAGGTTCGTCAAAGTCAAGGGTGGAAATTTCCTGTTCCACCACGGTAATATTCGGGTGATTCCGGATCTTTTCAGTGACGAAAGAGGCAAAGGCTTCCCGGTCCACTGCCAAAGCGCCCCCCGCAGGAACTCGGGTGGCAACGGCGGCTTGCATGATAAGAGAACCCATTCTCAAAAGTTCTTCTTTCAAAAGACCGATGGCATTCTGCAACCCTTCTGCTCGCAGCGAATTGGAGCAGACCAGTTCACAAAACAGATCCGATTGGTGGGCGGGGGACTTTTTCAGGGGTTTCATCTCGTATAACGTGACCTTTGCCCCCCGTTGGGCACATTGCCACGCCGCTTCACACCCCGCAAGCCCCGCTCCGACGATGGTCACGGAAGGGTTCATTTATTTTCGTTCTCCGTTTTATCATTTTTCTTGTAAGGAGTCTGGTATCCGCAACCCTCGGTAACGCAGTTCAGGGTTCCGAAATGGCGGAACAAAGTTTTCCCGCATTTAGGACATGTCTCCGTTGTAGGAATATCCCAGGTGCGGAATCCGCACTGAGCACCCTTTTCGCAGGAATAATAGGTTTTGCCCTTTTGGGTCTTGCGGACGACCAAGTTTCCACCGCAGACCGGACAGGTTCCGGCGGCTTTGGTGTAAACCGGCTTGGTGTTTTTACATTCGGGGTATCCGGGACAAGCCAGGAATCGACCGAACCGACTGACTTTATAAACCATCTTCCGTCCGCACAGTTCACAGATCTCGTCGCTTTCTTCTACCGGGGTTTCCACTTTCCGGCGTTCCGTATTGCTTTCCGCTTTTTCCAAGGCGGCGGCAAAATCACCGTAGAAATTCTGCATGACTTCTACCAAGGTCTTTTCGCCTTCTTCCACGCTATCCAGTTGCTTTTCCATTTCCGCGGTAAAGGCGGAGTCCACGATGTTGCTGAAGTTTTCGATCATCAGATCGGTGGTGACGATGCCCAGGTTGGTGGGTTTCAGGGCTTTGCCTTCCCGTTCCACGTAATCCCGTTCAATGATCGTTCCCACGATGGGAGCGAAGGTGGAAGGTCTTCCAATGCCGTTTTCTTCCAAAGTTTTGATCAGGGACGCTTCGGTATAGCGGGAGGGAGGAAGGGTGAATTTTTGTTCCGATTTCAATTCCTTGAAATCCAGCCGATCCCCTTCTTTTACGTCGGGGAATGCGGAAGATTCTTCCTGTTCGTCGGAATAGCGGTACAGCCGGCTGTAACCGTCAAATACTTTTTTGGTGTCCGATGCCCGGAACAGATAGCCGGCGGCTTCGATCTCAATGCTTCTGACGTGATGAACGACGGAAGCCATCTGGCTTGCGGTAAACCGTTCCCAGATTAGTTTATATAATCGATATTGGTCGTGGGAAAGGCTTTCTTTTACTACGTCGGGCGTCAGATTGATGTCCGTGGGACGAATGGCTTCATGGGCGTCCTGAGCCCCTTGACGGGTCTTAAATACTCTGGGCGTTTTGGGATAATATTTTTCTCCGTAGGTCTCAAGAATATATTCCTTTGCCGAGGCTGTGGCTTCCTCAGAGATTCTCAGAGAGTCGGTTCTCATATAGGTGATCAAACCCACAGGGCCGTGTCCTACCACGTCAATACCTTCGTAGAGAGTCTGTGCCACGGACATGGTCTTTTGGGGGTGCATATTCAAATGAACGGAAGCGTCTTGTTGCAGGGAAGAGGTCGTAAAGGGCGGGGGCGGGTTCTTTTGTTTTTCTTGTTCTTTCAACGAACGGACGGTATAGTCTTTCCCTTCCAGCTCTGCCCGGATTTTTTCATTTTCCGCGGCGGAAGTAACGGAAATTTTGCCCTCGTCATTCCCAAAGAAGCGGGCAGAATATTCCTTTTTCCCATTTTGGAAGGTAGCGTCGAGATTCCAGTATTCTTGAGGAATAAAGGCTTCGATCTCCCGTTCCCGATCTACAACCCAGCGGGTCGCTACCGACTGTACGCGCCCGGCGGATAGGCCGTATTTCACCTTATGCCACAGGAACGGGGATAATTTGTATCCCACGATCCGATCCAGTACCCGGCGGGTTTGTTGAGACGCTACCAGATCTTGATCGATGGCTCGGGGGTGTTGCATTCCCTCTGTGACGGCTTTTCGGGTAATTTCATTAAAAGTGACCCGGTTCGCCGAAGTTTCGTCCAATTCCAACACCTGGGCAAGATGCCATGCGATGGCTTCCCCTTCCCGGTCAGGGTCGGTTGCCAGATAGACGGTCTTGCTGTTTTTTGCGGCGGCTTTCAGTTCTTTCAAAAGAGCCGCTTTCCCGTCTTTGCGGGGAACGATATATTCGGGAGTAAATCCGTTTTCAATATCAACGCCCAAGCGCGACGAGGGAAGGTCACGAATATGCCCTTTGGAGGACATGACTTCGTATTTGCTTCCCAAATATTTTTTAATGGTTTTTGCTTTGGAAGGGGATTCTACGATTAAAAGGTTTTTCGTCGGACGGGTTGCCTTTTTTGCCCCGGTCTTTTTTGCGGTCGTTTTGGTTGCCCCCGTCTTTTTGCGGGTGGTTTCGTTGGCGGTGGTTTTCGTTGCCATTACGTTTCTCCTTTTTTGGGTTGTTTTGCAGCTATTTTCGATGGAACATAGACCCCGGCAGAGATTCAATGCAGCCGGATAATTCCAGCGCCTGCAGGAGTGGGAGGACGCGATGGAAGGGCAGGTTCGTTCGCTGACAGATCTCGTCGGCGGACAACGCCTGATCTTCCGGGAATACCCGATAAATCAAGGTTTCTTCTTCGGAAAGGGGCGGTGGTTTTACCGTAGACTCTTTCCGTTTTGGTATCTCCTTTGATTTTTCGAGGTGTGACGGAGTGGATTTTCCCTCCAGCGCCGGAATGTACCGAACGGTGGTTGGGGTGATCCGATCTCCGTAACGGGGAAGAAATTCGTGAAATATATCATCGGGCTCGGTACAGAAAACTGCGCCGTGCTTAATGAGCTGATTGGTCCCGGTGTTGATCCGATCGGAGGGTGCCGCCGGAATGGCGAACAACAGCCGGTTTTGTTCCACCGCGTGCTTTGCGGTGTTCATTGAACCGCTTTTGATGGGACATTCCACCACCAAAACTCCGTCAGAAAGACCGGAGATGATGCGGTTTCGTCGGGGAAAATTAGAAGCCAGAGGCGGGGTAGACGGAAGATATTCCGAGATCAGACCGCCGTGCTCTTTCAACAGTCGGTAAAGGGTCTCGTTGGATTTTGGATAAAGAATATCCACGCCGCACCCAAGAATGGCAAAGGACGCCTTCCCTTTGATCAAAGAGCCTTTGTGGGCGTAGGTGTCGATGCCGTTTGCCATGCCGCTGATAATCTGAAATCCGGATAACGCCAGAGAGCAGGAAAAGGAGGCTGCCATAGCGGCGGCTTCGGGGCTGCACTTCCTTGTTCCCACCACGCCAACGGTGGGTTTATTTGGGGTGGGAAGTTTCCCGAGAACAAACAATGCCGGCGGGGGATCGTCGATCTCCCGCAATGGGGCCGGATAATCCGGATCGTGGTAACAGACGACGTTGATCCCCTTTTCTCGGCAATCGTCCAAAACTTTTTTTGCAGGGCGCAGGTCTTTGTTCAGAAACGCCCCGGCGTCTTTTTCTCCCAAGTGGGGAATCAGTTCCGCCTTTGTGGCGTGATATGCCTCTTTTACTTCCATTGCCTGAATGAGACGGTAGGTCTTTTTCGTGCCCTGTTTTCCCGCAAGGAGAAGCCATAAGGTATATAAGGCGTTTTCGGTCATAGGCTCTCCTTTCCGGGGAGTATTATTTCAAGAGATAGATCATAATTGACGCGGCGGAAGCGGCGTTCAGGGAATTGATAGGGTTTTCCATTGGGATATAAACGGTCTGATCCGCGGCTTTTAATACGGTGTCAGAGACTCCCTTGCCCTCGCTGCCGATAATGATTGCCCGTTTTTCTCCGAAGGTTATTTTTTCCGGAGGAAGGGCAGAGGGATCCAATGCCGTTGCGAAAATCGAAAATCCATCGGATTTTAATTCCGATAGGGTTTCACAAAGATTGTCCGATTGCTCGATATGGCAAGTGCGGAAGGCTCCTGCGGTAGACATGAGGGTTTTTGATGACCAGGGGTTCGCACACCCGGGGGAAAGAATCACCCCAAAGCCGAAGGCGTAGGCGGTGCGAATGACGGTTCCTACGTTGCCCGGATCTTGCACTCCGTCCAAAATCACCACTTTATCGGGGCGTTTGGTTTCTGTTCTGGTTACGGTGCAGGCGATGGTCTGTTCCGATACGGCGGCGCAGATTTTCCCCATGGCTTGTGGGGAGAGAAGATAGACCGGGGTCGTTTCGGGTAGGGACAAAAGAAAGGATTCGTGTTTTGCCCGGTCGGCGGTGAATACTTCCAAAATACAATCGACAGGCAATTCTTCGACAAATCGGGTGCCCTCAATAAAAAAGGTTTGTCGGGTCGGGTTTTTTCGTATTTTTGCGATTTCTTTCAAATAGGGATTGGCTCCCGAGGTGATCTCTTTGAAGATCATTTCAGCATCCTCGCAATATTTTCAGACATTCCGATGACCATCAGCGTATCGTTTTCGTAGAACCGTTGGTCGGGTTGCAGGTTGGTATCCAGAAAATCCAGCCCATCTTTTCGGATTCCAATGACGTTAACACCGTAGTTGACCCGAACGTTTAATTCCCGCAGGGATTTTCCCACCCAAGAGGCGGGAATATTCACTTCCACGATGGATTGATCTCCGCCGAGGGGAATAAAATCCAGAAGATCCGCGGAAAATTTTCGCGCCACCCGATCTCCCATATCCATTTCCGGGCAAACGATATAATCCGCACCGATGCGACGAAGCAACCGAGAATGCTTTTCATCGTAGGATTGGCAAATGATGTGCTTGGCGCCCATTTCTTTGACCAAAGTCGTCACCAAGGCACTCGCCTGAATATCCTCGGAGATCGCTATGATTACGTGGTCGTAGTCCGGAATATCCAATGCCTGCAAAACTTCTTCGTCCAAACAGTCTCCCTGTCGGGCGTCCACTTCTCCCGCGATGCGGTCAACTTTTTCCAAGTCGATGTCTACGGCAAGGACTTCTTCCCCCAGCCGTACTAATTTCCGGGCGGTTTCCCGGCCGAATTGACTCAAACCGATAATCAAAAACGAATGCATAATCGTAACTCCTTATCCGATGAGGATATTTCCTTCGGGATAGCGAAGGGTGTTTTGCCGCTTGCGGCGGTCGGTGAGAAGGGCGTAAGAAATGGTTAACATTCCCACCCGCCCGGAGAACATCAGAAGAATCAAAAGAATTTTGGAAATTACCGAGAGCGTTGGGGTGACCGAAAGGGAAAGTCCCACCGTTGCAAAGGCGGAAGTACATTCATACAACGCCTCGATAAATCCCACGTTGGGTTCGATGCCGTTGATGACAAAGGTACAGATTAAAACGGCGACGAAGGGAAAGAACACCAGGGCAAAGGCGCGGTAGACCAAATCGGAAGAAAGCCGCCGTTTAAGAAGAATGGCGTCTTTTCGTCCGGTCAGAACCGAATGCAGTGCCGCCCCCAAAACGGCGATCGTCGTTACCTTTACACCTCCTCCGGTAGAGCTGGAAGACGCGCCGATAAACATTAAAACCACCGTCAATACCTGACTTGCTTCGGTCATGGCGGTCAGATCAATGGTATTCATTCCCGCAGTGCGGGGAGAGACCGATTGAAAGAGGGAAGCGAGAATTTTTTCTTTTCCCGATAAAGCGCCGAAGGTTTCGGGGTTGTTGTGTTCAAACAAAAAGAGCAGCAAGGCGCCGCCGAAAATCAGAGAGCCGGAGACTATCAAAACGGTTTTGGAAAACAGGGTAAGATTTTTCCAGCGATGTTTTGTGTAAAGGTCTTCCCACACTAAGAAGCCCAATCCGCCGATGACGATCAGCCCCATCACCGTCAGGTTGACCACCAAGTCGTCGGTGTATGCGGTCAGCGAGGAAAAGGGCGCATCTTCCCCCATCAGGTCAAAGCCTGCGTTACAGAAGGCGGAGATCGAAAGGAAGACCCCTTTCCAGATTCCTTTCAACCAGCCGTATTCCGGAATAAACCGGGCGGACAAAATCAGTGCCCCCGCCCCTTCAAAGGCGGCGGTTCCTCCGAGGACGTGTTTCATGGTTCTGGCGGCGGTCTTGTAGTCGGTCATATTCAATGATTCGGCGATCTGTTTTCGGTTGGAAAGGGAAGAATCCCCTCGTAACAAAAGAATCAGCGCCGAGCCCAGGGTCATAAATCCCAGCCCACCGATCTGAATCATACACAGAATCACCGCCTGACCGAAAAAGGACCACTGGGTGGCGGTGTCGTAAACGATCAATCCGGTAATGCAGGTGGCGGAGGTTGCGGTAAATAGCGTATTGATAAAAGGAGTCGTGCTTCCGTCTGCTGAGGCAATGGGAAGCATCAGCAACAACGCCCCTGCAAGAATGATGAGAAGAAAGCCGAAAACCAAAAGCCGGTACAGGTTTATTTTGCGGCGGTTTTTCTCTATCGGAGCGAGCCGTTTCGCCATGGCTTTTCCCTCCCTTGGGCAAAAATTAACTACTATATAATAACACTAAATTTTATTTCTGTCAAGTCCCTTTTTTTTCGGAAATAGAATCTTACGAGAATTTTACTTTTCCGCGACAATCTGTTTGGAAAAAATTTGCTGTTTTTTCTATTATTCCCCCGAAAAGTGTCACCTGTTCGGAGAAAAGTTACATTTTTGCCGAAAAGAGTTGCGGAGTTTATGATAAACTTTTTGGTATATGCACATAGCATAGATGTGGGAGGAACTGTATGGTAACGATAAAAGAAGTAACGACCAAACGGGATCTGCGACGGTTTGTGGATTTTCCCAATCAACTATATCGAGAAATTCCTCAATTCGTGCCGCCCCTTCTTTCCGACGATCTTTCGGATTGGAATCGAAAAGAAAATCCGGCTTTTGAATACTGTGACGCCAAATGTTGGCTCGCGTTACGGGACGGAGAAATCGTCGGTCGTATCGGTGCAATCCTGAGCCGGAAGGCAAACGAAAAATGGAACACGTCCCGAATGCGGTTTACCCAGGTGGATTTTATCGACGATCCGGAAGTGTCCGAGGCACTGTTTGCTACCGTTGAAAATTACGCGCGTGCGTGCGGGTGTGCTCAAGTGCAGGGCCCTTTGGGCTTTACCGATATGGATCGGGAAGGAATGTTGGTGGAAGGTTTCGACCGCCGCAACATGTTCATCACCTATTATAACCACCCTTACTATAACGATCATATGATACGTCTCGGCTATGAAAAAGACGTGGACTGGATCGAATATATGATTACCGTTCCCGAAGAGGATTCTCCCCAGATCGAGAAGGTTCGCCGTGTTGCGAAATACGTCACCCGTCACGGCCAATATCGGGTGGTAAAACTGACCAGTCGCAAACAGTACGGACCTTATATTCAAAAGGTTTTCAAATTGGTCAACGAAGCCTACGCCCATCTCTATGGAACGGTGGATCTGTCTGACGCACAGATTCAGCGGTACGCAAAAAAATTCATTCCTATGATCTCTCCCGATTACGTTTGTTTTGTGGAAGACGATCAAGGAGAATTAGTTGCTTTCGGAATCTCTGCTCCTTCCTTGGCAGATGCTTTTAAAAAGAGCCGCGGACGGTTGTTTCCCTTCGGTTGGGTCGGTGTGTTGCAGGCCATGAGCAAGAATGATGCGGCAGATCTGTTTTTGATCGCAGTGCGCCCCGATCTGCAGGGAAAAGGGGTCAATGCGGTGATCTTGAATCACATCTACGATCTTTACCGGAAAAATGGAATCCGTAAAATTGAAACCGGCCCTCAGTTGGAGACGAATTCCAAAATTCTCAGCCAGTGGGAGATGTTTGACAAGGAACAGCACAAACGCCGTCGGTGTTACATAAAAACGTTGGAACCGATGGAAAAATCTTCAAAAATCGACGAAGAATGTCTTGCATCAATGTAAAATTTTATCTTGTATCCCGACACGGAATTCCGTGTCGTTTTTTTTGTCCGTTTTATCGGACAGGAATTGTGGTATACTGTAATTGTGAAAGGAGGTTTGTTATGGCATTTGAAATTGTTTCCGAACCTTTGTTGTCTCTTCCTGCGGAGGCGGTGGTAAATCGAGCAAATTGCGGATTGCAGTACGCGTCGGGGTTGTGCGGTGAGATTTTTGACGCGGCCGGAAAATTGCCGCTGCAACGGGCGTGCGTTGCCATCGGGTCCTGTTCTGTGGGCAATGCGGTGGTGACCGACGGTTTTAATCTGCGGGCAAAATACATTATTCACGCCGTTCCGCCCCGGTGGTGCGGGGGGGAACACGGAGAAGACAAATTGCTTGCCGGGTGCTATCAAACGGCACTGGACCTGGCATCTCGCTTGGGAGTTCGCTCCTTAGCATTCCCCCTTCTTTCCGAAGGTCTTTGCGGCTATCCTACCGACCGAGGGCTGGCAGTGGCGAAAAAGGCCATTTTAACCTCTCCCGCCCAGGAGGATATGAAGATTTTTTTGACCGTTTCCAATTCTTAAAATTAAAACTCAGACAATGAAACTGTTGTCTGAGTTTTTCTTACAAGAGGAGATTTGTTTATTTTCACCAAAAATCAAACTATATTTTTGGGTGATTCGTCTAATTGCTTCTTGACAAATACTAAAAAAAATGGTAAAATAAGTAACGATAAAAAGAAATTACAAAGTAATCAAGGAAGAGAGATGTATCAACAATGGAAAAATGGCTCGCTATTGCAACCCTCGTTGGCGCAATCGTCGCTTTGTTGTTTGCCGTGTTTACCGCTTTGAAGGTCTTGAAAGCACCGGAAGGCAATGACAAGATGAAGAAGATTGCTTCCGCAATCCGTCAAGGGGCAAACGCTTTTCTGAAACGACAGTATAAAGTCGTCGTGATTTTCTTTATTTGCATTTTGGCAGTTCTTGCGGTTATGGCAGGATTCGGACTTTTGTCCCCCTTCGTTCCCTTTGCATTCGTGACCGGTGGATTTTTCTCCGCTCTGTCCGGTTTTATCGGAATGAAGATCGCCACTGCCGCCAATTCCCGTACCGCCAATGCCTGTATTCAAGGGTTGAATCCCGGTCTTCGTATCGCTTTCTCCGCCGGCTCCGTTATGGGCTTTACAGTGGTTGGCTTAGGACTTTTGGATATTTCTGTTTGGTTTATTCTTCTGCGATTTGTTTTTCATCTGGACGCCGCTGCTATCACCAGTGCAATGCTGACCTTCGGAATGGGGGCTTCCAGTATGGCTTTGTTTGCTCGGGTTGGGGGCGGGATTTTTACCAAAGCCGCTGACGTCGGGGCTGATCTTGTAGGAAAAGTCGAAGTCGGAATTCCCGAAGACGATCCCCGCAATCCTGCGGTTATCGCTGACAACGTAGGGGATAACGTGGGAGACGTTGCCGGAATGGGTGCGGATCTTTACGAATCTTACGTTGGTTCTGTAATTTCCGCTTCTGCTTTGGGCGTGGTTGCCTTCTCCGGCTATAACGCTATGGCAGTTCCCATGCTCCTTGCTGCTCTGGGGATTCTTTGCTCCATTATCGGAACGTTTTTGGTTCGTACTAAGGAAGGTGCTACCCAAAAAGATTTGTTGAAATCTCTCAGTCGGGGGACCAATTTTTCTGCCGTACTGATTGCGATCGTCTCTTTCCCCTTGGTATGGTTTACGTTTGGCAAAGAACATCTCGGTCTGTATTTTGCCATTCTTGCCGGATTAGTTGCCGGAGTTTTGATCGGCCAGTCCACAGAATATTTTACTTCGGATAGTTACAAACCTACCCGGAACGTTTCTGCCGATGCCGAGACCGGTTCTGCTACTGTGATCATCGGCGGTTTGAGTTTGGGCATGTTGTCTACCGCACTTCCCATCGTTATCGTTGCCGTTGCGGTGATTTTTTCCTTCTTTGTTTCCGGTGGCGCCGGTTCCGCATCGTTGGGATTGTACGGCATTTCTCTTGCCGCCGTCGGTATGCTCTCTACCTTGGGAATTACTCTTGCCACCGACGCTTACGGTCCTGTTGCGGATAATGCGGGAGGGATCGCTCAAATGGCGGGTCTGGACAAAGAAGTCCGGGAACGCACCGACGCTTTGGATTCCTTGGGGAATACCACCGCCGCTACCGGAAAGGGATTTGCCATTGGTTCTGCAGCCTTGACCGCCCTCGCGCTTATGGCTTCATATGTGGACAAGATCAAAGAAGTTTCCGCATCTTCCGGAATTGCCGCGAATACCACCTTTGACCTGATGAACCCCATGGTTTTAATCGGTGTATTTGTGGGCGGCTGCTTGCCTTTTGTGTTTGCGGCGTTGACCATGTCTTCGGTCGGACGTGCCGCTCGGAGTATTGTTATCGAAGTACGTCGTCAATTCAAGGAAATCCTTGGTCTGATGGACGGAAAAGCCGATCCCGATTATGCATCTTGCGTAGACCTTTGTACCAAAGCTTCTCTGCGGGAAATGGTTCTTCCTACCGTGGTTGCTGTGGTTGTTCCCGTTCTTGTGGGATTGCTCCTTGGACCTCAAGGGGTTGTGGGTATGCTTGCAGGGGCTACCGTTACCGGATTTTTGATGGCGATCTTTATGTCCAATTCCGGCGGTGCTTGGGATAACGCCAAGAAATATATCGAATCCGGTGTTCACGGAGGCAAGGGCAGTGAACCGCACAAAGCCGCCGTCGTGGGCGATACCGTGGGGGATCCTTTCAAGGATACCGCAGGCCCTTCCATCAACATTCTGATCAAACTTCTCTCCATGGTTTCCATCGTCTTTGCGGCGTTGGTTCTGAAGTTTAATCTTCCCTCGCTTTTCTTTTAATTGATGTATAACGTTGCCCAGTCCGGTTTATTCCGGACGGCGCATTTGTTATTATTTGATTTCGGAAATATCGTAGGGCGTGGTCTGATAGACGAAATAGTTCAGCCAATTGGAGTAGAGAAGATTTGCATGGGAACGCCAGCGGACAACCGGGTCTTTTTCGGGGTCGTTATCGGGGAAGTAATTTTTCGGGATATTGGGATTGATCCCCGCGTTTAAATCCCGAAAATACTCGTTTTTCAAGGTCTCTCCGTCATATTCCGAATGACCGGTGATAAAGATCTGTTTTCCGTTGGGTGTAGTGATGGCGTAAACCCCGGCTTCCGGTGAGGAAGCGATGATCCGCAGTTTATCTACCGCCTCAATATCTTCTCTGCGAACGGTGGTGTTCCGGGAGTGCGGAACCCAGAATTTATCGTCAAATCCCCGTAAAAGAATGGATCGGGGATAATCCTTGATGTGTTCAAAGACTCCGGACATTTTTTCCGGCAGTGGCACTTTTTCAATGCCGTAATGGTAATACAGACCGGCCTGCGCCCCCCAACAGATGTGGAACGTAGAGGTGACGTTGGTCTTGGACCATTCCATGATCCGGCACAGTTCTTCCCAGTAATCCACCTCTTCAAAGGGGAGATTCTCTACCGGTGCACCGGTGATGACAAGTCCGTCAAATTTTTGATGTTTTACATCATCAAAGGTTTTATAAAACTTTGCCAAATGGCTTGCCGAGGTGTTTTTGGATTGATGGGATTTCGTATGGATCAGTTCCAGTTCCACTTGCAGGGGAGAGTTTCCTAAAAGTCGGGAAATCTGCGTTTCCGTGGCAATTTTCGTGGGCATCAGATTCAAAAGCAGAATCTTCAGAGGACGAATATCTTGGGTGATGGCGCGGGTTTCGGTCATCACGAAGATGTTTTCCTCTTCCAACGTCTTGACCGCCGGGAGTTTATTGGGAATACGGATCGGCATTTCAAACCTCCGAAAAGGGAATTTTAGTTAATGGAATTCAGTGCTTGTGCCAGGTCTTCGATGAGATCCTGAGCATCTTCGATTCCGCAGGAGTACCGTACCAAGTCCGGGGATACGCCGGCGGCAAGGAGTTGTTCGTCGTTCATCTGACGGTGGGTGGCAGAGGCAGGGTGCAGACAGCAGGTTCTCGCGTCGGCAACGTGAGTTTCGATGGCGGCAATCTTCAATTCTTTCATGAATTTTTCCGCCCCTTTACGTCCCCCTTTCACGCCGAAGGAGACGACCCCGCAGGAGCCGTTGGGGAGATATTTTTGTGCCAGTTCGTAGTCTTCGTCTCCGGGCAGTCCGGGATATTTGACCCAAGCCACGTTTTTGTGGTTTTGCAAAAATTCTGCTACCGCCTGACCGTTTTCGCAATGACGCTTCATGCGAACGTGAAGACTTTCCAGTCCCAGATTCAGCAGATATGCAGACTGCGGCGCCGGTGTTGCCCCCAGATCCCGCATCATTTGTGCGGTGGCTTTCGTTATGTATGCTCCGCCCTGACCAAACCGTTCAGCATAGGTGATGCCGTGATAACTTTCATCGGGGGTACAAAGACCGGGGAATTTGTCTGCATTGGCTAACCAGTCGAAGTTTCCGCTGTCTACGATGCAACCGCCTACGGCAGAACCGTGTCCGTCCATATATTTTGTGGTGGAGTGGGTCACGATGTCTGCGCCCCATTCAAAGGGACGGCAGTTGACGGGGGTGGCAAAGGTGTTGTCGATGATCAAGGGCACGTTGTGGGTGTGGGCGGCTTTTGCAAACCGTTCAATATCCAAAACTCGCAAAGAAGGATTGGCAATGGTCTCGCCAAATACCGCCTTGGTGTTGGGACGGAAGGCTTGTTCCAGTTCTTCATCGGTACAATCGGGGGTAACGAAGGTAAATTCGATGCCCATCTTGGCCATGGTCACGGCAAAAAGATTAAAGGTTCCGCCGTAGATGGCAGAGGACGCCACTACGTGATCTCCGTTTTCCGCAATATTAAAGACTGCAAAGAAGTTCGCCGATTGCCCGGAGCAGGTCAGCATGGCGGCAGAACCGCCCTCCATTTCGCAGATTTTTTTGGCGACGGTGTCACAGGTGGGATTCTGAAGTCGGGAATAAAAATATCCGCTGGCTTCCAGATCGAACAGTTTTCCCATCTCTTCGCTGGTCGCATATTTAAAGGTGGTGCTCTGAATAATCGGAATTTGGCGGGGTTCTCCGTTGGCGGGAGTATAACCTCCCTGAACGCATTTCGTTCCGATGCGATGATTCTTCATGATTTTATTCCTCCTGTAAGGGTTATTTCAAAAGAAAAGGTAAAAAGAGTTCGGACATAATGGGAATGGTGATGACGCAGAGAATCGTTGCGATCAACACCGTATTTGCCGCCTGCTTTTGTCCTTGTCCGATCAGTTCCGACAGGGATTGGATCATGCTGGCACAGGGGCAACAAGCCAACAAAAAGATCGCCGCTTTCACGTAGGGTTCTACCGGTAACAGGAGCATGACCCCCAGGGTGAACAAGGGGAAAAGGATCATCTTCGTTCCCGATGCCAAAATTGCTCGCCAATCGGTGAACAAGACCTTGAATTTTACGGTGGCAAGGCGCATACCCAAAATAATCATACAAAGCGGTGTGGACATTCTTCCCAACAGTTGAATGGCTTCCGCCACCATGGGGGGAAACTCCCAGCCCAAAAGAAACATGGGATAGGCGATGATCATGGAAAGAAGTAAAGGAACGGTCAGCAGTTTTTTTGGGCGGATAAATTTTTTATCTCTGGAGACCACAAACATTCCCACCGTCCACGCGACGAGGTTCATGGTCAAAGAAAAGATTTGCGAAAAGACCGTGGCAAAGGGGTATTCCGGCAAAAAGTGCTCCAAAAGGGGAACTCCGAAATAGCCTACGTTTCCCAAGGAAGTGGCAACAATAAAGACCCGCCAACGGACGTCGTCGTATTTTCGATGCAAAACCAATCGAAAAAAAAGTATTACGATCAAAAGTAAAAACAACGTGGCAAAAAAGCAAAGCCAGATCATTTTATGCAGTTCGGGAGAATATTCCGCCAAAGAAAAGGAATATAGGGAAAGGCAGGGGGAACAGACGTACAGCAAAAGCTTTGCAAAGGCGGGAATCGCCTCTTCTTTGACGGCTTTGGTTTTTATGAACAAAAATCCGGGAATCGCGTAAGCCAACATGGTCGCGACGCGGATCAAAGTAGCAATAAACATGGTCAAACCCTTTCTTTTGGGAAATGCAAAAATGCCAAAAGTTTTTATTTTAACAGGTCTAAAGGGTGTTCCAAAAGCAATGCGGGGGAATTTTGTTCCAATTCTTCCCGATCCCGAAATCCCCAACAAACCGCTACCGGTAGAATTCCTGTATTTTTTGCCGTTTGCAGATCGACTTCCGAATCGCCGACGAAAATCGTCGTTTCCGGATCTGCATTCAGTTCTTTCATCACTTCCAGAATACTGTCCGGGTGGGGCTTTCTGCGGATTCCTGCTCGCTCTCCGATGGCAATGGAAATTTGAGGGAAATGTTTTTCGGCAAGACTTTTTACCTGTTCGTCTCCCTTGTTGGAGACCACCGCAAGACCGATTCCTTGTGTCTTTAATGCATCTAACAGTTCCGGAATTCCCTCGTACGGTGCGGTTTTTATGGAGGAATGGGGACCGTACCAAGCCAAATATTCCTCGTGAATTTTTTCTACCGTCTCAAGAGGAATATTCTCCGGAAGGGATTTTGTAATCAAATATTTTGAACCATTTCCCAAAAACCGACGAATCTCCTTTTGGGTGCGCCGAGGATAGCCGTGTTGCGCCAACGTATGGTTCACCGCATCGGTCAGATCGGCAAGGGTATTCAAGAGGGTTCCGTCCAAATCGAAAATGGCTGTTTTGAAAGACAACATAAAAAACCTATTCTTTACAATTTAAATATACGAAATTAGTATATCATATTTTGACCCCATTTGTCAAGGGAACTTATTTTTCTCTTTTGGATATTTTGCACGGTGTTTTTCTTGATTTTTTGTGCAATCCGCCGAAAAATTACAAAAAAAGAGGAAAGGCAGAAAAATCTGCGTATTAGTTAGATGTAAGGGATTAAAATGTCGAAGGGAGGAATCAAACCGTATGGCTCAATTTTTCGGAGAAGAATTTTTGCATGAATTGCGCAGTCGCGTAGATATTGTTTCCGTAGTGGAACAGTATGTGACGTTGAAGCGGTCTTCTTCCTCGTCGATGGTGGGGCTTTGTCCGTTTCACAATGAGAAAACTCCTTCGTTCCACGTAGACGGACAAAAGCAGTTGTTTTACTGTTTCGGTTGCGGTGCCGGTGGTGACGTTATTACGTTTCTGATGAAAATGCAGAATATGTCCTATCCCGAAGCCGTTACTTTTTTGGCGGAATCGGTAGGTATGACCGTTCCGACCAGAGATACTTTTGACAGTGAAATTACCCATCTTCGCAAGACCATATTGGAAATGAACAAAAAAGCCGCTCGGTTTTTCCATGAATGTCTTTTCCGTCCCGAGGGGCAAAAGGCGCTGGAATATATTACCGGCCGCGGACTTTCCAAAAATACCTTGATCCGCTTTGGAATCGGTTATTCACCTGCCGGCTGGACGGGGTTGTATGAAAAGCTGCGGGAATGGGGGTATAAAGACGAGCAGATCAAGGCCTCCGGACTCGTGGTTTCTCCTCAGAAAAACGACGGAAGAACCCGAATTTTTGACCGATTCCGTGATCGGGTCATGTTTCCCATTATCGACGCCAACGGAAACGTGATCGGCTTTGGGGGACGGTCTATGGACCCCAACGATCCGGCAAAATATCTGAACTCTCCGGAAGTCATTACGTTCCGAAAAGGAAATAATCTGTACGCCCTTAATTACGCAAAATCCAGTAAGAGAGATTGTCTGATTTTGTGTGAAGGTTATATGGACGTCATTGCCATGCATCAGGCAGGGTTTGATAACGCCGTTGCGGGGTTGGGAACGGCTCTTACGCCGGAACAGGGAAGACTTCTGAAGAAATATACCGATCGGGTCGTTCTTTGTTACGACAACGACGAAGCGGGGCGGAAAGCCACCCAACGGTCGATGCAGGTTTTGTCTTCCTTGGATCTGAACGTTCGGGTGTTGACCCTACGGGGCGGCAAAGATCCCGACGAAATTATTAAAAAAGAAGGACGAGCCTTTTTCCAAGCATTGGTGGACGGTTCGGAGACCGGAGTAGACTTCCGCCTCAACGAGATTTTCCGGAAATACGATCTTTCCGTAGACAGTGAACGGGTACAATGTTCCAATGAAGTATTTGACCTGCTTGCTTCGATCCGGCAGGACGCTCAACGGGAGATCTACGCTTCCCGTGCCGGGAAACGCTTGGAATTGACCGACGAAACGGTCAAACGAGAATTGAACCGCCGGCTTCGGAACTTGGAACGGTTGCGTAAAAGACAACAAGAAAAGGAAGAAAATAACAAACTTCGAGGGGTGGGAGATCGGATCAATCCCCAGCGCATGACCCACCTGCGGGCTGCCCGGGCAGAGGAAGATCTGATTTCCGTTCTGTTAGCATTCCCCGAAAGGGCGGAAAAGATTTCTGCACTGATTGCCCCGGAAGAATTTGTTACCGATTTTAATCGCAGAGTTTATATGGCTTTGCTGGAACAAATCCGGCAGAATCCCACCGCCGCAGAGCCGGGATTACTGTTGACTCAGTATTTTCAACCCGATGAGATGGGACGCATTGTCAGTTTTATTTCTTCGTGCGACGCCATCAACGCAGATGAGAAAGAAATTCTTCGGGCGGTGGAAGTACTGAAGGAAGAAAAAAGTAAAATTGATCGGCGTGCCGCGGGGGGCGACGATGCCTTTGCCGCAAATTTGGAACGCCTTCGCAACAAACGAAAAGAAACAAAGGAGTAATACATCATGGAAGAATTGCAAAACAACACAACGCAGAATGAATCCGAGGCAAAAGTGATCCTGCGGGAACTTTTGGAACGGGCGAAAGAACGGAATTCTACTTTGACCGAAAACGAGATTCGTGAAGCCCTTCGCCCCACCGGTATGACAAAAGATCAAGTCAATTCCATCATCGACGACCTGCGCATCGGCGGAATTGAAATCGACGAAGACGTTGACCCGGAAGAATTGGGAGAATTGGAAGAAGAAGTGCCTCTTCTTCCCATCGACCCGGAAGATATGGAAGCCATGCTTCAATCCGAAGGGATCACCATCGATGACCCGGTCAAGGTGTATTTGCACGACATCGGAAAAGTGCCTTTGCTTGCTCCCGAAGAAGAAGCGGAATTGGCGCAGCGGATCTCTTTGGGGGATATGGACGCGAAGCGCCGGCTCAACGAGGCAAATCTGCGCTTGGTCGTCAGTATCGCAAAACGTTACGTGGGCAGAAATCTGCTCTTTTTGGATCTGATTCAAGAAGGAAATCTCGGTTTGATCAAAGCCGTGGATAAGTTTGATTCTACCAAGGGATATAAATTCTCTACCTACGCCACATGGTGGATTCGCCAAGCTATTACCCGCGCCATTGCCGATCAGGCTCGTACGATTCGTATTCCCGTCCACATGGTGGAGACCATCAACCGTCTTTCTAAGGTGGAAAAAACCTTGACTCAGGAATTGGGCAGACAACCCCAAGTGGAAGAAATCGCCGCTGAAATGGGTATGCCTCTGGAGCGGGTTCGGGAAATTATGAAAGTAGCCCAAGACCCGGTTTCTCTGGAATCTCCCGTAGGGGAAGAAGAAGATTCTCACTTGGGTGATTTTATCGCCGACGACGATGTTCCTTCTCCCTCCGACGTGGCGGCTCAGACTATGCTGAAAGGGGAATTGAACGAAGTTCTCAAAACCCTTTCCGATCGGGAAGCGAGAGTACTGCGTCTCCGGTTCGGATTGGACGACGGACGCACCCGCACCTTGGAAGAAGTGGGAAAAGAATTTAACGTTACCCGGGAACGGATTCGTCAAATCGAAGCCAAAGCCCTGCGGAAATTGCGTCACCCCAGTCGTATTAAATTGTTGAAAGACTATATGGATTAAGGAGTTTTTTATGGCACATAAAGTGTTTTACGATTTGAATCGGATTCGCGCCAAAAAAGGTTTTATCTGTGATATGGACGGCGTGATCTACCACGGAAATATGTTGTTGCCCGGTGTCAAGGAATTCGTAGAATGGTTATCCAATGAAAATAAGCGTGTTTTGTTTTTGACCAATTCAAGCGAGCGTTCTCCCCGGGAACTTTCTCAGAAACTTTCCCGGTTGGGTCTGAACGTTTCGGAAGATCATTTCTATACTTCCGCCATGGCGACCGCCGCCTTTTTGAAGTCTCAAAAACCGGAAAACGGCTCCGCTTACGTTATCGGCGAGCCGGGGTTGATCAACGCTTTGTACGATGCGGGATTTTCCATGAACGACATCAATCCCGACTACGTGGTGGTAGGGGAAACTTCTTCCTATAACTGGGAAAAGATCGAAAAAGCCACATTGTTGGTGAACAACGGAGCAAAACTGATCGGTGCAAACCCCGACGTTTCCGCTCCCTCGGAACGGGGAATTATTCCCGCCACCGGTTCTATGGTTGCTCCCATTGCTCAGGCATCGGGTAAGCGTGCTTACTTTGTGGGAAAACCAAATCCGTTGATGATGCGCCACGCCATTCGCCTGTTGCAGGTGGAAGTGGAAGATGCAATGATCATCGGCGACCGCATGGACACGGATATTATTGCGGGGATTGAAAGTGAAATTGATACCACGTTGGTCTTAAGCGGTGTTTCGACCTTGGAAACCATCAAGGAATTCCCCTACCGTCCCACCTACATTATGAACGGCGTTTGTGATTTTACGTCGGAAGTTTAAATCCGATTTATTTAAGAGAATAGACCGTAAAAAAGATGCAAAGTTTCTTTGCTTCTTTTTTGATCCGACAGAATTTTCTAAATTGGGTTGACTTCAATTTTGGGATATATGTTATAATGAATCATGATACGGCATTAATAGGAGGTTTTTATATGCGTATTTGGTATGATAAACCTGCCAGTGCAGGAGAAAATATTTTAGATACTTCTGTAAACGAAAATAACGTTTGGCAGCAGCAAACGTTACCGATCGGGAACGGAGATCAGGGTGCCAATATTTACGGAGAGATTGTACGGGAACGGCTGACCCTGAGCGAAAAGACCCTTTGGATCGGAGGTCCGTCAAAGGATCGCCCCGATTATATGGGCGGAAATCTGACGGAAAAAGGAAAGTACGGCGAAACGATAAAAAAGATTCAGTCTCTCTTTCTTGCAGGAGAGAAGACCGCGGCTCATGATCTGTGTGAATCTCTTCAGGGGGCAAACAACGGCGGGTATGGTTGTTATCAGTCTTGGGGAAATCTCTATTTTGATTATAAAAATATCCCAGAAGACGGCGTTTCCGATTATGTACGGGATCTGGATCTGACCACTGCCGTATCGTCGGTAAGTTTCAACCGCAAGGGAACAAATTATCTTCGGGAATTTTTTATCAGCCACCCGGATAAGGTTTTGGTGGCGCATCTGGTGGCAACGGGAACGGAAGCCCTGAATTTGGAGATTCGTTTTGTTTCCAACCAAGGGGGTACGACCCTTGCCCAAGGAACGACGCTGGAGCTTGTTGGGGAATTGGAGGACAACCAATTAAAATATGCCTCTTATTTGACAGCAATCAATGAAGGTGGGACCATCGTTGCCTCAGAGGATAAATTGATCGTATCCGGCGCATCTTCCCTTACGGTATATCTTGCTGCCGCGACAGATTACAAAAACGATTATCCCAAGTACCGAACCGGAGAGGATATGGAAACCTTGAAAGGGCGAGTGCTTGATGTTGTCCTTGCCGTCGGTCGAAAATCGTATGATTCCGTTAAGGAAGATCATATCAAAGATTATCAAAATCTGTTTTGTCGAACTTTTTTGGATCTCGGTCAGAAACATACCGAAAAAACCACGGACCGACTTCTTGCTACTTATAAAACCGGCGATGCAACCGAAGGCGAAAAGCGGTTACTGGAAACACTCCTCTTTCAGTTTGGTCGCTATTTGACCATTTCGTCTTCTCGTGAAGATTCTCAATTGCCTTCCAATCTGCAAGGAGTTTGGAACAATCGCAACGATCCCCCTTGGAGTTCGGACTATCACATCAACGTCAATCTTCAGATGAATTATTGGCCTGTCTTTTCCACGAATTTGGCGGAATGTGCCAAACCTTTGATTCAATACGTCGATTCCCTTCGCAAACCGGGGCGGGTCACCGCCCATATTTATGCCGGGGTGGAAAGTACGGAGGAAAATCCCGAAAACGGTTTTATGGCACACACCCAAGCGACGCCCTTTGGCTGGACCTGTCCCGGTTGGGCGTTTAAGTGGGGGTGGTCTCCTGCGGCAGTGCCCTGGATCTTGCAGAACTGCTGGGAATATTACGAATATACCGGCGATGTGGAATATCTTCGGAACGAGATTTATCCGATCTTGCGGGAATCTGCGGTACTTTACGATCAAATTTTGGTTCGGGATCCCGACGGAAAATTAGTTTCCTCTCCTGCATCTTCTCCCGAACATGGCCCCAGAACTCAGGGAAATACTTACGAACAATCTTTGATTTGGCAGTTATATGAGGACGTGATCGCTGCTGCGGAGATTTTGAACGTTGATGGGGAAAAAGTTGCTCTATGGAAACAAAATCAAGCCAATCTGAAAGGTCCCATCGAAATCGGCAGTGACGGACAGATTAAGGAATGGTACGAGGAGACTACCCTAAACAGTATCCAACCCAACGCTTCGGGGCATCGGCATATTTCTCATATGTTGGGGTTGTTTCCCGGAGATTTGATTCAGCAAAAGGATTCGTGGATTGAGGCGGCAAAGGTTTCTCTGAGGGACCGAACCGATCAAACCACCGGCTGGGGATTGGCTCAGCGGTTGAACAGTTGGGCGCGGCTTGGTGATGGAGAAACGTGTTACGGTCTGATTCAACAATTGTTCCAAATCGGGATCATGCCCAACTTGTGGGATACCCACCCGCCCTTCCAAATAGACGGGAATTTCGGTTATACCGCCGGCGTTTCCGAAATGCTGATTCAGAGCAATTTGGGGTATATTACCCTTCTCCCGGCCCTCCCCGATGATTGGAAAAACGGTTCTCTGAAAGGTTTTGTCGCCCGCGGAAACTTTGAGATTTCCATGGATTGGTCGAATAAAAACCTTGTGGAAGCGAAGATTCTTTCCCGCAACGGCAACAGGGCAATTGTGCAAGGGAAGGGATTGTCTTCTGCCCGGGTCACCGACAATACCGGAAAAGAAATCCCGGTTTCTATCGTTGTGGAAGATCGAATTTCCTTTGACACCACCCAAGGGGAAACTTACACGATCCGGTTTTAATTTTTCGGAATATGATGTTGAGCCACGCGGTATTGCGTGGCTCATTTTTTAGAATTTCAATGCAGAAATATGTTTCAGTTCTTTTCGATAGCCCAAAAGTCCGGTCAGATTGAGAATCATCATCACTCCGTTGATAATTTCTGCCGATGCCCAAAGGTTGTTTTCCGGAGAAAGTACCGCAAGGAGAGGGGTTAGGGTAAAGAGAACCCGAAAGACGGCGGCGCTTTTTTTTCCGCAAAGCCATACGAAACAGGTTTCGCCGTAGCAACTCCAACTTAAGACCGATAAAAACGCAAATAAGATCAGGCATACGGCAATCAATCCTTCTCCCACCGTTCCCAGCACGTTTTTTGCCGCCTGCAAAACGCCTCCGGACGTTCCCCCAACGCCGGTGGTCAGAATCATTAACGCCGATACGGTGGAGATCACCATCGTATCCGCAAAGACTTCAAACATTCCCCAAAGTCCTTGTTTTTCCGGATCTGCCCCGCAAGCACCGTGAGCCAATCCCGCACTCCCCAATCCTGCTTCATGGGAAAACAAACCGTTTGAAACACCGTGGCGAAAGGCAAGAACTACCCCCGAACCCAAAAAGCCCCCGGCGGCGGAAGAAAAAGAAAATGCTTCGGTAAAAATCCGTTGAAGGGCAGGCAGAATTTGATCGTACCGTAAGACAATAACTAAAATCCCTAACAATAAAAAGATGCCCCCCAAAAGAGGAACTGCCTTTTCCATCGCTCCGGTAATTCGCTGAATTCCCCCCGCCAAAAAAATTCCGACGCCTCCGGCAAATAAAATTCCGATGAACCAGGTCGGGCAACCAAAAGCTTGATTTGCCGCGTTTGCGGCGGCGTTGGTCTGAATCATGCTTCCCATGGCAAGGGCGGAAAATACGCCAAACAGGGCGAACAACCCCGCAAATCCCTTGCTCTCCGTAGCTTTTCTCAGATATTCCATAGGGGCAAAGCCGTAATGGGTCTCCTGCTTCGGTTGATGCTTCATGGCAAGGTAGACCTCAAAATATTTTACTGTCATGCAGAGTAGTGCCGAAACCCACATCCAAAATACCGCCCCCGGTCCCCCTAAGGCGATGGCAAGGGCGACTCCCGTCAAATTCCCCACCCCGATAGTTCCCGCAAGAGATGTGGCAAAGGCGCGGAAAGGAGAGACGGTGCGCCCGGTTTGTTGTGGCGTGCGAATCTGCCGTACCATGGCGGAGAATGCCCGAATGGGCAGAAATCGGGTTTTGACGGTGGCGTAAAGTCCGTAGACCATCAGTGCCCCCGCCGTTACGGTGCCGAATCCCGCCGCAATGTGTGTCAACATGTTTTATCACCCTGTCCATTCTATGAGGGACAGGAAAATTTTATGTGTTGACTTGCGGGGCGCAATATGGTATGATAGATACAGAGGTGAGAAATATGATGAAATTTGTCGATAAGATTTTGGGGTCTCCCTATTTTTTGAGGGAGCTGTTGTTTGCCGGAAAATATGCATCGGTGTTGCAGTTTTTCGTGGCGTTTTTGTTCTGTGGACTTGCTCGCTTCGGCGGTCCTTTGGGCAGCCTGGAATATGCGGAGATTTTTCGGGAATGTGCTTTGGTTACACTGACACTTACTTTGGTCGTCGAACTTCTTGTCCTATTTCTCCGTCGTCTCGGAACTAAGTTTTAATTTGATTTTATAAACCGTATCGGTATAAAACACCCCGCAGAGATTCTTTCTCTGCGGGGTTAATTGCTTGATATTATCGAATTTGTCCGTCGCCTTTGATGACGTATTTGTATGCGGTCATTTCTTCCAGACCCATCGGTCCTCTTGCGTGAAGTTTTTGGGTGGAAATTCCCATTTCGCAACCCAGACCGAATTCTCCTCCGTCGGTGAATCGGGTGGAAGCGTTGACGTAAACTGAGGCACTGTCCACGTCTCGAGTGAAGATGTCTGCGTTTTCTTTGGTCTTGGTCAAAATCGCTTCACTGTGCCCGGTGGAATGGGCGGTGATGTGGGCAATGGCAGAGGGAGTATCGTCCACCACTGCCACGGCTAAAATATAATCGAGAAATTCGGTGTCAAAATCTTCCGGTCCGGCGGGAGTTCCGTCGATGATTTCGGCGGCGACAGGGCAGAGGCGCAATTCCACCGGTTGCTTTTCAGCGGCGATTCTTTCGTCCACCAAACGGGTTTTTAATCGGGGAAGAAATGCCTTTGCAATTCCCTTATGAACCAGCAACACTTCTTCCGCATTGCAGACCGAGGGGCGGGAAGTTTTTGCATTTTCGATAATGTTCAGCGCTTGCTCTTGGTCGGCGGAATCGTCTACGTAAATGTGGCAGATGCCGGTCCCGGTCTGAATACAGGGCACCGTTGCGTTTTCCACGCAAGCCCGAATCAATCCGGCACCACCCCGGGGAATGAGCAAATCCACGTAGCCCACGGCTTTCATCAATTCGTTGGCGCTCTGTCGGGTGGTATCTTGAATCAATTGCACCAGATTCGGGTCAGCTCCTTCTTTTTTCAGCCCCTCTCTCAGGGCATCGGTTACGGCGTTTGCGGAACGGAAGGCCTCTTTGCCTCCCCGCAAAACACAGGCGTTTCCCGATTTTAGGGTTAGCGCCGCCGCGTCGGAGGTGACGTTGGGGCGGCTTTCGTAAATGATGGCGACCACTCCCAAAGGAACGGCAACTTTTTCAATCACAAGTCCGTTGGGGCGTTTGGTTTCGGTGATGATTCTCCCCACAGGATCGGGGAGGTTTGCCACTTGACGAATTCCTTCCGCCATGGCAACGATGCGATCTTTGGTTAATTTCAGCCGGTCGATCATCACGTCCGAGACGATTCCCCGGGCGGCGGTGACGTCTTGGTCGTTTGCCGCAAGAATTTTATCTGTATGTTCCAAAAGGCAATCTGCCATCGCCTGCAGATATTGATTTTTTTGTTCTTCCGTGGCGGCGCGGAGGGTGGGGGCGGCTTTTTTTGCCCGAATAAGAATTTCTTGCGTTGTCATGCTTGTTT
Source organism: Eubacteriales bacterium (assembly GCA_045603745.1). GTDB lineage: Bacteria > Bacillota > Clostridia > Oscillospirales > UBA644 > RGIG995. Next base: position 26,242 of record JAZUMQ010000037.1, on the reverse strand, counting down.
CCCTTTCCCCAAAAAGCGGGTTCCAACGGATTTTCCGCCAAACAGATCGTAAAGAATTTGAGGGTCGCTTCCGTTGAGAATTACCGTATCAGTGCCTTGTTCTGTGGTGATTTGGGCGGCGTGGAGTTTCGTTGCCATCCCTCCCGTTCCCAATTCCGAACCCTTTCCGCCGGCAAGGGCGATGATCTCTGGAGTAATCTCTTCCACCACCGGAATCAGCCGAGCGTTTGCATCTTTGTGGGGGTCTGCGGTGCAAAGACCGTCGATGTCGGAAAGAATGACCAAAACCTCCGCCTTGCAACAAACGGCAACGATGGCTCCCAAGGTATCGTTATCTCCGATGACGATTTCCTGTGTGGCGATGGTATCGTTTTCATTGATGACGGGAATTGCCCCTAATTCCAAAAGGCGGGATAAGGTATTTTCAAAATTCCGCCGCCGATCTTCGTGATTCAGGTCGTCTCCGGTCAAAAGAATTTGCGCTACCGTGTGGCGATATTCAGAGAACAGTTTATCATATGTATACATCAATTCGCACTGTCCCACTGCCGCCGCGGCTTGCTTTGTGGGAATATCCGAGGGGCGGGACTTGAGGGATAATTTTCCAACGCCCATGCCGATTGCACCGGAGGAGACCAAAATGATCTCGTTTCCGGCGTTTTTCAGATCGCTGATGACTTTGCACAAGGTTTCAATTCGACGGATATTCAAGCGTCCCCCTGCGTGCGCCAGGGTAGAGGTTCCGACTTTGATGACAATTCTCATAGGTTGTTCCAATCTTTTTTACTTCTCGTTATAGATTCTCGGAATGCGTTTTCCGATACTGCACAAAATTTCGTAATGAATCGTGCCGGCATATTCTGCCAATTCGCCTGCGGATACCCGTTCGTCTCCGTCCCTTCCGATAAAAGTCACCGTATCTCCGGATTTTACAGGAATCCCGGTGACGTTGATGACACACTGATCCATGCAGATTCTCCCCAAAATTTTGGTCTTTCTTCCGTTGACCAACGCCGGCGCTCCGGATAGGGTTCGGTGCAGACCGTCACCGTATCCGATGCAAACGGTGGCAACGTCCATAGGTGTGTCAGCCCGGAAGGTTCTGTTATAACTGACCGTGTCCCCGGCTTTGAGATGATGAACCTGCGCCACGTAGGCTTTTAATTCCAACGCCGGTTTCAATCCGAATTTCTCGGCGGCTGGGGCGGGGGCGTATCCGTAGAGAATGATTCCGGGGCGCACCATATCCAGGTGCATCTCCGGATAGAAGAGGGTTGCTCCGCTGTTGGCACAATGGCGCAATGGGAAGGTGATTTCCCGATCTTCCAACCCCTTCAGTACCTGCATAAAACAGGAAAACTGCTTTTCCGTATGAGGCAGATCCGGTTCGTCGGAAGAAGTGAAATGGGTAAAGATTCCTTCGTATTCCAGGGAGGGCGTTTCTTTTATCACAGTGGCGATTTGTTCCACCGTTTCTTGAATGGAATCGTCGTCGTGGGCGTAGAATCCCAAACGGCTCATGCCGGTATCTATTTTCAGATGAATCTTCAATTTTTGTTTCGGTTCTAAGGTTTTTTGTAGTTCCTTAAGATATTCCTCGTCGAAGGCGCACTGGGTCAAGTTCCAATCGGTCAAGCTCCGTGCCTCTTTCGGGGAGGTGTATCCCAAAATCAAAATCGGCGTTTCAATACCGTTTTCCCGCAATCGGATTCCTTCGTCGATACACGCAACGCCGAAATAATCGCTTTCGGACAGGGTTTTTGCCACTTCCACCGCTCCATGACCATACCCGTCTGCTTTTACCACCGACAGAACCTTACACCCCGGTTGAAGCAGGGATTTTACGGTATAAAAATTGTGGTGAATCGCAGCCAGATCCACGGTGGCACAGGTGCGATAGTAGGATTGCTCCATAAAAGATCCTCCTTATGCGATGGTTTCAAACTCCTTCATCAGCCGGGCTACGGCGTTGGGAAGGTCCGAGGGGAGCATTCCGTGCTCCGAATAAGTCTTTTTCAATAGATCGGCGGCAGCACCGTGCAGATAAACTCCGCAGGTCGCCGCATTCCGGGGAGAATACCCCTGCGCCAAAAAGGACGCGATCATGCCGGCAAGTACGTCTCCGCTTCCTCCTTTGGAAAGCCCCGAATTCCCGCTGAGGTTGATCAGGGTTCTCTTTCGGTCGGCAATGATGGTGTGATGTTCCTTCAAAACCAGGGTAATATTCCAACGGTCCAAACATTGTTTGACTGCACTCAAACGGTCTTCTTCAATTTTTTGGACGGTGGTTTGCATCAGCCGGGCAAATTCCGCCGGGTGAGGGGTCAGTATTACGTCTGCGCTGGGATTTTCTTGTAAAAAAGTATCCAACAACGTCGGTTCTGCCGCAATTAAATTGATGGCATCGGCGTCCAGTACCGCAGACCTGCCTTGTTCTAAGGCAAACTGCAGGGATTTTTTATCCTTCCCCAATCCGCAACCCACCAACACTGCCGATGCTTTGACGATACCTTTTCGTTCCGTAAAGACCGGCTCGGATAATCTGGCTTGCAAAATGGGAATTATTTGCCGGGGCAGAGCCATTTTCAACAACCCTACGCCGCACCGCAATGCTCCCATTGCGGAAAGATAGGCGGCTCCGGTCATATCTTTCGATCCGCAGACCGTCAGCAACGTTCCGAAGGTTCCTTTGTGAGAATTTTCCGGTCGGGGTTGAATGAGGGATTTTACATATTCTTCGTCGATCAGATCCACGCCGGGACTTTGATTTAACGCTTCTTTCGGGATCCCAATATCGGCAAGAACGACTTTGCCGCAAAAATGTTTTCCGGGGTACAGGAAAAAGCAGGGTTTATAGGCGGCGAAGGTTACCGTAACTTTCGCATGGAGTGTTCCGTTGCTGACTCTTCCGTCGTCGCAATGGACCCCGGAAGGGACATCGCACGCAACGATGGGTTTGTCTCGGACGGCGTCAAAAATTTTCCTGACTTCTTGGGATAGTTCTCCTTGAAATCCGGTGCCGTAAACGCAATCCACGACCAGATCGGTCTTGTGGGCGAAGGAAAGAATTTCTTCCTCGGTCTCGGTGACAAGAGATTCCGGTACGGTGCGAAACATGACTGCCGCATCGGGAGAAAATTCTCTCCCGCAAAGCAATGCCACCGTGACGGCGTATCCCATTTCTTTCATGATCCGAGCCGCGGCAAAACCGTCGCCCCCATTATTCCCTTTTCCGCAAAGAAACAATACCTTCGCGGGAGGAGGGGCGAGTTTTGCGCAACCTTTCGTTAACGCCAAAGCGGCTTTGCTCATCAGCGTCAAGGAAGGAATATTCCGTTTTTGTTCGCAGTAATTGTCTGCATTTCGCATCTGGCGGGCGGTATAGACGGATCTCATCTGCCGTGCCGTCCTTTCGTTGTATCAGTCTTCAAAGGGAACCTGAACCCGACGCTTCATGTCGTTGAGAATTTCATCTTTCGGTTCCCAGATCAAAAGCACGTTGCCCATTTGTTTATGCCGAAGGGTCGTAAAGCAGATGGTGTTTTCGGTCTCGTAGCCGGAAGTTACGTCGATGATCTTGTCAAAGGGAACGTTGGACTTGATGGATTCTTTGTATTTTCCAAAGCGGATCACGTCCGGGGCTTTGACCGAAAGAATTCGCTTTCGGGTGGATTTTGCGGTGATGCGGTCAAAGTCGATCTCTCCGTTATAATAGAGATATTCGTATTCCCGGTCAAATTGCTGAAGCCATTGATATTTAAAGGCAAAATACGCAAAAATTACTACGACCAACGTCCCTGCCATCAGTCCGTATTCTTCCGACTGCGCAGAGAAAAACAGAAGGACGAGCACCGATCCGATAAGACACGCCGCAACCAGAAGGATTTGCATCAGCCATTCTGCGGGAGATTTGCGTTTTTTGTAAAGTTGTTCCGTATAAAGATCCATGAACTGCTCCTTTTAACGCAAACCCAAATAGGCTTTGACCAGCTGATGCAACATCTCGTCTCGGTCAAATTTGCGGATCAGAGCACGGGCTCCGTTGTGGCTGGTGATATAGGTGGGGTCTTCGGAGAGCAGATAACCGACGATCTGGTTCAAAGGATCGTATCCCTTTTCCACCAATGCGTCGTAAACTTGGGTAAGGGTGCGTTTCATCTCATCGTCTTTTTGATTTTTGAGAGAGAATGTAATGGTATTGCGGTCTGCCATGGTCGTAAATCTCCTTTCGGGAATGTTCGGGTGAATGATTTATTTTCTCAGGGTGATTCCGTCGGCTTCCAATGCTGTCAGAATATTTTTAACCACAGGGTCAATGTCAGCATCGGTCAAGGTCTTTTGCGTGTCCCGCAGAGTCAGAGCGTAGGCAATGCTCTTTTTATTTTCGCCCAAAGCGGCGCTGCGGTAAACGTCAAACGCTTTGACGTCCTCCAGAATTTCGCCGGCAACGGTGCGGATTTTTTCTTCAATGTCACCGGAGAGAATTTCCTCGTCGCAGACCAACGCCAGATCTCGGGTCACGGCGGGGAATTTTGGCAGGGGTTTGTATCCCTTGCCGCCGGTGGAACATTCAAACAGATTCTTGAGAGAAAGTTCTGCGGCGTACACTTCTCCGGAGAGTTCAAAATTCTTTACCGTGGTGGGGTGCAATTGACCGAATACGCCGAGGACGGTATCTCCGACTTTGATTTCCGCGGTTCTTCCGGGGTGGTACGATGGATTGGTTTTGCAGGGAAGATAAGAAGCGGTTCCGATGCCCATCACTTCCAAAACCTCAGCCAAGCGACCTTTCAGTTCGTAGAAGTTCATGCCGTCGCCGTATGCTCCCACGGTTACGATCTTAGGTTCTTCGGGCAGTTTGCCTTCTTCGGCGTTCTTCCGGTACACCGTTGCCACTTCGTAGAGATGGGCGGCGGGGATTCGGTTGTTGTAGTTACTTGCCAAGACGTCCAACATGGAAGGCAGAGCAGTGGTGCGCATGACGGAAGTGTCTTCGCCCAAGGGATTTTTGATCTTTAAATAGTTGCGCTTTTCGTCCTTTTCGTCCAGCAGGATCTTGTCCAGACCCTTGGGGGAGACGAAAGAGTAGGTTTCGATTTCGCTGAATCCTACGGAACGCAGTGCGATCCGCAGATTCTTCTCAAATTTTTGTTCTTCCGTCAATCCGCCGGATTTGATGTCAGCGGAGAAAGAGAAAGAAGGAATGTTATCATAGCCGTAGAACCGGGCGACTTCTTCCGAAATATCATATTTGTTTTCCACGTCGGAACGGAAGGAAGGAACGGTGACGGTTCCGGTGGTAAGATCCACGGCAAATCCCACTCGTTCCAACAATTCTTTAATCATTTCGTCGGTGGCGTTTACGTTGACGTAATGACGGATCCAATCGGCTTCCAGGGGGATTTTACGAAGTTCCTTATTGCTGTAATCTTCGTCGATGATATTGCAGGAAACTTTCCCCGCTCCCAGTTCTTCCACCAATTCGCACGCCCGATTCAGGGCGGTGACGGTCATTTGAGGATCCAGATTCTTTTCAAAGTGGGCGGAGGCTTCGGTGCGCATTCCCAATTTCTTTGCGGTACGGCGGACGGAAGCTCCGAAGAAGTTCGCGGATTCAAAGACGACGGTGACGGTATCGTCGGTAATCTCACTGTTTGCTCCACCCATCACCCCGGCAACGGCGACGGGTTTTTTGTCGTCGGCGATGACCAGCATGTCGGAATCCAGTGCCCGATCCTGATCGTCCAAGGTTTTCATGACTTCTCCGTCTTTTGCTCTGCGGACGGTGATGTGTCCTCCGTCGAGGCAAGCGTAGTCGAAGGCGTGCATGGGTTGACCGTATTCCATCATGACGTAGTTGGTAATATCAACGATATTGTTGATGGCACGGATCCCGCAGGCGCGAAGCCGTTCCACCATCCACATGGGAGAGGGTGAGATCTTCACGTCGGTGACGATGCGGGCGGAATAGCGGGGGCACAGGTCTTTATCTTCGATGGTAACTTTCAGATGTTTTTCCGCGGGTTCTCCTTCGCCTTTGACCACCGGCTCTTTGACGGTCAAGGGGAGACGGAAGGTCCCGGCGGCTTCTCTTGCCACCCCGATCATGGAAAGACAGTCGGGACGGTTGGTCATGATGTCGGCTTCAAATACCGTGTCGTCCAAACCCAATTGCTCCCGAATATCTCTTCCGACTACGCCTTCTTTTAAAATCAGAAGTCCGTCGGAAATGGCGTCGGGATAGTCGTTGACGGTCAGACCCAATTCTTCTACCCCGCAGAACATTCCGTTGGATACGACTCCCCGGAGTTTGCCCCGTTCGATTTTCGTGCCGTCGGGAAGGGTGGATTTATGTTTTGCCAAGGGAACCAAATCCCCGACTTTCATGTTTTTTGCCCCGGTAACGATCTGCAAAGGTTCTTCTTCCCCTGCGTCGACCATGCAGACTACCAGTTTGTCCGCATTGGGGTGTTGTTCGATGGACAAAATTTTGCAAACGACTACGTTGCTGATTCCTTCGTCCATTCTGCGGAATCCTTTGATTTCAGTTCCGGTCATATTCAGTTCGTGGGCGACGGATTTGTCCGGTGCATCCACGGGAGTATATTCTTTCAACCAACGGTAGGATACGTTCATTTCAATTTACCTTCTTTCGTCCGATTAAAACATATTCAGGAAACGGACGTCGTTATCGTAGAACATCCGGATGTCGTCCACGCCGTAGCGTCCCATGACGAGGCGTTCCAGCCCCATGCCGAAGGCAAAGCCGGAATAAACTTCGGGATCAATGCCGCAATGAGCAAGAACTTTGGGGTTTACCATGCCGGCGCCGCCGATTTCGATCCAGCCTTCGTTTTTGCAGAATTTACAACCCTCGCCCCCGCATTTGAAACAGGAAATGGAAATTTCCGCGGAAGGTTCGGTAAAGGGGAAAAAGTCGGGACGGATTCGCGTTTTTGTTTCCGGTCCAAAAAGTTTTTTGGAGATCAGTTCCAAAGATCCTTTCAGGTGCGCCATGGTAATTCCCTTGTCTACCACCAATCCTTCGATCTGATGGAAAATGGGGGAGTGCGTGGCGTCCACTTCGTCGATGCGGAATACGCGACCGGGAGAAATGACCCGAATAGGAGGTTGGGTTTGTTCCATAACCCGAACCTGCACCGAAGACGTTTGGGTTCTCAGAAGCATTTCGGGGGAGAAGTAGAAGGTGTCCTGGGTATCTCTGGCAGGGTGATCCTGAGGAATATTCAGGGCTTCAAAGTTATAGTAATCGTATTCTACTTCCGGACCGGAGGCAATGGAAAATCCCATGCTGATAAAGGCGTCTTTAATCTCGTCCAATACCAAGTTCAGAGGGTGCTGTTTTCCGATCGTTCTTTCGGTTCCGGGCAGGGTCACGTCCAGGGCTTCCTTTTCCAGCCGGCGGTTCAGTTCCGCTTGTTCCAGCACTGCCTTTTTTGCGCGAATTTCCGCGTCAATGAAAGTGCGGACTTCGTTGGCGATCTGTCCGATCACAGGGCGTTCTTCGGGAGTCAGTTTTCCCATCTGAGACAAAAGGGAGGTCAATTCCCCTTTCTTTCCGGCAAAACGGACGCGAGCCGCTTCCAGTTCTTCCGAAGTTGTCGCCTGATCCAGGGCTTGCTGTGCCCGTTCTTTGACTGCGTAGAGTTGTTCTTTCATGTTCTGTCACCTTTTATCATTCGCACGTGGGTGCGACAAATTATATAGTTTATCTTATATTATATCATACTCTGCGCAAAAAAGCAAGTCGCAAGCCGTACTTTTTTATGACAATTCCTTGGTTTTTTCTCACGTTAACGCGGCACACATGGTCAAAAGATCCCGAAATTTTGGATAATGTTTCGGATCGGCATCGGGCAAGCACACTTCGATCACCTTAACCCCTCGGTCGGTCAGCCATTGTAACGCCGTGCCGTCGGTGTCCCTGGCAGGGGAGACCGACAACGATGCGTAATGTCCCAAAAAGACCGCTTCCCGAAGTTCTTTTTCCGTCGCTTCGTTGGGGTAATGTAACTCCTTTTCTCCGTGCCGCAAAATCACCGTCGATCGGGGAAGATCTTTTCGTAAAAGGGCGGTGAGCGCCGCCGTTTCGGTTTCGCTTTCGGGAAACGTTCCAATGTCGTTTCGTTGAGGGGTCAATTGCCTCATTTTTAGCCAATTTGCATTAAAATTTCGGTTTAAATCCACTCCTCGAAAATTTGTAAGTATAATTTTTGATTCTGAATTTTTTTCTTCTGTTTGCAACGAATTTTCACAAACATGATTATTTTTTCTTAAACCGTTTCGGTTTATTTCATATGCATCTGGATTTAAAATGGGAATGATTCGTATTCTGCACTTATTTTTTAACGTTTTTAAATCGAAATCCCCCAAAATTCCGCCATATTGTTCCCCCTCCGCAAGGTCTCTTTTCCACCGAAAAAGTAGGTTGGAAAAGGGACGGTCTTGGCTGGTGAATCCCGAGAGAAAAAGAATGGATTTTTCTTTGCCGCCCCATGTGTATTCTTCCAGATCGTTTCCCCTGCGACTTCGTCCGAATACGAGAGGTTTTTCCGCCTGAAACGTGTCTTGAAAATCCGCTTGCATAACGCTTCCTCCTGAAAAACAAAAATCGTTTTTAGAATAAATTTTCGAAAAATTCACAAAATGCCCTTTACAAACCCCTTCGGATATGGTATAATAACGGTAGAAAACGAAATGGGAGTGTTTTTTATGTCGGAACGGAAGGTTCTTTCCTCACGAAGACCCTTTTCGGGGAAAATTCTTTCGGTGCGCGTCGACCGTGTGGAGTTGCAACCCGGATTGGAAGTGCCTCGAGAAGTGGTAGAACACGTTCCGTCAGTCTGTGTTCTCCCCGTTGATGGAGAAGGATTCGTTTATCTTGTCCGTCAGTACCGACACCCCTACGGAACCGACGTGTTGGAAGCCCCCGCCGGAATGATCGACGAGGGAGAATCTCCCGAACACGCCGCTGCCCGAGAACTGCGGGAGGAGATCGGTGCCGAGGGCGAATTGATTCCGTTGGGAGAATTTTTGCCCACGCCGGGCTATTGTAACGAGCTTATCTATTTGTTTCTTGCAAAGGTGCGCCGGTTTGGGGAGACCGATCCGGACGACGATGAATTTTTACAGATGGTGAAACTGCCTTTTTCGGAATTTTATCGAATGGCGCTGGACGGAAGAATCCGGGACGGAAGAACCCTTGCCTTGGCATTGCGTTCCGCCCCCGGTTTGAATGGTTAAAAGGAGAGACGGATTATGTCGAAACGAGATGAAAAACGCGCGGAAATACTGGAATTCGTCACCAATAAAGTGACGGAAGAAGGCTACGTTCCTTCGGTTCGGGAGATCTGTAAGGCGGTAGGACTTTCTTCTCCCGCCACGGTTCATTATCACCTGAACCAGCTGTGCGAAGAGGGATTGATCTCCAAGGAACCCAATAAAAAGAGGGTCATTCGCTTGACGAATCAATCGTCGAGCGGCGCTTTTGTCAAGATTCCCGTAGTAGGCAGAGTGACTGCCGGTCAGCCCATTCTTGCCCAGGAATATATTGAGGATTACATTCAGGTTCCCGCCGATCAGATTCGGGGGCGGGAGACCTTTGCACTCACCGTCCGGGGCGACAGTATGATCAATGCCGGAATCTTGGACGGCGATATTATTATCGTGCTACGTACCCCTGTGGCGGAAGACGGTCAGATCGTCGTCGCTCTCTTGGGAGATGAAGCCACGGTTAAGCGCTTTTATCGGGACGGACGGCGGATTCGCCTGCAACCGGAAAACGACGCCTACGCCCCCATCTACGCCGACGAGGTTCAGATTCTTGGTAAAGTTATCGCTCTGCATCGGTACGAAATTAACTGAAAAAAGAAATTTCCTTCGGAGCAATCTATGTTCCGGGGGATTTTTTTATGCAAAAATTGGTTCTTCGTGCAAGTATTATAATATAATATACATTAATTCGCAATTATTTTACAAAAAACCTCTTTACTTAGGGCGGAATTTGTGTTATAATAAGATGCAAGATACTGTCCCTTCGAGGGGCAGTCTACTATAGCAATACAAACCAAGAGAGGAAGTAACACTATGGGTAACAAAATCTCGAAGGTCCCCTTTAAGGGAACGCCCGAACAGGAACGGGAACTGCGTGACATCATCGCATCCCTGAAAGATCAGCCCGGCGCTCTGATGCCCGTCATGCAGAAGGCGCAGGACATCTACGGCTATCTCCCCATCGAAGTCCAAACCATCATCGCAGAAGGTCTGAACGTTCCTGTGGAAGAAGTCTACGGCGTTGCCACCTTCTACGCACAATTCGCCCTCAATCCCAAGGGCAAGTACGTCATCGGCGTTTGCCTCGGCACCGCCTGCTACGTTAAGGATTCTCAGGCAATTTACGACAAATGCTGCGAAGTCCTGAAGATCAAAGGCGGAGAAATCACCGACGACGGAGTCTTTTCTCTGGAAGCGACCCGTTGCATCGGCTGCTGCGGTCTGGCTCCCGTTATGACCGTCGGCGACGACGTTTACGGTAAGATTACCGCTGCTGACGTTCCCGGAATTCTCGCAAAATATATGAACTGATTCTCCGTATTTCGGTCGATGACCGAATTCGGTTTGGAGGAATCGACCCATGAAAATCAGCACCATCGCAGATCTTTTGGACGCAAAGGTTCTTTGCGGAGAAGATCATCTGGAAAATGAAGTCCATTCGGCTTGCGGCTCGGATATGATGAGCGACGTTCTTGCTTTCGTCAAGGATCAGGCAGTTCTTCTGACCGGACTTGTCAATCTTCAGGTCGTCCGCACCGCGGAAATGATGGATATGCGTTGCATCGTCTTCGTTCGTGGCAAAAAGCCCCCTGAGGAAGTGATCGAAGCTGCCAAGGAAGCAGGAATCGTCGTTCTTGCAACCACGGAACGGATGTATCCTGCCTGTGGGAAGCTCTACGCCACCGGACTTGTGGGCGGGAGCGTGTTACCGTTATGAGCGAACCTGTAAAATTTCACTTTGACGTTGCCGGAGACAATTTCGCCTCTGCGGGAGAAGCTTCCGTAAAGGTGAAGAAATTACTTCGCCAACTGAGTATGGATCCAGAAACCATTCGCCGGGTCTCTATCGCCATGTACGAAGGGGAGATCAATATGGTCATTCATGCCAACGGCGGTACCGCAGACGTGATCCTTTACCCCGACCGGATTCGGATCGTTCTGGCAGATACGGGTCCGGGGATCAAGGACGTCTCTCTTGCTATGCAGGAGGGATACTCCACGGCAAAGGAGAACGTCCGTTCCTTGGGCTTCGGCGCGGGAATGGGGCTGCCGAATATGAAACGCTATACCGACCGAATGGAAATCGAATCCGAAGTAGGAAAAGGGACGACGGTCACCATGGAAGTTTTTCTTCCCGGAGCCAACGGCTGATTGACCGGCAGTCCTCTGAGAGGAGGTTTTCCGTATGTCGAATCTGCATTCCGTATCCCTTCTTCGGGAACGATGCAAGGGGTGCACCGCCTGTCTGAAGCGTTGCCCGACCGAGGCGATCCGGATCCGGGACGGCCATGCCGTCATTCGTTCCGAACGCTGTATCGACTGCGGTGAATGTATCCGAGTTTGTCCCCATAAGGCAAAAAAAGCAACCTACGACGATTTTTCCGCACTGGAACGCTTCCGTTGGAAGATCGCTCTGCCTGCCCCCGCTTTGTACGGACAGTTCGATAATCTCGAAGACGTGGATTTCGTTCTGACCGGTCTTTTGGGGTGCGGCTTTGACGACGTCTACGAAGTGGCTCGTGCCGCGGAATTGGTTTCCGAATATACCCGCTGTTATCTGCGCCGTCCCGATATTAAAAAACCTGTGATTTCTTCTGCGTGTCCCGCTATCGTTCGCATGATCGCGGCGCGCTTCCCTTCGCTCTGCGGCAACGTACTGCCCATGCTTCCCCCCGTGGAACTGGCAGCCCGCCTTGCCCGGGAAGAAGCAAAGAAGAATCACCCGGAATTGACGGACGATGAGATTGGTGTATTCTTCATCTCCCCCTGTCCTGCCAAGGTCAGTTACGTGAAGAATCCCATCGGTATTGAAAAAAGCGCTATCGACGGAACCCTTTCCATGAGCGACGTCTATTTTCGCCTTGTTCCGGTGATGAACAAGATCACCACACCCATTTCTCTGTCCAAAACCGGACTGATCGGAATCAGTTGGGCAGGCTCCGGCGGGGAATCTTCCGCCCTGTTCAATGACAAGTACCTTGCCGCAGACGGCATTGAGAACGTCATCAAGGTGTTGGACGAAATTGACAATGGGAATATTTCCGGTCTGGAATTCGTAGAGTTGAACGCCTGTAGCGGTGGCTGTGTCGGCGGAGCTCTCACTGTCGTAAACCCCTACATTTCAAAAGCACGGTTGCAGTCCCTTCGTCGGTATCTGCCCGTGTCCCAGAATCGGGTCGGATCGGCTCTCAAGCCGGACTCTACGGAGATTCCTTCCGACTATCTCTGGAATGTACCATTAAGATACGCACCGATTTTGCAGTTGGATGCAGACATCTCCGCCGCCATGCGGAAAATGTCGGAAATTCAGCGTCTGCGGGGGCAACTCCCCGATTTGGACTGTGGTGCTTGCGGCGCGCCCACCTGTCTTGCTTTAGCGGAAGACGTGGCTTGTGGCGACGCCAGTGAACACGACTGCATTATGAAATGGAAAGACGTTTTGAAGGGAAATTCTCCGAAAAACGGCATTCCGGAAGGAGAGAAACCGAAATGACCGTAAAGGAATTGCGGGAAAATCTGAACCTTCAGATTCTTTCCGAATCCGAACCCGACCGTGCCGTCACCGGCGGTTACGCGGGGGATCTTCTCAGTTGGGTCATGGGACGGGCGGAAAGCGGAGACGCTTGGGTCACTATTATGACCAACCGCAACGTCATCGCCGTGGCGGCTTTGGCAGATACCGCTTGTATTATTGTGGCGGAAGATTCTGCGGTGGAACCCGACGTCATTTCTTTGGCATCTGAGAAAGGGATCAATCTTTACCGCAGTTTGGAAAACACCTTTGATCTGTGTTGCCGCATCGGCTCTCTTTTGGGCGTATGAACCGGTACTATTACGATTTACACATTCATTCCTGTCTTTCCCCCTGTGCGCAGGACGATATGACTCCTGCCAACATTGCCGGAATGGCAGCGTTGAAAGGGTTGACCCTTCTGGCGCTGACCGATCACAATTCCTGTCGCAACTGCCCCGCTTTTTTTGAAGCCTGCAACGCCTTTGGAATCGTGCCGGTGCCCGGAATGGAACTGACCACGGCAGAGGATATTCATCTGGTCGTTTTGTTCCCTACCTTGGAACAGGCAATGGACTTTGATGCACAGATCCACCCCCGGATCCTTCCGGTGAAAAACCGTCCCGATATTTTCGGGAATCAATGGGTGGTAGACAGCGACGACAACCTTCTTGAAACGGAAGAAACGTTGCTCATCAATGCCACCGACCTGGACGTAGATTCCGCCATTGAATTGGTGGAACGGTATGGCGGCGTCGTTTATCCGGCGCACATTGACCGCCCGTCCAACGGTATGATCGCAATCCTCGGGTCTGTCCCGAAGGAATACGGATTTCCCTGTGTGGAATTCAACGATTACGATCATCGGGATAAAATCTTAGCGGAACAGGAATTGAATTGCATCACCCTTTGTTCTTCCGATGCCCACGAATTGGGGCGCATCAATGAAGCAGAACATTTTCTCGATCTGGAGGACGAACCCTATTCTTCCGCCTTGGTTCGCCGGCGGTTGATAGAGTTGCTGAAACGATGAAAGAATTATCCTTAAACATTCTTGATATTGCACAGAATTCGGTTTCTGCCGGTGCAAAAAACATTCTCATTTCCCTTGAGGAAGATGAAAAAGGAATTCTCACCCTGATCATCACCGACGACGGAAAGGGAATGGATCCGGAAATGGTTCGCACCGTCACCGATCCCTTCTGTACCACCCGAACGACCCGAAAAGTCGGTATGGGAATTCCCCTGCTGAAACTTGCAAGCGAGCAGGCGGGCGGGGATTTATCCATCGTTTCGGTGTCCCGAGATACCGATCCCGCAAATTGCGGAACGACCGTCAAAGCAACCTTTGACACGACCAGCATTGACTTCACTCCCTTAGGAGACGTGGTCGATACGGTAATCGTACTGATCCAAGGACATCCGGAGATCGATTATTTATTTTTGCATTCTACTCCGAACGGCACCGCCCGGCTCGATACCAAAGAGTTGCGGGAAGTGTTGGGGGAAGAAATATCCCTCGGAGAGTTTGAAATCCTGGATTGGATTCGAGGCTCTTTGGAGGAACAATACCAAGCGTTTAAAAAATGAATCATATAAAATGGAGGCGTAAAATTCATGAAAACTCTTGCAGAACTTGAAGCCATCAGAGAACGTATGAGAGGAAAGGTCGCTGTCCGTGAAGCCAGTGACAATGCCACCCGTGTCGTTGTCGGTATGGCAACCTGCGGCATTGCCGCCGGCGCCCGTCCCGTCCTCAACGCCATCGCTGAGGAGGTTTCCAAACAAGGTCTGTCCGAAACCGTCACTGTTACCCAGACCGGCTGCATCGGCCTTTGCCAGTATGAGCCCATCGTCGAAGTGTATCAGCAGGGGAAAGACAAAGTCACCTATGTCAAGATGGATGCCGAAAAGGCCAAGAAAGTCGTTGAGGAACACCTCAAGGGCGGTAAGGTCGTGGCAGAATATACCATTGGAAACAATGGAAAATAAGGAGGAAGAAAATCAATGATTCGCTCTCACGTTTTGATTTGCGGCGGCACCGGTTGTACATCCTCCGGCAGTGCCAAACTGCATACCAGACTCGAAGAAGAAATCAAGGCTAAGGGTCTTGAAAACGAAGTGAAGGTTGTCCAGACCGGTTGCTTCGGTCTCTGCGCCCTCGGTCCGATCATGATCGTGTACCCTGACGGTACTTTCTACAGTATGGTGAAGGAAGATGATCTTCCCGAAATCGTAGAAGAACACCTGTTGAAGGGTCGTCCCGTAGACCGTTTGGTTTACAAGGATAAAGCCGATGACGTTGTGTCGGAAGTTGCAGAAAAGTATTCTCTGAACGAGACTGCTTTCTATAAGAAACAAATGCGCGTTGCTCTGCGCAATTGCGGTGTCATCGATCCTGAAATCATCGACGAATACATCGCTATGGACGGTTATAAGGCTCTGGGGAAAGTCCTGACCGAAATGACCCCCGAAGACGTTATTCAAACCATGCTCGACTCCGGTCTTCGTGGCCGCGGCGGTGCAGGGTTTCCCACCGGTATGAAGTGGAAATTCGCCCGGGCTTCTCAGTCCGATAAGAAGTTCGTCTGCTGTAACGCCGACGAAGGCGACCCCGGTGCTTTCATGGACCGTTCCGTTCTGGAAGGTGACCCTCATGCCGTTATCGAAGCTATGGCGATTGCCGCTTATGCCATCGGTGCAGATCAGGGTTACGTATACATTCGTGCAGAATACCCCATCGCTGTTAAGCGTCTGTCAATTGCCATTCAGCAGGCCCGTGAATACGGTCTGTTGGGTAAGGACATTTTCGGCTCCGGCTTTAATTTCGACCTGGATATTCGTCTGGGCGCCGGCGCTTTCGTCTGTGGTGAAGAAACCGCTTTGATGACTTCCATCGAAGGGAAACGCGGTGAACCCAGACCTCGTCCTCCCTTCCCCGCCGTCAAGGGTCTGTTTGCACAACCCACCGTGCTGAACAACGTAGAAACCTACGCCAACATTCCTCAGATCATTCTGAAGGGTGTGGATTGGTTCCGTTCCATTGGTACCGAAAAGAGCAAGGGTACCAAGGTATTCGCCCTCGGCGGAAAGATTACCAACACCGGTCTGGTTGAAGTTCCCATGGGTACTCCCCTGCGGACCATCATCGAAGAAATCGGCGGCGGTATTCCCAACGGCAAGAAGTTCAAGGCGGCTCAGACCGGCGGTCCTTCCGGCGGTTGTATCCCCGAAGAACACTTGGACGTTCCCATCGACTACGATAACCTCATCGCCATCGGCTCTATGATGGGCTCCGGCGGATTGATCGTTATGGACGAAGACAACTGTATGGTTGACATCGCCAAATTCTTCCTGGAATTCACCGTGGACGAATCCTGCGGTAAATGTACTCCCTGCCGTATCGGTACTCGCCGTCTTCTGGAAATGTTGACGAAGATCACCGACGGTAAGGCTACGCTGGAAGATCTGGACAAGATGGAAGAACTGTGCCATTATATTAAGGAAAACTCTCTCTGCGGTCTCGGTCAGACGGCTCCCAACCCCGTACTTTCCACCCTGCAGTATTTCCGTGATGAATACGTGGCTCACATCGTTGACAAGACCTGTCCTGCCGGCGTTTGTAAGAACCTGCTGAAATACAGCGTTGTTTCCGATAAGTGCTTTGGCTGCGGTATGTGTATGCGTGCCTGCCCCGCCTCTGCTATCTACGTTACCGACTACACCGCTCCCGGGAAGAAGAAGCCCGCTGTGGCGATCGACACTGATAAGTGTGTGAAGTGCGGTGCTTGCATCGGAACTTGTAAGTTCAGCGCCATCGTTAAGAAATAAGGAGGATTGTGGAAATGGCTGATGTAAATCTGAAAATTAACGGCATCCCCGTAACCGTTCCCGCCGGAACGACCATTCTCGAGGCTGCCAACCAAGCCGGTGTCCGTATTCCGACCCTGTGCTTTTTGAAAGACATTAATGCAATCGGCGCTTGCCGTATCTGCATCTGCGAAGTCAAGGGCGCTCGCGCTCTGGCTGCCGCTTGTGTTTACCCCGTAACCGAAGGCATGGAGGTATTCACCGATACTCCCAAGGTCATCGAATCCCGCAAGACCACCCTCGAACTGATCCTTTCCAATCACGATATGAAATGCCTTTCCTGCCCCCGCAGCCAAAACTGCGAACTGCAGAGACTGGCGCTGGAATACGGCGTTGATTGCGACCGCTTCCAGGGTGTAAAAACTCCTTCCGAAGTGGAAAATACCAACCCCTACCTGATCCGCGACAATGGAAAGTGTATTCTTTGCCGTCGTTGTTCTGCCGTCTGCCGTCAGAATCAAGGCGTCGGCGTCATCGGTGCCAACGAACGAGGTTTCAATACCCACATCGGTTGCGCTTTTGACTTGGATCTGAAGGACGTTGCTTGTATCGGTTGCGGTCAGTGTACCGTCGTTTGCCCCACCGCGGCTCTCACCGAAAAGGACGATACCGCTGCGGTCTTTAGAGCAATCGCCGATCCTTCCAAGCACGTGGTCGTTGCTCCCGCTCCCTCTGTTCGCGTTCAGATCGCTGAAGAATTCGGGGAACCCATCGGAACCAACGCGGAAGGCAAACTGGTTTCGTCTCTCCGTCGTCTCGGATTTGATTCCGTGGTCGACGTTGATGTTGCCGCTGACGTTACCATCATCGAAGAAGGTACCGAATTTATCAATCGCGTTCAGAATGGTGGCGCTCTGCCCTTGATCACGTCTTGTTCTCCCGGCTGGGTTAAGTACTGCGAACATTACTATCCCGAATTTATCCCCAACCTTTCTTCCTGCAAATCTCCTCAGGGTATGTACGGCGCTCTCATGAAGTCCTACTACGCTGAAAAGATGGGCTGGGATCCCAAGGACGTATTTGTCGTCAGCATTATGCCCTGTACCGCTAAGAAGTTTGAACGCACGCGGGAAGGTTACAAAGTCGACGGTCTCAACGACATCGACGCCGCTCTTACTACCCGCGAATTGGCGAAGATGATCCGCAAGGTCGGTATTATCTGGGAAAAACTTCCCGATGAAGAATTTGACCCCCTGTTCGGTATCGCTACCGGCGCCGGTCATATCTTTGGTGCTTCCGGCGGTGTTATGGAAGCCGCCCTGCGTACCGTCGTGGAAAAACTGGAAGGTAAAGAGCTGGCTTCTGTTGATTTCACCGACGTCCGCGGTATGGAAGGCGTCAAAGAAGCTACCTATAACGTTGCCGGTATGGAAGTTAAGGTTGCCGTTGTCAGCGGGACTGCCAACGCAGGCCGACTCCTTGATAAGATCAAGGTTGGTGAAGCTACCTACCACTTCATCGAAATCATGGCTTGCCCCGGCGGCTGTGTCAACGGCGGCGGTCAGCCCATTCACGACGCTTATACCCGCGCCAACGTGGATATTCGCGGTCTGCGTGCTGCCGGCCTGTACAATCAGGACGCTGCTTGCGCTGTCCGGAAGTCTCATGAGTCTCCCATCGTTAAGGAACTCTATGCCAACTATCTGGGCGAAGCCGGCGGTCATAAGGCACACCACCTGCTCCACACGACTTACGAACCCCGTAAGAAGTATTGATTTTTAATCGCAATGATAATTCCCTCGTGTTATGCGGGGGGATTATTTTTTGGGGACTTGATTTTTTTTTCATTTTGTATTATAATAGAGGAAAGAACTTTTTTCGAGGTGTATTATGCAACTTCAGGAATCGGGCGAAATGTATCTGGAAACCATTCTGCAGCTTTCCCGTAAGCAAAGCCGAGTGCGTTCCATTGACGTGGTGGAATCCATGGGATTCAGTAAGCCCAGCGTCAGCCGTGCCGTCGGTTTATTGAAACAGGGGGGCTATCTCAACGTGTTGGAAGACGGCTCGTTGATTTTGACCGACGTGGGACGGGAAATTGCCGAAAAGACCTATGAGCGCCATAAGGTTCTTACCGCTTTTTTCGTTGCCTTGGGAGTAGAGGAGAAAATTGCGGTATCCGACGCTTGTAAAATGGAACACGACATCAGCGACGAGACCTTTGAAGCCATCAAGCGCCACACCGAAACGTTATAAAAAAATTAGCACCCAAAGTCAATTTGGGTGCTTTTTGCATCTTGCATTTTGCGACAAAATATGGTATAATAAAAATATAAGGAAGCGAATACAATAGTTTGCTCCCAATCCCTGTATAAAAATCATCTTAGGAGGATGTATTATGGACGGATTTTTGATTGTTCTCGTTATTGCAGCTCTGGTTGTTCTGCTGTTCAGTTGTCTGCGGATCGTTCCTCAGGCTCATGAGTACGTCATCGAGTTTTTGGGGAAATACCGTACTACTTGGTCTGCTGGATTGCATTTGAAAATTCCTTTTTTGGAACGGATTTCCAAGAAAGTAACCTTGAAAGAACAGGTTTTGGATTCTCCTCCTCAGCCGGTTATCACCAAGGACAACGTTACCATGCAGATTGATACGGTGGTCTTTTACCGTATTTTTGATGCTAAGATGTATACCTACGGTGTGGTCAATCCGGTCAATGCCCTTTCCAATCTTACTGCAACTACTCTGCGTAATATCATCGGGGAAATGGATCTGGACGGTACTTTGACTTCCAGAGACGTAATCAACGGAAAATTGACCAGTATTTTGGACGACGCGACCGATCAATGGGGGATTAAAATAACTCGTGTGGAATTGAAAAACATCATTCCCCCCGCCGCCATCCAGGCCGCCATGGAAAAGCAAATGAAGGCGGAACGTGATCGTCGTGAAACCCTGCTTCAAGCGGAGGGGCACAAAGAAGCCTCTATTACCCGTGCAGAAGGGGATAAGCGTGCGATGGTTCTTGCGGCAGAAGGGGAACGGGACGCCCGGATCGCCCGTGCAGAAGGGGAAGCACAAGCCATTTACCTTGCCAAGAAGGCGGAAGCAGACGGACTTCGTGCCTTGATGGATGCCGGAATCGACGCCACCGTGCTGGAACTGAAAAAATACGAAGCCCTGACCAACGTCGCCAACGGCCGTGCCGCGAAATTGATTATCCCAACCGACGTGGTTGATACGGTAAAAAAGAACGTAATTTTCAGTGAAACCTCCGGGCTGGGAGCGCAAACGGAATCTGCCGTTGACCCCGAACCGGAAGCAAAACAAGATCCTTGTTGCGATAGATAAACCGAAGAATTTTCCACCGCAGAACCGGATTTCCAGTTCTGCGGCATTTACTTTTTTTAACGTGAATACATATTCCAAAACTCATTCCGTCCCCCCCCTTTTTAGCGGAATTTTTGTATCGACTTCCGGAGTTCATCTTGCAATTTGACAAAAGTTATGTTACAATTAAGTAGGGGAAATATTTAAAAGAGCTGAGGGAGATCTGTTGTGAATCAGTGTATACATAGTGAAATTATGCGGATGCTGAATTTTATCCGGAAGCACTACTGGGAAAACATCGGTGTGGAGGAAGTTGCGAAGAGTGTTGGATATTCTCCCAGGCGTTGCAATCTTTTATTCAAAACCTGCTGTGGAGAGACCATAGGGTCGTATCTTCGCACTCTGCGGATGGAGGAAGCCAGGCGTTTGCTGGACGGAAAGACCCCTATAGACAGGGTCGCCTTATCCCTGTCTTATACCCCAAGGGGATTCCGAAAGGCTTTTCAGGAGTATTTCGGCATATCGCCTTCCCGGTATATTATAGGAGAACAAACCTACGAGCCCCACAGTGCGATCTATGAGTATGTTTCGGAAGGAAACTGGGGTATGGGGGCAAACCCCACTCCGGACGGCTTATGGGAATTTTCTTGCTACGATCCGGCGACAAAGGAATATATCTTGATGGAATGGTTGGAGCCTCAAAGGATGTTTCAATCACCCTACGGAAGTTTGCGAACCTCTCCTCAATGGTATTGCCGGAATCGGGATGGTGGCTTCGGATTGCATCCCGGACGGGCGACCGAGGCGGTGAAGACGTTTATTTGTCCCCGGGACGGAACGGTAAACGTATTTTTTTCCGTCGGGCGGATCAATGGCTTTTGTTCCGTGTACAGTTCTTCCTGGCATTCCTGGTACACGCCCTGCGCTGCCCGACTGTATCTCAACGGTGAGCCTTTGGGGGACGGGGTGGAAATGTCTACCGTTGATCCTGCGTTTCTGACCGCCACCTGCACTGTTCGTGTTGGGGATAAGATCTCCCTTCACATAGATCCGATGGGGAATCACAGATGCGACGGTTGTAGTTTTTATGTTCAGCGGGTCTCTTATCGGAATCCGGCGGTAAACCTGAACGAATAACATATTTTTTCTGCTATGGTATAATAAAATATATAAAATTGAAAGAAACGGAGACTGTTATGAAGCGAAAGATCGGACAAATTGTATTTTCGGTGTTTTTGATCCTATGCATTGTTTTTACTTCCATAATTTCAGTTGCGGCTTCAAATACACCACAGATTTCTTATGAGTTTTCTACCCTTCTTCCCGGACGGGCAGACGGTACGATCACCATTAGCGTCGACGGATATTCCGGAGAAAAATATCTCTTGTGTTGGGGAACTTCCGACGGGATCCTGGAAGGATACAAGGTCTTAGCGGACTCTTCGGATATGAGTATTTCCGGGGAAACGCTGAAATTCAAGCCGGAGCCTCTAACTTGTATTCCTCCCGAAGCGACGCATCTTTGGTTGACACTGAACGGGGAGCGGATCACTTCATATGAGATCCCAGAAGCACGGCGCTTGGAGAAGTCGGAATGTCAATACAGTTTCGGCGTGTATTCCGATGCGCATTTTGGGTCCGGGAATGCCATTCCCTCTTTTCAGGCGGCAATGGACTTTTTTTCAGAGAAAGATGCTCAGTTTGTCATTTCGGTGGGGGATAACACCGTTTCCGGAGAAAAAAATCATTGGAAAGAGTTTGCGGATACCTATGCTCCCTATTCCGAGATCCCTTTGTGGTTCGTTTTGGGAAATCACGATGCTTTGGCGTGGAACCTTTCCGTTACTCCTGCCCAATCATTGACCAACGCCCGTAGTTATTTCCCGAACTATGCAAAAGAACTTCATTCTTACGGAGCCGAATTCAAGGTAACGGTGTCGGGGAATAATTGGAATTATGATTATTCCATGACTTACGGGAGAGATTTGTATCTGTTTATGGGAATCGGCGCGGCGTCGAACAGCAGTGATGATCAGAATATTGATCAGAGATTGAGTGGCGAACAATTGGAATGGCTGAGAGAATGCCTGTCGGAACATTATAAGCAATCTGAACCTGGAAAGGTCTTTCTGATTTTTCATTATTATACGTTGGAAAGTGGAATGTATCGCGATTCTGGCACCGAATGGGATGAGTCATCTTCCAAAGAACTTCACACGCTTCTGAACAAATATCCCGGCGTTATTTATTTCAGCGGACATACACACTATTCCTTTGATGCGGATTTGACCAGTTACGCCGGTTCTTACGCTGCACTGCACGTTCCTTCTCTTTCTCAGAGTAGAACTCTGAACGGAAAAGGACATACCGGTGGATATGAAGGGTATTTGGTAGAGGTTTACGATGGTTATACCCTTGTGAAAGGGATGGACTTTTTGAAGGAAGAAGTGGTTTCCAATTCCTTGTTCGTTATCAGTGAAGAATTTTCCGATAATGTGGCTACTTATGGTATAGTGTTGCGAAGCACCGCGTCCGGAGTGGTTCAATGGAAGGCGAAGAAGGGTGGTTCCGGTTGGACAAAGTTAACAACGCTCTCTGAACTGAAAATCGACGGAACGGTGCAGAGCCTCGTTTATTCCGGGGAAAAGACCGTGGATTTCCGGGCCAATGAGACTCATATGCAATGGAAGTGTTCGGAAGAAGACGATTCTGCCTGGGTAGACCTTATTTCTTTGGAAAAGATTCCGAAAGAGGATTTGGAAAGTGATAACTCGGATTTTGCCGGGACGCAGAGCAAAACGGAAAATAATTCTTCGGATTTCGCCGGGACGCAGAGCAACACGGAAAATAATTCTTCGGATTTCGCCGGGACTGGGGATAACGAGGGACGCAACGGGGCAATGATATGGGTTGCTGTTGGAATTGCGGCGGCGATTCTGTGCTGCGGAGCTGTAGCTTTTGTTTTAATCCTTCGAAAGAACCGAAAATAAAATAAAAACTTGCAGAGAAGAAAAATGATATACACCCCCCAAAAGTTAGACACTTTTTGGGGGTGTATATCGGGAATCCTCTGCAAGTTTTTTACATTATAACAGATATTGATAAAACAGATAGACAGTAATGCCGTTGAGTACAATGCAAAGGGGAATTCCCAAAAGGAATTTCAGGTGCCGCGTCTTGTGTCGAAACAGTTGCATTCCCAATAGGGCTCCCAGTCCGCCGCCCAAGGCGGCAACGCCCAAAAGGATCTGTTCGGGGATGCGCCATTGCTGACGCCTTGCCTTTGTTTTGTCGATGCCGAACAGGGCAAAAGCGATGATGCTGGCGGCAAAAATCCATACGAAAATCAGTTCCATAATATCCCTCCGCACATAGCATATCACGTTTTTTTCTTCCAGTCAAGGGGGTTGATGGAAAAACTTCCAAAATAGACCGTTTTGGTTTACAAAAGGTTCACGGATTGGAAATATTTTTCCCTTGCAGGAGAGGGGAATCTATGGTAAAATGTTTGAGAAAGGAGAGACCAATATGAGAAAACTATTGATTTCCTGTCTGTTTGCTCTTGCACTGGTCTTCATTTCTCCCGGGCTGATTCAACGGGCGCAAGCTTCCGAACTTGCGAAAGCAGGGACGGTAACCACCTCCCAAACCCGCTTGAACGTCCGAGCTTCTCCCTCTCTGTCCGGCACGATTTTGACAGGGTTACCCAAGGGGAGTACCGTCGCCCTCGTTTCCAAATCCGGCGATTGGTGGAAAGTCGAATATGCTTCCGGTCGCTATGGATATTGTAACGACGATTACATCACCACTCTTTCCACACGGTCTGCTACCGTTTCGGCGGACGGTTATCGGTTGAATATTCGTACCGGTCCTTCCACTGCTTATCGGATTGCATCTCAATTTTCCGATAAAGCATCGGTGACGGTGTTGTCTTCTTCCGGCGGTTGGGCAAAGGTTTTATATGCCGGAACGAAAATCGGCTACGTTTCCGAGGAATTTTTGATTTATTCTTCTTCCGGATACGCGGCTGTCAAACTTTCCGTTCCCCGGTATTCCCAGACCGACTCCCGGTGGGCAAATATTCGTTTGGGAAACAGTTGGTATACCATCGGTTCCGCCGGTTGTACCACCACTGCTATGGCAATGGTGGAAACCACGGTTCGAGGATATACCGTTACCCCCGCCACGCTCGTAAAGGAGTTGAGTTATTCTTCCTCCGGAAATTTGTATTGGCCTTCGTATTATTCGGCGTATACCGGAAGTGATTATCTATCCGTGGTCTACCGGGAATTGAATGCCGGCAGACCGGTGATGATTGGCGGTTATACTTCCTCCGGAGCGCAGCATTGGGCGGTTATTACCGGATTTAACGGCGGAAATTTGACTGCGGCGAACTTTACGATTCACGACCCCGGTTCCACTTCCCGTACTACCCTGAAAGATTTTCAGGCGAAGTACAGTGTATTTTATAAAATTATGATCCGAGGCTGATTGACCAAATAATAAAAGAGCAAACAGGAAAAGAAGAGACTCGCTTGTCGAGTCTCTTCTTTTATGCCTTTTTAGACTTTTTTGATTTCTTTTGATTTCGGTTTCTTTGGCGTGTTGACTGCCGCCTTGATCATGCGATAGACTGCCGCGGTCAGGGGAACGCCCAGCAACATTCCCGGAATTCCCAAAATCCCGCCGCCCACGGTGACCGCCGTCAAAACCCAGATGGCAGGCAATTCTAAGGACGATCCTACTACTTTCGGGTAGATGAGATTCCCTTCCAGTTGTTGCAATATAATAAGGAAGATTAGGAAGATCAATGCTTTTACCGGGGATTCGGTCAAAATCATGAATGCTCCTACCACAGCACCGATATAGGCACCTGCAATGGGAATCAACGCCGTGAAGGCGATCAATGCACTGACCATCGCCGCATAGGGTAAGCGCAAGATCAACATTCCCAGGAAACACAAAACCCCTAAAACCACAGCTTCGGTGCATTGTCCCACGATGTATTTGTGAAAACAATCGTCTAAGACCGAAATGACGTTGCGGATCTTTTCAGAAATATTGCAGGGGAGAAAACGGTTCATTGCTTTATTGCATTGCCGTCCCAAAGTTTCCTTTGACGCCAGCAAATATAATGCAAAGACAAGTCCTAAAAAGGTTGTTACTACCACCGAAATTACCGACGATACCGCTTGGACTACGATGTCTACCATACTTCCGATACCGGAAGTCAGCCAGCCGCCGATTTTGTTCCATACGTCTTGCCAGTTGATTTCCGAAAGGGTTTGTTCCCATTCTCCGGACAAGAGCCCTTTATCTTGCAACCAATGAACGACGGTCATGATGGCATCTGGAATTTCTGCCACTAACAGTTTTACGCAGGAGATTAGTTGGGGTACGATCAATCCTATCACCAGAGCAATGATGGCGAATACGGTTAGTACTGCTGCCACCAAGCAGATCAGACGGCGGGTTTTTCCGATTATGGATTTTTTCGTCTTTGGAAAATAGTGTCTTTCATAGAAACTCATCAAAATATTGATAACGTACGCCATGGCACAGCCCACCAAGAGCGGAACTGCCGCTCCCAGAGCACTTGTCAGCAGTTTTGCCACCACCGGCCAATATTCCATGCACAAGTATAATAGGAAGACGCTTCCCAATATGGCAAGCCAAGTTTTCCATTTAAACTTCATAATCGCTAACTCCTGTCGTTTTCTACATATTCAACATATAATGCAATGCGTTTCTTTCGATTTTTATTATACCTCATTCCTTTCACTTTTGCAAGAGGATTTTGCCAAATCACACAATTTTTTTGCATGACGTTTCCGTTTTGCCGAAAAAGTCGGCGGTTTTGGAAAAGTTTTTCTATTGTTTTGGTGTTTTTGCCCATGGTTATCCAAAATGAAAGAGTAAAAAGAAACATTTTTCACAAAAAGTATCGCAAAAATCGACATCGAAGTCAAAAAAACATGATAACATCAACGGTTTGCGCCGTTTTTTGCTTAAAAAGTTTTTTTAAAAAAAGTATTGACAAATGGGAAAAAGTGTGGTATAATAATCGAGCGCCAAAAAAACGGCATGTTTTTCGGTGCGATGAACCTTGAAAATTAAACAGTGAATTTTGTACCCTGTTGATTCCGAAATAACAGGCTGAAAAGCTTGGAAAATCGGAAAAAGCAAATGAGAAGTAAACTCGTAAAAATTACGGAACACGAACCAGAAATCTTCTGGGTCGGACAGTCTAATGACGTTAACGGTTCTACGGAACTGTTTAAATTTTGTTAGAGAGT
>JAZUMQ010000036.1:0-40919 GCA_045603745.1 Eubacteriales bacterium | reverse complement strand
AGCTGGCAATCTGGAAGGCAAAGCCCCCGGTTTCCGGGCAATATACAACGTTTTTTATTCACGTTTTCCAATTCTTAACTAAAAACAACGAAGAACCTGCTGTTGCATATTCGTAAACAGCAGGTTCTTCGACAGTCTGAGGAGACCGTATGTACGGTCTCCTTTAACATTTTTCCGCTCGAATTACTCAACAACCTTCCGCGCAG
Organism: Eubacteriales bacterium; assembly: GCA_045603745.1. GTDB lineage: Bacteria > Bacillota > Clostridia > Oscillospirales > UBA644 > RGIG995. The sequence continues at coordinate 40,713 of JAZUMQ010000036.1, read as the reverse complement.
TTTCCGTTCTTGTTGGGCGGGAAGAATTGATCCAGAGGGAATTCCATTTGTCCGAACAGTCCGCAGGGGTCTTGTTCGTCGGGGAAGCAGCTTTCCTTTTCGGGGATACAGAAGTCGCAGGCAGGGATCAACAATTGAACCTCTCGCATCAACCGAACGATGGAGAATAATCCCAGGGTCACGTACAGACGGCGGCAGCCTTCCCGATCGCACAGATCGTTTTCAAAATAGGAGTTGATATATCCGGGAATGGAAGAAATATCAACCGTGTCGCAACCGCAACGGTCACAGGGATCGCAGATGTGGGCGGCAAGAATGATGGGATCGAGGACTTCTACCGTAGCCCTCGGACGGTTGCTTCGCACTTCCAGATTGCGGTCGCAACTTTGAGGTGCGTATTCCGAGGTGAAGATCCGCGCTCCGCCTTCGCTTCCGTAAAGGATCGTTTTCTTGTGGAAGGCTACGCAACCTTCGATCCGTTGGGGGCGTCCTTTTCCTTGACATACGTCAAAGGATACCCGAATAAAGAACTGAATATCAACGGTATAAAATCCGTTGTTGAACGCCAGTGGTTCTACGTCTATGTAGGACCACAAAATCTCTGCTTGCCCCGGTTTTACGCTTGATGCGTTTTCCAGGATCTCCTGATCCTGATCGGATAAATAAACCCGAAGGTCCTGCATGCAATCCCGGTCTTTGCAGCAATCGTAGATACGATCCACGTTTACGCAGACGGCTTCCCGGAATTCCGACGCAGGGGTGGTATTTCTGTTTGTCGGCATTTCCCTTGATTCCTCCTTGAATCATAATGGCAAATCCAATGTTTGCTCATTCCATTTATATGCCCTTTCCCGGTTTTTGTGCATAAAAAACGGAGCGAGACGCGGGTCTCACTCCGTTTTAGGCTTTTTAAATTTTATTTCTTGCTTTCTTCTACCGTGCGATGGCTTACGTGATAGGAATAAATAATGGAACAAAGCATCGCCGGTAAGAATCCCAACAGCAGATAGATGCCGAAGGGTTCGATCTTGATTGCGGAGAGCAATTTATCGGTTCCGAAAGCGAATGCTGAACAAATCACGAAATAATACAAGAAGTACAACAACAGATTTTTTCTCATTCCGATATATTTTCCCACGGCTCCGATTCCCTGCATCAGCAGATGCATCACCGTTCCCAATACCACCGTAATTCCCGCAAAGATCAAGATCTGAACGAAGTTCATTTCGGGGATATAGGTCTCGTGATAATAGAAATTATAGGGATATAGAATCGCGGTGATCCAATACGCTCCCACGCAGATGATCCAACACAGGATCGTGCGTAATTTGAACAGTTCTTTCATGATCGGTAATCCTTCTCTGAAAATGCTGATTGATTATTGACAGTATACCACATTTTCAGAGAAATGTCAAGGGTGGAACGGCGAATCAAATCTTTATTTGAATTTATTTGCCGAATTTACGTTGGAAGAATTTTACGATTTCTACTACGGGGATTACAAGAATTGCCAATCCCATTGCTGTGAAGTATTCTCCTGCAGATACGGTAGTGAATTCAAAAATATTCTTAAGGAACGGAATATAGATAACTGCCGTGGTCAGGATCAAAGATGCTAACATAGCACCGAAAAGCATCATATTGTGGCTCTTCAGGGCAAAGATGGATTTTCTTTGAGACCGCATATTGAAGGAGTGGAAGATTTCTGCCATAGACATGGTCAAGAATGCCATGGTGACGCCGTGTTCCGGATCTCCGTGGGATTCCACGATGCCGAGGAAGTAAGATGCCAGCGTCAGGGCAGAGACCAACAAACCTTGATATACCACGTCGACCCCTACACCGCCGGAGAAGATTCCTTCATTGGAATTTCTGGGATTGCGGTTCATGATGTCGGGTTCACTCTTTTCCACACCCAGAGCCAGAGCGGGGAACGTATCGGTAATCAAGTTGATCCACAGAATGTGAATGGGGTGAAGAATGGTGAAGCCCAAAATCGTCGCAGTGAAGATGGAAATTACTTCACTCAGATTGGACGCCAGTAAGAACTGAATAGCTTTACGGATATTGTCGTAGATCTTACGTCCTTCTTCCACCGCAGTAACGATCGTGGAGAAATTGTCGTCTGCAAGGATCATATCCGCTACGTTCTTCGTAACGTCGGTTCCGGTAATTCCCATGCCGATTCCGATGTCCGCACTCTTAATGGAAGGGGCATCGTTCACTCCGTCCCCGGTCATAGCGGTTACTTTGCTTTTCGCCTTCCACGCTTTTACAATGCGAACCTTGTGTTCCGGCTGAACTCGGGCATAGACCGAGTATTTTTCAACGATGGTTTCAAATTCATCTTCGGGAATTTCATCTAACTGTGCTCCGGTGATTGCTTGAGAAGCATCGGAAAGAATGTTCAATTCTTTTGCAATGGCGATGGCGGTGTCGATGTGATCCCCGGTAATCATTACCGGACGGATTCCGGCAGAACGGCACTTTTCAATGGCGGCCTTGACTTCCGGACGAACCGGGTCGATCATGCCGGTCAAACCTACGAAGGTCAGGTCTTGTTCCAGATCTTCCGGTTCATAGGAGGTAGGCTCCGATGCATGGGGTTTAATTGCAAGGGCAAGAACCCGCAATGCCCGGTCGGACATTTCTTTCTGTGCGGCAAGAATCTCGTTTTTCAATTCTTCCGTCATGGAAACGCGTGTTCCGTTTTTCAGAACGGTGGTGCAATGAGAAAGGATAATATCGGGCGCACCTTTGGTATACTGAACGATTCCGCCGGAGGTTTTGTGGACGGTGGACATCATCTTTCTCGAAGAATCAAAGGGAGCTTCTCCGATGCGGGGAGATGCCGCCTTCAAATCAGGTTTTTTCAAATTCAGGCTTGCGGCATAGTTGACCAAAGCACATTCCGTCGGTTCCCCTTCCGTGCCGTGCTCCGTCCATTCCGCGTCGGAGCAAAGAGCCATACCTTCTGCCAACAACGTCTCGTTTTCGCCGTAGTGATCTACCACGGTCATCTTGTTCTGGGTCAGAGTTCCGGTCTTGTCGGAGCAGATGACCTGAGTACACCCCAGCGTTTCCACTGCTGTCAGTTTCCGAATTACGGCGTTGCGCTTGGACATTTTGGTAACACCGATGGAAAGTACGATGGTAACCACCGTTGCAAGTCCTTCGGGAATTGCGGCAACGGCAAGGGAAACGGCAATCATAAAGGTGTCGAGCATCATCATCCAGTTAATGGCACTTCCGGTAAAGATAATACCCCAATCTTTGATGATGGTGAATGCAAAAATAAATACGCAGATTCCCAAAACCAGCCAGGTCAGGATCTTGCTCAACTGCCCCAGTTTCTTTTGTAGCGGAGTTTGTTCATCTTCCGCTTGAGACAGGGCAGAGGCAATTTTGCCCATTTCCGTTTCCATACCGATGGCGGTAACTACGGCTTTTCCGCGACCGTAAACCACGGTGCTTCCCATGTAAGCCATGTTTTTCCGGTCTCCCAAAGGACAGTCTTTTCCGGTTTTGGGAAGGACGTCAGACGTCTTCGTGATGGCGTTGGATTCCCCGGTCAGCGCCGCTTCTTCTACCTTCATAGAAGCGGATTCTAAAATGCGTACGTCTGCAGGGACTGCGTCACCGGCTTCCAATAAGATTACGTCGCCGACGACCAGATCTTCACTCTTAACGTGAACCATTTCCCCGTCCCGCAAAACTTTCGATGTTGCGGCAGTCATTTCTTTCAGTGCTTCCAAGGCCTTTTCCGCCTTGCTTTCCTGAATGACGCCTAAAATGGCGTTCAGCAAAACGACGAACAGGATAATGATGGTGTCCGTGGGGAATTCCGGTTCGGGTCCGAGGAAGGAGGTAACGCCCGAGATCAGAGCCGCCGCTAAAAGGATAATGATCATTGGATCGGTCAGTTGGTTAAAAAATCTCATCAAAAGCGAGATCTTTTTTTCCTCTGCCAACTTGTTCTTTCCGATTCCCAGTTCTGCGGCACGTGCTGAAGTAAGACCGTTTTCGGTGGAGTTTACTTCATTGAGTACCGACTGTGTGGTTTCAAAATAGTGTTTCATTTTCACAAACCTTTCTTTCGTTTATGTAAATTTTTTCTCTCTCAAAACAAAAAAGACCTTTGCAGTATTCTTTCATACTGCAAAAGTCTCGCGTGATACGTTGCAGTACCTGCGAACCGGGATAAAAATATCCGGATTGACGGCTCGCAATGAAACCAAACGGTTCCCAGCTACTCCCTTTTACCGTATTATTTTACCATTTCTTCCATCGTTTGTCAAGAGGATTTGAAATAAAACTCTTGAATTTTCCGTTAAATTATGTTATACTGATAGAAAAAGTGAGAAAAGATTTTTCGTTAACCTTATTATATGATGTTCAAAAAACGTTTATACGGAGGATTTTATGAACTCTTTTGATTTGATTACCGCCCCTTTGTTGGCGTGGTTTTCTCAGCACGCTCGCACGATGCCTTGGCGGGACGACCCCACTCCGTATCACGTGTGGATTTCAGAAATCATGCTTCAACAAACCCGGGTCTCCGCCGTAATTCCTTATTACGAACGGTTTTTGACCGCCCTTCCCACCCTCTCTGACCTTGCCGCTTGCGACGATGAAAAACTGATGAAATTGTGGGAAGGATTGGGATATTACTCCCGTGCTAGAAATCTGAAAAAGGCCGCAATTAAAATTATGAAAGAATTTAACGGTGTTTTCCCTTCCGATTACGATTCCATACGTTCCCTTCCCGGAATCGGAGATTACACTGCCGGTGCCATTTCTTCCATCGCCTTTGGAAATCCAGAACCCGCCGTGGACGGAAACGTCCTTCGTGTTTGGTCTCGTATTACGGGAGATTTTTCCGATATTATGGCAGAACAGACCCGAAAAACCTGCCGGGAACTTCTGCGTGTCGCCATGCCAAAAGGGAAGACGTCCGAATATACCCAAGCGCTCATGGAGTTGGGGGCAACCGTTTGTTTGCCTAACGGCGCACCTTTGTGCGATCAATGTCCGGTTTCTTGTTTTTGTGTTGCAAAAGAGCAAGACTTGATCGACCGGCTTCCCGTGAAAACGAAAGCAAAGCCCCGACGTATCGAAGAGCGAACCGTATACTTTCTTTTTTGCGACGGAAAGGTCGCGTTGCGTCGCCGTCCCAAAAAGGGACTTCTTTCCGGTCTATGGGAGTTTCCCAACGAACTTTCGGATTTCGATTTTTCTTTCTGGAATCTTCCGGGGAAGGAAGAATTATCTTTTGGCGTTGGAAAACACGTTTTTTCCCACATCGAATGGCACATGAATTCGCGGGTGTTCCTTTTGGATTCCTCCACCCTTCCCGACGGTTTTATTTGGGCTTCTCCCGAAGAATTAAAAACTGCCTACGCCGTCCCCGCCGCCTTCCGGGATTTTATTCCCGCCGTGTTTGAACGATTGGGGAAATAACTGTAAAATGAAAAATATTGAGAAGACTTTCATTTTGTGAAGGTTTTCTTTTTTTGTTCATTTGATTCTTTTTTGTTCTTTTTTTAATATCATGTCTGTTTTTTATTGTTTCAAAATCGTGAAATGTTTGTGAAAAAAAGGAAAAAAGGGATTGACAAACCCTCGCCGGGCGTTTATAATAGATTAAATAATATATAATAAAATTATTGAGGTATTGCTATGATACGAAGTATGACCGGTTACGGCAGAGCTCAGCGGGTTGTCGGTTGTCGGGATATTACGGTGGAGATCAAAGCGGTGAATCACCGTTATTTTGAACTCAACGCCCGAATTCCCCGTGCCTATCTTTCTCTCGAAGACCCGATTCGGGCGGAACTGCGCCGTTTTATCGTTCGGGGAAAAGTGGATCTGAACCTGACTGTTAAACGGGAAGAAGGAGACGACACCGACGTTTCCGTGGATCAGGAACTTCTTTCCAAATATCTTACCGCTCTGCGTACCGCCGCCGAGGTGAACGGTTTAAAAGACGATCTTACCGCTTCCACCGTTCTCCGCCTTCCGTCCGTGGTTTCTGCGGATACCGCCGAAGAAGATGCCGCTGAAGCGTGGAAAGACATTCAGTCTGTGGTGGAAGAAGCCGTCGCCGCCTTTATATCCCAGCGGGAAGGGGAAGGGCAACGTCTTGCCGACGATATTATCGCCAAGTGCGGAGAATTGACCGATTTTGCAAAACAGGTGGGATCCCATCTCCCGGAGTTGATGAGTGCTTACGAGACCCGTCTGCGCACCCGCATGGAAGAATTGTTGGGCGAGCATACGGTGGACGAAGGCCGCCTTCTGACCGAAGTTGCCGTTATGGCGGATAAAACCGCCGTGGACGAAGAATTGGTTCGCCTCCGTTCCCATTGCACCGCTTTGACGGAAATGTTGGAAAAAGGAATTTCCAACGGCAAGAAAATGGACTTTATCGTTCAGGAATTGAATCGGGAAGTGAATACCCTCACCTCCAAAATCGGAGATCTGGAGATTACCCGCATCGCCATTGAAATGAAATCCCTCATCGAAAAGATCCGGGAACAGATTCAAAACATCGAGTAAGGGGGGTTTGTTATGCAACTGATCAGTATCGGATTCGGCAACGTGGTTGCCGCCAATCGCATCGTCGCCATCATTTCTCCCGATTCCTCTCCCATCAAGCGCTTGGTTCAGGACGCTCGGGACAAAGGAACCTTGGTGGACGCAACCTACGGTCGCCGTACCCGTGCCGTGGTAATCACCGACAGCGGTCACGTGATTTTAAGTGCTCTCCAGCATGAGACCATCGTCAACCGTGTTCCCGGTGCGATGAACCCCTTGGACAATGAGGATTCGGAAGGAGAGGAAGCATGAGTCGTCCCCGTTTGTTTATCATCTCCGGACCTTCCGGCAGCGGAAAGGGAACCCTCCTTTCCGATCTTTTGAAACGTCACCCCGACGTATTCTATTCCATCTCCGCCACCACCCGGGCACCCCGGGAAGGATTGGAACAGGACGGCGTTCATTATTATTTTCTCACCCACGAAAAATTTGAGGAAATGATTTCCGATAACGCGTTTATCGAATATAAGCGTTATTGCGGCAATATCTACGGCACTCCCCGAAAACCGGTGGAAGACGCCTTGAATGCCGGCAGAAGCGTTATTCTTGAAATCGAAACTCAAGGAATGCAAGATGCTTACGCTCAATATCCCGATGCCGTCACCGTCTTTATCGCCCCGCCTTCTCTGGAACTTCTCGGTCAACGTTTGCGCGGTCGTAAGAGCGAAGACGAAGAAGTGGTTCTCCGCCGTCTGCATCAAGCGGAAGAAGAATTGACCCATCGGGGCGATTATCAATACACCGTCGTAAACGATGATCTGGAAAAAGCAAGGGAAGAATTAAACCGTATCTACCTTGCCGAAACCAACGATCTTTAATACACAATTTTCATTTCTGAAAGGAAGTTTTACCCCATGATTTACCCTGCAGTCAGCAATCTCATCAAAGAAGAAAAACAATGCCGTTATTCCCTCGTCATTGCCGTCGCCAAAGAAGCTCGCACCATTGCCGAGAGAGCCAACAATAACAAAGAACGTCTTTCCGAAAAGCCCATCAAAATGGCGGTAAACGCTTTTGCCGATGGCAAAGCCGTTTATTCCGAACCCGACGAATCTGGAATTAAAGAATAATTCTTTGCAGGAGTTTTTGTCATGATCTCTGTGGGTGTCGCCGTGGAGGGGATCCCCCGTTCCGCGGATAAGTTGTACGAATATTTGCTTCCCGAGGGCGCGACCGCCCCCGTGGGCAGTGTCGTTACCGTACCCTTTGGTCGTGGCAATAAACCGGTGCGAGGGGTTATCTTGGGAGAAGCCCCCAAAGACGGAACACCCCCCGAAAAATTGAAAACTCTGCTTTCTGTGGGAGAGTGTTATCTCTCTTCCGAATCCCTCGCTGTGATCCGCTATATGCGGGATCGGTATTTTTGCACTTGGTTTGAAGCTGCTCGCTGCCTGTTGCCTTCCGGAGTGTTCGGCGGTTCCGCAAAATCCCTGTTATCTGCATCGGTTTTGGACGAGGGTGCCGCCGCCGCGTATATGGAGTCGAACTATTCCAACCGCAAACATTGTGACGTCTTGGGATTTTTGTTGGAAGAAGGGCAGATGACCGTTAAGGAACTGACCTATATGGCGGGAGTTTCGGAATCAGTGATCAAAACCCTTGCGAAAAAAGGATTGATCTCCCTTGAAAAAACCGAAGTTCTCCGCAATCCTTTGAAAGATCGTCCGTTGCCCGAAACACCTCCCCAGGTGGTTCTCAACGAAGAACAAACCGTCGCCGCCGACCGGTTAATTTCCGACTTAAACAGTGGAAAAACTCACCTTCTCTATGGCGTTACCGGCAGTGGAAAGACCCACGTTTTTATACGCCTGATCGACGAGGCTTTGAAACAGGGCAAGCAAGCGGTACTGATGATCCCGGAGATTTCTTTAACGCTTCAGATCGTCAATCGACTTTATGCCCATTATGCCCAATCTCTCGCGGTGTTGCACAGTGGACTTTCTATGGGAGAACGCCACGACGAATGGCGCCGGATTCGTTCCGGCGAAGCCAAGGTCGTCATCGGTACTCGCTCCGCCGTTTTTGCCCCCGTGTCCGGGGGATCTTTGTTCATCATCGACGAAGAACAGGAACACACTTACAAGTCCGAAGCTGCCCCCCGTTACCATGCCCGGGAAATCGCCGCCTTCCGCGTCGCCAAAGGAAAGGGACTTCTGCTTCTCGCCTCAGCCACCCCTTCCTTCGAGAGTTATTATCGGGCGCAGACCGGCACGATCGGTTTTGAAACTCTCACCGAGCGTTACAACGGAAGACCTCTGCCAAAGGTGTTGGTAGCGGATCTGCGCCGGGAAATGATGTCCGGAAACCGTTCTTGTATCGGAAGAACGTTGGGGGTGGAATTGGAAAAAAATCTCCAACGGGGAGAACAGGCAATTCTGTTCATGAATCGCCGTGGGTATCAATCCCACATTACCTGTACGTCCTGCAATACGGTGGTCAAATGCCCTCATTGCGGCATTGCCATGACCTACCATTCTTACAACAACCGCGTGGTCTGTAATTATTGCGGATACTCTACCGGATACCTTTCCACCTGTGCCTCGTGCGGCGGGAAGCGTCTGCTTTACAGCGGAGTCGGAACCCAAAAGGCAGAAGAAGAATTGAAACGCCTTTTCCCCAACATTCGGGTTTGCCGAATGGACGCAGATACCGTAGGCGGGAAATATACTCGGGAAGGAATCTTAAACGATTTTCGGGATAAAAAATACGATGTTCTTTTGGGAACGCAGATGATCACCAAAGGGCTCGATTTCCCCGACGTTACTCTTGTCGGTGTTTTGAACGCGGATATGTCTCTTTATACTTCGGATTTCCGCGCTTTTGAAAAAACCTTTTCATTGCTTACTCAAGTGGTGGGCCGTGCCGGAAGAGCCGAAAAAGAGGGCAGAGCCGTGGTTCAAACCTACTCTCCCGCCCACTACGTGTTGCATTACTCTTTTGCTCAGGATTACGAGAAATTTTATCTCGAAGAAATGTCTCTGCGCAAGTCGTTGTTGTATCCCCCTTATTGTGACCTTTGTCAATTCTGCTTTTTGGCAGATTCGGAAGAAGAAGCCTTCCGCGCCGCCAACGATTTTTCGGAACAGATTCGGACAAAAACTCAAGACGAAGCCGCGTCTTTTCCGGTTCGCCTCATTCTTCCCAAGGTTACATCAGTTCCCCTGGTTGGGGGAAAAACCCGAGTTCGTGTGTTGATGAAATGCAAAGACACCCGACCTCAACGGCAGATGATCTCCGATCTTCTCGACGAATTCCGTTCTCGGAAAGAAAATCGGGACGTGACCGTCATTGCCGATATGAATCCTGTCAACATTCTTTGATTTTCCGGAAAGGAAGTTTTATGCACTATGGCAATCCGTAACATTGTAAAAGAAGGGGACGAAATTCTTACCAAAGTCTGCCGTCCCGTTACCGTTTTTGACGACCGTCTCCGCACCCTCGTGCAGGATATGAAAGATACCCTTGCCAAAGCCAACGGCGCAGGGCTTGCCGCCCCCCAAGTAGGGATTTTGAAGCGCCTGGTTCTGGTATTGGACGATGACGAAGAAGTACTCGTTCTCGTCAATCCGGTCATTACCCATACCGAAGGTACCCAAACCCCCACGGAAGGTTGCCTTTCCGTTCCCGGTGTCTGGGGAAAAACTCTTCGCCCCGCTAAGGTTACCGTGGAAGCTCAGGACGAGTACGGTAACCCTGTCAAATATACCCGTACCGGGATCGTCGCCGTTTGCTTCTGCCACGAAGTAGACCATTTGGACGGTCATCTTTATCGGGAACTGGTCACCGAATACGTTGAAATTGACGATTGAGGAATTTTATGAAAATTTTGTTTATGGGAACTTCTCCCTTTGCGGTGGAAAGTCTTCGTGCTCTCCACGATTCCGGGGCTCAGGTGGTTTGCGTAATTACCCAGCCCGACCGTCCCAAGGGCAGAGGATATAAGATGACCTGCACTCCGGTCAAAGAATTTGCCTTGGAAAAAGAATATCGGGTCGAAACTCCGGAAACACTAAAAGATGAGGCGATCCTTCCCCTGTTGCAGGAATTGGATCCGGATCTGATCATCGTTGTGGCATATGGAAAAATTCTTCCCGCCTACATCTTGAATTATCCTAAATTGGGTTGTGTCAACGTTCACGGTTCTCTGTTGCCTATGTACCGGGGTGCGGCTCCGGTCAATCACGTTCTGATCGACGGACAGACCGAGACCGGCGTTACCACCATGTATATGGACGAAGGTTTGGATACCGGGGATATGATCCTGAAAGAATCCACCCCCATAACCCCCGAGGATACCTTTGGCTCGCTCCATGATCGTTTGGCGCAGATCGGCGGAGATCTATTGGTCAAAACCGTTTCGCTCATCGCCGATGGCACCGCCCCACGCATTCCGCAGCAAGGAGATACCTGCTACGCGTCCATGATTACGAAGGAAACCCGCAGATTGGATTTCAATCAATCCAAATTGTCGTTGCATAACCGGATCCGAGGTCTTGCTCCCGATCCCTGTGCCTTCGCTTTTTGCGGCGGAAAAAATATCAAAATCTTGGAATCCGAGCCGGTAGAAGGAACTTGGAACGTTCCCAACGGAACGATTGTGGATAAAAAGCATTTGATCTTGAAAGTTGCCGACGGTGGACTTCGCCTTAAGACCGTTCAGCCGGAAGGTAAAAAGCCTATGTCCGGCGAAAGTTTCTGTGCGGGGAACCGCAACGACCTGTTTGAATAAGAGGTTTTATATGTTCGACTATCTCTATTATTCCGGCTACGGCGGATATTTAATCTGGATGTTACCCCTTATCGTTCTTTCCGCCATTGCTTCCGGCGCGGTTCAATCCAACTACAAAAAATATTCCAAAGTTCTCACCCACCGAGGAATTACCGGAGCGCAGATCGCCCAACAGATCTTGCAATCAAACGGCATTTACGATGTGACCGTTAAGAAAATTTCCGGCAATCTTTCCGACCACTATCACCCGAAGGAAAAGTATATCGGTCTTTCCGAAGGAGTTTATGATTCCACTTCCGTCGCCGCCTTAGGCATTGCCGCCCACGAAGCGGGGCACGCCGTTCAGTATCACTTGGAATATGCGCCTATCAAATTCCGCACCGCCATTCTCCCCATCACGAATTTTGCATCGCAGTTTTCTTGGATTTTGATTTTTGCAGGGCTTGTGTTCAGCGACGTCGTTGCCTTGATAGGCGTGATCCTTTTCGGAATTACCGTCTTGTTTCAGTTGGTCACCCTCCCCGTGGAATTTAATGCTTCCCGCCGTGCCATTGGGGTACTGGAGGGAGGATATTTGAACGAGGAAGAGTTGGCAGGTGCAAAGAAAGTCCTTACCGCCGCCGCCATGACCTACGTCGTTGCGCTGCTCACTTCGTTGTGGCAGTTGTTCCGTTATATTCTCATTATTTTCGGCGGACGTCGCAGGAGATAAATTTTGGAAAAGACAGACCTTTCATCGCTCACCTACGAATCCTTGACCGAGGTAGTTAAATCTTTCGGCCTGCCTCCTTTTCGGGCAGGCCAGATCTACCGCTGGTTGGCGCGGGGCGTTTCTTCCTTTGAGGAAATGTCCGATTTATCTAAGGATTTACGGACAAAATTAGACGAGACCTGCACCCTTGCCACGGTGGAAGAAGCCACTTGCAGTGTTTCTTCCGACGGAACGAAAAAATATTTGTTCCGCCTTGCCGACGGCAATCACGTGGAAACGGTTCTCATGCGCTACGAACACGGCAATTCCGTTTGCATTTCTTCTCAAGTCGGGTGCAATATGGGGTGTCGTTTCTGCGCTTCTACTTTAAAGGGAAAGGTTCGGAATCTAACGGCAGGAGAGATGCTTGCCCAGATTACTTATATCAACCGCACCGACCCGGTTTCTCACGTGGTGGTTATGGGGGTCGGAGAACCTTTGGATAATTACGATAATCTCGTCACCTTTATCCGCAACCTCACCTCTCCCAAGGGATTCGGTATGAGCCAACGCCATATTTCCGTATCCACTTGCGGGCTTGTTCCGAAGATCGATCAACTGGCACGCGAAAATTTCCAGATCACCCTTTCGGTCTCTCTCCACGCTCCCGATAACGAGACGAGAGATCTGCTTATGCCGGTAAACCGTACTTATCCTGTGGAAGAATTGCTTGCCGCCTGTGACCGCTATATTGCAACTACCGGACGCCGCATTTCGTATGAGTACATTATGATTAACGGGGTCAATGACACCCCGGAACACGCTCGCTTACTTTCCCGCCGTCTTCATGGGAAATTGGCACACGTCAATTTGATTCCTATGAATCACGTGGAGGAGCGGGAGTTTCAGCCTTCTACCCCCGACCGGATTCGACGGTTTTCGTCGATTTTGTCCGAGCAGGGGATCAACGTTACTTGTCGCCGAAAATTAGGCAAAGACATTGATGCTTCCTGTGGGCAGTTGCGTGCCCGATTTGAAAAAGAACGCAAAAATTGATTTTCCCATCACCCAACGAAAGGAAGGGATTCTACCGTGAAATCTTACGTTATGACTGACGTAGGGCGGAAACGCACGTCCAATCAGGACGCTTTCTGCCAAGGTCGTCTGGAAGCCGACGTGCAATTTATGGTGCTGTGCGACGGTATGGGCGGTCACCGGGGCGGAAACGTAGCTTCGGAGATTGCCGTCCGTACGTTTTATGAATTGCTCTCTGATCGGTTGACCCAAACCCTTCGTCCCAAGGAATTGAAAACGGTTCTTTCCGGCATCATTGCCCGGGTCAGCCTCCTGATTTCTCAGATCGGAAAGGAATCTCCCGAACTTGCCGGTATGGGATCTACGGTGGTTTTAGCCGTTCGGTGGGGGAAAAAAGTCTGCATTGCCCACGTGGGCGACAGCCGTGCCTACCTCTATCGCAAAGGAAAACTTCGCAGACTTACCAAAGACCATTCTTTGGTGCAGCAAATGATTGACCGCGGGGAGATCTCCCCCGAAGAAGGAGAATCACACCCTCGCCGCAACGTTATTACCCGAACCCTCGGTTATGCGGAAGATTCTCAGCCGGAAATTTTCTTTTCCGATCTTCGGGAGGGAGACGCGTTTATGCTCTGTACCGACGGATTGACCGTTTCTGTCAAGGACGATTCTTTGGAAGAGTTGTTCCGGCAATATCCTCCCGACCAATTGGTTTCGGTTTTGGTTGACCGGGCTTTGGAAGGGGGAGGTACCGACAATATCACCGTCGGGATCTTGTATGAAGAAGAAAGAGAGGCGAAGTCGAGATGAAGCAGTTGATCGGCAGTATCGTTAATAATCGGTATCAGATCCGAAATACGCTGGGCATCGGCGGAATGTCCGTCGTTTTTCGCGCCTATGATCTGTTGGAAAACCGGGAAGTTTCCCTTAAGGTATTACGTGCAGATCGGTTGGGAGATCAGGAATCCCGCCGTCGGTTTTATAACGAATCCCGTGCGATCGCCCTGATGTCTCACCCGAATATCGTCAACGTCCATGACGTCAATTTTGAAGGACGTTTGCAATATATCGTTATGGAATACGTGGACGGTGTTACGCTGAAAGATCGCATGGATCAAAAGGGCGTCCTTTCTCCCGAAGAAGCCATTCACTATCTCCGTCAGATTCTCAGCGCCTTGTCCCACGCTCACGAGCGAGGAGTGGTTCACCACGATATTAAACCGGAAAATATCCTGCTTCTTGCCGATGCGACGGTCAAAGTTACCGACTTTGGGATTGCCTCCGTCCCCAATTTCGAGGGGGATTCTATGTCCGACGAAGCCGTTGGTTCGGTGCACTATATTTCTCCCGAACAGGCAAAGGGAGACGTAACCGATAACCGCTCCGATCTCTATTCCGTCGGAGTTATGATGTATGCCATGCTCACCGGGAAATTGCCCTTTGACGCTCCCTCTCCGGTGGACGTAGCCCGCATGCAGGTGGAAAAGCCCCCCTATGCTCCTTGCAAACTCATTCCCGAATTGCCCATCGGATTTCAACAGGTCATCTTCCGTGCCATGGCGAAGAATCCTTCCCAGCGGTATCAAGATGCAATTTCCATGCTCAACGATTTGGAAAAATTGGAGGCCAATCCGGATACCTTTTTCCCTTATCCCACAGAATATCGAATCTCCAGAAGAAAAACCAAACAAGGAAAAGGAATCGCCGGTTTCTTCCGTTCTCTTTATCCCGATGATGAAGATACTTATATCTATGCGCGCAATTGCCAACTTTCGACGATTTGTGCTCTTTTACTGTCCGCCCTTTTGGTCTTTTCCGGGGTAGGTATTATGGTCGCCGTCGTTTCCAATCTTTATCAGGAATACGTTAACGTTCCCCAATACGTAGGCATGGCGTATGACGATATTGAAGCAAATTACGAAGTGGCGAAAAACTTTAAATTTAATCTCCAATACGAATTTGACAATGCCGTGGAATCCGGTATCGTTTTGGAACAATCCCCCACGTACGGGGAATCGGTAGTTTCCGGTTCGGAAATTACGCTGGTGATCAGTAAGGGCGGCAGAAATATTCAAATTCCCGAACTTTCCGGGAAAACCGAATCTCAAGCCATCGCTGCTTTGAAAAACGCCGGTTTGACCTACGCCCGCAAAACCGAAGTGGGCAACGTCGCTTTGGACGAAGGAGTCGTTCTTCGGTGTGAGCCCAGCGAAGGAACGGAAGTGACCGAGGGTGCTACCGTTACCATTTACGTCAACGTTCGGGCGGCAATTACCGAAGCCATTATGCCCAAATTGGTCGGTTCTGCTAAGGAAACCGCTATTACCGCTCTGTATAAGAAAGGGCTGACTTCCGTTTCCATTAACGAAGTTTTCAGCGATACCGTACCGGAAGGTCAAGTGATTTCTCAATCCGTTCCGGCGGATTCCGTCGTTCCCCTTTCGGAAACTATCACCATTACCGTCAGTAAAGGCGAAGAAAAAGCGGAGTAATATGGAAGGAATCGTAATTCGCGGACTTGGAGGACTTTACGAAGTCTATCGGGACGGTCAAATCTATGAATGCCGTGGCAGAGGTGGATTGAAGCGGGATCGCAATATTTTGTACGTAGGAGATCGGGTGGAATTTTCCGACGGTGTCATTACCAAAATTTTTCCCCGCCGCAACGTCTTGCCCCGCCCCCCGGTGGCAAATGTGGACAAGCTGTTTATCGTCGTCGCATTGACCGATCCCTTACCTAATCTTTATACTCTCGATAAACTTACCGTCATCGCCGAACATTGCGGCGTAAAACCGATTTTGGTATTAAATAAAACCGATCTGGACGATCCTATGGAAGTGCGTAAGATTTATTCTTCTATCGGTTACCCTTGTTTTTCGGTCTGCGCCAAAACCGGGGAAAATGTCGATTCTCTTCGGCAACTTATGAAAGGACAGACCTGTGCCTTTGCCGGGTTGTC
The DNA here is from genome assembly GCA_045603745.1 of Eubacteriales bacterium. GTDB lineage: Bacteria > Bacillota > Clostridia > Oscillospirales > UBA644 > RGIG995. The sequence goes on along the minus strand of JAZUMQ010000036.1, from coordinate 24,701 downwards.
CGGTGTGGGAAAATCCACCTTGATGAACGCTCTTGCCCCGGATTTTGTCCGCCAGACCGGAGAAATCAGCCGAAAATTACAACGGGGAAAACATACCACCCGGGCGGTGGAACTGTATCCCTTTGAAGGAGGGTTTTTAGCAGATACTCCCGGTTTTTCTGAACTGGAGTTTTCTCCCTGCGGTCTTTACGACCGTTCTCTTTTGTCCGATTATTTCCCGGAATTTGAACCGTATCTCGGAGATTGCTTCTTCCGGGATTGTGCCCACGGAAAAGAAAAAAATTGTGCTATCCGCACTGCCGCGGAGGAAGGAAAGATTTCCCGTTCCCGATACGAAAATTATCTTAGAATGTACGAGGAGATCGGTCCTTTGCGCCCTTGGGAGGTAATCAAATGAGATGGGTTATTTTTTGTTGGTCGAAATCCGCCTTGCCCCCCGAGGATTTGCGCCAAGACGACGTAATCGTCTGTGCCGATTCCGGTATGGAATACGCCCGCCGTTGCGGTGTGGTTCCGTCAATTGTTTTGGGAGATTTTGATTCCTATTCGGGAGATCTTCCCGAGAATACCGAAATTATCCGTCTGCCCGCAGAAAAGGACGATACGGATACCATGTTTGCCGCTCGCCTCGGTTTGGAGCGTGGGGTTCGGGAATTTTTAATCGCCGGTGGAATCGGCGGACGCTTGGATCATACCCTCGGTGCCGTTCAGACGTTAAACTTTCTGGTCTCCCACGGGGCTACGGCTTCCATGTGCGATGGGAAACAGTCTATTGAGGTTTTAAATGCTCCTTTTATTAAGGAATATACTCCCGGCGACGCTACTTATTTTTCCCTTCTCGCTTTGACTCCTCAAGTGACCGGCGTTACTCTGAAAGGATTTAAATACCCCCTTGCAGACGCCACGTTGACTTATGATTTTCCTTTGGCGGTCAGTAATGAAATTGTTGACCCGAAAGCAGAGGTCTCTGCCCTGGTTGGCAGACTAGCGGTGGTTCGTACCGCCGACTGATTTCACACATCGTTTGTGTTTTGCATAAGATAGCAATGAGCAGAGGGATCCCGAATCCCCTGTAATTTCAAGGAGGCTTTCTTATGATGAACTGCAACACCAACTACTATTTCTGGACCGTCCTCATCGCCGCTGTTATTATCTTCGCCATCTACGGCAACAACAACGGTTGCGGTTGCGACAACGACCATTGCTGCTAAAAACGACACATAACAAATGCCGTCGGGAATCCCCGACGGCATTTGTTATATGGGGAAAGCACTCTTTCGAGTGCTTTTTCCTATTTTAAGCGTTTCGTTCTTCACGGCTTACCGGTGAAGTTTCCAAGCCGAAACTGATGGATATGGCGCGATCGACTCGATCCATTGCCTCTCGATCCAGATGTCCCATTCGTTCTTTCAAACGGCGTTTGTCCAATGTCCGAATTTGTTCCAGCAGTATGATGGAATCCCGGGCAAGACCGTAATTTCTGGCATCGACTTCAATATGGGTCGGCAACCGGTTTTTGTTGATCCGGCTGGTAATGGCGGCGGCAATGACGGTGGGACTATGTTTGTTTCCTACGTCATTTTGAACAATGAGAACCGGACGAATTCCGCCCTGTTCCGAGCCCACCACCGGGCTTAAATCCGCATAATAAATATCTCCTCGACGAATCAGCGGCATTCCTTTGTCCTCCTATGATTTTCCATGTATTTTCTTTTTCTTGTCCCTGGAACAGTATTATTTTCCTCCGATTCGCTGACTTTTAATCAACCCAAATTTCGGAAAATAAAAAAACCGTCCCTTCCATCATAGTTTTTACACGCCGGAATGGTGAATCTTTTTTTGAAGACCGCTGATTTTTCGTAAAACAAAAGCGCTATCGATTCGTTGTTTGAATCAATAGCGCTTGTATTATTTTATTGATTGTTTTGACCGCCGGTTTCTTTCTTTTGTTGAGGCTTCTTATTTTTATTGTAGAAGTGCTTTTTCTTGCGCTTCGCCTTTTGTTGTGCCGAATCCTTTGCTTCTTCCTTTTCTTCCTCCGGTCCCGGATTTTGCACCGGTGCGTGGGGGAAAGGTGTTTCCGAATTCGCTTCGCTCAACTCTTCCTTTTTATAAAAGGCGGGTACTTCGTCGGGCTTGTCTTCCAACCGAACCCGAACCCCTTGCTTCAGTGCGCTGACTTCACATACCGTTCCGCAACCGTTGGGAGTTTTCACGTAAGCGCCCATGCGAGGCAGTTCCTTATATTCCGCTTCATAGGCTTTTTGTTCATAGCCAAGGCAACAGATCAATTTTCCGCAAGGGCCGGAAATCTTTTGCGGGGAAGAAGACAACCCCTGATCTTTCGCCATTTTTACAGTAATCTGATCAAAATCGGTCAAAAATGATGCGCAACAGACCTTCCGTCCACACAGTCCCAATCCGGCAATCGACTTGGTCTGATCCCGAACTCCGATCTGACGCAGTTCAATGCGAGTTTTGAAAACTCCCGCAAGATCTTTGACCAATTCCCGGAAATCCACTCTTCCTTCGGCAGTGAAACAGAATACGATCTTGGAACAATCAAACGTATACTCCACATTGATCAGTTTCATTTCAAGACCGTGTTCCCGAATTTTTGCGGCGCAAATGTCAAAGGCCTTTTTCTCTTTTTGTCGATTGTCTCGATCTCGTTTCAGATCTTCTTCCGTCGCCAACCGAAGAACAGGGGAGAGGTCTTTTATATTTTGGGATTCGTCAATTTCTTTGTTCCCCAACACAACGGTGCCGATTTCGGTTCCCCGAACAGTCTGTACAACGACCTTTTGATCGGGAGCCGCGGTGATTCCGTTGGGTGCAAAATAATAAATTTTTCCCGCATTGCGGAAACGGATTCCTATGATTTCGATCATTGGAACAATCCTTTCTCTTTGAAATTATCTTCTTGCTTTACGGCAAAGCCGTGCTAAATTTGTATTCCAGAATTTTACGTTTACGTTGGTTTGCATGGATTCGCTTGCTTCGTCCCAAAGCCGGGCAAGATCTGAAAAAAATAACCGTTCCTTTCCCTTGCTTTCCCGAAGTTGGCGTTTGATATGCAGAGAAAAAGCGTTGTAAAATCCCACCAGTTCATTGCGATCCGAAAAGGTGAAGATTTGAAATACTGCAACGGGGTCGTCCCGTTTCAAGGCTTTGATCAGTGCTTTGCTTTTTTCTGCATAGTCGCTGTCGGAAACTTCGTAAAGTTCTAACGCTTTTCCTAAAAATCCGGCGGATAACAATATTGCGCTTTCCGCTTTTTCGTCGTATTTCCCGAAGGTTTTGATGAAATGTTCCCGAATTACCTCTTCGGGCAGAGGTGCCATCGTCAATGTTTGGCATCGGGATTGAACCGTTTGCAAAACCCCTTCTTTTGCCGTGCACAAAAGCAAAAATACGGCGTAAGGCGGCGGTTCTTCCAATGTTTTCAACAATAAATTTTGTGCCGCCGGGTGCATTTTTTCCGCATTGTCAATGCGGTAGACTTTGTGCTTCCCATCGTTGGGAGAGAGTACGATTCCCGCCAACAGTTGCCGCAATTCGTCCACCGGAAGATCCGAGGGAATGTCAATAATATCCGGGTGACATTTCTGTTGAAATTTATAACATTGCCGACAGGTCCCGCAGGGGGGATTTTCACCGTCGCAAACCAGCGAGTTGGTAATGATGTCTGCAAGGGTATGTTTCCCCGATCCTTTCGGTCCTTCAATGAGATACGCGTGGAATAAATGGGCGTTCAGCGCTGTTTTTATCGGAAGGTTTCCGTAAAATCCGTTGAAATTCATCGTTCTGCCTCGAAATCGCAACTTGCCGAAGATTCGATGACCGAATGAACGTATTCCGAAAGGGCGACGAGAAAGGGATCTGCTTTGTAAACGGCAAGATCTTCTTTGTTTTCAAAGGTGATGATCAGCGCCACGTCGTAACTTCGTCCGCTGTAAAGACAATCGGTTCCGACTTCAATCTCTTTTACCTGCGGAACGTTTCCCCGAAGAGTCAAAAAACGACTCTTTAACGCTTGCTTTGCTTCTTCGCCACGATCTTTCAATCGGTACAGAACGATATGACGGAACACGAAAATCCCCCTTTTCCCACGTAATCTCTCTTTATTATAACACAAACGGAGAAGAATTGCAAGAAATTTTACCGAAATTTAAAATAAAGTTGCATATCACTACTGGAAATTTGTTCAAAAATATGGTACAATGATAAAAAAGAATCTTTTAACAGGAGCGATCGTATGGGTTATCTCACCGTCCGCGGATTTGCGGAATATGAATTTACCGAAAAGAAATCCCGGTTCATCGGCAGAGTGTTTTATACCCCCACCGAAGCCGACGCAAAAGATGCCGTTGCCCGAGTTCGTGCCGCCGACCCGGAAGCCCGACACCACGTCTTCGCTTATGTCATTCACGGCGGAATCGTTCGCATGAGTGACGACGGAGAACCTTCCGGAACTGGAGGAGCCCCTACGCTGAACGCCCTGCAGAAAAACGGTTTTGAAGACGTCACGGTGGTTGTTACCCGATATTTTGGCGGAATTTTATTGGGTGCCGGCGGATTGGTTCGCGCTTACGCAAAAGCGGCGGCGGGAGCTTTGGAAGCGGCAGAAAAGACCGAAACTGCCGAGTTTATTGATTTTACCCTGTCGTTTCCCTATTCCAAAACCGGAACCGTTACTTATCACGCCGATAAATTGGAAATCTCTATTACCGATCGAACCTTTGCCGACAACGTAATATTTTACATGACCGCCGAAGAACCTGCCGTCCGGGTATTGCAAGAAGCCCTGGCGGAAGAACGTTCCGTGGTTTTTACCGAAATCGGTCGTCATATTGCCCCGAGGTGAACCGCCTCGGGGTTTTTCCGAAATTTCCCCCTTGACAGACTGCGAGATTTGTTATATAATGTTATGGTAGTAATTTTGCATATAAACCGTCCCCTATGAGGGTGAATATTCGGACGGTTTGAAGAATAAGAGAGGTGTATATCAGCATGGCGTTTTCCTTCCGCGGCGGAATCCATCCGGATTATCAGAAAGAAAAAACCGCCGCCAGCGTTATCGTCAGCAATCTTCCTCAGCCGGAGACGGTGGTCATACCGTTGTCTCAGCATATCGGGGCCCCCTGTCAACCCTTGGTCAAAGTAGGGGACCGGGTGTTGGAAGGGCAAAAGATCGGGGATTGCGAAACGGGACTTTGTGCGCCCATTCACGCCAGTATTACCGGCGTTGTCAAAGCCATCGAACCCCGCTGGAACGTTTCCGGCGTCAAGGTTTTGTCGGTGGTCATTGAAAACGACGGTTCGGACGAAAAAATTGAAATCGAACCTTATGGGGGAGAAGTGACCGACCTGACTCCCGATCAAATTATTGCCATTGCCCGGGAAGCCGGTATCGTCGGTATGGGCGGTGCGGCATTTCCCTTGCACGCAAAATTGCGTACGGCAATCGATCGGAAAGTTACTTCTGTCATCATCAACGGTTGCGAGTGTGAACCTTTTATCACCGCAGACCATCGGGCAATGGTGGAATACCCACGGTTTATCGTAACCGGTGCGGAATTGATCCGTCATTGTCTCGGGGTAGACGACGTTGTCATTTGTGTGGAAGACAATAAGCCGGACGCCTTGGCTACCATGCGTGCTACTGCCGACGGTACGGGCATTACCGTTTTGGAATTGCCCACCAAATACCCTCAAGGGGGCGAAAAGCAACTGATTCGCGCCGTCACCGGCCGAGAAGTTCCTCCCGGAAAATTGCCTATGGACATCGGTTGTGCAGTCTTTAACGTGGATACCTGTGCATCGCTCTACCGTGCCATTTATCGAGCCCAACCTTTGATTAAGCGAGTCGTGACCGTCAGCGGTTCTGCCGTGACGAATCCCGCAAACCTCTTGGTTCGCATCGGAACTTCTTACCGGGAACTTTTCGGTTATTGCGGCGGATTTACTTCCGAACCTTACAAAATCGTCACCGGCGGTCCTATGATGGGTACGGCGCAACATTCCCTCGACATTCCCGTGGTGAAAAACACCTCGTCGCTCTTGGCCTTTGCCCACGACGGGGGAGAAGAATCCTTCCCCGGGGCTGATACCTGTATTCGTTGCGGGCGTTGTGTTTCGGTTTGCCCCATGCGTCTGCAACCCACCAAGATCTATGAAAACGCTGTTCTCGACCGCTTTTCCGAATGCGCCGCGCTGAACGTCCAAGATTGTATCGAATGTGGGTGTTGTGCTTACGTATGCCCCGCAAAATTGTACTTGGTTCAAGCCATGCGCATGGCAAAAAGCCAAATTCCAAGGGAAGGAGCGAAGAAATGAGCAACCGTCAATATCTGGTCAATTCTTCTCCTCATTACCGGAGCAAAGATTCGACCATGACCATCATGCGGGACGTAATTCTCGCTCTGATTCCTGCTCTGGGCGGAGCCGTGATCTTCTTCGGCTTTCGGGCTTTGACGCTGACGTTGGTCTCCGTTGCCGCTTGTATCGCCTTTGAAAGTTTATTTAATTGGGTCACGAAACGAAACAATACGATCAACGACCTTTCCGCTGTCGTCACCGGAATCTTGTTGGCATTTACTCTTCCGGTAACTACCCCTTATTGGATGGTGACCTTGGGGGCGTTCTTTGCCATTGTCGTAGTAAAAGGATTGTTTGGCGGTTTGGGGAAAAATTTCTTAAATCCCGCTTTGGCGGCCCGGGCATTTCTGTTTTCCTGGCCCACCATCATGACAACCTTTACTAAGCCCTTCAGTGATGCTTACGGTGAACTCTCCTTTATTTTCGGAGAGCCTATGTTTACCGACGGTGTGGTCTCTGATTCGGTGGACGCCATCACCGGTGCCACTGCCCTAAAGAGTTTGAAACAGGGAGTTCTTCCGGATTTGGATCTTTGGGATATGTTTGTGGGAAATATTCCCGGGTGTCTGGGAGAAACTTCCGCATTGCTGATTTTGGTCGGCTTCGTCTATCTGCTTTTCCGTAAGGTCATCAAATGGCATATTCCCGTCTGTTACGTAGGAACGGTCGCGCTCTTAACTTATCTGTTCCCCGTGGGCGGAATTGATAACCTTACTTATATGTCCTACGAACTGCTCAGCGGCGGGTTGATGCTGGGTGCCGTATTTATGGCAACCGATTATACCACTTCGCCCCTTTCCCGCATCGGCAAGATCCTCTATGCCGTTGGTTGCGGAGGACTTACGGTTCTGTTGCGCACCTTCGGTTCTTATCCCGAAGCGGTTTGCTATTCCATTCTGATTATGAACGTAGTGACTTTGGCACTCGACCGGTACATTAAACCGCGTCGTTATGGATTCGGAGGGGATAACGCATGAAAAAATATCTTTCTCTCGGATTCCGTCTCTCGCTCTTTGTTGCCGCCGTGGTGCTGATGCTTTCCTTGGTCAATATGCTCACCCGGAGCACCATTGCCGAACGGCAACGCATTGCAGGGGAGACTGCCCGTTCTGCTCTTCTTTCCGGCTCCTTTACCGAGGTGACCGATTTTGCGATTCCTGAAGCGGAAGCAAAAACCGTTACTGCAATTTACCAAGCAGAAGAGGACGGCGTGATTACCGGTTACTGCTTCGACGTCACCGTCAAAGGGTATGACGAAATTACCATGATCGTCGGGATTAATACTGATCTTACCGTTACCGGTGTGAAGATTCTGACGCAATCGGAAACTCCCGGCATCGGGTCGAAAGCCGTGGACGAGGCCGGCTCGTTTTTGCCTCAATTTAAAGGACTTTCTTTCCGAAATCTGGATTCGGTCACCGCAGTCAGCGGAGCTACCGTTTCTTCGGTGGGAATTCAGTCCGGTGTCCGGTCTGCCGTGAGTGTTTGTACTGCAATCTTGGAAGGAAAGGGGGAATGACCCATGGCAAAAGAGAATCTTTCGGTTAAGAAAATTTTCAAAGACGGTCTTTTGGATCAAAACCCCATTTTCGTTCAATTGCTTGGTATGTGCTCTACGTTGGCGGTTTCTACCACCGTGGTCAACGGCATCGGAATGGGGCTGAGTGTCACTTTCGTTTTGATTCTTTCCAACCTCTTTATTTCCTTGCTTCGCAATCTCATTCCGTCGAAGATCCGTATCGCTTCCTATATCGTCATTATCGCCGGTTTCGTTACGGTGGTGGATATGGTGTTGCAGGCATACGTCCCTTCCCTTGCCCAATCCTTAGGACTGTTTATTCCCCTTATTGTCGTTAACTGTATTATCCTTGCCCGGGCGGAAAGTTTTGCTTCCAAGCATGGGCCTTTGCCCTCGGTTCTGGACGGACTTGCTATGGGAATCGGTTTTACCGTTGCGTTGGTTATTATTTCCGCGATTCGGGAACTGATCGGAAGCGGAACGTTATTGGGGATCAAGGTCACGCCTTCAACCTTTTCTCCCGCGGTATTGGTGATTTCTCCCGTGGGCGGATTCTTGATCTTAGGCGCTTTGATCGCTTTGGTTCAGTGGTTTAAGAACCGCCCGAAGAAGGAGGACTGAGTTATGGCGAATATTTTCCTTCTGGCAATCACTGCCCTGTTGATCGAAAACTTTGTTTTCGTCAAATTCTACGGAATTTGTCCCTTCCTCGGAGTTTCACAAAAGACCGAAACCGCCGTGGGAATGGGGCTCGCGGTCACCTTTACTATGACCATCGCTTCCGCTCTCACTTGGCCTTTGTACCACTTTATCTTGAAACCGTTGCATATCGAATATTTGGAAACCATTGCCTTTATTCTTCTCATCGCTTGTTTGGTGCAATTTATTGAGATGTTCTTGCAAAAGGCAATTCCTTCCCTTTATTCTGCTTTGGGTATTTATCTTCCCTTGATCACCACCAACTGTGCTGTTCTCGGGGTTGCCCTTTTGAACGTTCAAAACGATTACAATTTCATCGAATCCGTGGTCTACGGCTTTGCCGCAGGACTTGGATTTTTGTTGGCAATTTTCTTGTTATCTCTCGTCCGGGAACGGTTTGAATTTGCAAAAATTCCAAAGCCCTTCCGGGGTGTTCCCATTGCCCTGATCGCCGGCGGTCTTTTGGCGTTGGCGTTCAGTGGTCTTCGTCTGTCGTTTTAAAAGGAGGGATCGAAGATGTTAGCACTTCCCGTTTATTTTGAAATCCCTCTGACCGTTCTCGTCCTTGGGGCGGTGGCTTTTTTGTTCGGCGTTCTTTTGGCGGTTGCCGCGAAAAAATTTGCCGTGGAAAAAGACCCCCGCATCGATCAAATCTCCGAGCATCTTGCCGGGGCAAACTGCGGCGGTTGTGGTTACAGCGGTTGTTCCGCCTATGCAAAAGCCATTGTGGAAGATGGGGCTCAAGTGGGACTTTGTCCGGTAGCCAACGGGGACGCAAATGCCAAAATCGCCGAAATTATGGGGGTTGAAGTCAAAGAACCGGTCCGTATGCGGGCTCAGGTTATGTGCAGCGGAAACCACGCTACCGCAAGTTATAAATATCTCTACCAAGGATTGGCAGACTGTCATTCGGTCTCCCGCCTCGGAAACGGTCCGAAAGAATGTAGTTACGGTTGCATCGGCCTCGGTTCCTGTGTTGCCGCTTGTGCTTTTAACGCCATTAAATTGGAAAACGGCGTCGCCTTCGTGGACTACGACCATTGCCGTGCCTGTGGTATGTGCGTCACAGCTTGCCCCCAAAATCTCATTGAATTGGTGCCCTTTGACTCCCGTTACTGGGTGGCGTGTAAGTCCAAAGATAAGGGTGTAATCGTCCGTTCTCACTGTCAGGTAGGGTGTATCGGTTGTGGGATCTGTGCAAAGAATTGCCCCAACAACGCCATTACTTTCGTGGATAACATCGCCCATATTGACTACTCTCTTTGTGATCATTGCGGTACTTGTGCCGCAAAATGTCCCCGAAAGATCATTCTCGACGGTTTGAATCTTGATCACGTTTCCCGTGAGGAGATTGTACAATGAGAAGTCGTTGGTCTTTTCACCAATCCACCCGACGGAACAAGCGAACTCTATGGCAGATTCTCGCCGGCATCGGTTTATTTATTTTGGGATTTTTTGCCGCCCGTCCCATTTTACTGCTTTTAGGTCTTGTCAATTGAATTTATCTTCTGTTTTACCTCTCCGGAGCATAGAATCTTCGGGGAGGTATTTTTATGAAAAAAAATTATTTTTATGCAACTTTGCAAGAGGAATTTTCTTTGCTCTTGAAAGCCACCCGCACCCATTCTGCCGAAGAGGTAGAGGATCTGAAAAGTACCTGTTATCAGCGTCATAAAAGCCTTTGTCTTCATCTTCTCAGAGATTTTATTACCCCCGTTGACCGGGAAGATCTTTATGAAATTTCTTTCTCAATTTTCTCTGTGTTTTCAACGGTTTTACCCTTGTCCGAAACCGAGCGCAAAATTGCCGAACAATCGGTTCTTCTCCTGTCTTGCGACCCTTTTCGTTTTGACGAAACACCACTGCGCCGCCGGGAAGATCTTCGGGATTTATGGGGGGAGGCCTTCCGGTGTTCACCTGCCGCTAAAACGTGCTTTTTTGCTTTGGATACCCTGGCAGAACGGTTGCTTGTTACCGCTATAAAAAATGCATAAATTTTCTCTGTGTAATTTTGTATTTCCGTTTAGTCTTTCCGTTGATACGATTTTTATTTTTACTGCCGAAATTCGACAAAAACCGCATGAAATCGGGGAAAAATCGTTCTTGTGCAAAATGCCGAAGGGTTTTCCACTGTTGCATATTCAAAACCGTGGAAAACCCTGTGGAAAATGTGTAAAACCGCTTGTTTGACCACTTTTTTCCGCTTCGGGAAATTTTGGGAAATGTTCCGAAAAAATTCATTGAAACCCGCAAACCGTTGATACAAGGGGAAAAATAAAGTTTGTCCAACTTTTTGTTTAATCGGTCAAATGGGAAATATATGCAAAATTATTTCCCCCACATCTCACACCAAAACGGTATAAAACCGTGGATAACTCTGTTGAAAATAGGGAAAACCCCGGTATTTCAATGGTTTTTGATTGGAAAAAACCTGTGGAAAACTTTTTTGAGATTCCTCGGGAACTTATTTTTTTGAAAACGGAATGTGAAAATTCCGGAAATTATGATTTATTTCGCATTTTTCTCTTTACAAAGCGCAAAAAATGTGTTATAATACTATATAGTATTATAAATAAATAAACTTCCGCACCGTTTTCGGTGTGTGAACCCGAAAGGAGAAAAGCAGATTATGAAAATTAAAATTACCGCTGAAAGTACCCTTGATATGACCGACGAACAACTTCAGACCTATGGAATCGTCAAAGTGCCTTTGAAGGTTCAGTTGGGAGACGAGACTCACACCGACGGTGTTGACCTGGACGCCCAAGGGATTTATGATTTCGTTGCTCGCACCGGAATTCTTCCCAAGACTTGTGCCATTGCCCCCATTGAGTTTGAAGATTTCTTTACCGAACAATTGAAAGACGCCGATGCCGTGATCCATTTCAGCATCAGTTCCGGTCTTTCTTCCTGCTATCAGAACGCTTGCCTTGCCGCCGAAGAAGTGGGCAATGTTTACGTGGTCGATACCAAGACCCTCTCCACCGGAATGGCACTTCTCGCCATCGAGGCCTCCGAAATGGCAAAGGAAGAAAACGCCGATGCAGCTGCCATCGCCGAAACCTGCCGTGGACTGGCGGATAAACTGAATGTCTCCTTCGTTTTGGGCGATCTGGAATACATGGTCAAAGGAGGCCGTTGTCCCTCTGTGGTTCGCTTCGGTGCGAATTTGCTCAAGCTTCGCCTGATCCTGGAAATGAAAGACGGTAAATTGGGTGTTTGCGGAAATCTTCGCGGAAACCTTGCCCGCGTCAACGAAACCTATATCGCAGGACGGCTGAACGGAAAGAAAGTCCGTAAGAACCGGGTCTACTTTACCACTTCTTGCGTGGAAGATACGATCCCCAACCAAGGCAGACAGATTTTGGAAGATATGGGGATCTTCTCTGAGATTCTTTCTTCCACCGCCGGTTGTACCGTCACTTCCCACTGCGGAAAAGATACCTTCGGCGTTTTGTTTATCGAAGAATAAAATACGGAATTATAAAAGCTAAGGATTGAATTTTTATGAAAAAGTTATTTACCTCGGAATCGGTTACCGAAGGACATCCCGATAAAATCTGCGATCAGATTTCCGATGCCATTCTTGATGCCATTCTCACCGAAGATCCCGCCGCCCGGGTCGCTTGCGAAACCTTTGTCACCACCGGGCTTGTCAATATCATGGGGGAAATCACCACGTCCTGCTACGTGGACTTCCAAAAGATCGCCAGAGGCGTGATCCGTGAAATCGGATATGACCGTGCCAAATACGGCTTTGACTGTGACACCTGTGCCGTTCTTTCCGCGATCGACGGACAATCCCCCGACATTGCCATGGGAGTGGATCGGGACGGCGCCGGTGATCAGGGAATGATGTTCGGCTACGCCTGTAACGAGACCGATACCCTCATGCCCTTGCCCATCTATTATGCGCATCTGCTTGCAAAACGGCTTACTTCCGTACGCAAAGACGGAACGTTGCCTTACCTTCGTCCCGACGGAAAAACCCAGATCACCGCGGAATACGTGGACGAAAAACCCTCGCGTATCGACACCATCGTCATTTCTACGCAACATTCCCCCGACGTGACCTTGGAGCAGATCCGTGCCGATTTGATTCAGCACGTGATTATTCCCATAATCCCCGATTATTTGTTGGACGAGGAAACCAAAATCCTCGTCAACCCCACCGGCAACTTTGTTGTTGGCGGCCCTCAGGGAGATACGGGACTGACCGGCCGGAAGATCATCGTCGATACTTACGGCGGAACTGCCCGTCACGGCGGCGGTGCCTTCTCGGGAAAAGACCCCACCAAGGTCGACCGTTCCGCTTGCTATATGGCACGCTACATTGCCAAGAATATTGTCCGTGCCGGACTTGCTGACCGTTGTGAGGTTCAGTTGGCTTATGCCATCGGTGTTGCCGAGCCGGTCTCCGTCATGGTCGATACTTTTGGTACCGGAGTCGTTGCGGAAGATAAATTGACCGAAGCGGTCTACAAGGTGTTTGATATGACCCCCAAAGGAATCATCGAAACTCTCGATCTTCGCAAACCCATCTACCGTCCCCTCGCAGCGTACGGTCACATGGGCAGAGAAGATCTGGGCGTCAAATGGGAACTTTGCGATAAAGTGGACGCATTGAAGCACGCTTGCCAGTAATCTTGAAAGTGAGAAGCGAAGTATGAATCAGAAAGAAAAGATCCTTCACTATTTGGAACAAAACGCACGGCTGACGGCGAAAAACATCGCCGATGCTTTGGAGATGGAAGAATCCGCCGTTGCTCAAATTATCGCAGATGCGGAAAGAGACGGAACGATCCGCGGGTATCATGCCCTGGTCAACTGGGACAAGACCGACCGGGAACATACCTGTGCCGTCATCGAAATCAAGATCCACATTCGTCACGGCGAAGGATTTGAAGAAGTTGCAAAACGGATCTGTGCCTACGAAGAGGTGCAGGATCTGTATCTTATGTCCGGCGGTTATGATTTAATGGTCGTCATCGAAGGGAAGACCCTTCGCGACGTTGCCCGCTTTGTCGGAGAAAAACTGGCGGTCATCGACGGCGTTACCGGAACTGCCACCCACTTCGTTCTCACCAAATATAAGGATAAAGGCGTGATGATGGATCTTACCTCCGACGATCACCGTCTGATGAGCGAGATCTGATATGAGCCTGAATTATAACGAATTGATGAATCCGGTCGCGCGGGACATCAAGCCCTCCGGAATCCGCAAGTTTTTTGATATTGCCGGCTCTATGCAGGACGTGATCACCCTGAGCATCGGAGAACCGGACTTTAAAACACCTTGGCATATTCGGGAAGCCGGGATTCGCAACCTCAACGAGGGAAAGACCGCCTATACTCCTAACGCCGGTCTTGTTCCGTTGCGAAAATCCATTTCCTCTTATATGTCTCGCCGGTTCGGTCTTACATACGATCCCGACAGTGAAGTTATCGTCACCGTCGGCGGAAGTGAAGGGATCGACATTACCATGCGAACCCTCCTTTGCCCCGGAGACGAAGTTCTCATTCCCGAACCCTGTTTTGTTTGTTACGCCCCCTTGGCACAGATGGCGGGTGCTGTCCCCGTGGCACTCCCCACCTACGAAAAGGACGCTTTCCGCTTAATGCCGGAGACCTTGAAAGCCGCCATTACCCCCAAAACCAAACTTTTGATTTTATCTTATCCCAATAATCCTACTGGCGCGATCATGACGAAATCCGATTACGAGGCGATTGCCGAAGTTTTGCGGGATACGGATATTTTTGTCATCACCGACGAGATTTATATCGAACTTTGTTACGCCAAAGAACCCCTCGTTTCCTTTGCGTCTATCGACGGAATGAAGGAACGCACCGTGGTGGTCAACGGCTTTTCCAAAGCCTATGCCATGACAGGGTGGCGTATGGGATATTTGTGCGGACCCAAGGAATTGATCAAACCCGCCTTGAAGATCCACCAATTCGGAATTATGTCTGCCCCAACCACCAGCCAGTTTGCGGCGGTGGAAGCCTTGGAGCATGGGGAAGAGGACGTGAAAATGATGCGGGAAAAGTATAATATGCGCCGCAAGTTTTTGTTGCGTACTTTTGAAGAATTGGGAATTCCCTGCTTTGAACCTCTCGGCGCTTTTTACGTATTCCCGAACTTTAGCCGATTTGGTCTTTCATCGGAAGACTTCTGTCGCCGGTTCTTGGAAGAAGAAAAAGTTGCCATGGTTCCCGGCAGTGCTTTCGGTGAAAGCGGTGAAGGGTTTGCCCGCATTTCCTATGCGTACTCCATGGATCATCTGCAAATTGCAATGGATCGGCTGAGACGGTTCATTTCCTGCTTGGAGGGGTAACCGTGCAAATGGAAGCATATGCCAAGATCAATCTTACCTTGGATATTACCGGCAGAGATGCGAGAGGTTATCATCTTCTTTCTTCCGTCTTTGCCGAGGTTTCTCTTTCCGACACCATTACTCTCGAACCGGGCGGAACGGGAATTTCCCTGACCTGCTCCGATCCGAAGATTCCCACCGACGATGGAAACCTCTGTGTCAAAGCCGCAAACGCATTTTTGGACGGATTTTCTCTTGACACAAGAGATTTTCACATCGACTTGGTCAAGCGAATTCCTTCCTGCGCCGGATTGGGGGGCGGTTCTTCCGATGCCGCGGCGGTGATCAAACTCCTTTGTAAGCATTTCGGAATTTCCACCGAAGATTCAAGGGTGCAAACCATCGCCCTGTCGGTCGGTGCGGACGTGCCTTTCTTTCTGAAAGGCGGCGTTTGTCTTGCGGAAGGAATCGGAGAAACGTTGACGGTACTCGATTCTATGAAAGATTACGTTATCGTTCTTGCGAAAACCAAGGAAGCGGCGTCGACCCCTGAGGTTTATCGCCTGTTCGATCAGCTAACCGACCCGCAACCACCCAAAACCCCGGATTTTCTCGGGGCGCTGCAGTCGGGTAAGGACGTTACCCCCTATCTTTCCAATCATCTCACCATTGCCACCGCAAAGGTTTGCCCCTCGGTACTTCGGCTGAAAAACCAATTGCTTTCCGGCGGTGCTCTCGGTGCGGAAATGTCGGGAAGCGGTTCCGCCGTTTACGGATTGTTCTCCGATGAAAAAACGGCACGAAACACCATGAAAACACTCGATGCGGATTTCTGCGAGATCTGCCGCTTCGTTTGATATAAAACTGAAATTTTACTTCTTGAAAGGAAGACGAATACAATGCACAGCATGGGTCTGAACGAAATCCGGGAGAAATATCTCTCTTACTTTGAAAGTAAAGGGCATCTGCGCTTGCCCAGTTTCCCCCTGGTTCCCATTAACGACAAATCCCTTCTCTTGATCAACTCCGGCATGGCTCCCATGAAGAAATACTTCACCGGGGAAGAAGAACCTCCCCGCCGCCGGGTTACCACTTGTCAGAAGTGTATCCGCACTCCGGACTTGGAACGGGTCGGAAAAACCGCCCGCCACGGTACCTATTTTGAAATGCTCGGAAATTTTTCTTTTGGCGATTATTTCAAAGAGGAAGCCATCGCTTTTTCTTGGGAATTCTTGACCAAAGTCATGGAAATTCCCGAAAATCTTCTTTGGCCTTCTATTTACGAAGGAGATGAAGAAGCCTATCATATTTGGAAAGATCAGATCGGTGTTCCCGAAGAACACATTGTCCGCCTCGGAAAGGCAGACAATTTCTGGGAACACGGTTCCGGTCCCTGTGGCCCCTGTTCCGAAATTTATTTCGACCGGGGCGAAAAGTACGGTTGTGGATCTCCTGATTGTAAGCCCGGTTGCGAATGTGATCGGTATATGGAAATCTGGAATAACGTTTTTTCTCAGTTTAACAACGACGGGAATGGTAATTACACTGACCTGATTCAAAAGAATATTGACACCGGCATGGGGCTGGAACGTCTCGCTTGCGTGATGCAAGGTGTGGACAATATGTTTGAAGTCGATACCATTCGCAATATTCTCAATACCGTTTGTCGGTTGTCCGCAAAGAATTACGGCGACGATGAGGACGATGACGTTTCGATTCGTATCATCACCGATCACGTCCGTTCTTCTTCCTTTATGATCTGTGACGGCGTCTTGCCGTCCAACGAAGGCAGAGGCTACGTTCTTCGCCGGATTATCCGCAGAGCCGCCCGTCACGGTCGCCTTCTTGGGATTGACGGTGCGTTCTTGGGCGGAGAATTGTGCGATGTGGTCATTCGGGATAACGAAGGCGCATATCCTGAATTGAAGGACAAGGCCGCCTTTATCAAAAAGGTTTTATCTCTGGAAGAAGAACGTTTCGACGCTACCATCGACCAAGGGCTTTCCATTCTTTCCGAATTGGTGGATCAAGCCGTCAAGGCAGGGGAGAAGACTCTGTCCGGTGCCGATGTGTTCAAACTTTACGATACCTACGGCTTCCCCATGGATCTGACCCGGGAAATTGCCGAGGAAAAAGGACTTGCGGTGGACGAAGAAGGCTTCGACGTTCTCATGCAAGAGCAAAAGACCCGCGCCCGGGCTGCCCGCGCCAACATCAGCGGTTGGTCCGACGCCACCAAATCCGCGATTACCGCTTTGGATAAAACCGATTTTATCGGTTATACCGCAGATACTTGCAAAGGAAAAGTTCTTGCGATTTTCGTCGATGATGAATCGGTTCAGACCGTTTCGGAAGGGGATTGTACCCTGGTCTTTGACCGCACTGTCTTCTACGGAGAAGGGGGTGGGCAGGTTGGCGATGTCGGAACGATTACCGCCGACGGAATTCTTTTGAACGTCACCGATACCAAAAAGACCGAGGGCGTTTATCTCCATCTTTGTACCGTTTCCGACGGAGCGCTTTCTGTGGGAGATACCGTTACGCTTACCGTGGACTCTCTCCGTCGCGCCGCCATTCGCAGAGATCACTCTTCTGCTCACTTACTCCAATCCGCATTGCGTAGGGTCTTGGGGGATCACGTGGCGCAGGCAGGTTCTTACGTGGACGAACACAGAATGCGCTTTGACTTTACCCACTTCGCCGCGATGACCGCCGAAGAAATTAAAAAGACCGAAGCCATCGTCAACGAATATATTTTCTCTGCCCTTCCCGTCAATGCCACCGTTATGCCCATTGAAGAGGCTCAAAAATCCGGGGCAATTGCCCTGTTCGGTGAGAAATACGGAAAAGAAGTCCGTGTCGTCAAAATGGGCGATATTTCTACGGAATTCTGTGCCGGTACCCACGTGGATAATACTTCTAATATCGGTGTATTCCACATTCTGTCCGAATCCGGAATTTCTGCCGGCGTTCGTCGAATCGAAGCTGCTACCGGTATGAACGTTCTGGCACTTTTGGAAGAAAAAGAAGCGGTGATTCACCGTGCCGCCGCCGCTTTGAAGGGCAATGCCTCCGATTTGGAAGGACGTTGCGAAGCGGTGATGAACGATCTGAAATCTGCTCAGAAGCAAATTTCCGAATTAAACGAAAAGCAGGCATCTGCCTTTGCACAATCTCTCTTTGCCAAAGCCGAAACGATCAACGGTACGCCCTTTATTTGTTGTACCGTGGACGGAGACGCGGCGTTTATTCGTTCCGTCGCAGATCAAATGCGGGAACAGAATCCCGATGCGGTGATTCTTCTCTCCGCAACCGCCGATGGAAAAGTCATGTTCGCCTCTGCTTGCGGGATTAATGCCGTCAAGAAGGGCAACCATGCCGGAAATCTGGTCAAGAAAGCCGCAACCCTGTGTGGTGGTGGCGGTGGCGGAAGACCCGATTGTGCCGCCGCCGGTGGACGGGACGCTTCTAAATTGTCCGAAGTTCCCGATGCCGTCCGCGAACTTGTAAAATAAGGAGTTTGCCATGTGCGTATTTTGTAAAATTATCGCGGGGGAAATCCCCTCGAAAAAAGCCTATGAGGACGACGACGTTCTTGCCATCTACGATATTAACCCCCAAGCACCGGTTCATATCGTGTTTATGCCGAAAACGCATCTTCTCACCTGTGCCGACGACGTCAACGGAGAAAATGCCGAGATAATTGGCAAAATTTTCGTTGCCATCGCCAAAGTTGCCAAAGAACTGGGACTTTCCGACGGCTACCGCATCATCAACAATTGTGGACCGGCCGCCGGTCAGACCGTTCAACATATCCATTTTCACCTTCTTGCCGGAAAAGACGGCATGAGTGAAACCATGATCTGATCTTCGTTATTCCTCGTTTTCTCTCCCTGTTTACCGAAAGGATACCCCTATGAATTTGTTTGAGTCTGTTCGTCGCCGTCCTCTGCCTTGGATTTTGTCCGTTGTGGCAATCCTTGTAGTTGCCGTCGTCACAGTTTTTGTCCTTCTGACCCTTCCCGTCTCGGTGGATTCCATTCAACTGGATCGGTCGGAACTCACCTTCTATTCTTTTTCACAGACCCATCAACTCACTCCGACGACTCAACCCTCCGACGTTTCCCATCGACGTTTGACCTGGTCTTCCTCCGATCCTTCCGTGGCGAAGGTTTCCGAGTCCGGGCTTGTCACTCCGGTGGGGAACGGCGTCACTCTAATCACGGTTTGCGGTGAGAAAGGCACTGGAATCGCCCATTGTAAGGTCGCCGTTTCGGTAATCTCTTCCATTACGTTTACGCAACAACAGATCGTTTTACCGATCCGCAGATCCCAACAGTTGCAATATACCGTCGACCCCCAAAATATTGACGTCACCCAATTGGTTTGGTCTTCCTCCGATCCTTCCTTGGTCTCCGTGGAAGGCAATGGCGTCATTACCGCGCAACAGGCGGGAAGCGCAACCGTTACCCTTTCCACTGCCGATGGGAGCGTTTCCCAATCTTGCACCGTTACTGTAACCGAAAACGTTGCTATTCAGGGGCTTTCTTTCGCTATTACGGAATTTGTTTTTGATTCCTTTGACGACGTTTTGGTCTTGACTCCGATCTTTGCACCGGAGGACACGTCTCAGCGGGATTTGGCATGGTTGTCTTCCTCTCCCGAAGTCGCCACCGTCAATCCCGAAACCGGAGAAGTTACGCCGATCTCCAATGGGACAACGACTATTATTGCCCAAAGTGTTCAAGGGGATTTTTCTGCCACCTGCACCGTCGTGGTAAATCGGAGTATTCCGGTCAAAGGGCTTTCTTTGTCCGTGGATTCCTATAAATTTAAAGGACTCGGTCAAACTTATCTGATCCGACCGGTCTTTGATCCCGTCGACGCCAGCAATCAAAAAATAACGTGGACGTCCTCCAATCCTTCCGTTGCCAAAGTCTCCGATCAAGGTATGGTCACGTCGGTCAAGAAAGGCACCGCCACCATCAAGCTGGTCACCGAGGACGGAGGGTTTACTGCCGAATTCAAGGTCACGGTAGAGCCTGACACTCGGGTCGCCGTCACCGGAATCAAGCTTTCCTCCTATACCGCTACCGTGGAAAAGGGCGGAACTTGTAAGATTTCAGCTTCGGTTCAACCTTCCAACGCCACGGAAAAAGGAATTACTTATACTTCCAAAAACACCTCGGTTGCCACCGTTTCTTCTTCCGGTACCGTCACTGCCGTGGGATACGGTACGACTCAAATCGTCGTGACTTCCAAAGACGGTAATTTCAGTGAAAACTTTACCGTTACCGTTCCGGCTCCGGCAGTGGAACCCCCAAAAGTTCCGGAAGCCCCGACAGACCCCGATATTCCTGAAAATCCTGTAGAAGACCCGGATTACGTTAAGGGTGTTTGGTACTCTTACGTAGATTTTCCCGGATTGGATAATCTTTCTGCCGAGCAGTGGAAAAAGGAAATTGACACTCTGATGGACAATACGGTTCAAATGGGGTTGAATACGGTTTATTTCCACGTCCGTCCTTCCGGCGACGCTTTGTATCCGTCGAATTTGTATCCCTCTTCTGCGTATGTGGTGAAAAAACAGGGCGATCCCTTGCCCTTGGATATTTTAGCGTATGCCATTCAATCTGCCCATGAACGAGGCGTTTCTCTCCACGCTTGGATCAACCCCTATCGGGTTACCAATTCCACTACTTCTACCAAAAATCTTGCCGCTTCCAACCCTGCGGTGAAAAATCCCTCGTGGGTTTTGTCCAACGGCGAAAAACTATATTTGAATCCCGGTCTTCCCGAAGTCCGTCAGTACATTATCGACGGCGTGATGGAGATCGTCAACAACTACGACGTGGACGGAATCCATTTCGACGATTATTTTTATCCCTATGATTTAGGATCTTGGGACGATTCCGCAACGTACCAAAAATACGGCAACGGTCTTTCTCTTGCTGATTGGCGCCGTTCCAACAACGATGCCTTGGTAGAAGGGGTCTATAAAGCCATCAAATCCAAGAATAAGGACGTTCAATTTGGAATCAGTCCCGCCGGTGTGTGGGCGAAAAAGAGCAGTTCCATGCCCGACGGCACCGCCAACATCGGTAGTACCACCCAAACCTATTCCAGCGTATTTGCCGATACCCGCAAATGGGTGATAAACGAATGGCTTGACTATATCTGCCCTCAAGTTTATTGGCAAATTGATCACAAAAACGCTCCCTTCAAACCCATCGTTGATTGGTGGAACGATCTTGTGGCAAAAACCGACGTAAAGCTTTACGTAGGCATTGCCGCGTATAAATGCGGGGGAGACGATGCCGTTTCCGCCTATACTTCCGGGAAAGAAATTCCCGCCCAGTTAGATTATTTGGAAACCAAATCTGACGTCTCCGGTGCAGTGTTCTTCAGCTATAAGTATCTTATGGCGAATTATGCCGGGGTCAAAGATCAGGTAAAATCTCGCTACTATAAAGAACCGGTCAGCACCACCTTGCAATTCAGCCAGCCGTCTATTACCCTCGACGCTTCCTTTACCAGCGCTTACGTGGTCGGCGTTTCCGATTCTAATTATCCTCTGTATGCCAACGGCGAACTTGTATCCCGAACGTCAGAAGGGTATTTCGCCTATGCCGTAACCCTGACCGGGACGAAAACCACCGTGAAATTTACCCATAAAGGACAAACGGTGGATTACGTCATTACCCGCACGTCGTCTACCGGTACCGGAAACAGTTCTCAATATCTGTCTTCTTTTGGATTTGCCAAAGATTCCTTTACACCGTCTTCCGATACGGCAGGACGGTCAGGGACAAGCATTGCCTTTTCTTGTGTTGCCCCTGCCGGGTCTAACGTTACTGTCAAAATCGGCACCTATTCCATTCCTCTTTCCACCAAAACGAAAGATCCCGGAAACGGAAAATACCTCAAAGCAACCTATACCGGTTCGTTTACGTTACCTCAAACTGACGATAACGGCAATGTGACCTTGGGGTATGTGATCTTTCAAGCCACCAAAGGGGACGAGAGTGCAACTCTTTCTCCCGGGTGTCTGATTGAAATTATCAATAATCCTTCTTCTTACGTCATGGAAATCGTTTCGGATAAGACGGACGTTTTACCAAACTTGGAGGCGAAACCCACCTTCTATTATCTTGCCACCAAAGGAGCAAAGGTTCACGTCCTGTTGAAAAGCGACGGTATGGCAAAATTGGATAACGGAATGTATCTTCCGTTGGAGCATCTGAAATCCATCGACGGTTCGTATTCTGTTGCAAAGGTTAACGCCGTTTCTCTTTCCAATTCTCAGAAAAACACGGTCTTTTCTTTTAAGTTGACCGATACCGTTTTTCACACCGTCTGGCTGGATACGGATTTTGCGGAGATCACCCTGTATAATGTTTCCGGAGAAATTCCCGCTTTTTCTTTGACGGACAACCCCCTCTTTTCCAAGGTGGAAACCGTGCGGGTCGACGATACGACGGTTCGTATTCAATTAACCTATAAAGCTTCTAAACACATTTACGGTTATACCTGCAATTTTGATGGAAAAACCTTGTATATCAACTTCCGAAACCCGGTCACGTTATCTTCCGGGGACAAGCCTCTTTCGGGCGTTGTCATATCCTTGGATCCCGGACACTGCGGCGAGGTGGATTCCGGAGCCCGAAGGTATTATAACGGAAAAGAAATTTACGAATCAACTTTAACTTGGAAACTCTCTAATCTTACGGCAGAAAAACTCCGTGCCTTGGGAGCTACTGTGATTCTTTCCCGGAAGGAAACCCAAGATACCTATTCTTTGGACGAAACCATTGCCGGATTTCGGGCGCTGAACCCCGATTTGAATCTTTCGATTCATTTTAATGCCGTAGAAAACAATTCCCAAAAAGCCACCGGCACGGAATCCTATTGGTGTTATGGAAACAGTCAATTGTTCAGTGACGTTCTCCTAAAATCCTTTACCGAAAAAACCGGATTTGCCTACCGAAAATCCGCGCGGGATTATTATAAAGTTTCCCGCCTTTGCGAATTTCCTTCGGTTCTTTTTGAAACCGCCTTTATGTCCAATACCAAGGATCTGGCATGGTTTATGAGCGATTCCAATATGGAAAAAGCCGCCGCTGCCATTTCCGACGGTATTTTGGATTATTTGAAAGAACAGACTAATTAGTACAGGAGATTTTTGTTATGCGCGATCGTCGTTCTTATTTTATGTGTTTTCCTTCCGTCGTTTGTGTTGGAAAACAGACCCCAATTTCCATTGTTCCTCGGGATAACAGTCGTCGTTTCCGTGAGGGCAAGGAATACGAACTTGCTATTATCGGTCTTGAAGACGATGAGATAAGTTATCGTTCCCCCATAGAGTACGATTGTCCCTGCGTTGTCCGGGACGGTTGTTTGACCTTCACCGCGTGTTTTGATTCGGAGCAGGAATATGAGATCCGATTCCATGAAAAAGGAGCAGGAGATCAAAGAATCACTCTGTATGCCGTGAAAGAAGATTTGTATTCGCTCCGTCCTTTAAAGGGAGATTTTCACGTCCATACCTATTATTCCGACGGAAGAGACGGCATTACCATGACCCCTGCCGATTATCGGGAAGAAGGGTTTGATTTCTGCACCATTACCGATCATAATCGCCGTTATCCGTCGGTTCTTGCGTCGGAACTTTATAACGATGTAAAATTGGGATTCCATATTATTCAGGGTGAGGAAGTCCATACACCGGGATCTTCTTTGCATATTGTTCATGCGGGCGGTTCGGACAGTGTTTGTGAACGGTATTTTTGTCATGAAGAAGATTTTCAAAAGGAAGTAGAGACCATCGAATCGACTCTCCCCGATACCGTTTCCGAACAATATCGCCACCGTTTTGCTTTAGCCAAATGGGCTTGCAAGAATATTCACGACTTCGGGGGGATTGCCATTTTTGCTCACCCCTATTGGAAACCCCGCAGATATAATATCACCAAAGAATTTTCCGATCTGCTTTTTGATGCTAAGTTGTTTGATGCTTTTGAAGTATTTGGCGGAGTTTTTGATTCCGAATGTAATCTGCAAACGGCTCTGTGGCAAGAGCAACTGATTCAGGGGAATGCAATTCCGGTGGTCGGCAGCAGCGATTCTCATAATCACAACGCTACCGTGGAAACCTTTGGCAGATGCTTTACTTTAGTTTTTGCCGAATCCAATACTACTTCTGCCATTATTGACGCAGTGCGCAAGGGCTATTGTGTTGCAGGTTCCATTCCTCGGGGAGATGACGCAACCGGAAGAGTCCCCTATAACGACGGAGCAGTACAATTTTTTGGAACGCAGTTCCGGTTGGTTAAATTTTCGCATTTCTTGTATCGTAGTTATTTCCCGGAAACCCGTCGCCTTAGCTACGGGGAAGGTGTTTTGATGCGCCGTTACGCCGAAGGGGAAGAGGTGGGAGAATTGTTATCTTCTTTCTCGGATACGGTAACGAATTTTTATGAAAAATACTACGGTCTTGCCCCGGCTCCCATTGTTAATGCACGTATTTCCGAATTCCTTGATCGGGCATTGGAGTTGCAACTGAAAGGTCCTGTCTCCAACGGCTCTCGGTTGTTTGGCAGTACTCGAAATGAATAAAAATTACCGCCTATCAAACGTGATAGGCGGTATCATTTTGGTAGTCGAAATAAACCCCCGGTTCTACCGGGGGAGCGGTAAACCGCTTTAGTAAAAACAGACTCGGCGAGCTTTATGCAAGCCGAAACTAACAAGAGGGCTTGAAATCAATTAGACCTCCAAGTATAATGGTA
>JAZUMQ010000035.1:0-13413 GCA_045603745.1 Eubacteriales bacterium | reverse complement strand
CGGAACCATTGTCTCAATACACACAAGCTCGTAATTGCTGCTGTTTTCAATTTCTCTTTCAATCATCTTTCTCACCCTCTTCATTATACCATAAAATGCAGAAAAAGTCCAGTGCTTACTGGACTTTTTCGACAGTCTGAGGAGACCGTACATACGGTCTCCTGATTTATTTTATTTCCCGGTGCAAGAATTGCAACGAACTCAGCTTTTCTTTCTTTTTAAGTGAGACCCAAAAAAACTCAAGCCGTAGGCGTAGTGTTTTTTGATGGTCAAAACTTATGCAAAGGCTGGTACTTTTCTTTCTTTTCGCGAAAAAAAAGAAAAGTACACCCCCGTCAAACATCTAATCTCAACACGTCTTCCGGAGTTTCCCGACGGACGACGAGGGTTGCATTTTTACCTGATTGGGAGATCATAACCACGGCAGGACGAGGAATTCGGTTATAATTGGACGCCATGGAATAGTTATAGGCTCCGGTGGTACAAACGGCGATCACGTCACCCCGACAAACGGAAGATGGCATTTGGACGTTCTGCTGAATAATATCACCGCTTTCGCAACAACGACCGACCACGGAACATTCAAAATCCTGCGGTTCATTCAATTTTCCGGCATTGAGAACGGTATAGGACGAACCATAAAGTGCGAACCGGGGGTTATCGGTCATGCCACCGTCCACGGAGACGTAATTTTTATATCCGGGAATCTTTTTGACCGTTCCCGCGGTATACAAGGTCAGCCCCGCATCGGCAACGATACTCCGTCCCGGTTCCATACGAATGGCAGGCATGGGAAGGGAAAGGGCCTGACATTTTTCCTTAACACAATCAGCAACCTGAGCGATGTTGGCAGGAATGTCTATGGTAGGATCGCTCTCCACGTAACGAACACCGTAACCGCCTCCAAGGTCGAGGATCTCCGCCGTATAGCCGAATTGGTCTCGCACCTCGGCGATAAACCGCAGCATAATATCCGATGCTCGCAAAAACACGCCCGAATCAAAAACTTGAGACCCCACGTGGCAATGGAATCCGGCCAAATGAATATTCGGCAGAGAAAGGGCAAATTCGGTGATTTTAGCGGCTTGTCCGGTCTCAATGGCGGAGCCGAATTTGGAATCCACCTTTCCGGTGGCAACGGCGTCATAGGTGTGGGGGTCAATGCCGGGGGTCAGACGGAGAAGGATCTTTTGTCGGATTCCCTTCTCCCCTGCAATGCGATCAACGGCTTGAACTTCTTCTTCGTTGTCCGCAACGAAATAACCGATCCCACAATCCATGGCATAAGAAATATCTGCATCGGTTTTGTTATTGCTGTGAAAATAGGCGTGCTCCATAGGGAATCCCGCCTTTACGGCGGTGGCAATTTCCCCGGCAGAAACCACGTCCAAACCCAATCCTTCCTCTTTGATAATACGAATCAAAGCCGTGAAAGAGCAGGCTTTTCCGGCATACAACGGCATTGCCTTTTCGCCGAAGGATTCCAACATGGAAGTTCGGTACGTGCGACAATTTTCACGGATTCGGTCTTCGTCCATAAGATAGAGCGGAGTTCCGAATTCTTTGGCAAGCGAAAGCGTGTCTCTACCGTTAAAATGCAAAATTCCGTTCACGGAAGAAAGATTTGAACAAATCATAAAAATCACTTCACAAACTCTTTGTAGATAGCGTCTAACGCCTTTTCGTAATCGGCGGCATTGATTCCGACGATAATGTTCAATTCGCTGGACCCCTGGTCAATCATGCGGACGTTGACGTCCACACTTGCCAAAGCCTTAAAGACCCGATACGCCGTACCGTGAGCACGAACCATGCCGCGACCGACGACGGCAATCATAGCAAGATCATCAACAATGTCAATTTTATCGGGAGCAACGGATTTTTGCAGAGCTTTTAGAACCGCTTCCAATTCCGGTTCCAATTCCGCCGTATTGACCACCACGGACATGGTGTCGATTCCGGAGGGAAGGTGTTCAAAGTTGATGCCGTGTTCTTCCAGCACCTGCAACACTCTGCGACCAAATCCTTTTTGTCCGTTCATCATAGATTTTTCCACGTAAATCGCAGAAAAACCCTTCTTTCCGGCGATACCGGTAACGTGATGAGGGGGTTTGGTTGCTTTTTCATCGGAAGCCACGATCATAGTTCCGGGGGCTTCCGGGCAGTTGGTATTGCGGATATTGATGGGAATTCCCGCTTCCCGGACGGGGAAAATGGCGTCTTCATGCATGACGCTGGCGCCCATGTAAGAAAGTTCCCTCAGTTCCCGATAGGTGATACAGGGAATGGGTTCGGGATTATTGACGATTCGGGGATCTGCCATCAACATTCCGGAAACGTCGGTCCAGTTTTCGTAAAGATCCGCTTTCGATGCCCGGGCAACGATCGAACCGGTAATATCCGAACCACCGCGGGAGAAGGTGCGAACGGTCCCGTTGGGCATGGAGCCGTAAAAGCCGGGAATAACCGCACGATCTGCTTCGGAAAGAAGCACCTCAAGAGATTCGTCGGTGCGGGCAAGGTCAAGAGTCCCTTCGTCGGTAAAGAAGATAGCGTCTTCCGCATCAAGAAAGGCGTAACCGAGATATTCCGCAAGAATCATGGAATTCAGATATTCGCCCCGAGACGCTACGTAGTCCCGGCTGGCGCGGTTTTTAATCACCAGACGAATCGTGGAAAATTCCGATTCCAACGAGAGATTCATACCCAAATCAGCGATGATCTCCCGGAAACGATTTTCGATCTTTTCAAAGGGTTCGTCGATGGGTTCCTTTTTCCGGGCAAGGCGGTAACATTCCAGCAAAAGGTCGGTGACCTTAATATCGTCAGGGAAACGCTTTCCCGGAGCAGAAGCAACCACATAACGGTTGGAAGGATCCGATTTCACAATGGCGGCGACTTTGCGGAACTGTTCCGCGTCCGCAAGAGACGAACCGCCGAATTTCAATACTTTTACCATAATAACAAAACTCCTTATTCGGATAACATAGAATTCATATCATATATTCCGGCAGGTTTTCCCACCAAGAATTCTGCGGCGGCAACTGCGCCTTCCGCAAAAAGGGCACGGCTGTGAGCCTCATGCTTCAGGGTAATCGTCTGATTGTTTGTGGCGACGATCACTTCGTGAATTCCCACAACGTTTCCCATGCGCAGAGAGTGGATTCCGATCTCCTCTTTCGTACGCTTTGCCTGACCGTGACGACCAAAAACAAAGGGAACTTTGCCCCGGACTTCGCGCAGAGCCTCGGCAATCAAAAGGGCAGTTCCGCTGGGAGCGTCCAATTTTCGATCGTGATGAGATTCCACAATCTCAATTTCTGCATCGGGAAGAGTGGCGGCAGTTTTCTTGGCAAGTTCCACTAAGAGTGCAACGCCTACGGACATATTGGCGGATAAAAATACAGGAATTTTAGTAGCAGCGGCTTGGATCAATTCCTTTTCTTCCTCGGTGTGTCCGGTGGTACAAAGAACCACGGGAAGATTCTTTTTTACCGCATAATTCAACAACGTTTCGGTGGCAGAATGATGAGAAAAATCAATGATACAATCGCATTCTTCCGTAACGTCGTCCAGAGACGAATGGCAAACGGCATTGCCGTCGTATCCATTCACGTCCACACCGCACGCCAAAGAAGAACCGCGGTATCCGGCAAGGGTCAATGCGGCGACTTCGCGCCCCATGTGTCCTCCCATGCCATAAACTAAAATTTCACAAGACATACCGTCTCTCCTCTCAAACCTTCAATCCTTGTTCCCGCATAAGGGAAAGAAGGACGGCTTCATTTTGAGATTCCATGGGAGTCAAAGGCAGACGAAGGTAATTTTCCCCGAATCCCATGGCTGCCATAGCGGCTTTGACCGGAATCGGATTGACTTCACAGAACAAAGCATCAATCAAAGGCAACAAATCCAATTGCAAATCCCGGCTCTTGGCAATATCTCCTGCAAAGAAGGAATCACAAATCTCCACGGTCTTTCGAGGTAGAACGTTGGAAAGAACCGAAATCACACCTTTTCCACCTAAGGACAGTACCGGAACGATCTGGTCGTCGTTCCCGGAATAGATGTCCATTTTCCCGCGAACGAGGGCAGCAAGTTCGGCAATCTGAGAAATATTTCCGCTGGCTTCTTTGATGGCGGAAATATTGGGGTGATCTGCCAATTCCGCACAGGTCTTCGGCAACAGATTGCAACCGGTACGCGAAGGGACATTATACAAAATCAGAGGCTTGGTAGAAGCGTCTGCAATGTCGGTAAAGGAACGAATCAATCCCTTTTGGGTAGCTTTGTTATAATAGGGCGTGACCACGAGCATGGCATCACACCCCACCTTACAGGCGAAATCGGTCAAATCTACGGCATAGGCAATGTCGTTGGAACCGGTGCCGGCAATGACGGGAACTCTTCCATTGACCGTATCGACGGCAAATTTCAAAACTTCCCGATGCTCTTCATCGGAAAGGGTGGAACCTTCCCCGGTGGTTCCTGCAATTACGAGAGCATTGACCCCCTCGGCGATCTGCCAATCCAAAAGGCGGGCAAAAGCAGAGTAATCGACTCCTTCTTTGGTCATGGGGGTAACGATGGCGGTGGCAACCCCTTGGAAAATGGTTTCGTTCATAAGGAAAACTCCTTTTCAAAAAATAAAATGACGGTTTGCGCAAGACACGGCAAACCATCACGAAAAAACGGCGGCGGAAATTCCGCACCGGGCTGTTCTGTTTCTTCGGATAGCTCTCCGCATTGCTGCGACAACAAAGGGAATCTTATTTCCCATTGCCAGACCGATCCAGTTCCACGAATCGTCTTCGGCACCCGCCCCTTTCTTCTGCCCCGCTCTGGACAAGCGTTTTTACGGACAAAATACTGATGACGAGATGCGCCTCTACCAATATATATACGATTATAGCACATTTTCCCTTATTTGTCAAGGGGTTTTCGAGGAAAAACTTCAATTCGTAAAGTAACTTTTAAGGTTATAAGTAAAACTATTGACAGATAAATTCAACAACATGATATAATATAATGTAACACACGAAAATCATTCAAAATACAAAAGAGAGTGCGTGTACACTCTCTTAGGGTCATATCGTCAGTGAGTACGAATTTGTACTTTAACCTTGATTCTAACTTTCGTTTTCCTCTTAGTCATGCTGACGCACCTCCTTTAATGATGAAATACATTCAGGTAGTTACATTAAATGGAGTTGGCTATGGCGAGCAATATTATATCATATTTTGAATTTTCTGTCAATGGTGGTGCAACTATATTATTTTACTCTTTCCCAGTCACTATCTTTAGGTCTGCCATCATGTTCAAAAACAGCAACAGAAAAAGACCATTCAGCATAGAATGAATTAATTATTTTTTGATTGTATTCGTGTTCTCCTATTTTTGTAGACCAATCATTAAATTCACTCTCATACTCTATTACACCAGTATCTAGATTAATGGCGGCTTTATCGGTATATGAGTTTGTTTGAAACTCTACAAAATAACCTTGCTTTTCTTCATTGTAGTATAATTTTATGATTTCAACAGAAGTGTCTAAGTCTTCTTTTAGAATCTCATTTGCTTCTTTTTCTATAGAATTATGTCCACAGGAAGACAATGAGAATACGACTATTAAACTAAGAAGTGTGAGAGCAATTGTGTGTAGAATTTTCTTCGTAATTTTCATAAGGGGTACAATCTCCTATAACAGTTTTAATTATTTGCCTTTTTGTTAACAATTTTAATGTAATTCCCAAACAAAGACATAAAGTACCTCCAACAACAAAAATAGATTTTGTTGTTATTATGCCAGAAATCTTTCCTGCAACAAGCGATGCACCAATAATGTAATTATAAGCATCGCCTCCCACATATTCATCAATGGCAGTGTACTTATCGTCAAAAACATAATTTTCTGTTTTTACGCCATTCAAAGATTCATATGTGGTTAATACTCCGCCTTGAATTGGTATTAAATATCCTATTAAAATAAGGACTATACCGAAGACAATAGGACATATATACGCTTTATTAATCATGATATTTTTCTTTTGCTTGTCTGCTTTTTTGCTATTGTTTGTTGAATTGGTCGCTTCTGTTGAGGATTCAAATGTTTTACTTCCACATTTAGTGCAAAAACGGTCATCATCGTGGAGCTGAGTATTGCATTTTGTGCAAAATTTCATCATGGGTTCTCCTTTTAAATTAAATAATTATTCCAATGAGTCCATATAGACTTCATACAATATTCCGCAATATGTACAATCACAAAAACCATCGTCGTCGGTATAAAAAGAATGGTTTCCAAGTTTGTCGTCTCTATATGTATTACAATTATAACATTGGGCTGGCTCAGTACATTTTGCGGGTGCCCAATCATGATTGCCATGTTCATCCTCTGGACAGGTGGAGCTGTAAATATTAGAGTTTGTATTACCTAAATCTGAATTGTTGTTATCATTTGTTGGGTTGTTACTTGAAGACGGAATAAAATGCAGTATGACCAAAATAATTAATGTCAACGCACTAAGAATGATGTTGGCTGAAATTAATGGAATAATTTTGTTAGAGGCATTCTTCTTTGTGGGAATCGTTTGATTTGAAGTTTGAGGTTGTTGGTTGTTAATTTCGGGGTGACATTGCGGACATACCATAGTGTCGTCTGACATTTGTGTTCCGCATTTGGCGCAATACTTCATAAGAGTTTTCCTTTCTAAAATAAAAAAGTGTGTCCCAATAAGAGACACACCGAAAAAGCGAATCTCTTATTGTTGTCACACAAGCTTTACTCCATTTTGGGTATAAGCAAAAAGAGAAAACACTTTTTACCAAAGTATAGTTTCCCAAAACGGATATATTTACTTGTGTGACGGACATATTATAACATATTTGTCGAAAATTGTCAATATTTAGAACGAAAAATAATAAAAAAGAGACATTCAAAAATGAATGCCTCTGTGAAAGGAGTTAAAATTAATGAGAGCGATAGATATTTTATTCGATGAAATTGATAAATTAAATTCTCAGATTAAGTTAGAGGAAAATACATGTGATAGAGTGGTGCTTGCTTTTGAAATTGGAAAAATTGTAGAAATAATTCGAGGTATGGAAGAACTCAAATTAGGAAAACTTTACCCTAATGTACAATATACACCCCACAAAGAATATATTTAATTCTCGCTGATTTCAAAATAACAAACAACGGCATTCTTTGACAACTGTATTGTTTTATTAACTGGTTTAATTTTACTTGACAAAATAGGACTTGAAAATGATGGTTCGTTAATAACGAAAAATGGGTTGCTGGCATCATCGGAAACAACATATCCACGAATATAATCACCGTTGAAACTTATGACAAATTGATAATAAGCACCCTTCGACAACATACATAGTACCCCCGTGTATTTTAACTATTATTTATTGTTTTCTTTGAATTCATTAACTAAAGAAATAACTATTCTTTGTTGGTCTTTGTTTAAATCCGATATGTCAATAGTGACAGGTTGATTTTGCCATTCACCTTTTTCAAAAAAGTACAATTCGGTTACATTAAAGGTTTTGGCAAGTTGTGGTAAGATTTTAAACGAGGGGTTTCGTATTCCTTTTTCATATGCAGAAACAATGGATTTACTCAAGCCAAGTTTACTTGCAAGTTCTGTTTGAGTCATTCCCGCTTTTTCTCTTAGGTTTTTAATTTTTGTACCAATAGATATTCCCATATAATTACACCCCTTCCGCTGATATTATACACTATTTAGTAAAAAATGTCAATAACTTTCTCCGAAAGATTGTCGACAAATAGTTGACAAATTTTGGAAAGTATGGTATACTATTAGTGGAAAGAAGGTGAACTGCATGTTGACATTGTGTAAAAATAATAAAGCAGAAATTAAAAAAATGATTCAGAGCAAAACGCTAAGTAATATTGTTATAAGCGAAAAGAATTTAGTTGATGACATTATTTTGTCTATGTATCGTGATGGAATTATTGATTGTTTGGAACATGGATTTTTAGATAAAAGAAGACATAATTCCTATATACCGTTTAAACTAATCATCGCAATGTCTGTTGCCGCAAAGATGAAAATACATACTAGTTTAACCGATATTCCTACGGCAATTCAAGACCATAGAGTACTGGCGGAGCTCGGATACAATATTGTATTCGGTGGGAAAAACGAATTCTTTACAGAAGGAACGATAAGATATTTATTGGGGAAATATACTAATCAAGACTTGATTTCTTATTACAACAATGTAATTCAAAATCACATTATGCCGACCAAAGATATTAAACCCAATATACATATTTTGGATTGCACAAAAGTCTCGGTAAACTTTGATAATGTCAATTATGAGAATTCTTCAATTGCGAGAGACCGAAATGGTGACGCAATGAGAGGATACAAATTGGCATCTTTGAGAGGATTGTATCATGATACTGGTATAATCGAAGAAATTAGATTTAGCACTGCGTCCGTACATGATTTTTTATTATCTGAAGAAATGATTAAAACTACAAGCTGTCTTAATCATGGCGATATATTAATTAACGACAGAGGTTTCTTGTCCAGAGAACTTATAAATTATTTGAAAACCAAACGAGGCGTAGACACATATGTTCCATTAAAGAAAAATATGTTTGCATTTAACGATGCAATCAATATCGCAAAAAATGAAAACAATTGGGTAGCACATCCAAACAAGCGAAGAATGGGACAGAAAATATCTTTCGTTCCAAACCTCGTGGGATGGGAAAGTATTAATATTTCAGAGGATGTGCCGATTAATGCCTGCGTTGTTTGGGATACACATGATGATACTTACATGGTGTTTATAACAACAAATATAAACGCAACAGCAAAAGAAATTATTACCACTTATGAATTGCGTCCTGAAATTGAAGAAGATTTTAGACAATTAAAGGATTTCTGGAAAATAGAAGATTTCAAAACGACGAAATACAATATTATTGCTTTTCATATTGTTTGCGTTTTACTCGGATATTTATTTTATCAACTTTACATTAATGGTGAAGATGGAAGTGAGTATTTGGGAAAGAGTTTGCCTGTTATAATGAAAAATTACAAAGGACACAATTTAAATTACTTTGTTCTATTTGGAGGTAAATTCTTTTGTTGTATGAGCATGGTGGAATTTTTTGAGTTTAGAGATAGATGCTCTGCGGAGGTAAAAAAATATATGCTTGAGTTTTTTAAATAAAAGGTTATCAATCACATGGCGTTGACAACCTTATCGAAGAAGTATAGAGAACATAAAATTCATAAATACGAAAGGATTGTAGCAATATGACGGAAATAAAAAGAACTGCCGTTCAAAATGAACGACAGCCCAAAGAAACCATCATAAATGAAATCATAAAAATAATGGCAAAAGAAAATTTGACAATAGAAGAAGCTAATAAATTGCTATATGAAACTTCTAAAAAAATCAATCAGCAGATTGTTCAAGTATTTCTATAATACGGTCAAGTTTGTCTGAAATATCGCCCAGTTTACTATTGATATACCATGATTCAGTTTGGTCGGAACCTGTGTTGCTTTCAATGTCCTTCATGATTTTTAATAAATTGCAACTATTGTTGTTAAAAACACAGGTTGATACACAGTTTTCTTTTGTAAATGGGCAAAACATTTAAATTAATCTCCTTGCTTTTTTCCTGGAGATATTATAGCATATTTCTCGTCAAATGTCAATAGTCAAAGACGAATTATATGCAAAACCTCGGATTTAATCGAGAGATATATCCGAGCTTAATAAAAAAATATTTTTTTACTTTACGAATTGAAGTTTTTTATATAAAACATCTTGCAATTGTCGTAAAAATATGCTATAATATATTATTATAATGAATTCGTGCCGTCTTTTTTTTGAAACAACGGCGAAACATCAAGGAGTACCATCATGGACAACACCAACGCAAATCTCCGCATGGCGGAATTGTTGTTCCCCCATATCACCAAGACCCCTACCGATTATGAGGCGATCTATCCTCAGCGGGATCTCCCCAAAGGTGCCATGGTCACCCGCATCGCCCCCTCTCCCACGGGATTCATGCACTTTGGAAATCTTTACGGTGCACTGATCGATGAAAGGCTTGCCCATCAAAGCGGCGGCGTGTTTTATCTTCGCATTGAAAATACCGATGCAAAGCGAGAAGTGGAAGGCGCCGTTGACGTAATTCTGACCTCTTTGAACGCCTTTGGTCTGAATTTTGACGAAGGAGCAACCAGCGGCGAAGATACGGGGATCTACGGACCGTACCGTCAACGGGATCGGGCAGAATTGTATCAGACCATCGCAAAAGATCTGGTTTTGCGGGGGCTTGCATATCCCTGCTTCTGCACCGAAGAAGATCTGCAGTCCATTCACGAAAAACAAGAAGCCGAAGGGGCAAACTTCGGTTATTACGGCAAATGGGCGGTACACGCCAATATTACCGTAGAAGAAGCGGAACAACTCATCGCCGAGGGCAAGCCCTACGTAGTTCGCTTCCGCTCTCCCGGAAAAGAGGAAAACCGCATCAAATACAAAGACCTTGCCAAGGGCGAGATCGAAATGCCGGAAAACTGCACCGACATCGTTATTTTGAAATCTGACGGAATTCCCACCTATCACTTTGCCCACGTGGTAGACGATCACTTCATGAGAACCACCCACGTGGTTCGAGGGGAAGAATGGCTCTCCACCTTCCCCTATCACCTGCAAATGTTTGAAGTTTTGGGTTGGGAAAAACCGGCGTATATCCATACCGCTCACATGCTCAAACAGGACGGCACGTCCAAACGCAAACTGTCCAAACGGAAAGACCCGGAAGCCCGGCTGACCTATTATCTTCAGGAAGGGTATCCCGCGGCGGCAGTCATTGAATATCTTATGACCGTTCTCAACTCCAATTTTGAGGAATGGCGAAACAAAAACCCCGAAGCGGATCTGAACGAATTTAAGTTCAAGGCCGAAAAAATGGGAGTTGCAGGTGCGGTCTTTGATATTGAAAAACTCAACGATATTTCCAAGAACATCATCTCCCGCATGACCGGAGAAGAAGTTTACAACGCCACCGAAATTTGGGCAAAGGAATACAATCCTGAATTCCACGCATTGTTGACTCGGGATCCGGAATATTCCAAAGCAATTCTCTCCATCGGAAGAGGGGGCAAAAAGCCTCGCAAAGACTTTACCGTATGGTCGGACGTTCCCCAATATATGGCGTTCTTCTTTGAAGAAACCTTTACCACCGATTACCCCTTCCCCGAAAACATGTCTAAGAACGATGTTTTACGGGTATTAAAAGAATATCCCTCAACCTACTACAACGCCGAAGACGATCAGCAAACCTGGTTTAATAAGGTGAAAGAATTGACTGAGGCAATGGGATACGCCGTGGATATGAAGGCGTACAAAGCCGATCCTACCGCCTTCCCCGGAAGCGTTGCAGACGTCAGCGCCGTACTTCGGGTTGCGGTAACAGGGCGTACCGCCTCTCCCGACACCTATGCCGTAATGAATATTCTGGGCAAAGACGCCGTTCTTTCCCGACTGAAAAAAGCAGCCGAAACGCTGGAAACGAAGGATTAAGACGATGGAAGAAATTACAAACTTTATTGACGAAATTATCGCCGAAGATTTGCGGAACAAGGAAGTGGATCACGTCCACACCCGCTTCCCTCCCGAACCAAACGGATATTTGCACATCGGTTCGGCAAAAGCCATTTGGATCAACCACTCCATGGCGAAAAAATACGGT
Source organism: Eubacteriales bacterium (assembly GCA_045603745.1). Classification (GTDB taxonomy): domain Bacteria; phylum Bacillota; class Clostridia; order Oscillospirales; family UBA644; genus RGIG995. Next base: position 1,645 of record JAZUMQ010000035.1, on the reverse strand, counting down.
GGAAAATTCAATCTCCGCCTCGACGATACAAACCCCGCAAAGGAAGATACGGAATACGTCGACGCCATCAAAGCCGACCTGGAATGGTTGGGAACCGTTCCCGACGGAGGAATCTTTTACGGATCCGATTACTTCGACAAATGTTATGAATTTGCCATTCAGTTGATCAAAGACGGGAAAGCCTACGTCTGCGACCTTTCCGCCGAAGAAATGCGGGAATATCGGGGAACCTTGACCCAACCGGGGAAAGAATCTCCCTATCGCAATCGTTCCGTAGAAGAAAATCTGGAACTGTTTGAGCGCATGAAAAACGGCGAATTCCCCGACGGCGCAAAGACCCTGCGGGCGAAGATAGACATGGCGTCTCCCAACATCAATCTGAGAGACCCCGCCATCTACCGTATCGTTCATACTTCCCACCACCGTCAAGGCGATAAATGGTGCATTTATCCCTTATACGATTACGCTCACCCCATTCAGGACGCCATCGAAGGGATCACCCATTCCCTCTGTTCTATTGAATTTGAAAATCACCGACCTCTATACGACTGGGTTACCGAAAATATCAGCATTCGTCCCCGTCCCAAACAGAGAGAATTTGCTCGGTTGAATCTGACCTATACGGTCATGAGCAAACGCTTTTTGCGGGAATTGGTGGAGACTGGCCGTGTGGACGGCTGGGACGATCCTCGTATGCCCACTCTGTGCGGGCTTCGTCGCCGGGGTTATACTCCCTCTTCTATCTTGGAATTCGTGAAAAAAGCCGGCGTTGCCAAGGCATATTCCATCGTAGACATCGGGCTTTTGGAACATTGTATCCGAGCCGAATTGAACGAGACCGCCCCTCGTCGTGTAGCGGTCATCGACCCACTGAAAGTAACGATCACCAACTATCCGGAAGATAAGACGGAATATTTCACCTTGCCCAACAATCCCCAGGACGAAACCGCCGGAACCCGGGAAGTTCCCTTTACAAAGACCCTTTACGTAGAACGCAACGACTTTATGGAAGACGCTCCCGGCAAATTCCACCGGCTGAAGCCCGGCGGAGAATGTCGCTTGATGGGGGCATATATCGTCCGTTGTGACGAAGTAATCAAGGACGAAAACGGAAACGTCATCGAACTGAGATGCTCCGCTGACCTGGAAACCGGCTCCGGCATGCCCGCCGACGGACGGAAAGTCCGGGGCACCGTCCATTGGGTCTCTACGGATTATGCCATCGACACGGAAATCCGTATGTACGACCGTCTCTTCACCCAGGAAAACGTCTTTGACCTGCCCGAAGGACAAACCTATATGGATCTGCTGAATACTGATTCCCTTACCGTAATGAGAAACTGCAAAGTCGAACCCGATCTCGCAAAAGCACAGCCCGGCGACCGGTTCCAGTTCGTCCGCAACGGTTATTTCTGCAAAGATATTCACTCTGAAAACGTCTTTAATCTGATCGTAAATTTGAAAGACAGTTACAAGGCGTAAAAGAGGAACGACGTTCTTTTTCTGTCCGAAGAAAGAAAAAGAACCAAAAAGAAAGCAGCAACGTCCCCCCAATCCTTGAGTCAAAACACCTCTACCTTTTACAAACAATGACCCGCCCGCGAATTCGCGGCCGGTTCATTGTTTTACTTAAATTACTTGAAAT
>JAZUMQ010000034.1:0-17455 GCA_045603745.1 Eubacteriales bacterium | reverse complement strand
CTTCCCCCCACTCCCACATACAAGAGGTGAAAACGATGTCCACCATTGCAGCTTTAGCCACCGCCCCCTTTCGGGCAGCCATCGGCGTGATCCGAATGTCCGGACCTCAGGCGTTTTCCATCGCCAACGCCGTGTTGCGTTACACGTCCGGGAGTTTGATTTTGCCGGAACAGAGACGCAACGTTTCTTTCGCCCGCATTGTTGATGGGGAAGAGATCCTTGACGAATGCGTGGTCAGTGCTTTTCGGGGACCCCATTCCTATACCGGGGAAGACACGGTAGAATTTTCCTGCCATGGCGGAGTCTATTTATTGGATCGGGTGTTGCGGTTGTTGTTTTCCCACGGTGCGCGGCAAGCCGAAGGGGGAGAATTCACCAAGCGGGCGTTTTTGAACGGAAAAAGCGACCTGACCCGCGCCGAAGGGGTTATGGATCTGATCGATTCGGAATATGCCGCCGCCGCAAGAACCGCCATGAGCGAGTTGGACGGTTCTGTGGGAAAGGCGATTTTGGAGATTCGGGACGGACTTTTGGCAATCGCTGCAAAATTGTTGGCGTACGTGGATTATCCCGATGACGAAATTGGGGAAGTTTCCCAAGAAGAAATTCAATTTTTGTTGGATTCGTCCATCGAATCGGTTTCTGCTCTGTGTAATTCCTACGACACCGGCAGAGTGTTGAAAGAAGGGGTACGTACCGCCCTTTGCGGACGCCCCAACGTGGGAAAATCCAGTCTGATGAATTTGTTTTCCGGCAGTGACCGTTCCATCGTCACCGAGATTGCCGGCACGACCCGAGACACGGTGGAATCTTCCGTGGTCTTTGGGGGAGTAAAATTGATTTTGACCGACACCGCCGGAATCCGGGAGACGGAAGACGCGGTGGAAAAAATCGGCGTTTCTCGGGCGCGGAGCGAAATGGAAAAGGCAGAGCTGATCTTTTGCATTTTTGCCCCCGACTTGACGGAAGAAGACGAGAAAATAGCCGCCGAATCCTTGCAATGTCAAGGAAAAACCGTATTTTTATTTAATAAATCCGACCTTTCCCCCGATGCCCCCTTGCCTTCTTGGGCAGAAAAAGCCCCCCATTTCCGGGTCAGCGCAAAGACCAAAGAAGGTATGGACGCGGTGGCGGATTATATAAAATCCCTCTTTTCCGGGGAGTTGACCGCCGGAAAAACGGTGATCTCCAACGGACGGCAATATCAATGTCTTTGCCGGGTCAACGCCGCCTTACAGCGGGCACGGGCGAATCTGTCCCTGACCCCCGACGTGATCGTCTCCGATCTGGAAGAAGCCATCGCCACCGTGGGCGAAATCACCGGTCAAACCGTCTCCGAACAGGTGATCCACGAGATCTTTTCCCGTTTTTGCGTCGGAAAGTAAGTTGTTTGCGAGGCGTTCCTTTTTCTTTTCCGGTGAAAAGAAAAAGGAACCGAGCTACGGCATAAGTGTCGACCGACAAAAAGATTCTACGCCTTCGGCTTGAATTTTTAGAGCCTCACTTAACTCTCCGCTCTTCACTCTTAACTCTTCACTCTTTCTCGAGGTTTTTATGACGAATTATTTTGCCGGACAATATGATATTGCCGTCGTAGGGGCGGGGCACGCCGGAATTGAGGCAGCCCTTGCGGGGGCACGGTTGGGACAGAAGACCATTCTGTTCTCCATTTGTCTGGACGCCGTGGGCAATCTGCCCTGCAACCCCTCCATCGGCGGAACCGCCAAAGGTCATTTGGTGCGGGAACTGGACGCCTTGGGGGGACAAATGGGCAAGGTTGCCGACGAAGTGTTCCTGCAAAGCCGCATGCTGAATTTGGGCAAAGGTCCTGCCGTCCATTCCCTTCGGGTACAAGCCGATCGGCGGCGGTATCAGGATAAGATGAAGCAGATCCTGGAAAAGGAAGAAAATCTGGAATTAAAGCAAGCGGAAATTAAAGAATTGAAGCGCGACGGCGATCAATGGCTCTTGACCACCCATTTGGGGGCACAATATCGTGCAAAGGCGGTGGTTTTATCCACCGGAACTTACCTGAAAGGGCGCATCATCGTGGGGGAAACCTTCTACGAAGGGGGGCCCGACGGAATGTTTGCCGCCACGGGGCTGACCGCTTCTTTAAAAGAATTGGGCATTTCCTTGCTTCGGTTCAAAACCGGAACTCCGCCCCGCATCAAGCGGTCGTCGGTGGATCTGTCGCAACTGGAAGTTCAGTCGGGCGATGAAAAGATCGTTCCTTTTTCCTTTGAAAATGAGGGGAAGACCATCGGAGAAAATACCCACGATTGCTACCTTGTTCACACCAACGCCGAGACCCACCGGATCATTCGGGAAAATCTCCACCGTTCCCCCCTGTATTCGGGGAACATTACCGGCATCGGACCTCGGTATTGTCCGTCCATTGAAGATAAAATCGTCCGATTCGCCGAAAAAGAACGGCATCAACTGTTCTTGGAACCCATGGGACGGGATACGGAAGAAATGTACCTGCAAGGATTTTCTTCTTCTCTGCCCGAAGACGTTCAGTTACAGATGCTTCATTCGTTAAAGGGTTTTGAACGTGCCGTGATGATGCGCACCGCCTACGCCATCGAATACGATTGCGTCGACCCCTTGCAATTGTCGGCAACCTTGGAATTTAAAGATTTTCCCGGGCTTTACGGTGCCGGTCAGTTCAACGGTACTTCCGGATACGAAGAAGCCGCCGCCCAAGGATTTGTCGCCGGGGTCAACGCGGGACTGAAACTCAAGGGAGAAGAGCCTTTGATTCTCGATCGTGCCTCCTCTTATATCGGTACGTTGATCGACGATCTGGTCACCAAGGGAACCAACGAACCCTATCGCATGATGACCTCCCGCTCCGAGTACCGTCTGTTGTTGCGGCAGGACAATGCCGACCAACGGCTGACCCCCATGGGCTATCGCATCGGGCTGATCTCCGAAGAACGGTATCAACGGTTTTTGGAAAAATATCGCTTAGTGGAAGAAGAAAAAAAACGTTGCTTGAATACCCATTTTTCCCCGGAATCGGTGAAGGAAACCTTGGAAGCCAACGGTTCTCCCCCCGTCCACGGAAGCGTCAGTTTGGCGGACCTGATCCGTCGTCCCGAACTGACCTATCACGCGTTAGCTCCGGTGGACAAACAGCGTCCTCAACTGCCCGACGCGGTGACGGAACAGGTGGAAATTTCCTTGAAATACGAAGGATATATCCGCCGTCAGATGTCTGCCGTGGAAGAATTTAAAAAATTGGAAAGCCGCAAATTGCCCGCAGATTTAGACTATACCACCGTCAAAGGGTTGCGGTTGGAAGCACAACAAAAGTTGAACAAATTCCGCCCCAATTCCATCGGACAAGCCTCCCGGATCTCGGGAGTAAATCCCGCGGACGTCACGGTTTTGTTGATTTGGTTCGACCGAAGAAAGGAAGAATAATATGCGCGCCAGAAAGAAGAAAAATACCGTTCCCCGTTTGGAACGGGTCTCGGATTATTTTGTTCCGGTCATTCCTGAGCCCACCGGAGAAATTCGGGTGGAAGTGGGGTGCGGGAAGGGGAAATTCGTCACCGCCCTTGCCAAAGATCACCCCGACGTGACCTTTTATGCGCTGGAAAAAATTCCCGACGTCATCGTCATGGCAGCGGAAAAAGCGTCGCGGGAAGAGATCGGCAACGTGAAATTCCTTTTGGCAGACGCCAAAGACCTGACCGAGGGCACGGAAAAGACCTTTATGGGCTTGGACGAAAACCGTAAACCCATTCTCCAAGACGTTGCCCATACCGCCCTTTGTCCTGTGGGTTCGGTTTCGGTTTTGTATCTGAACTTTTCCGATCCTCTGCCCAACAAAAAATACGCCGATCGCCGGTTGACCCACGCCAATTTTTTGGAAAAATATCGCACGATCCTCAAACCCGACGGACACGTCGAATTTAAGACCGACAACAAACCCCTCTTTGACTTCTCCGTGGAGCAGTTCAAAGAATGTGGCTATGAAATCTACGATTACACCGAAGATCTGCACCACTCCGACATTCCAAATCCCTATCACACCGAGTACGAGACCCGCTTTTCCGAAATGGGAATGCCCATCTATTCTCTCAAAGCAAAACCGTGATAAAATCCACCCCTTCCACCGCCCTTGGCGGTCCCCCTTCCCCAACCCTTCGGGCCGGGGACGGCTATGCAAAATTATATCTTCACTCTTAACTCTTCAGCGACTCGCTTCGCTCGCTGCATAAGTATCGACCATCGAAAAATTCCGCGTCTGCGACTTGAATTTTTCGGGTCTCACTTAACTCTTCACTCTTCAGCGACTCGCTTCGCTCGCTGCATAAGCATCGACCATCGAAAAATTTCGCGTCTGCGACTTGAATTTTTCGGGTCTCACTTAACTCTTCCATGGGGGTTTTTTTATGAATTTTAGAATTGGCGAAGGTTATGACGTTCATCGCTTGGTCGAGGGACGAAAATGTATCATCGGCGGGGTGGAAATTCCCTTTGAAAAGGGGCTTTTGGGACATTCCGACGCCGACGTTTTGCTTCACGCCGTCACCGACGCTCTTTTGGGGGCGGCAGGGCTGGGCGACATCGGGCGCCGTTATCCCGACACCGACGCGCGGTGGAAAGGGGCGGATAGTCTGGAATTGCTCAAGGACACCGCCGCCTATTTGAAAGAGCAGGGATATTCCCCGGTCAACGTGGACTGCACCGTCATCTGCCAACTGCCCAAAATCACTCCCCACGCTTCCCAAATCCGGAAAAACATCGCCACCGCCTTGGGCATTGCCGAAGCTTGCGTCAACGTCAAGGGAAAGACCGAAGAAGGACTTGGATTTACCGGCGAAGGGAAAGGAATTGCCGCCCGCGCCGTGGCGCTGGTGGAACTGCTGTAAGGTTTTATTCTTCCTTCTTTTTTCACGAGAAAAAAGAAGGAAGCGAAGAAAAAAGCGTAATTTCGGCGAATTCCATTCGCCGGGAAAATAGAAATTAAAACTCTGCTTTTGGCGGAAGTATTCTGCCAAACTTGGCTTTTCTTTTAAGTGAGACCCAAAAAATTCAAGCCGAAGGCGTAGAAACTTTTTGTCGGACGACACTTATGCCGTAGAACATAGACCGATCAAGGAGAAACTTTTATGAAACTTTTGTCTGTTGTTTTGCCCATCGTTCCCGGCGATCCGGAGACCAACGTATCGTCCATGATTTCTTTTATGGACGAGAATCCCGCTGACGTGTATCTGTTCCCCGCTCTTGGGGTTTCCGGTGTTACCTGCGGAATGAAATTTGCTTACCGTTCCTTTATTGACGCCTGTGACCGGGCGTTGGATCGGCTCTGCGACTACACCGCCGAACACCCGGTCGTGGTGGTCACGTCCACCGATCAGATCGGAAATATTTATCTGAAAAACGGAGAATTGGGGAAAAAACCGGAGTTTGAAGCCTTCGGCAAAACCTTTGTCATCACCGCTAACGGAGAGGGAGAGGGAGACGTGTTGTTGCTTCCCACCGCCATGGCGGGCTATCCTTGTCTTTCTGCAGACGTGACGGAACTTTGTCAAAAGATTTCCGCCGCGAAACAATGCGTGGTTGCCGTGTCCAATCCCGGATTCGGAGAAGCGGTCTCCGACGGGGTCTATCAAGGATTCTGCGGGGTCTATCGCGCCGGAAAAACCTTGGATTTTGCGCTGCAAACCCGTCCAAATCCCATCTGTGCCTGCTATGATGAAGAGGCCGGCGACGAGGGGTGGGAATCTACCCGCCGTGCCCAAGCCGATCTGCGGATTCCCTATTACGGCAAAAACGATCCGAAAAAATATTTGGGCGAACTGTTTAACCTGCAAGTGCAAGCCCTGTATACCCGAATTCAGTCTTCCGGCATGAAGCATCTTGCCATCAACGTTTCCGGAGGCTTGGATTCCACCCTGGCGCTGATGGTGGCGTCGGAATCCATGAAAATGGCGAATCTTCCCGCCGAAAATATCATTGCCATGACCTTGCCCTGCTTCGGAACCGGCAAACGCACCTATACCAACGCCCACGTTCTCATGGAAGAATTGGGGGTCACGGTCTTTGAGATCGACATCAAAGAGGCGGTCTGCGCCCATCTGAAACAGATCGGACACGACGGCGAAACGACGGATATTACCTACGAAAACGCCCAAGCCCGGGAGCGTACCCAGATCTTGTTTGATATGGCAAACCGCTACAACGCTTTGGCGGTGGGGACCGGGGATCTGTCGGAAGCGGCGTTGGGATTCTGCACCTTTGCGGGAGATACCCTTTCCCATTATAACGTCAACGCTTCCGTGCCCAAAACGTTGGTTAAAGCCTTGGTAGAACTGCTCGCAAAACGGAACGGCGGACGGTTGGGAGAGGCGTTGCAAGACGTGGCAGACACCGATATTTCCCCCGAATTGAAATCCGATCAGAAGACCGAAGATATTCTCGGCCCCTACCTGTTGCACGATTTTATCATCTACTATTTCTCCAAACACCGTCTGGAACGGCAGGAATTGTATCAGTATATGATGGCGACCTTCGACGAGTACGACGAGGACGTCATCGTTCAAACCTTGGAAACCTTTTTCCGCCGATTCCCCATCGCCCGGTTCAAACGGGCAGCCATGGGCGAAGGGGCAAACCTCATCGGATTTTCCTTGCCCTATATCTCGGCAGACGTGAAATTTTAATTGAAGAAAATGAAAATCGCCGGCGGATTCTTCCGCCGGCGATCGTTTTATCTCCTCATTCTATTTACCACAATAGAAGTTTTGTTGTTTTTGGTAATTAACCGAGCAGCCAGTCTGCAATGTCAACAATTTTTATTCCTTCGTACAGAGATTCATCATGTCGTGTGCGGGCAATCACCATTTTGGGATAAGCGTCCTTGATTTGCAGAAGCGGTGAAACCTCACGTTCGAAGGTCTTTTCATCGCCGATATTATCCGAAACTTGGATGTATATTTTTTCATTGCGTTTGATGGCGACGAAATCAATTTCCTTTTTGTAAAGGACCCCGGCATAGACTTCATATCCTCTGCAATGAAACCCCTTGATTAAGAAAATGCCGTAAAATAGCGGTATTACAGGGTTTTTGAAACCCTATAAAAACCGATTTACGACACATTTACGACAAATGATAAAATGAAGAAGGACTATGGCACCAAAAATGTCATAGTCCTTTTTGTTAATCCCAATCATTCAAAGATGAATTATCTTTAATTGTATGTTTAGTTATAGATATATCAGTTATGCTTTCATTTGCATCTATAGTATAAAACTCATTTTCTTTCAAAAATCTTAATCCATAATTAACAAAAGCTAAAGCCATACCGAGCAGTTGAAAACTATGTTCCAAAGGTTTCATTTTAATGTATGAAAAACCAACGCCATCATAGAAGCCGTCATAGCGAAGTGTTGAACTTGTGTAATGTTGAATTTGTGTATCAAAAAATGGTTCAATTATTTGTGAATGTTTTGATTCAATTGTTTCTTTAAATTTTTTTGCATCGCTCATTATTGAGTTTGAAATTTGAGGCCAAATTACGATTTTGCTGCCCTTGTTATTATTGACTATTGACTTTGAGTATGCATCAGAAACATGAATAATGAAATCAGTTGTATATTCCTCGTACTCAAAACGGTCAGTATTTATAACAGAAGGCAAGCTTTTTGTTTTTTTCGTCTCAGCTGTATAAGTTATTCCAGAAGGAAGTTTTGACAAATACTCAATAACTTTTACATAACGGGGTTCGTCCATTTCTGATTTTGAACATTTCCATTCTGTTTTAAAAAATGTTGATTTTCCATAATACTGTTTTCGCCACCAAACATGTTCATGTTTTTCATCAAAGCCACAACCATTATTTATGATGCATTGTAGTTTGAGTTTTTTGACAAGTGAATCGATATAAGTCATTTATACAACCCCTAGTAATTTTTTATTTATTATATCACAAATATTTACCATTTTCAATAGTTTTTCAAAAATGGTAAATAGAATTTGCAAATTTGTTTCAATCAAATATGGAATTTTTTTTGGTCACTTTAAAAATTGTAAAATAATATTTTCTGTTCAAAGGGAGCCATATCGGCGCATATTTCCCTTTTCTTGACACAAAATAAGGCAATCAAAAAGGAGAGGGAAGCGATGAAAAAAGTGGGCGGATTTGGGATTTTTTGTGGGGTGGTTGCCGGGATTTCGGCGTTGGGCGGCGGCTATTTTTTTGTGTCTCAAAAGGTGATGAACATGATCTTGGGGCGGAAAAATCCCAAACACATGGAACAAAGCGCCCGGCTGGTTTCCGGATCGGATCTGTTTACCGAATACGCGGAAGAGATCTCCCTAGCCTCATGGGAATTGGAGCAGACCCCGGGGTTTGAGGAAGTGTCGGTCATCAGCCACGACGGGGTGCGGCTGGTGGGGCATTGGCACCCCCATACCTCCCCCAAGCGGGTGATTATCGCCATGCACGGCTGGAGATCCAGTTGGTCGCGGGATTTCGGGTTTATTGCCGATTTTTGGTTTGAACACCAATGCAGCGTGTTGTTTGTGGAACAGCGGGGGCAGAACAACAGCGGCGGCGACTATATGGGATTCGGAATGTTGGAGCGCCACGACTGTGTGGATTGGGTCAATTGGGTCAAGGAAAAAACCGGAGGAAAAGACCCCATCTATCTCAGCGGAATTTCCATGGGGGCGTCTACGGTATTGATGGCGGCGGGTTTGAATTTGCCGAAAAACGTCCACGGAATCATGGCAGATTGCGGATTTACCTCTCCCCACGCCATCTGGAAACACGTCACCGAAAAAAATCTTCATTTACCCTATTTGGTCCAGGGGATTTACGCCAACGAATGGTGTCGCCGCCGGTTACAGGTCGGGTCGAAAGAGTGTTCCACCGTAGACGCGTTGCGCTGTGCCACCGTTCCGGTGTTGTTGATTCACGGTACGGAGGACAAATTCGTTCCGGTGGAGATGACCTACGAAAATTACAAAGCCTGTGCCGCTCCCAAACGGTTGTTTGTCGTGCCTGGCGCCGAACACGGTATGAGTTACCACGTCGACCGCCCGGGATACCAAAAGGCGGTGCTGGAGTTTTGGCGAGAATTTGATTGACGAGGGGTGGTCTTCTTTCTTTTTTGAAAGAAGCAAAGAAAAAAGCGAAATTTCGGCGAATTACATTCGCCGAGGGAAAAGCAATCAACACTCTGTTTTTCGGCGGAAGTATTCCACCGACCTTGGCTTTTCTTTTAAGTGAGACCCAAAAAATTTAAGTCGAAGACGTAAAATTTTTTGATGGTCGATACTTTTGCAGAGGTAGAAAGAAAGTCCCCCCGTTTTTTTGTGTAAAACGCTTTTAATTGGATATACTAACGGCAAATGAACTTTGCGGAGGATTTGAAATGAAGAAAAAAACAGTCGGTCTCATTCTTGCCGTTGCCCTTTGGGTTACCCTTTTTTCCGGGTGTGCCGTGAGGCGGGGCAATGCAGACGTACACGTATTTTATTACACCTATAGCGACACCTATATTTCCACCGTTCGGGCGGCGCTGGACAATCGTCTCAACGAGGCGGGGATCTCCTATCAGGATTACGATGCCAACAACAGTCAGACCACCCAGACCGAGCAGATTCAGACCGCCGTTACCAAGGGGGCGAAGGTGTTGGTGGTCAATATCGTAACCACCGGATCCGACGATGCCGCCAGCGGGATCATCTCCCTTGCCCGGTCTTCCGGTTTGCCGGTGATCTTTTTCAACCGGGAAGTTTCCGACGACGTTGTCAACAGTTATGAAAAGTGTATCTATATCGGTACCAACGCCACCGAAGCGGGGGAACTGCAAGGAGACATGATCGGGGATTATTTGGTGCAAAATTATGAGAAAACCGATCTGAACGGCGACGGCAAGATCTCTTACGTCATGTTCATGGGCGAAAAAGGAAACCGGGAAGCCGTTTATCGCACCCGATATTCGGTGCAGAACGCCAATAAAAAACTCACCGATGCCAAAAAGCCGGAATTGGTCTTTTACGATGCGTCCAACAACGATAAATTTTTGCTGGATAAGGACGGAAAATGGTCTGCCCAAGCGGCAAACGAATATATGACCACCGCCCTGACCACCTATAATTCTTCCAATAAAAATATGATCGAACTGGTCATTTGCAACAACGACAACATGGCGGAAGGGGCGATCACCGCCTTACAGACCGCCGGCTACAACACCGGAACCCAGGGCAGTATCACCGTTCCGGTCTTTGGGGTGGACGCCATCGACGCGGCAAAGTCTCTGATCCGCGCCGGAAAAATGGCGGGAACCATCACCCAAGACGGCGCCGAAATGGCGGAATGTATCGAAATCGCCATCGAAAACGTGTTGAAAAACGAGTCTCTTTTGAACGGTATGGACGATTATAACGTAGACGATACGGTGGCAAAGATCCGGATTCCTTACGGCATTTATACGGGAGAAGAATAATGGCAGAGAATCTTCTCACCATGACCGACATTTGCAAATCCTTTCCCGGGGTCAAGGCGTTAGATCACGCACAGTTTACCCTCAAATCCGGCTCGGTTCACGCCTTGATGGGAGAAAACGGGGCGGGAAAATCCACCTTGATGAAGTGCCTTTTTGGGATTTATTCCAAGGATTCGGGAGAAATTCTTCTTCGGGGGAAATCGGTGGAATTCAAAAATTCCAAAGAGGCGCTGGAACAAGGGGTCGCCATGGTTCATCAGGAACTGAATCAGGCGTTGAAACGGTCGGTTTCGGATAATTTATGGCTGGGGCGGTACCCGACCCGCCTCGGAGTGGTCAACGAGGGAAAAATGCAGAAAGACACCAAAGAATTATTTGAAAAATTGGGTCTTTCGGTGAATCCCAAAGCGATTATGGAAGATCTGCCCGTATCCCGGCGACAGATGGTCGAAATCGCAAAAGCCGTCAGTTACGGCGCGAAAGTGATCGTTTTTGACGAGCCCACCTCTTCCCTCACCGGGGAAGAGGCGGAGCAATTGTTCCGCATCATCGAGACCTTGAAAAAGCAGGGGTGCGGGATCATTTATATCTCTCACAAGATGGAAGAAATTTTGCGGATCTGCGACGAAGTGACGGTCATGCGAGACGGAAAAACCGTCGCCACCCACCCGGCGAAGGATTTGACCATGGACAAGATCATTCGGCTCATGGTGGGACGAGATCTGACCCAGCGCTTTCCCCCGAAAACCAACGTGCCCGGGGAAACGGTGTTGTCGGTGCGGGGCTTGACCGGATTGTATTCCCACTTAAAAGACGTCTCGTTTGATTTGAAAAAAGGCGAAATTCTCGGCATCGCCGGGTTGGACGGTTCGGGGCGAACGGAAGTGCTGGAATCCCTGTTTGGGCTTTCTGCCCGCAAAAAAGGGGATCTGATTCTGAACGGACGAAAAATTTTAAACCGTACCCCCCGACAATCCGTCGCCAACGGTTTTGTACTTCTCACCGAAGAGCGACGGGCAACGGGGATCTTCGGAATTCGGGATATTTTGGAAAATACCGTGATTTCCAACCTTTCCGCCTACCGTCGATTCGGATTTTTGAGCGATCGAAAAATGAAAAAGGACACCGACCGCATGATTCAGACCCTACGGGTCAAGACCCCCTCTCACCGCACGTCCATTCGCACTCTGTCCGGGGGAAATCAGCAAAAAGTGATCTTGGGACGCTGGCTTTTGACCGAGCCGAAAATCTTACTTCTTGACGAACCCACAAGGGGCATCGACGTGGGGGCAAAATTTGAGATCTACCAACTGATTCTCGACCTTGCCGTAAAAGGGCGCTCGATCATCGTGGTTTCCGGGGAAATGCCGGAACTTTTGGGAATCTGCGACCGCATTTTGGTCATGTCTTCCGGCCGCGTGGCTGGAGAAGTGGACGGCAAGACCGCCACCCAAGAAGAAATCATGACCTTGGCGGCGAAATACGTTTGAAAATGCAAAATGCACCCCTTCCACCGGCAGAGCCGGTCCCCCTTCCCCTACCATAGGGGAAGGCTATCGAACATTGAAATGCGTGAAACTTATTTTATTCTGCAATTAAAAACCGAAGAAAAATAAAAGAATACTTCATCAAGAAATTGAACGACGCTCCTGCCTTCCCCTGTTGCAGGGGAATAAGTGAGACTCCAAATAATTCAAGTCGAAGACGCAGAATTTTTGGCAAAGGCGAACTTATGCAGTGGCTGGGGGACCGCGAAGCGGTGGAAGGGGTATTTCCCTGTAGCAAATCATCTTTCCCCCTTCCATCACAAAACAAGCGTAAGTACAATGCGTTGCTGTAAACGACTGCCCTCCCCTGTTGCAGGGGAAGGGGCAAATTGATTATTGAGTTATGATTCAAGTGCAAAATATAAAACTATTTTTTATTTTTTTGGTATGAGTATGAAAAGTATAAAGCAGTCTCTCGGAAACTGGAACGGCTTGTCAAAAGAAGACCGCCGCCGAAAAGGGAAAGAATTTTTCATTGACAATTCCCTTTATTTGTTCTTGACCGCCGCCATCGTGGCAATCGTGATCTACGATCCCCGGTTTTTGTCCGTGCCCTCGTTGGTGAATATTTTATCCCTTTCCGCGGCAAATCTTCCCATCGCTCTGGGCATCGCCGGGTGTATCATTTTGACCGGCACCGATCTTTCCGCCGGACGGGTGGTGGGGCTGGTGGCGTGCGTTTCCGCATCGCTGTTGCAGATGACCGGATACCCCAACAAAATGTTCCCGAATTTACCCACCTTGCCCCTTTGGGCGGTGTTGGGAATCGTCCTTTTGATGGGCGGAATCGTTGGATTGATCAACGGATTTTGCGTGGCAAAGTTCAAATTGCACCCCTTTATCGTCACCCTCGCCACCCAGTTGATCCTGTTCGGCGTTTTGTTGATGTATCTGATGAACGGCAACAACAACGGACAATCCTTGTCCGGGCTTGATTCGTCTTACACGAATTTCATCACCGGCAGTTTCCTGAAAATCGGAACTACCGCCATTCCCAACTACGTCTTTTATTCCCTCGCCATTACGATTGTAATGTGGTTCGTTTGGAACAAGACCACCTTCGGGAAAAATATGTTCGCCGTGGGGTCCAACCAAGAGGCGGCAAAGGTTTCCGGGGTCAACGTGACGGCGACCATCATCGGCGTTTTCACCCTCGCCGGGGTGTTGTACGGCGTCACCGGATTCATCGAAGCGGCGCGGATCGGGTCCAACAGTGCCGCCACCGGGCTGAATTACGAACTGGACGCCATCGCCGCCTGCGTCATCGGGGGCGTGTCCTTCGTAGGGGGAATCGGCAAAATCCGAGGGGTCATCTTGGGAGTGGTCTTGCTCCGCATTATCTTCGTGGGACTGACCTTTTTGAGCATCGACTCCAACCTGCAATACGTCATCAAAGGCTTAATTATCCTCATCGCCTGCGCCATCGATATGAGAAAGTATTTGGTGAGAAAGTAAAAGGTTTATGTTCTTTCTACCTCTGCACAAGTATCGACCATTGAAAAATTCTGCGTCTGCGACTTGAATTTTTCAGGTCTCACTTGTTTTCGGGAGAAAAGAAAGAACCAAAGAAAAGCCAAATCCGGCGGAATACTTCCGCCGGTGGTTTTTATGAGATGAAATTTAGGAAAACATATCGGTGTAATTTACCATCGTTACGTTGCCGAGGGCTTTTGCTTTGTCGATACATCCTTTGGTAAAGCCGGACTTGGAAAACAGATACAAACGAACGTTCTTGTAGGGGAACAGTTTGCTTCGTTTTAACAGGGCTTCCAAAACGCTCAAATCAACCTTTTCGTTTGTCCATTTACATTCGGCGAAGAGTGCCGTATCGTGGTCTTGTTCGCCCATAATATCAATTTCAACTTGGCGTTTTTCGATGGGATCGTTGCCCCACCACCGACCGAGAGACGCAAATTCTACGGGACACTTACCGGTTAAGAGTTGTCTCCAAAGATATTGCTTGCAAATATCTTCAAAGACCTTTCCCATATAATCGGACAACTTCGGTTCAATACGTTGATATACCAGATCGGGCGCCCCTCGGGCAATAAGGGAATTGTTTTTTAAAACAAAGCGATGCCAAAAGCGGAACATATTATCTTCGATGGTATAAATTGATTTTCGAGATGCCTTTTCTCCGTAAGGGGTTTCTTTTTGCACAATGCCGAGACTGATCAAATTTTTGATATAGATGGAGCAAACGTTGGTTTCTTCCCCTATCTTTCCGGAAATTTCTGACATGCGGGATGCTCCGGAAGCAATTGCCGTAATAATTGCAGTATAGATTGCCGGTTCGCGGACTTCCTGTTTTAGAAGGTTAATTGGCTCTTCGTACAGAAAAGACGTGGGGTTCAAAAAGGTGTTTTTTATATTATCTTCAACGCTTAATTCGTCATTCATCTGTAACAGATATTGAGGCGTTCCCCCTACGATTCCATAAATTAAGGCTTTTTCTTCTGCGGAAAACTTTTTGAAATATCGGCAAGTTTCTTCAAAATCAAAGGGCAGGATTTTCATCTGTGCCGTTCTTCTTCCGTATAAGGGTGCTTTGTATGCAAGAACGTGATCTTCCATATAAGACATGGAAGATCCGCAGAGGATCAACATCAGTTTGGAAGAATTTTTGTATTTGTCAATTAAAAGCTGTAAGGTGGAAGCCAAACTCTTGGAAGAACGGGCAACGTAGGGATATTCGTCAATGGCAAGGATCAAGCGTTCCTGTTCCGCAAGCCGAAATACGTATTCCAATGCGGCTTGAAAGGATCGAAAGGACGTTTCCGTTTCGATTTCCCCAACATATTCTATGATGCTTTTACTGAAGTTTTCAAGGTTTTGCGTTGCGTTACTTTCTACCCCCATAAAGTAGATCGCTTTTTTGTCTTTGAGGAATTGATTAATCAGTTCGGTTTTCCCAACACGGCGGCGACCGTAAATTACCGCAAACTCAAATTTGTTGGATGCGTATAACTTTTCCAGGGCAGTTAATTCTCGTTCTCTTCCAATAAACATGATAAATCCTCCTTTTAAGGTAACTATAGTATATCACATTTTTTTTATTTAGTCAAGTATGATTTGGTGAATCATATTTGACTAAATTCCGAACTTTAAACCGACGGAGTTTATCTTGACAAAAATCGACAAATGTGATATACTTATTTTACCACACATTTTAATATGCTCATAACGGGAATGCTAATCTTGGAAGTCTGCATTCCTTCATTCCTGTTGTGGGTAAAATGTGTGGTAACATTGAGGGATGCATATTTCGGGTGTGTCTCTCAATGGGACACACTTTTTTTATTTTGAAAGGAGAAAACCCGCATGAAAAAATTGTTACCACACGCAATCCTGTTACTTCTCTGCCTTCTCGCATTCTGTGCTTGCGGAAAATGTGAAGTCTGCACCTTCGGGGATTGGACAACTGTCACCCCGGCGACTTGCACCCAACCGGGCACCGAAACCCGAGTTTGTGCCGAATGTGAATTCGTAGAAGAACGGGAAATCCCTCAATTAGCCCACGACATGGTTTTTGCCGAAACAAAAACCGCTCCCACCTGTACTGAAAAAGGAAAAGAAGTGCAAGCCTGTTCATTGTGCCATGCACAACAGGAAAAAGACCTTCCGGCAAAGGGACACAAATACGGTGCATGGGAGATTGTAACAGCCGCCACCTGTACAAAGGACGGCGAAAGCAAAAGAAACTGTTTGAATTGCGAGAAGGTTGAAACGAGAGTTGATCACGCTGCGCACATTTGGGAATCAGCTTCTTGCACTCAGGCGGAACATTGTACCCGTTGCGGAAGAACCGGTGCAAAAGCTATGGGTCATTCTTACTATAATGGAGAATGTACCCGTTGTGGCGCAGGACTTATTAAATTACCGGATACCCCCAAGCTGATTCATTATCGCTCTGATGGAAAGATCGAAGAAAGTACAGATGTAACGGGAATTTCTGTGAAATATGAAAAAAGTTACGATGGAACGATATATGCAGACATTACCTATACGGGACAATTTACTTATAATAAGGATGGTGCTAATCGAAGCGAACGGTTGCATATAGGATATAAGTTGTACGACAGTGATAATGTTGTAGTAGAAAGCGGAACGGTATATACCGATGCGGTGAAGGTCGGTGAAAAGTATCGAAAAACATCTAGAATATATGAGCTTAACCCCTCGGAAAGTTATACGTTAGTTCTCCTTGATGTCGGCGATTGAAAATTCCCCGCCCTGATTTTCACGGCCGGGTTTTCTATAAAAAGAACTCCGGCGGAAGTATTCCGCCGGAATTTTGCTTTTCTTTTAAGTGAGACCCGAAAAATTCAAGTCGTAGACGCGAAATTTTTCGATGGTCGACACTTATGCCGTAGCTTTGGTTCTTCTTTCTTTTCTCACGAAAAGAAAGAAGAACATCTTATGTCACAAACTCTCTTCTCTCCAAACCTCGCCGGAAAGGGTTTTCCATGTAAGGCGACCGTCTTCCAAGGTCATATAGCCTCTGGGGGAATTTTCCTTGGGGATCGAGACCGAGCCGGGGTTGAGGTACAACCAATCTCCGTGGTCGTTGCAGGCGGGCACGTGGGTGTGTCCGTTGAGAAGCACGCTTCCCTTGGCAAAGGGCGGGGGATTTTGCTCTCCCGCATGGTGTCCGTGGGTGGCGTAGATCATTCGTCCTGCTTCATATAACAACATATAATCCGCCAAAACCGGGAATTGCAACACCATCTGATCCACTTCCGCCTCACAGTTTCCGCGAACGCAGAAGATCACGTCTTTTTGTGCGTTGAGCAATTCGATGACGGTTTTCGGGGCGTATTCGTCGGGCAGGTCGTTGCGAGGACCGTGATACAACAGATCCCCCAACAAAAGCAACCGATCCGCACCCTCCCGATCAAAGGCTTCCAACAACTGACGGCAATATTTTGCCGAGCCGTGAATATCCGAGGCAATCAACCACTTCATTTATTTCATCTCCAAAATCATGTTCCGGACGGTTGAGCAAGGAAAAAACCCGGATTTTCTCCCCCCTGCACCAAGCGTCCAAGCTTTTCTTTATCCTATCACAGAAATAAGGCAAAACCGTTACAACCCTTAGTTTCCCGTTTATTTAATAAAAATTTCACAATCCCCCCTTGCAAAATCGCGAAAATTATGCTATAATGAATACCGAATCAAATACAGGGGTATAGCTCAGCCGGTAGAGCAGCGGTCTCCAAAACCGCGTGTCCTGGGTTCGATCCCTAGTGCCCCTGCCAAAAAGGCGATGAAATCAACGTTTCCATCCCCTTTCATTTTGGTAGTCGAAATAAACCCCCGGTTCTACCGGGGGAGCGGTAAACCGCTTTAGTAAAAACAGACTCGGCGAGCTTTATGCAAGCCGAAACTAACAAGAGGGCTTGAAATCAATTAGACCTCCAAGTATAATGGTA
>JAZUMQ010000033.1:0-19282 GCA_045603745.1 Eubacteriales bacterium | reverse complement strand
GGCAAAAATAGACAGCCGCACGTGAGCGGCTGCCTGAGATGGTAATGCGGTGCCAAATTTCAGTACCCCTTTCAGGGGTTAGGCCAGTAGTTGCCCCTTCCAGGGGCTGTGCAAACCACCAGTTTACTGGTGGTTATGATTACAATAATTCAATTCCCATGCCGATGGCGTCTTCCACCGGCTTTTGGTAAAACCGTTTGCGTCTTCCGATTTCGGAAAAACCGCATTTTGTGTACAAGTTTCGTGCTGCAAGATTGGACTCTCGTACGTCCAGATAGGCAATTTTTGCTCCGTCTTTTCGCAAATATTCCAAAAGTTCTTTCAAAAACGCTTCTCCGATGCCTTTTCCTCGAAGATCTTTTCGCACCGCAAAGGACGTGATTTCCCCTTCGTCCATCACCCGAAACAACACGCAATGACCGAGGATTTCCTCTCCTTCCTTCCATATTATAATACGAAAGGTATCGTTGCCGTGGAGTTTTTGTAATTCTTCCTCCGAAAGAGGAAATGCAAAGGTCTGTTCCAATTCCGCTATAGTGGGAAGATCCTTTTTATCCGCAAGTTTCAGTTCCATGCAGTTCCTCCCCGATGTTTTCTACCGCTTTTTTGATGTCTTTTGCGCATTTTCGGTACACTTCCTCCGAGCCGCCGTAAGGATCGCAGATTCCCTCGTCGGTCAGGGGGAATATTTTTTTGTCCGGAAGAATTTGTTGAAGCAGATAGGCTTGCGCCGAAGTCATAGTATAAATGCGCTCCGATTCTGTTGCCATTTCCACCGTCAGTTGCCTGGCTCTGTGTCCGGAAATATCCACGCCGTATTCTCCCGCGGCAAGAATGGATTTCTCGTTTGCGCCCCCTTCGTCGGCAGACAATCCGGCACTTTCTGCGATATAATCAAGCCCCAGCCGTTGAAATTCTGCGTTGGCAAAACCTTCCGCCATGGGGGAACGGCAGGTGTTCCCGGTGCAGACAAATAAGATTTTTTTACTCATTTTGCATCAAACCAATTTTTCGCGGTTTTGGAATCTACCGACAAAGGTACTTTCAATTCTGCCGCCGATTCCATTTCTTCTTTCAGCAATTTTGCCGCCTTTTCCGCTTCTTCTTCCGGTGCCTCCAGGATCAGTTCGTCGTGGATCTGTAAAATCAATCGGGTCTTCATTTGTTCCTCTTTCAGTCTCCGATCAATTTTCACCATGGCGTATTTAATTACGTCTGCCGCTGTTCCCTGAATGGGCGCGTTCATGCAGACCCGTTCGCCGAATGCTTTCAAATGTCCGCTTGCTTTCAATTCCGGAACGTACCGACGGCGATGGAATACCGTTTCCACGTAGCCGTGCTCTTTTCCAAATTCCACGATGTCTTTCATGAAATCCCGAACTCCGGTATAAGTTTCCAGATAGGATTCGATATACTGTTTTGCCTCTTTTCGGGAGACGTGCAAATCTTGACCTAAAGAGTAGTCCCCAATGCCGTAGACGATGCCAAAATTCACTGCCTTTGCCCGCCGACGAAGTTCGGGTGTGATCATTTCCATGGGCAGATCAAAAACCTGCGATGCGGTAGCGGTGTGAATATCTTCGTCGTCAAGAAAGGCTTGTTGCATTGCTTTGTCGTCTGCAATGTGAGATAAAATCCGCAATTCAATTTGCGAATAGTCTGCATCAACCAGCAAGTGTCCTTCTTCCGCGGAAAAGGCCTTGCGCAATTGTCGTCCCAGATCGGTTCGGATCGGAATATTCTGCAGGTTTGGTTCTACGCTACTGATTCGCCCTGTCTGGGTCACCGCCTGCATAAATATGGTGTGGATTCTGCCGTCATCTCCCACTTTCTCTGCAAGACCGTCTGCATAGGTGGACTTCAATTTCGCCACTCGACGGCAGTCAATGATGGCTTGGGCGATGGGGTGATGTTTCGTCAATTTTTCCAAGGTATCGTTATCTGTGGAATAACCGGTTTTCGTCTTTTTTCCCGCAGGCAATAACAGATCGGTAAACAAAACTTCGCTCAACTGCTTGGGAGAATAAATATTGAATTCTTTCCCTGCAAGATCGTAGACCTGTTGTTCCAGGGTGATCAAAAGTTGCCCCAACTCTCCGCTGAACCTTTCCAGAAATTCTTTGTCGGCTTTAAATCCGATGTCTTCCATTCGGGCAAGAACGGTGCAAAGGGGAAGTTCGATTTCATAATACAAAAATTCCGCACCGTTTTCCTTTAATTCTGCCGTCAATTTTTCTTTCAAGCGGGGGAGAAGAGCGACAAAATCTTCCTTTGATGCGGTTGCTCCCAATTCTCTTTCGCAAATGATCTCCGGCTTTTTCGAGGCGCGGGAGGGATCCAGGACGTACAACGCCAACATCGTATCAAATTCGCACTTTGCCTCGTATCCACGATGTTCCATTTGTCGGATCAGTTGCTTTGCATCATGGGCAAAAAACCGACGTCCCGACAACGCCTTGAACAATTCGTCGGAAAGGGGAGAGATGAAAATTTCATTACCTATATATAAATAAGCCGTTTCTTCTTCGACAAAAATCCCAAGGATTCCCTCCGGCAATAAGCCGTTCCATTCCTTGTGATTTGGGGCAGTAAAGACCTCTTTTTGCGTCGCAGGTGCTACGGATAAATTCAATTTCGATGCTAATTTCACCAATTGATACCGATCCAATAATGCTTCTAAGGTTTCCGATTTCGGATTCTTGATCGAAAGATCCCCGAAGTCAATTTCGGAATCGGTGACGATGGTTCCTAATTTTTTGCTCAAATAGGCGGAATCTTTTCCGTTTTCCATTTTCGTCTTGAGCGCGCCCTTTAAATCGTTCACATGGGCAAATACGTTGTCCAAATCGCCGTATTCGTGTAACAGATTCAGTGCCGTCTTTTCTCCTACGCCGGCAACTCCCGGGATTCGGTCGGAAGAATCTCCCATCAACGCTTTCAGATCAATCATTTGTTCCGGCGTAAGTCCGTATTTTTCCTGCAACATCGCCTTGTCGTATAAGGTATCCGAAGGACCTTTTGGGGTGGTGGTTGCCAACCGCACGGTGACTCGGTCCGAGATCAATTGCAACGTATCCCGATCTCCCGTGACGATAACGCAGTTCTCTCCGTTTTTATCTGCCCGACGGCTCAAAATGCCGATAATATCGTCTGCTTCCAGACCTGCCTGTTCAAATCGGGAAATTCCCATAGCGTCCAATAATTCTTTCACGATGGGGAATTGCTCCCTCAATTCGTCGGGCATGGCTTTTCTGCCGGCTTTGTAGTCTGCGTAAAGTTCGTGACGGTAGGTGGGAGCTTTTACGTCAAAAGCGACGCACATTTCATCAGGACGGTCTTCTTCGATGTGGCGTAAAAGAATATTAAAAAATCCGTAAACGGCATTGGTGTGAACCCCCGCTTTATTGCTCAAAAGCGGGATTCCGTAAAAAGCGCGGTTCAGGATACTGTTTCCGTCTACCAACATCAATGTTTTCATGAAAAAGACCTTCCTTACATCTTAATACCTTTATTATACTCTATTTTATAGAAAAAAGCAAGTCTTTGGGTGTATCGTTCAAAAAATCGACCGCTTTTGTTCTATTTTTAGGGTCTGTTTTTTCTTGTTTTATAGAATTTGTGGGCAAATTCCCCACCCATTCTTCGCATGGTGGCTTATTTCCGAACAATTGTCCGTTTCTTTCGTTGAAATTACTGTTTTTCGAACATTTATTTTGGTTATGGTGACGAAAAAACAATATATTTTATTTTGAAATTTCTATAGTTCACGCAAGCACGAATTTCCGAAGAAGCCTTGACTTTTCCCTGAAAATGCGATATAATAGTAGTGCAGTGGATGAAAAGGGAGCAAATAGGAGCAAAATCCCAAAAAAACGCTCTCAAAAACAACCGATTCCCCCCAAAAAGGAAAGGAGGACGACGATATGGCATCTGCTACCCGGCTTTTCGGACGCTATGAAATGAATATTGATGCCAAAGGACGCCTCTTTTTCCCCGCCAAACAACGGGAAAAGATTGAAGGAAGCATTCTTCACGTTACCCGGGGGTTGGACGATTGTCTGTTCGCCTTTACCGATACCCAATGGGACGCTTTTTTGGAGAAAATCGGAACGTTGCCCATTGCCAAGGCTCGCAGCATGGAACGGTACTTCGTCGGGAATTCCAACGATGCGGAAATGGACGAGCAGGGCAGAATTAAAATTCCTGCCAAACTCCGGGAAATTGCCGGACTGGAAAAAGAAGTCACCATCGTCGGTCTTCGGGAACGGCTTGAGATTTGGGATACCGCCCGTTGGAATGCAATGAACGACGAACTTTCCGGAGACGATATTGCGGCAATGCTGGAGGATATGAACTTCTGATATGGAATTTAAGCACGTTTCCATCATGGTTCAGGAAATCCTGGAAGGATTGAATATCAAACCCGACGGTGTTTATGCCGACGGAACCGCCGGTGGGGGAGGTCACTCCCTTGCTATCGGACAACGTCTTTCCGATAAAGGTACGATGATCTGCAACGATCGGGACGGCGACGCTTTAAAGGCTTGTGAAGAACGGTTGAAAGATCTCACCTGTAATCTTCGTTTGATTCGGGGCACTTTTTCCGACCTTGTTCAAAATGCCGGCATTCCTTTTGACGGCGTGCTTCTTGATTTGGGCGTTTCGTCCTATCAATTGGATTGTGCCGAACGCGGATTTTCCTATATGCAGGACGCTCCCCTTGATATGCGCATGAACAGGGAAGACAGGCTTTCTGCAAAAGACGTGGTAAATCAATGGTCGGAGTCAGAATTGGCCCGCATCTTTTTTGAATACGGCGAAGAGCGTTATTCCCGTCGCATTGCTTCTGAAATCGTGAAATATCGGGCAAAAAAGCCCATTGAAACGACCTTTGAATTGGTAGACATTATCAAGCAATCACTTCCCAAAGCCGCCTTGAAAGAGAAACAACACCCTGCAAAACGGGTCTTTCAGGCCATTCGCATTGCCGTCAACGACGAACTGGAACAGGTTCGCATTGCTTTGGATTCCATCGTCGAAAATATGAACGACGGCGGACGCATCGCGGTTCTCACTTTCCACAGTTTGGAAGACCGCATCGTCAAAACCGCTTTTGCCCGATACGAACGCCCCTGCACCTGCCCTCCGGAATTCCCGGTTTGCGTTTGCGGAAAGAAATCTCTGGGGAAAGTCATCGTGAAAGGCATTTCTCCCACACCGGAAGAAATTGCGGACAATCCTCGTTCCCGCAGTACCCGCTTGAGAGTGTTCGAGCGACGGATTGAAAAATAAGCAAACACATCTTTTACATAAACACCAAACAAAAAACACAAACATCAAACAGCCCAGGCACCCAAACACACAACGCACACCCCAAAATCTTAAAGGAGGAAAACGACCCATGAAACTTCCCTCACTCAAATTTGATTTTCTCACCATCTTCCTCGTTGTCGGTATCGTCGTTCTCCTTCTGCTGACCGTCAACTGCAGCATTTCTCAGAATGAAAAAAATGCGGAACTTCGCACCTTGAATAACGAACTTGCCGCAACCGTCAATGAAGGAACCAAATTGCAGATTGAAATCGACCGTCGATCCGACTTCTTCTCGGTCGAGCAATACGCCTCGAACGAGTTAGGTATGCACAAACTGGAAAAATATCAGATCCAGTACATTCAATACGATGTGTCCGGAACGGCGGAACTTCTCAACAGCGAAGAAGACGAAGATTTCTTCGGTCAGGTCGCAAAAGCCTTCTCCGCCATCGGCGATTTCTTTGGAAATTGAGTTCTGTCCCTCATGCCGCGGGAATATAATGTTCTGTGTCGTCACTTCGTTTTCGCGTGCTCCTGCGGATGAGAAAGGATCCCTATTATGAATATGCCTTCCAAAAACAACCGAGTTATCCGTATCTTGTTCCCCGTTATTTTCGGGGTAGTGTTTCTCGGTCTGGCGGGAAGGCTTTTTTATTTACAGGTAATTCAGCACGAAAAATATGAAAGCCTCGCTTTGGATCAACAAACTTGGGAAATTACCGTTGATCCCGACCGAGGTTCCATCAAAGACGTAAACGGCGTCGATCTCGCCGTCAGCGCCACTGCCTACCAGGTGTTGATGGCTCCCGCCCAGCTGACCGAAGAGGAAGATTGCGTCGAGGTTGCCACCTTTCTTTCGGAAGCATTGAATTTGAATTACGAAACGGTCTATAATCAAACCCAGAAAAACAGCCAATATCTTGCGGTAAAACGGCGGATCGAAAAGGCCGATGCCGACAAAATTACGCAATGGGTTTCGGAACATTCCGCCTATAAAACCGCCCTTTGGGTCAGCGAAGATACCAAGCGGTATTATCCTTATAAGAATTTGCTTTCTACCGTCGTTGGATTCGTCGGTGCGGATAATCAAGGATTGGAAGGATTGGAATATTATTACGATTCTTATCTTTCGGGAACGCCCGGTAAAATTACCGCGGTTCGTACTGCCAAAGGGTCTGCCATGCCCTACGAATACGAATCCTATCAGGACGCCGTAGACGGGTACGATCTTTATTTGACCACCGATATTCAGTTGCAGTATATTTTGGAAAAATACATTTCCAATGCCCGGGTGGAACATAACGTTCAATCCCGCATCGGCGGTGTGATTATGAACGTGAAGACCGGCGCGGTTCTTGCCATGTCTTCCAAACCGGATTACGATCTGAACGATCCGTTTACCATCAACGATGAAATGACTTTGGAAAAACTTTTGGAAAACTATGCGGAAGGAAGCGAAGAATACAAAGCCGCCTATACCGCCAAACAGTTGGAATATCGCAAAAATAAGATCATTACCGAGCAGTACGATCCCGGCTCTACCTTTAAGATCTTCACCGCCGCTATGGCGTTGGAGGAAAATCTTGTTCCTTTAACGGAAACTTTCTATTGCAGTAGTCAGATTAACATGGGTGCCATCACCTACCATTGTGCCGGTAGTAAAGCCCACGGAAAAGAAATTTTCAAAGAGGCTATGGCAAATTCCTGTAACGTGGTTTTCGTTCAGGTTGCCGACCGTGTGGGGGTCGAACGCTTTTATAAGTATTTTACCCTCTTCGGTTTCCAGCAAAAGACCGGTGTAGGCCTTCCCGGTGAAGTATCCGGTATCTTCTTTGATAAAGACGAAATGACCCGTTGGAATCTTTATTCTTCCTCTTTCGGCCAGACGTTCCAGATCACTCCTATGCAGTTAATTACCGCGGTCGGTGCTATCGCCAACGGCGGAACTTATATGAAGCCCTATATTCTTGACCGCATCGTGGATCAGGACGGAAACGTGGTTTTGCAAACCGATCCTCAATCCATTAATCAAATCGTTTCCAAATCTACCTGTGATACGCTCCGCGACTTTTTGGAATATACCGTTGTAAAAGGAAAGACCGGTTATTTGAAAGGGTATCGCATCTGCGGAAAGACCGGTACTTCCCAAAAACTGGAAGCTACGGGATACAACGAAACGGTCATAGCCTCTTACGTTTGTTTTGCTCCGGCTGACGATCCGGAGATTGCCCTTCTCGTTATGGTCGACGAACCTAACTCCACCGTTCAGTACGGGTCTTATATTGCAGCCCCCCTTGGCAGAGACATCATGGGCGAATGTTTGGAATATCTGAATATTGAGCCGGATTATGAAGACGACGGAGCCGTTACTTCCGTTGCTGTCCCCGGTGTTTCTGGTATGTCTGTGGCAGACGCCGCGGCAACTTTGGAAGAAGCGGGATTGATTGCAAAAATCATTGGAGACGGCGAAAAAGTTTCTTCCCAACTCCCCGTGGCAAAGACTATTCTTTATAGCGGAAATACCGTCTTGCTTTACACGAACTCCAATGGGGATATTGAAAAGAACACCACCGTTCCCGATCTGAAAGGAAAGACCGCCGCCGAATGTAACTCCTTGTTGCAACAGGCAGGTCTGAATATTAAAGTTATCGGAGATAACCTGAATTATTCCACCACCGTTGCCGTTCGGCAGAGTATTGCCAAGGGCACCGTTGTGAAAAAAGGAACTTTGGTTACCGTAAATTTCCAAGGGCAAAATCAAGGATAAAGAAAACTTTTCGGACGTAGAATGTTTTTATTACGTTCGGAAAGGTTGATGATTTTGCAACTGTCTTTATTAGCAGATTCCGTATTTTCTTATGACCCCTTCGGCGATTTAGAGATTACTCTTGTCACCGATGTTAGCAGTCGGGTCACTCCCGGCGCTCTTTTCGTTGCGATTCCCGGCAGACACGCCGACGGACACCGATTTCTGTCCGATGCCGTAGCCAAAGGTGCTTCCGCCGTGGTAGTTTCTTCGGAAATTCCGCCCCTGCCGATCCCCACGTTTCGGGTCGCCGATTCCCGTCGGGCATTCGCCCTCCTTTGCGGGAATTTTTGCGGCAATCCTTCCCGAGATTTGACCTTGATCGGGATTACCGGAACCAACGGCAAAACTTCTACTGCCTATATGTTGGATCATTGCCTTCGGGCGTGTGGAATCAAGACCGGTCTGATCGGTACGGTTTGCACCAACGACGGAACCGGAGGCAGAAAATCTTCTTTGACTACCCCCGATCCTTCCACCTTGCATCGTATTTTTGCAGAGGCAAAACGCCACGGTTGTACCCATACCGTGATGGAGGTTTCGTCCCAATCGCTCGATCAATCCCGCACCGCGGGAATGGAGTTTGAGCTTGGAATTTTTACCAATCTCACGGTAGACCATCTGGACTATCACGGTTCTATGCAAGCCTATCGCGATGCAAAATTAAAACTGTTTTCTCAATGCCGCAAAGGATTGATCAACGCAGACAGCGATTATGCGGCGCCCTTTTTAGCCTGTCCCGGAGCTTTGTCTTTTTCGGCTTCTCATTCCGCTGATTTCCGGGCAAGTCGGATCTATATGACCGGCGAAGGCGTTTCTTATTTGGAATGTTCCCCCTCCGGACAACGGGAAGTGTTTCTCCCGGTCTGGGGGCGGTTCAGTATTTATAATTCTTTGGCGGCTCTTGCCGCGGCGGAATGTTTGGGGTTGAATCCCGACGTCTGCGTCAAAGCCCTTTCTACCTTCCCCGGTGTTCCGGGACGGTTAGAACCGCTGGGAACTGACCTTCCGTTCCGCCTTTTTATTGATTATGCTCATACTCCCGATGGATTGGAAAACGTGCTCCGATCCCTCCGGGAAACCACCGTCGGAAGAATCCTTGTCGTATTTGGTTGCGGCGGAGACCGGGATCAAAGCAAACGCCCCGAAATGGGACGGATTGCTACTCGGTTGGCAGATGTTGCCTTTATCACTTCCGACAATCCCCGTTCTGAAGATCCGGAGAATATCATTCGTCAGATCGTCAGAGGCGCGGAAGGAGATCGCTATCAGATCATTTTAGACCGAACGCAAGCCATTCGCCTCGCCATTCAATCTGCAAAACCGGGGGACACCGTCCTTCTTGCAGGCAAAGGGCATGAGACTTGGCAGGTCTTTTCCGACCGGGTCGTCCATTACGATGAACGGGAAATTGCACGGGAAATTCTCAAGGAAGAGGGATATTAAATGACCTTTCGTATGTCCGAATTCGCCAAGATCGTCGGCGGTCAATGTCTGCGTGACGGTGAGTTCTCTGATTTTTGTATTGATTCCCGGAAAGGAAAATCCGGAGATCTGTTTATTTGCCTGAAAGGGGCAAGAGTAGACGGTCACGACTTTATCGCAAAAGCCGTGGAAAATGGCGTTTCCGCTCTCTTAATCGACCGAGAGGTGGATTGCGATTTGCCTCGGGTTCTCGTTCCCGATACGCTGAAAGCTCTGCAGGATTTTGCATCTTGGTATCGTACTCGCCCCGATCTTAAGGTGATTGCCGTTACCGGAAGCGTGGGGAAGACCACCACGAAGGAATTTATTTCCGCCGTTTTGTCTCAGCAATTCCCCACCTATAAGACCCAAGGTAATATGAATAGCGAAACCGGGCTTCCCTTGACGTTGCTTCACGTGGCTCCCACCGATCAAATGGCAGTCACGGAGATGGGAATGTGTAATTTTGGGGAGATCTCCGAACTTTCCCTGATTGCCCGCCCCGACATCGGTGTTTTGACCAATATCGGAATGTGCCATATTGAATACCTCGGTTCTCAAGAAGGAATTTTGAAGGCAAAAATGGAGATCGTAGACGGAATGTCCGACGACGGAGTTTTAGTCATCAACGGCGACGATCCGTTCCTTGCCACAGTGACCGATACCAAACAAAAGCGCATTGTCTACGGCTTGAATCACCCTGAATACGATTACTATGCCTATAACGTTTCCGTCCTCAGCGAAGGGGTATCTTTTACCGCAAAAACGCCCCTCGGCGATCTTGACGTACAACTTTCTATCGACGGAATTCATAACGTTTATAATTCTTTGGCAGCCATTGCCGTCGGAGTTCTCTGCGGCATGGATCTTCCCACCATCGGGGAAGGGCTTCGCCGTATGGAAAAAGCCCCCATGCGTCAGAATATCCGCAAAGAAAACGGCATGACTTTGATCGAAGATTGCTACAACGCTTCCCCCACGTCCATGAAGGCGTCCATTGATGTTTTAAAAGGAAAATCCGGAAGAAAAATCGCCGTTTTGGGAGATATGCTGGAGTTAGGAGAACGTTCTTACGAATTCCACAAACAGGTGGGTGAATTGTTGGAAGGAATCTCGGTTTTGATCGCTTACGGCGATTTTGCCGAAGCCTATCTGGAAGGGGCTGCTTCTGCCGGTGTGTTGCAGCAAATTCCCTGTCGCACCCCTGAAGAAGCTGCCGTCAACCTTAAATTGGTTGCGCGCCCTGACGACGTGATCCTTTTCAAGGCAAGCCGCGGAATGCACGCGGAAAAAGTAATTGAGTATTTTCTTAACGATAAAAAAGAGCAGGAGGACGTGTAAATGCCTGATTATCTTTACATAATTCTCGGATTTATCTGCGCCTTGGTGGTTGGTTTGATCGTAATTCCGTTGCTGATTCCCATTCTGCGTCGGTTGAAATTCGGTCAACAGATCTTGATTCAGGACGGTCCTTCCTGGCACAAGAAAAAGCAGGGAACCCCCACCATGGGCGGACTTGCGTTTATCCTTTCCACCGTCGTCTCTTTTTTGTTTTTCGGCTTTAAATTTTATAAAGAAGGGGAGACCTTGATCTCGGTTCAAGGACCTTCCGTTGCCATGACGGTGCTGATTTTCTCCGTCCTCTTTTCCATGATCGGTTTCGCCGACGATATGACCAAGATTCGTCGGAAACATAACGACGGATTGACTCCCATGCAAAAGATTATTTTTCAAGGAATCTTATGCATCGCCTTCCTTCTTTATATGGGGGCGCGTAACGGATTTTCAACGTCGCTTTTGATTCCTGTTTTTGGCGTCGTTTGGGATTTTTCCATTCTTTACTATGTTATTGCGATTTTACTTATCGTAGGCTTTGTCAATGCCGTCAATCTGACCGACGGCGTGGACGGACTTTGTACCACTGTCACCCTTCCCGTTGCCGCTTTTTTCTGCGTTACCGGTGCTTTAACGAAATTGACCGATATTTCGGTCTTGGCGGCGTGCCTTCTCGGTTCTTGCGTGGCGTATCTGGTTTATAACTGGTACCCTTCCAAGATCATGATGGGGGACACCGGTTCCTTTTTCTTAGGTTCTATGGTGGTGGGTTTGTCCTTCGCCTTGGATATGCCTCTGGTGATCTTACTCGTGGGAATCGTCTACTTTTGTGAAGCCCTTTCGGTTATGATCCAAGTATGTTATTTTAAAATCACTCACGGCAAACGTCTCTTTAAAATGACCCCCATTCATCATAGTTTTGAATTAAGCGGTTATTCCGAACGTCAAATCTGTTTCTTATTCGGCGGTTGTTCTCTTCTCGCCTGTGCCTTGATTATGATCTGGGTTTTTGCCTATTTTGCATAATTAGGAGTTCCGAACTTATTTGAAAGGAGTATTGGCATGAAAAAGGGTTTTCTCTCTTCCCGCGCCAAACGGTTAACCAGCGTGGATCTTCCGTTCCTCGTCGGTGTTCTGCTTCTTTTGGCAATTGGTCTTGCAACGTTGTATTCTGCCGGTTATGCCAAGGCTCTGCAAAAAACCGGAAACAGCTATTATTACATCTCTCGACAGGGCATTTTTGCCGCCATCGGGCTTGTGGGAATGACGGTGCTCTCTTGGATTCCTTACAAGTTTTATAAAAAGATTTCCCTCATTTTTTACGGCGTTTGCGTCGTTTTGCTCGGTGCGGTTCTGTTTTTGAGTAACGATACCGAAAAGCGTTGGCTCTATGTCGGTTCGTTTCAGTTCCAACCTTCGGAATTTGCCAAAGTCGCGGTTATTATTTTGCTTGCGGCGTATCTGTCCAATCCCAAACTTCGGATCCGTAATTTCTGGCGAGGCATCGTGTTTCCCGGTGTGATCTTCGGTGTTTGTGCCCTTTTGGTCGGTATTGAACCCCACCTTTCCGGCGCGATTTTGGTGGCGTCTATCGGCATTATGATGATCATTGCCGCCGGTGCCAATTTTCTGCACTTAGTCCCCATCGGATTGGTTTGTGCCGCCGGTGCCGTAGCGCTTTATTTCAGCGAAGAATATATGCAAAAGCGCATCGAATATTGGTTGCACCCCGAGTTGGATCCCACCGGAGACGGCTATCAGGCGTTGCAATCTCTCTATGCCATTGGTTCCGGTGGTCTGACCGGACTTGGTTACGGCAACAGCCGACAGAAATATCTGTACCTTCCCGAACCGCAAAACGACTTTATTTTTTCGGTCTTCTGCGAAGAAATGGGCTGGATCGCCGCCCTTTTGGTTTTGGGTATTTTCGCCTTTGTTATTGCTCGGGGATTCTATATCGCGTCGAAAGCCCCCGACAAATTTTCTTCCCTCATCGTCGTCGGGATCATCTCCCGCCTTGCGGTGCAGACCATCTTTAACATTGCCGTTGTTTCCGGGGCGTTCCCGGTCACCGGGATTTCCCTTCCTTTCTTCAGTTACGGAGGAACGGCACTGGTTGTTTTATTAGGAGAGATGGGCATCGTTCTTCAGATTTCAAGGTATGCGTCTTTGGAAAAGGACGCTCCCATCAAAGAGGATAGTAAAAATAACGGAATGAGACGTTGAATCTCCTCCGGAAATGAGGCGTAATTTATGAAATTTCTTTTTGCTTGTGGAGGAACTTCCGGACATATCAACCCTGCTCTTGCTATTGCGGGGGAATTGCGCCGTCGACACCCCGATGCGGAATTTCTTTTTATGGGAACTCCCAACCACCTGGAAGCGGATTTGGTTCCCCGGGCGGGATATAATTTTAAGACCATCGAAGTCTCCGGTCTTCGCCGGAGTTTTTCTCCTGCCGCATTAAAGCATAATTTTTCCTCGGTCTCCAAATATCTTACCGCTCGCCGCAACGTCCGAGAAGTCCTTCGGGAATTTCAACCCGATGTTGTTATCGGTACCGGCGGATACGTCAGTGCCCCTGTGGTATCCGAAGCGGCGCGAATGAAATTCCGAACGCTGATTCACGAACAAAACGCCTTTGCCGGCGTTACCACGAAAATGCTTGCCCCCAAAGTAGATCGGGTTTTGCTTAGTTTTCCCTTGGCGCACCCCATCAAGTGCGATCCGGAAAAATGTAGCGTAATCGGAAATCCGGTAAAAGAAGAATTTCTTAAAATCACCAAAGAAGAAGCCCGCCGGAAATTGGGAATTTCTCCCGACGAGGCATACGTTTTATCTTACGGCGGAAGCCTCGGTGCCCGTCGAGTCAACGATACTTTTATCGAACTTGCTCGCCTTGCCGCCCCCGAAAACGCCATGACCCTTTATCACGGTGCCGCAAGAGACTATGCTTACGTCTGCGACGCACTGAAAGACGTGATTGCTTCCTGTCCTCGGATTCAGGTGCAAGAATATATCTATGATATGCCCCTGCGTATGGCGGCGGCAGATCTTGTCATTGCCCGCTCCGGAGCTATGACCTTGACGGAACTTGCCGCTTTGGGGAAGCCGTCGATCCTTATCCCTTCTCCCAACGTCACTGAAAACCATCAGTTCTTCAATGCAAAAGCCTATTCTGACGTCGGCGCTGCCGTTCTTTTGGAAGAATCGGAACTTTCCGGCGAAGTTTTGTATGCCACCCTTTGTGATCTGGTCTTTGATCGGGGACGGCTCTGTGATATGGAACGAGCCACCCGCACCCTTGCCCACCCTGCGGCAACGGCACGGATCTGCGATGAAGTGGAGGCTTTGTTAAAGTAAATTTTCACCTTTTCTCTCCCTCGGCATAAGATGGAATGAATTCCGAAAAAAAGGGGTACATATTATGCCGAAGTTCCGGATTGAGGGAGGGAATTCCCTTTGCGGAGTAATTGATATTCAAGGTGCAAAAAACAGCATTTTGCCGATTATGGCGGCGACCTTGACCGCCGACGGAGAATGCGTCATTGAAAATTGTCCCGACATCAGCGATACTCATACGGCGTTGGAAATCCTCCGAACTTTGGGCGCTCAGGTCAAGCATCGTGGAAATACCGTTTGGGTGGATTGTCGCAATGTCATTGATTATGAGATCCCCGACGCTTTGATGCGAAAAATGCGGTCTTCCGTCATATTTTTGGGAGCTTTGTTATCCCGCCACGGAAAAGCCGTTATCTCTTTCCCCGGCGGTTGTGAATTGGGACCTCGTCCCATCGATCTCCACCTTGCCGCTTTGGAAAAAATGGGCGTGACCATTCAGGAAGAATTCGGAAGCCTGTTTTGTAACGGTCAATCCCTTCGAGGGTGTGAGATTCCGTTGGCATTTCCCAGTGTCGGCGCGACAGAAAATATTATGCTTGCCGCCGTCCGGGCAAAGGGAACCACCGTTATTACCAATGCCGCAAGAGAACCTGAGATCGAGGATCTTCAGAATTTTCTCAACGAAATGGGTGCTTCCATTCGGGGTGCCGGTTCCAGTACCATTGTCATTCACGGCGTCGATTCTTTGAAGGGTTGCCGTCATAAAGTGATTCCCGATCGCATCGTCACCGCCACGTATCTTTGCGCCGTCGCCGCGACTCGCGGAAACGCTCTTTTGCGTGCCACTTGCCCCCGCCATAACGCCGCCCTTCTTTCAGCGCTTCGGCAAGCGGGTTGTGAGATCGAGGAAAGGGGAGACCTGCTGAGAATCTCCTGTGATTCTCTCAAATCTGCCCGGCGAATCCGTACCATGCCCTATCCCGGATTCCCCACCGATGCGCAAGCTCCTTTTATGGGGTTGATGTGTGTGGCAAAGGGCAGTACCGTATTTGTCGAAACCATTTTTGAAAACCGATATAAACATATTGCCGAACTGCAACGCATGGGCGCGAATATTACCCCCGAAGGCAGAGTCGCCGTCGTGGAAGGGGTGAAGCATCTGAAAGGTGCGCCCGTTCAAGCGACCGACCTGAGAGGCGGAGCCGCGTTAATGATCGCCGCGCTCGCCGCCGAAGGCGTTACCGAAATTTCTGATATTTATCACATCGACCGCGGATACGAGCGCCCGGAATTCCTTCTGTCTCAATTAGGCGCAAATATTCAGCGAATTTGACCCCCGCACCTATCGGGGGAGAAAGGACAAGCCATGAAAAGCGAAATGGAAAAACTCCGGGAAAAACAACGCCGCCGCCGGAAAAAACGCACCCTGCGCATTTTGGCGATCTCTCCTTTAATTGCCTTGGTTTTCGTTGCGGCTCTGTCCTTGTTGACCCGAATCAATACCGTTGTCGTCTTGAATCCCACCGTCTATTCTTCCTTGGATATTTCCAAGCATTTTACCTTCTCGGTGGGAGATAGTTTATTCTCCGTGGATCGGAATAAATTGGCGGAAGAGATTGCAGTATCTTGCCCTTATGTGAAATCTGCGGACATCAATTACAAACTCCCCAGCGATCTTGAAATTGTCCTCACCCCCGCAGAAGTTACCTTTGCCCTGAGAACCGAAACCGAAGTTCTTTTGATCGACCGGGATTTTAAAGTTTTGGAAGTTGTCGACCGAATTCCCGACGGGGTTCTTTTTGTCGACGGTATGGACGTGGTTTCTTATACGGTCGGTTACCCCTTAAATGAAAATGAAAATATTCAAGTTTCTATCGTTCGAGAGCTGCTTACGGAACTTGCCAAACGCGGATTGGACAAGCATACGTCGAAGATTGATCTTTCCAAAAAATATAATCTTTCTCTCCAAATTTACGACGTGATCTCTGTACACCTCGGAAACTCTCAGGATTTTGATTCCAAGATGAATATGTTGGTTAAAATTCTCAACGAAAACGACGTGACCGTCCCTGCTGAGATCCGGGTTCGCAACCCTGCGGAGGGGCGTTATTCCCGTCTTGATGTCCCTGCGGATTCTACCGACGATTCCGAATCTGAACCGAAAAATTCTGCCTCAAACGACACGAATGGCTAAAATTCGTAAAATGTTCGGAATAAAATCAAAAAAAAGACACTTTAACAACTTTTCTTTTGCTTAAAACTGTGATATAATAGATATAAATATACGCGATACATCACAGAGAAGAAAATGAACCATCGAAAGGAAGTAATGAGATATGGCTTTCAGAAGCATTGAGGAACCCGAAGCATTGGTATCCATCAAGGTCATCGGTGTCGGTGGCGGCGGCGGAAACGCAGTAAACCGCATGATTCAAGATGACGTCAAGAGCGTCGACTTTGTCGTCGCAAACACAGATGCCCAGGATCTGGAAGATTCCTTGGCGTCCAACAAGATCCTTCTCGGTCAGAAAGTGACCAACGGCCGCGGTGCCGGTGCGAACCCCGAAGTAGGTCGCCGTGCTGCCGACGACAGCCGGGAACAGATCTCCGAATCCCTGAAGGGCGGCGAAATGGTCTTTATCACTGCCGGTATGGGCGGCGGTACCGGAACCGGTGCAGCTCCCCTGGTTGCAGAGATCGCCAAAGAAATGGGTCTTTTGACCGTTGGCGTTGTGACCAAACCCTTCGGTTTTGAAGGAAATTTGAAAATGAAGCGCGCCGAAAAGGGAATCGAAGATCTCCGCAGTCACGTGGACTCTCTCATCGTAATCCCCAACGAACGCCTCAAGTACGTTGCCGATGATCGCATTTCCTTGGTTAACGCTTTCGCTATGGCGGATAGCGTTCTCAAGCAGGGCGTTCAGTCGATTTCCGACCTGATTCAGGGACGCGGAATTCTGAATTTGGACTTCGCCGACGTTTGTGCCATCATGAAGGACGCGGGCTACGCTCATATGTGCGTTGCCAATGCGAAGGGCAAGGATAAGGCAGAAGAAGCCGCTCGTAAGGCAATCGTTTCTCCCTTGCTGGAAACTTCCGTTTCCGGTGCGAAGGGTATCATCATCAACTTCACCGCAGATCCCGAAGTTGCTTTGGACGATATTTACCGCGCCGCTGATATTATCCGCGAAGAAGCCGATCCCGATGCAAACATCATCTGGGGTGTGGAATTGGACGACGAACTGGAAGACGAACTGCGCATCACCATCATTGCCACCGGCTTTGATGAACCTCAAAACGCTGCTCTTCCCGGAAAGGCAACCAAAAATCTTTCCAACGCCGGTTACTCTTTTAAGGCATACGACTCCGTAACCAAACCCGTCGTTCCCGCCGAACCCGTTGCGGAAAAGGTTCCCGCCGTGGATACCGCTGCCCTCTTTGAAGAATTCTCCGTCACCGACAACAGCGCTGCTGCTCCCGAATCTTCCGAAGGAGATTCCGACGAAGACTTCATGAAACTGCTCAACGAAATTACCAAAGGTAAATAATTAAACGCAATAAAACGGTGTAATCTCGATTGAGGTTACACCGTTTTTTCTGCAAAAAAATCCTCCGGAATACTCCGAAGGATTTGCTCATCTTAGAGCATCTTAAGGATACTGTCCACGTCGGAAATTTCTGCACCGTAGGTATCTTTCAGATATTTGATACCATAATTGTAATCTTCTTCCGTGAACGAATCGGTCGCATCTTTTGCTACCACCACGTCATATCCTAATTGATAGGCGTCGGCGGACGTGTGACGCACGCACATGTGGGCGTGAAGTCCGGTCATGATTACCGTATTTACTCCCAATTCCTTCAGAAGAAGATCCAGATCCGTGTGGAAAAATCCGCTGTACCGACGTTTAGGAACGACGTAATCTTTGTCGCAAAGATTCAGCTCCGGGATTACTTCTGCACCCTTTGTTCCTGCGATGGCATGGTCTCCCCACAGTTTCAATTCGTGGTCAATGTCCTTGATGTGAGCATCGTTGCAGAAGATGACGGGAACATTCTTTTCTCGGCAACCTTCAAGTAGCTCTTTGGTCTTTGGAACGATGGCAAGTCCTCTGTCGCATTTCAGTGCACCTGTTACGAAATCGTTGAGCATATCAACGACTAAAACGGCATACTTTTTCATCATTTTCAAGTCTCCTTTAGGTAGGTGTATAATATGTATATACAGATTATACACCTAATAAAGCAAAAAGTCAATATTTATTTTTTACAAAGGTTCTAATCCTATTTCACATTCTCTTGGATAAAACGATAAAATGAGGTCAAATTATGAATGGCGAAGAACGTAGAATTAAAATTCTTACAGAATTGGAGCAGGCTAAGACTCCGGTCAGTGCCTCGAGTTTGGCGGAACTTTGTTCCGTCACCCGCCAGATCATTGTTGCCGATGTAGCGTTGCTCCGGGCTTCCGGTGCTCCGATTCGGGCAGAACATCGAGGGTATGTTCTGGCACGAGAGCAAGAAACCGGAATCCAAAAGAGGATCGTTTGTTGTCATAAAAAAGAAGATGTTCGCAATGAATTTTACTCCATTGTTGATCATGGCGGCAAAGTCCTTGACGTGATGGTGGAGCATTCCATTTACGGTCAAATTTCCGCCAATCTCTCTATTGCCTCTCGAAAGGACGCAGATGACTTCGTTCGCAAAACTGCACTTTCAGGTGCATCACATTTGTCTGATCTTACGGCGGGAATTCATGTCCATACCCTTATCGTTGATTCTGAATCGTCTTTTGAGGTCATCTGCCAGACCCTTTTGGATTTGGGGATTCTGATCGATCACGATTAAAAAGCAAAAAGACCGACAGGTAATACTGTCGGTCTCAGACTGTCGAAGAACCTGCTGTTTACGAATATGCAACAGCAGGTTCTTCGTTGTTTTTAGTTAAGAATTGGAAAACGTGAATAAAAAACGTTGTATATTGCCCGGAAACCGGGGGCTTTGCCTTCCAGATTGCCAGCT
>JAZUMQ010000032.1:0-73952 GCA_045603745.1 Eubacteriales bacterium | reverse complement strand
CTGAACAGATACATTCATTACTATAATCACGACCGGATTTCCTTGAGACTAAAAGGAATGAGTCCGGTACAGTACCGGACTCATTCAACAGCAATCTAACTTGATATAATTTTGTCTAAACTTTGGGGGTCACTTCATTTTGGAGGTGCATATTTTTTATGGAAAAAACAGGTCAAATTCAAAAAAAAAGGGACTCGACAGAATTCAAAATAGGTGTTACAAGAAATATGCGAGAACACAGTTTGGGATACCGAGAAACAGCCCGCAAACATTGAGTACATAAAAAAAACTGAGTGCCTTAGTTCTTGCAGAAGAGAGAAAAATATTATTCGTATAAAGGCTTTCATTGGCGAGCTGAATAAGTACATTCATTACGACAACCACGACCGGATTTCCTTGAGACTAAAAGGAATGAGTCCGGTAAAGTACGGACTCATTCAACAGCAATCTAACTTGATATAATTTTGTCTAAACTTTAGGGGGCGCTTCAATAAGGGGATCCACCCAATATTTACGCGTTTCCGTCATGATTCTTTGTTCTTTTCCGCTTACGCCATGGTCTCCAGCATTTTAAGGGAGACCTCGTACTTGCAAGGGATTCCATTCGTCAAACGCTCGTACTCGTCCATCATATATTCCGCCATACGTACAACTTCCCCGCCAAAGCTGCCCGCGATGTGAGGGGTCATAAAACAGTTGGGCAGATGGTAGAAGGGATGCCCCTCGGGAGAGGGCTCGGGATGGGTTACGTCGAGGATGGCCACAAGGTCGGGGCGCTCAGTCAATACCTTGACAAGATCTTCCTCCACCACCTGCGCACCTCTGCCGGTGTTGATAAAGGTGGCGTAGGGGGGCATGGCCGAAAAACACTTGTAGTTCAGCATCTTTTGGGTCTGTGGGTTGTTTGCCAGATGGTTGGACACCACCGAGCAGGAAGCGAATAACTCGTCGAGGGAGCAAGGGGTTACCCCCAAACTCTCCGCCTTTTCAGCCGACATGAAGGGGTCGAAGGCCAAGACTTCAAGATCATACGCTTTGAGCATTTCAGCCACAAACGAGCCGATCATGCCGCAACCGATCAGCCCCACCTTTTTTCGATAGTTGCCAATGTGACCGCCAAAACGGGCTTGGGCGGCGGCGCGATCTTCCTTGGAAAGCAGACGGCTTTGGCAGAAGAAATCCTTCCCCGCCAGAATGATCTGTGCCACGGTGTACTCTGCCACGGGCACGGCGTTGGCCGCCCACGCGCTGAACACCTTGACTCCACAGTTGAGGAAGGGGCGGGCAAAACTCTGGACCGAGCCTGCAGCGTAAAAGACGCACTTGAGGTTCGGAAGGCAAGCCTTGATCTCCTCCTCCGAAAAGGCGGGCATACCCCAGGTCGAAAATGCGAACTCGACCTCAGCAAATTTGGCA
This sequence comes from Eubacteriales bacterium, assembly GCA_045603745.1. Classification (GTDB taxonomy): domain Bacteria; phylum Bacillota; class Clostridia; order Oscillospirales; family UBA644; genus RGIG995. Next base: position 72,536 of record JAZUMQ010000032.1, on the reverse strand, counting down.
GGGTCGGCCAGGACGTCAGCCTTAGTGTAGCAGATAGTTTCCACGTCGGTCAACGCTTGCATACGGGCGCGGACCTGCCCGTCATACACACGATCAAAATGGTTTGCGCTGTTGCACAAGAAAATAGTTTTCATTGCAGACCTCCGATAATGGTTCTCAAGGCATCGGCCTCAGCGGGCAGTGTGAACAATTGGTCATCCGGCATAAACTCCAACAACAGGGTACGGGGAGCAGGAATGGCCTTCAGGTAGGCGCGCCACTCGTCCAGTCCCTCGGACAGAGAGTAGCGTGTAGGGTTGAGCATGGAATCTTTCCATTGGAACACGTGGACGATTTCGGTATAGGGAGCCAGAGTTTGGGCAATGGAGAGGTTGTCCTCAGCCTCCAACCATTGGAAGGGCTGCCAGTACAGGCGGAAATGGGGGGAGTTGATCTCTTTCATCAGCATAAGAGAATCTTCCAACCGCTCGGTCAGAGCGCCGTGATGACTCTCCATGCAGAAGATCACGTTGTGTTCCTCGCCGAGGGCGGCGGCCTTGCGACAATCTGCCAGCAGGGACTCCAGCTCCTCCTCCGTCATGTCCGCGCCGCTCTTGTTTCCGCACCACAGGCGGATGATGTTGGTCCCCAGCACCTTGGCGGCGGCGATGTAGTCGGTCAGTTCCTCAATGGGGGTCTTGCCCAGGCGGAAATAGGTTCCGTAGGAGGAGCAGGCGATGCCATACTCCTTTTGCAGGGACGCGATTTCTTGCAAGCGATCCATGTCCCGACAGGGGGCGTGGACATCGCTTCCCCACTCCACACAGGTCAGTCCTGCCTGCTTCACGGCCTCCAAAATCTCCTTAGGGCTATGGGAACGAAAGGAGATGGACACCAGGCCTAAACGATATTGATTTTCTTTCATACTCGATTACCTGTTCCTTTCTGACAGGAAAAGGCGTCTATGCATCACCTTTTCTTGCGATTTATCGGTTTGAAGTGGAGCGTAGCGAAACGGAAAACCGATAAATCGTGCCGCTACTTCAAGGGATTCACCAATAGCTTCGTTACAGTATCTCAAGCCCGAGAATTTTAGAAATGTACTCAAGCTCCTGTGTCACGTCGCTGAAGACAAACATTTGATGGCAACCCAACGCGGTTTTGATATATCTGTCAAAATCGTCGAATCTGACCCGCAGCTGTGTCCTACAGCTGGGTTCGTAATCTCCGCAGATGCCAACGCATTTACGAATCGTGATCTGAGACAGATTATTGGATATTCTGCAGGCGGTCATCTCCAGATTTTGAGGCAACTCGACCTGCGTGCTGACACCGATCCCGCTTTCGTGATGGTTTCGAAGTATGTATTCGCACTTTTCACCGTTGATGATGGTAGGAGCCGTGCAATGCACGAAGTTGACCGTGCCGTCGGGTTGAATATTTGGATTCGCCATCCACACACTATCCTGCGCCAACTGCTTCATTATCAGCATCGTGATCGCGCTGTCCATATCTCCTTCGCAGGAAACAACATAGTCGGTATACGTGTTGATATAACTGACGCCAAGACAGGCGGTGGTGCCTGTTTTCAAAAGCTGAAAGCAAGCGATCGCCGCGCCGCGGGCGTTGTATTTTTCTATTAGCTTGATCAGAGCGGCTTGCATTCTTGACGCGTCGGAAACATCCGATGACGTAGGTTCTACCAAGCCGGCAGCATTCTCCGTCCATTGCTCCGCATAACAATTATCGTCCTGTACGCTGTTGTACAGCTCAACAAGCTCGCTTTGCTCCACGTCCACAATTTCGATCCCAAACTTTTCTCGGACAATGTCCCAGTTCTTTACCGAGCTGATGACCCAAGGCTCGGTTTTCCCTATGGCAAGCAACTTGCAGCCCTTCAATGATTCTATCACGCCAAGTGCTCGTGCCCGATTTTGAAGTTCCTCCCGGCTGACGCACAGATCTATGCTTCCGTGCTGACGTTTCAGTAGTGCATATACGTCCATAACAGCAGGCGCGGAATTAAGGACCAGCATTCTTTGGCTGACCGTGCCGAAGCTACCATTGACATATCCCGCGAAAAGTAGGACATGCCCAAAGTGATGGGCAACCTCCAGAATTCTTGGCTGTACCGCTCCCGACATTGGGATCGCGATCATCAGGTCCGCCTTATGGCCGTCAAAAGTGTTTAAATCGAATGAGTCATCAACAAGATATGCTTCCGAGCAAAGCTTACTCAGTTCTTTCCTAATGTGCTCGAAGGCACCGTTTAACTCGTCCTTATCCGTCCAATATCTGCGTGCCGCAAAACAACATAAAATAACTTCCATATCAATCTCCATTCAGCAGCTTTTTCGGCTGCACAAAAACAACGGTTTTCAGATGCCCTCCGTATCACCCACGACAACTTGGAATCCAAGAATTTCTACGCGTACAATCCGGCGTTCAAACCTCGGTGTGGGAAACGGAAGGAGACCGAAACAAGTCCCAATTTGTATTCACTCATTTCAGCATTTCGTTTCTTTTACGCGCCAGCAAAGTCTCAAACCACAGCTCGGGATTGGGCATGGGAGAAACGGGCTTCATATCGGAAACGGCGCCCAGCGTAACGGTACGGGTGCTCCTCGCCACGCCGCCGCACTTGTCAGGGGCCTTGTCCACGAAGGCCGAGCCGTGGGTGCCGATAATCTCGGCAGAGCAAATCATGGCCGACAGCACTGACCGTTGGGTCAGCGCCATATCGTAAAGCTTGAACACGTCGGCGATCTCGCATACATCCGTGATCTCCACCACGTCAAAGAAGCTCTCGCAGAGGGTACTTACCTCGGCATAAAGCGCCTTCATCCCCGCGGTGTCTCGGTCAAAGTCGGCCACGCGGGACATGTCGGTTTGGTATTTCTCACGGAGAGCGGCGATATTGGACGTACCGCGCTGGATAGTAGGCATTTCGTAGGTAGCCAATTCACGGTGGGTGCTTCCCTTCCTTGCGATATGCTCGGCGGCGCGAAGACTGCCCACTTGAGTGGAGTTCAGGGCACTGCCCCCGGGGCGGTACACCCCGAAAGTGCCTGCCGCTTCACCCGCGCAGTATAAGCCCTCAAGCTTGGTCTGCCAGTTCATATCCACGGTCACGCCGCCATTACAGTGCTGGGCGCAGACAGCGGTCTCAAGAAGCTCGGAAAAGAGGTCGATGCCGTGGTCAGCGTACAGCTTGATGGCACCAATATTCATCTTTTCCAGACGTTGAATGGGCGTGCCGAACAGAGCCTCCGAGCGGGAAAGGTAGTCGTAAGCCTCGGCGGGAAGGACGGTAAAGCCCTTTTCCAGCCCCTTGGGGTTTTTCGTATAGTCCAGATAGACGCGGTGGCCCTTTTTGATCTCGGCGGCAACCAGGAGATCCACCTTGGAGGAGCCCTCCACCTTGCGGGTATCGAAAGGCCATTGGTAGCCCTTGAGGAAGATGAGGCCGAGGGATTCCTCCCCCAGCGCGTCGTAGAGAAACTCTCGCTCTGTGCCGTCGGGAGAGATGCTGATATAGCGGGGAATGACCTGCTGGTAGGTTCCCGACAAGTTCCAGCGGAATTTTGTGCTGGCCAGGCCGTACTGCCACTCCTCCATGTTGGAGAGGGACACCCCCGCCTCAATGGCCAGACCCGTGGCTCCGTGCTGGCTCTCGGGGTAAACGGTGTTTTTGTAGATCGCCGCAGGGCCTCCCGTGCAGAGAATGATGTTCTCGCAAGAAATGACGGTACATTCCCCTGTGACGGTGGAGACGCAGGCCACGCCCGTGACTGCCCCGTTCTCATGCAGGATCTTGATCACCCGCTGAAAGTCGATGATCTCAATTCCCTTTCGGAGACAGGATCTCTCCAAGGCCTCGGTCATATATTTTGACGTAAGAGGCCCACAGGAGGTGGCGCGGGTGCGGGGATCGTGATCGGTCTTATATCCCGCGTATTCACCGTATTCATTGGTGGGAAACGGCACGCCCAACTCTACAAGGCGCAAGAAGCATCGGGGCGAGTAGGCCGCCTCACAAAGGGCGTGCTCGCCCATGACGCCGCCGCCGCTGTAGAGGGTATCCGCCATCTCACGGATACTGTCCCCGTCCGAGCCGCAGAGGGAGAGCTTATAGTAGGTTTGCTTATCGCTTCCCGTGTTGCGGGAGGTGCCCATGTATCGCCCTTCGGTGATGATGGCTATATCGGTGACGCCCAGGTCGTAAAGCTTATCGGCGGCGTTGAAGCCTGCACAACCTGTGCCAATGATGAGGGTATGGTATCGGTTTTTCATAGTTTTCTGATGTGCATACCTCCGTCCAGAATAAAGGACTGCCCCGTGGTATAGCCGAAGGTGCCGTCGCAGAGGGCGACCACGGCTTTGGCGATGTCGGAGGGCATGCCCCACCGGCCCATGGGGACCAGACCGTCTGCGATGAGCTTGTCGTACTTATCCTTCACGGCGTCGGTCATGCCCGTGGCGATGATGCCGGGGCAGATCTCGTTGACCAGGATTCCCTCCCCTGCCAGTCGGTCGGCAAAGAGCTTGGTGATCATGGAGACACCCGCCTTGGAAATGCAGTATTCCCCGCGGCTCGTCGAGGAGGTGTAGGCCGAACAGGAGGAAATATTGACAATGGAGCCTCCCTTACCCCCGGCGATCATCTTGTTCGCAACGAGCTGGGTGAGGAAAAGGGTGCCCTTGGTGTTGATACCCATGACAAAGTCGTAGCTTTCCTCGGTCATCTCCAGAATATCACGGCGAACCTTGGGGGCTACACCCGCCACGTTGACGAGAACCGAAATCTCGCCCTTGGCGGAGGCGGCATCCACTAGCGCGGCACGGGAAGCGGCGTTTGCCAGATCCCCTCGGACGTAGGTAAAGTCCAGGCCGTCGAAGTCGGACAGATTCGTGGCGTCCACCACGTCCATGCCCACTACGGTATAGCCCTTTTTGCAAAGTTGGAGGGCGCTTTCTTTTCCGATGCCCCCGAGGACACCCGTTACGATGGCAGTACTCATTTTCTTATCTCCTTATACAGATTTCTGTAGTATTCATTGAACACGGCGCACCCCGACACTTGCTTTGCCCGCATCAGCTCGGTACATTTGGAGCAGGCGAGACAGCACTTTTTGGGGGTAAACTTCCCCTCCCTGTGATCTCTGAAAAATTCGGGATAGGCCAGCCACATACGGCCAAAGCCTACGAGGTCGCAAACACCTTCGACAAGCTGCTTTTCCGCCTGTTCCATGAGATCTTCTCGGTAGAAGGACAGTCCAGAGCCCACCACACTAAGGGTTGGGAATTTCTCCTTGACGTGCTTCTCCACCGCGACAAAGCGGGCAAGACCCACCTCGGGTGTCTCGGGAGGAATATACCCACCCTTGCGGTAGGGGCGGTTGACGTGGGGATTGTAATAGGGATTTCCGATGGTTACGTTGAGGATCCGGATCCCCGCCTCCACCAACCGCGTAAGGAGTAGATCAGGCTCAGTGAAATCGAGCTCATTTTCCGCCGTCGTACCAAAGCCGTAGGGGTATGGTACCATGTCCGATACGCTCAGGCGGGAGGTCAAGAGCATATGTTCGGGAAGGACAGCCTTCACGGCTTTCACCGCGTCCAGATAAAGACGGGTACGGTTTTCAAAGCTGCCGCCGTAACGGCCCTCGCGGCCAAAGGCCGACAAAAGCTCTTGAAAGAGATAGCCGTGGCAGGATTTCACGTCCACCCCGTCAAAGCCAGCTTCCGCCGCCAGCACAGCCGACGCCGCATACAACGCGGGGAGCGTACCGAGGTATTCGTCGGTCACGATATGTCCGTCGGTCACGGGTCGCCTTTCCTCGTAGAGGGGATGGCGGTAGGCGATCATGGGGAGAATGCTTTGTCTGCCCGAATGGGTAAGTTGAAGGATGATCACGGGGTTGATACCGCACTCCTGCGCGGCGATCCGACGCATCTCACTTACCAGCGACTTGAAGGCCGGGAGATTGTCCTTTGTCAGCATCATCTGTCGGGGATTTGTCCGCCCCTCAGGGCAGACGGCGCAAGCCTCCATCCAGATCAGTCCCGCTCCGCTCTCAGCGGCACGGCGATACTTCTGGAGAGTCAACTCTCCTGGACTGCCGTCGGGGTTGCAGTCACACCCTTCCATAGGCTGGAGGACTATTCGATTAGCAAGATGTGTTCGGTCAATTTGAAGAGCGGTTTGGAGCATGATTTGTTCTCCCTAATTGAAAATGATTTATTTGCTTTATGTTGTACAAAATGCTAAAGAAAAAATAAATATTAATTCTGTGAATTATACTGTTTTTCTTGCATTTTAATATTATAGTAAATTATAGCACAGTTTCATGAATTTGTCAATAGCATAACAGAATTTTTTTCAAAAGGCGGCGTGATTTTCTCACACCGCCACAGGGTTTTAAGTTTTATAAAGCGTTTATGAAATTGGCAAGACATTCTGCGATCAAGCGATGACCGGCATCGTTGGGGTGAAGTCCATCAGGCATAAACTTTTCTTTAATAATGGGAATGTTTGGCTGAATTCCGCTAACTGCCCAAAGATCCAGAACAGGGAAAGAATAATATGCCGCAACATCGCGAACCGCCTGAACAAAGGCCGAAAGAGGTCGTCCAAGCTTCAACGTAGTTGCGGATAACTTCGGCAAAAACCAACTGAAACTCGGTGTTAACGTTGATTTTGGAAACGCCGAAATCGATTGCTTATTTAATTTGATCGGCAGGAATTCCGGTACCGCAGTACCGACAACGCCGTCTTCTTCCCCCACCAATCGCACCCGGTCGGATTGGAACAGCGGTCTTGCATCGGAAGGAAGTTTCGCAAACAAGCCTGTCAACATTTCCAGAATCTGATCCAGGTTAGGATTCAACGAAATCGAATAAGACAAGATTTCTCGGTTATACAGATTCATAACGGTCGAAAGAGAAACCTTCTCACCTCTGACGTTGAATTGAGTAGCGTCAGCCGTCAATTTCTTAAAGGGTTTGTCTGCGTAAAACTCTCTTTTCAAGTGATTGTCCGCAACTCGTCCAACCTCGCCTTTATATGAATGATATATTTCGCTCTTCCGCAAATTCTGTCAAGTCCCTTTTTTGAATTCGACCTGTTTTTGCAAAAAAATATGCACCTCCAAAAGTGTCTAATTTTGGGAGGTGCATATCAGAAAACCGTCCGTTTTTTATTATTTATCCAAATGCACGTCGAGTTGAGGATAAGGAATTTCAATGCCTTTTTCGTCCAAGGATTTTTTAATCTCCTCTTTCAAATCAAAATTGACCTGCCAATAGTCCTCGCTTTTGACCCAAACCCGCAAAGCAAAATTCAACGACGATTGTCCGTGTTCCGTAAGACGACAAAAGGGGACGTCCGGCTCGGTCAAAACCAAAGCGTGTGTTTTTGCTTTTTCCAACAAAAGATTCTTTACAACTTCAATATCCGCATCATAAGAAACGGAAAAGGTTAAATCGAGACGACGAACGTCGTGATAAGAATAGTTGGTGATCGCTTCATTGGAAATAGCACCGTTGGGAATGACGATACGGCGGTTATCGGGGGTGGTAAGAATAGTATAAAGAATCGTTACTTCCGTTACCGTTCCCGAACCTTCGGCGGTATCAATATAATCCCCCACCTTAAACGGTTTGAAAATCAAAATCATAATTCCGCCGGCAAGATTGGAAAGAGAACCTTGCAGAGAGGCACCGATGGCAACCCCGGCAGAGGCAAGCAATGCCACAAAATTCGTCATGGGAACCCCCAACAACGAAACGGAACTCAACACGATCATAATTTTCAATACAATATTCAGAAGGCTGACTAAAAAGGTTTGAACGCCTCCATCCATCTTAGAAAAGGCTTTGGTTTTCTTTAAAAGATTCAACACCCATTTACACAATTTGAAACCAACAAAAAGAATTAAAATCGCTCCGACCAAGCGTAATCCCGCAGTAGAAGCAAATTCTCCTAATTTTGCAAGAAGGGTTTTGAAAAATTCTTCCATAATAAAATACCACCTTCGTTTTTCTTATATTATAATACTTTTTTGCCGAAATGTCAAGAAAATGGCATTGACTTTTGAAACGATATATGTTATACTTAAAAAAAATTGAAGGAAGTATCCTTATGGACAATACGACTTTGAGCAATACAATTAAACTCACCTGTTCCCATAAACCCTTGATGATTGCCCACAGAGGCGTTTCGGGTCTGGAAAAAGAAAACACTCACGCCGCATTCGTGGCCGCCGGCAATCGGTCTTATTACGGAATTGAAACGGATATTCATTGCACGGTGGACGGACATTTCGTTTGTCTTCACGATGCAAACGTTTCCCGCGTAGGAATCGATAATATTAACGTCGAAGAATGCACTTACGACACCGTCCGAAAGATCAAACTTTGCGGAATGGGTGGAGAAAAAGACCGAAACGATATTTGCATTCCTTCCCTTTGGGAATTCATACAGATCTGCAAGCGGTACGAAAAAATGGCCGTAATCGAATTAAAACAACTCTATACAAAAGAGCAACTTACTGAAATTTGCGATATTGTAAAGAGCCATGATTGGTTGCACAACACGACCATCATTGCATTTGGACTTCAAAATCTGATTTACCTCCGAGAATTATATCCCGAACAATCAGCGCAGTACCTAATAGATAAAAAATATTTTGATGACGGTGGCACGATTCAGTCCTTGGTTGATACGTTAAATCAATACAATCTGGATTTGGATATTAATCATCTCATTATTGATAAAGAAATGGCACAAGCAGTTCACGACGCAGGGAAAAAGATCAACGTATGGGCAGAAAACGATCTGGAAGCTGCAATAAGACTTGCAGATGAAGTAAGAGTTGATTATATCACGACCAACATTCTGGAATAAATATGACATAAAAAATGCACCGATGATCGGTGCATTTTTTTGATTAAAACTCGTTTACTTTCTTTTTGAAGTACTCGCCGCGAACTTCAAAATTGGCAAAACAATCAAAGGAAGCGCAGGCGGGAGACAGGGAAACAATGTCTCCGGGAATTGCAATTTCTTTGGCGTGAGCGATGGCGTAATCCCAAGAAGGACTCATTTCGATGGTGAGTTTTTCCGGATCGTATTCGGGGTGAGAGACGATTGCCGTGCGGATTTTTTCTGCAGTAGCCCCGGTAAGGATCAAATATTTCACCTTTTCCAACACGTACGGAACCATCGGCTCAAAGGGGATTTTTTTATCGTAGCCGCCGGCAAGCATGATGATCTTTTGGGTCTGAGCTTTCAATCCAGCGATAACTCGGGTCGGACTGGAGGCGATGGAATCGTTGTACCATTTCACACCCTCCACTTCCCGAACAAATTCCATACGATGTTCTACCCCGCCAAAGGTTTCGGCAACAGTACAAATTACTTCCTTATCTACGTAACCGAGGGTGGCAGTAATAGCCGCCATATAATTTTCCACGTTATGATCCCCAATAATGCGAATCTGTGAACGATGCATGAGGCGATTCACGGTAACGCCGTCGGTGATGCAAATATCTCCCTTTTCGTCCAGATATACGCCCTTAGGAACAGGACCTTTAAAGGAGAAATAGAGAACCTCGCCCTTTGCCTCTTCCCCATATCCTCGGGTAATATCGTTATCGTAATTGACCACAAGTCTTCCGGAAGGTGTTTGATGCTGAAAAACGCAGCGTTTTGCATTAATGTATTCCGCCATGTCGGTATGCCAATCCAAATGATTGGGAGCGACATTGGTAACCACGGCGGTTTGGGCGGAACGGTGCATGTCATTCAACTGAAAGGAAGACAATTCCACCACGGCAACATCATCGGCAGTCATAGTAAAAATCTGAGGAAGCAACGGTGTTCCGATATTTCCGCCGAGCCAACAACGTTTACCTTGCGCAGAAAGGAATTTGGAGATGAGAGTCGTGGTCGTGGTTTTTCCGTCGCTGCCGGTGACCGCAAAGATGGGGCAGGGACAAAGCTGAAAGAAAACTTCCATTTCCGACGTGACCACCGCTCCGGCAGACCGTGCTTTTTCAAAGGGAGGCAGGTCTCCCCTCATTCCGGGAGTTTTGAAGATGAGATCTCCTTTTAAATCGTCGAGATACCCATCGCCCAAAATAAATTTGACCCCTTTTTCAGCGTATTCTTTTCCGAAATCACCTAATTCTTCCATAGATTTCTTGTCGTATGCGGTAACCGACAATCCTTCTTGCAGGAAAAGTGCAATCAGCGGTCTGTGGCTTACGCCAAGGCCAACAACGGAAATTTCTTTCCCTTTCAAGGAATCAAAATATGCGCGGATTTTATCCATAGGACACCTCTGTCAGATATATTTGATCACGGGCAAAATCATGGGTTTGCGCATGGTTTGGCTGAAGATATAACGATCCAATTCGTCCCGAACCTTATTTTTCGCATTAAAGCCCCAATCGTTTTGTTTTTCTTTTGCACAACGGAGAATGACGTCGGTTGTGATCTTTTTCACCATCTCCATCAACTCTTCGTTTTCTTTGATATAAACGAATCCGCGGGTAAGGATTTCCGGTTCGGACAACAGTTGTCCGGTTTTGGAATCCACAACCGCAACGGCAACAATCAATCCGTCTTGGGCAAGATGTTTGCGATCCCGAAGAACCACGTTACCCACGTCACCCACACCAAGACCGTCCACAAGAACCCGCCCGGCAGGAACAGTACCGACGATCTTTGCGGAATTTTTATCTAATTCGATAATATCACCGATCTCGGCAATCAAAATATTTTCTTTTGCAACCCCCATACCTTCCGCCAACGTCGCATGACGGTGCAGATGGCGGTATTCGCCATGAACCGGAATAAAAAATTTGGGTTGAGTCATACCGAGCATCAATTTCAATTCTTCCTGACAGGCGTGGCCGGAAGCGTGAATTTCATTATAAGATTCATAGACCACTTCCGCGCCGGAACGGAACAGTTCGTTGACCATGTTCCCTACGGGTTTTTCGTTACCGGGAATGGCAGATGCGGAAACGATGACAAGATCTTTTTCATTGATCTCGACGACCTTATGCTCGGAATATGCCATACGATACAACGCAGACATCGGTTCACCCTGACTTCCGGTGGTGATGACCACCAATTGTTCGGGGGGGATTTTTTTGATCTTATCAATATCGATGAGAACGCCCTTGGGAACTTTGGTATATCCCAACTGCATGGCGGCTTCCAAAACGGTCATCATACTCCGACCGCTGACGGCAACCCGGCGTCCGTACTGGGCAGCCAAGTTGATGATCTGTTGAACTCGGTGAACGTTTGAGGCAAAGGTTGCAACAATAATACGCTTTTTGTCGGCTCTGCGGAAAATATCGTTTAGGGACGAGCCGACTTTGCTTTCACTCATAGAATGACCGGGTTTCTCCGCACCGGTAGAGTCGGACAAAAGAGCAAGAATTCCTTCTTTACCCAATTCCCCGATACGAGGAAGGTCAATAATATCTCCGTCGATGGGGCTGACGTCGATTTTAAAGTCTCCGGTATGAAAAATAACGCCGCAGGGAGTGTGAATTGCAAGGGCAGCAGAGTCAGCGATGGAGTGGTTCGTGTGGATATATTCCACAGAAAGAGAACCGATCTTAACCGATTCTCCTGCAGAAACCTGCATAAGTTTGGTATTTTTTTCCAAGTGAAATTCCCGCAATTTATTGACGACGATGCCAAGGGTCATGCGGGTACCGTAAACCGGAACGTTGATCTCCCGCAATACGTAAGGCAAAGCTCCGATATGATCTTCGTGGCCGTGGGTCAGGAAAATTGCGGCAACACGGTCTTTGTTCTTAATCAGATATTGTACGTCGGGAATGACGTAATCGACACCGGGCATATCTTCGTCGGGAAACGCCATACCGCAGTCTACGACGATAATATCCTTTCCGCATTCGATCAGCGTCATATTCTTTCCGATCTCATTCAATCCGCCCAGCGGAATAATTCTGATTTTTTCAATTTTTTTCAAAATGATCCTCCTTAATTTGATCAAACAATTCTATGTACCCGGCATAACCGGGAATCAATCGGGCTTCAACCCTTTTAGTTTCATGGAATAAAATTCGCAAAGTTCCTCCGCAGTTTCCACAGTGGAGGCTTCGGAAGAAATACGAAAAGCATTGGTATTTGGCTTTGGGGTAATGCGAACCACACCGGATCGATCAAAGAAACGAATTCCTTCCAACAATTCTCCCCCGGAAGATGCCAAAATTCGCATTACGGCACTTCGGGGCAAGGTGACCGAAACGTCCCGTTGTTTTACCGCAAAAACGGGGAGACGAGAAACAAATTGTTGAAAGGAACATTTTTCCTCTTGCAAAAGGTTCAAGATCAACAATGCCTGAACGTTTGGATCGGTAAGAGGAAACAACTTCCGAACAGACTTTTCGTCTCCGGTGGTTCTTAAGGCGCGAAAACCATAAGATTTCGCCACTTCTTCGGTTAGATTTGGAAAGGAATAAGGGAAATAAACCGGGGATTCCTTACGCCCTAAAGCGATGCAGGAACAGAGCCGGATCACGTCTTCATCAAAGGGTTCGCCGTCGGGACGCTCAATGCGCACCCATTCAGGGCCGATACGCATACGCTCTCCCGCTTCCGGTTCGGGAATTCGGGGCAAAAGAGGAGACAGTACGGGAGTTGCAACTACCCGAACCATCAATCGATTGGGAATTCCAAAAGAACGAAGGTAGGATTGATAGGATTTTGCGCCGCCACGGAAAATACGGTAAATTCCGTCCTTTTCCCCACAGGAACTTTCCTGAGTCAACCCTCGCAACAATTTACGTCCCAAGGAAGGGGAAAGAGGCATGCCGTTTCCATCATACAGACGAAGGATCAGGTTGGAATAATTCCGTTGAAAAAACGCACCGCACCGAAAGGCATAATTACGCACCGTAAAACGAAATTGAGATAAATCGTTCACGCCGGTATCGTATACGTTTTTTCCGCAGGACAAAACGCCGCCGCAAAGAGTCATCGTTGCGGAAGCGTCCCGCTGTTCGGCTCTGCCGACAACGACGTCACCGTCGAACAATTCGGCAAGGGCGCGGCCGATCTCATACATCATAGCGCCACCGAAATCTTCGCCAAAGGGAAAGATAATTTTTCCTTCTTCCGGAAGTAAGGAACGAAGTTTATGGTGTACATTTCCGGGAACAAAGGCGTTCTCCGGAATACGGTTCGAGGGATAGATTTTTACGCCGGCAGGAATTGTGGAACCGGAACCGATCTCGCAATCGGCGCCGATTACGCATCCATCTCCCACCCGGACGTTGGAGCGTAAAAAAGAATTTTTACATAAAACGGCATTTCGGGCAACGGAACCGGACTCACAACGAACACCGGTTTCAAGAACACAACCTTCCAGTCGGGTATCATTCAAAACACAACCGTCTCCGATGACGGTATAAGGACCGATATGGCACCGATCCAAATGAACGTTTTTCCCGATATAACAGGGCGATTCAATGACCGAATGTCCGTCCACGGGGCTTTGAATGACGGAACCTTCGGACAAAAGCAGTTTATGATTACAGTCGAGGTAAGAAGAAACCGTACCGATGTCACACCAATATCCTTTGGCGGCATGGTGGTAGATCGGGATTCCCATTTCCATCATCGCAGGAAAAACATCTTTGGAAAAGTCGGATTTTCCTTCGGGGATATAATCCAATAACGTACGGGAGCAAATATAAATCCCGGTATTTACGGCGTCAGAATAGGCGTGAGACCAATCGGGCTTTTCCAGAAAGCGAAGAATCCGACCGGTATCATCGGAGAGCAAAACCCCATATTCGCCGGGATCACTGACGCGAGTTGATACCAACGTCAAAGGTCCGCCGTGAGCATAATGACGATCAACGGCAGAAGACAGATCGAAATCAAATACACCGTCTCCGCTGACGACAATAAAATCGTCGTCGCAATTTTTAAGACAATTTTTCACTGAGCCGGCAGTTCCCAAAGGGACGGTTTCCTCGTGAAAATAGATACTCAGATTTTTAAATTCCGGAATTGACAACGCCGTGCGGATCTGTTGCGGAAGATAAAAGAGAGAGACGTGAAATTCCCGAATTCCGAGAGCCGAAAGATTTCGCAAAATGCGAACGATACAAGGAACCCCAACAACCGACACACAGGGCTTTGGAATCCCCTCCGTCAGCGGGCGCAAGCGCGTCCCGAACCCGCCTGCCATGATAACTGCTTTCATACTTTTTTTGCTTCCCCTTCCCAAAAGATAAATACAAAAAAAGTATTTCCCTTGGGAAAAAAGTTATTCGGTTTTCAAAGAAAGCAGGACAGAGTTCAAAGAAAATTCACGGGGAAACACAGGCGAATCACATATCGTCCAATACTATGTAACAAAAAAGAAATTTATTCTTCCGAAGAAACGGCAATCATAGAACGAAGCGTATTGCAAGCAACTTCATAATTTTCTTTCACGCCGGAACGGATCGAAGACCACGTATTGTCAAAAATCCGAAGCGAAACGTAAAGGGGTTCCGAAAACACGTCGAACCCTTCGGTTTGAGATGAAAAGGCAGAACCGGTCACCTTCCAAGCATAACCTTCGCCGTCAAGATGGTCGGAAAATTCGGCCAGAGATTTAAGATAACCGTTTTTATGAAGGTAGCTAATTCCTCCTTCGTCGCCAAAAAGTAACATAACCTCTCCCGCCTGAATGGCATTGAGATATTGAGCGCGTTCCGTTGCATTGGAATTCTCGCCCACACGAAGTCCGGTAACGGCAACAGTCACTTTCCCATCGCCGTTTACGTCCTCACATTGAGACGCAACGGCAGATTCGATCCATGCCAACTGTTCATTATACATGGGGGAAGATCCGGTAACGTAATAGACTTGAATATCAAATTCAGGCTTGGTCGCGCAACTGTGAAAACACACGATCAAGGTGCCGAGAAGAAAAATTCCGGCAAGAATATGGTATTTATAATGATACCATATATTTTCGGCTTTGGCACGAAGGGTCATAAGAAACGCCTTTCAAATTTTGGGTTAGCGAGGCAGAACGATTTCAAGAATCTTGTAGGTGAATTCTCCGCCGGGAGCATTGACGACAACGGTCTCCCCTGCTTTTCTGCCGAGCAAGGTTTTCCCTACGGGACTTTGATCGGAGATTTTATTCTGAGCAGGATCGGATTCGGTCATGCCAACGATGGAATATTCAATCTCTTCATTAAATTCGTAATCCAGAACACGGACGATAGAACCGACCTGGACGATGTCGTTTTTCAGTTCGCTGTGATCAACGACCTGGGCATACTTCAACTGTTCTTCCAACGTGCTGATACGAGCTTCCACCATGGCACGTTCTTCGCAGGCGGCATCGTATTCGCTGTTTTCGGAAAGGTCACCGTGGCCGCGGGCTTCTTTGATGCGTTCTGCAACTTCGCCCCGTTTGGTGGCCTTGAGATAATGAAGTTCTTCTTCCAGTTTGTTCAACCCATCTTGGGTCAGATAAATAGGCTGGGACATGATAAAGTCTCCTTTGTATAAAAATTGATAATGAAATACGTAATTAATTTAACCGGCAATTTGGGATTTCAGGCTGGTCAACGCCGCTTGCAATTGGGGGTCGTTGGTTTCATCAAGGGCGTAAAAATATTTTTCTTGTTCGTCGCTTAGCGAAACCGTCTGATCCGGCTCCAGACCGATGCCGTGGTAATCGTTTCTTGCTTTGGTCAAATAGTGAAACGTGGTAATCTTTACGGCAGAATCGTCGGAAAGTCGGAACGTAGTCTGTCCGATTCCCTTTCCGTAAGAACGATTTCCGATCAAAACAGAACCGTTTACGTCCCGCAGACAAGATGCCATCAATTCACTTCCGCTGGCGGAAGATCCGTTGATGAGAACCACCATGGGAACGTCGGTTTTCGGATCTAATTCGGAATAGATGATCTGCTCGGAGTTTTTATACCGAATCACGACCATTTCTTCTCCTTTGGGGATAAGAAGTTCCAGAATCCGCTCCACCGCGTCTAAACTGCCGCCAAGGTTGTTACGAAGGTCAAAAACAAAACCTTTCGCTCCCTGGGAAAGAAGATCGTTCAAAGCTTTTTGAAATTCCTCTGCGGCGGGAAGCGTAAAAGAATGGATTCGGATAAACCCGACGGAATCGATCATGCGATATGAAACATAGGATTGAACAAAATCCGCAAACGTAACGGAAATTTTCAACGTCTCGTTATTTCGTAAAAGGGTAAAAGTCAAGAATTCTCCTACATCAAGGCGCATTTCTTCCAACACCTGATCATAATCCCTGCCGACAAGGGAAATATCGTTCATGGCTGTAATCAAATCTCCGGCTTTCAAACCGGCTTTTTCTGCGGGAGAATTGCCGAGAACACGGCGAATAAATAAACCGTCTTCAATGGTTTGTGCAGATTGAAGGGTGATTCCAATTCCGGAAAAATGCCCCTCATTGGAGGCGAGTTGAGATTCGTATTCTTCCTTTGTCCAGAATTGCGTATAGGAATCATCAAGCCCCGAAAGGTAAGCATTAATTGCGGCTTTTTCCGCATCATCTTCTGAAAAATCAAAAACTGCGTGCTTATTAATCAAGCTTTTGATTTCGGAAATGGTCTTAGAAAATCGGCTTTCGTTATCAGAAAAAAGGAATAACCCCGCCGTAAAAGAAAAGGTCAGAACGGCAGTTATAACAACCGAAATCAAAACCAAAAAGTGTTTTTTCAAAGAGGAATCGCCTCCGATACAAAAAGGAATCGATTCGGCCTTGCGAAAAAAGCCGAATCGAAACAACGTTCATCAAGAAGTTCCGAGTTGAGTTCGGAGCAACTGCAAAGCAGATTGCAACTGGTCGTCATCAGCGGTAGCAAGGGTGAAAAAGCCGTTGATCTTTTCTTCAGACAAAGCAATACTGACATCGGGTGCAATACCGCTTGCATTGAATTGTGTCCCATTCGGGGTAATATATTCGTAGGTAGAAATATGAATGGCGGTTCCGTCGGAAAGGGGAATATCACGCTGCCCTACCCCTTTACCGCGAGATACGTCACCGACGATGGACGCCGTTTCGGTATCTTTCAAAGCACCGGTAAAGACTTCCGCCACGTCTGAGGTTGCAAAGTTCTGCAAAACGACGATTTTTTCATTCAGATGAGATTCATCGGAATAATAAGTCTTTTGTTCTTTCTCGCTTAATTCCTTAACGGAGCACATAATTCCGGCCGCCATGACTTTATCCAAAACGTCAAGGGCGGAAGAAAGGTCTCCCCCGGCATTGAAGCGGAGGTCAATAATCAGACCTCGGGCACCGGCGGCGCGCAACGTCTCCACGGCGGCGGAAAATTCCGAAACGGTAGAAACGTCAAATTCATTGATAAACAAATATCCGATTCCGGATTCCAACAACCGGTACTGAACCGTTTCAGGATCAAAGAGAGAGCGGGTCACGGACAACGTTAACGGAGCAGGCTCCCCTTCTCGGGTGAACGTGAGAACAACTTCGGAACCTTCGGCGCCGGACAGTGCGGCAACGGCGTTGCGATACCCCAATTCCGTGACGTCTGTACCGTTAACAGAAACGATAATATCTCCGGTTTCAATTCCTACGGCTTGGGCAGGAGAATTTTGTTTTACGAAATCGACCAAAACTCCGCCGGACTTTTTATCAAAAGCGGCACGGATTCCGATTCCGACACTGGAAGATTCTGCGACGTTGGAAGAAAGACGATAATTCGTCTCATTCAAATAATAGGAATATTCATCGTCCAAGCCGTCCACGTATCCTTCCACGATACCGTCCAGAATCTGATCGTTTCCGTAAACGGGGTCAATGGGAAGAATATAGTTTTTATTGATCAGGTCGTTGACCTTATTCAATTTAGTATAAATTTGTTGGTTCCGTCCTAAATCGTCCACCTTCTGACTGACATAAAAATATGTAGCGATCGCCGTCAAAATGACTGTAGTGACCAAGATAAAGAACATCGTTCCGTAGCGGATACCTTTAGGGGATTTCTTCATAAAGAACCTCCGTTCATCAACGTGTCAGCCAACTGGGTTTTTTCAGATAATTCAGGGGGTTTTTGGGGCTTCCGTTTACATAAAAACGAATATCAAGGTGATAGCCGGTACTGGTGCCGCCGGTCATACCGACGTAACCGATGACTTGTCCTTTTTGAACCCGTTGTCCGACCGAAACGGGGGGCTTGGAATTCAAATGAAGGTAATAAGTAATGTATCCGTTGCCGTGGTCGATCTGGACGAGCCAACCGTAACCGCCGCTTTTCCAACCGGCATAAATGACCTCTCCGGCTTTACTGGCAAGAACTTTGGTATTTCTCGGAACGGCGATGTCAATGGCATAGTGGAAGCTTCTTTTTCCCCCCAACGTTCTCCAACCGTAACCGGAAGAAACGTAATGATAACTATTGCCCCGCTCTACAGGCCATAACCAATCCCCGGTATCGTAAACCACGTCGGAGTCTCCGCGACCGGAAAGTTCTTCCTGAATCCATTTGTTGAGGTTTTCTTCGTTATCCTGTTCGGCTTTAATCAATTTATCCAGATAAGCCTGATCCTTATTCATCTTATCGACGATACTTTGAAGATAATCATTTTTATCGTCAATCGTAGATTTCCGATCTTCGACTTCCTCCCGAGCAGTCAACTGCTCCGAACGTTTTGCCTCTACTTGGGCTTTGCTGTTTTTGATGGTTTGAATACTTTCGGTGATTGTATCCAACAATTCTCTTTCATAGAGAGCAACCTGCTTGACATAATCCAAGCGAAGAAGAAAATCGGAGAAACTTTCCGCCCCTAAAAGAACGTCCAGGTAGGTAATCTGTCCTTGCTCGTAAGAAGCACGCGCTTGCACTTTAAACTTATCAATATTCTCCTGATAAGAAACTTCTGCGTCGGCAATGGATTTTTCCATCGAAGAAATCTGAGAATCCAAATCGGCAATCAACTCGTCGTAGGCATTGATTTCGGAGTTGAGTTCGCCCAATTGTTGTTCTACGATTTCCTTTTGCTCCATATAGGCTTTTTCTTCTTTTTTGGAAGCTTCCAATTGTGCTTCCAATTCTTCTTGACGATCCTGGGACTGCTGAATTTTATCCCTGGCATCTTCCACGGAAGTAGCAGGGGCAGCCGTAAAAGTCATCGGAAGGGCACTGAAGATAAGAATGGCCGCCATGAAGAGAGTGAGGATTTTTTTTGTCATAAAACCACCTTATAAAAACAAGGAACGAGGTTAAACTTTGAGATACTTTTTCACCGGGTATACCGACCCGATAATTCCGATCAAAACCCCGCCGATCAGGAAGAAAGGAATCCAGAAAGACAGTTTCCCGGTAAAGGAAAGGGGGGTAAACAACTCGGAAAGAATGGGGTACAGGACGGCAGTATAAACGTAGAACTGCACGAAGAAGGAAATGACACCGGCCAAAAGCCCGATAATCATGCCTTCGATAAAGTACGGCAACTGAATGAAAAAGTCGGTAGCTCCGACGTATTTCATGATGTTGATCTCCAACCGACGGGCGTAAACCGAAAGTTTGACCGAGTTCATAATGATAAACATCGATACCACTAAGAACAAGGCAATAACCCAAATCGACAGGAAGGATAAGATTTGACGGATCTCAAGAATTCCTTCGACCACGTCCCGACGCTCTTGAATTTCCCCAACGCCGTCCAATTTTCGGATCTCGTAAAGAGTCTGGTCATATTTAGAAAGATCAAGGATTTCAAAAATCATAGAAGAACGGAAGGTTTCGGGATCGAGCACATCTTCAATTCCGGTGGAGTTACCAAGGGATTCCAGATAATTTTTCAGGGCTTGTTCTTTTGTTTCGTAGGTAACTTCGCCGATATTACCGATGGCAATCAGTTTTTCTTTAAAACGGACGATGTCAAGATCGTCCATATCTTCTTCGAGAAAGACTGCGATACGGCTCTCGCCGATTTCTTCCACAAAGGCGTTCACGTTCTGAACCACCAGGGTGGTGCAACCCAAAAGGGTAAGGCAGATGGTCAACACCGTAACCGATGCCACAGTCAAAAGGATATTCCGGTACAGATTATTCAAAGCGCTTTTAACCAAAAACCAAAGGCTGTCAAGACTCATCGGAAGCCACCTCCGTTTCGGGATCTGCGGTATCGGAAACGACACGACCTTCTTCGATGCGGATCACACGCTGATTCATCTGATCCACCAAGTGTTGTTCGTGGGTAACCACGATAACGGTGATGCCCATTTGATTGATGCGGAGAAGCATATTCATGATCTCCACCGAGAGAGAGGGGTCGACGTTCCCGGTAGGCTCGTCCGCGATAATCATAGACGGATTATTTACAATAGCACGGGCGACGGCTACACGTTGTTGTTCTCCACCGGAAAGCTGGTCGGGATAGACTTTCGCCTTGTGGGAAAGGCCGACAAGTTCCATAACCCGCTCTACCCGGCGGACGATTTCTTTCCGACGGCGCCCCACGACCCGGAGAGAGAAGGCGATATTATCATATACGGTAAGATTGGGGATCAAGCGGAAATCCTGAAATACGATGCCGATACGACGACGGTATTTGGGGATCTGGCGGCGGGAAAGTTTTTTGGTGTTCAATCCGTCGACGATCACGTCTCCTTTGGAAGGAACGTCTTCACAAGTAAGAAGGTGAACCATCGTAGATTTCCCGGCACCGGAATTCCCGGTAATAAAAACGAATTCGCCGTCGTTGATGCGGAGATTAACCTTCCGCAATGCCACGGTGCCCGATTTTGCATACCGCTTGGTTACATTTACAAATTGGATCAAAACGAACCTCCGATCAATACTTCGTCGGGTTAGACTCCAAATACTTCCGAACCATCAACGCTACTTTGAAAACGATGGCGTGGTCAAACTGCTTCAGATCCAATCCGGTGAGACGGCGAATCTTTTCCAAGCGATACACCAAAGTATTGCGATGGACGAAGAGTTTGCGGGAAGTTTCGGAAACGTTAAGGTTATTTTCAAAGAATTTTTGAATCGTAAAGAGGGTTTCGTGATCAAGAGAATCAATGGAGCCTTTCTTGAACACTTCTGCAAGGAACATATTGCAAAGGGTGGTGGGAAGATAATAGATCAAACGGCCGATCCCGAGATTGGAATAGCTCATAATGACCTTTTCCACGTCAAAGACCTTGCCTACTTCGATAGCGACCTGGGCCTCTTTGTAGGAACGGGAAAGTTCGCGTAAGTTATTGATGACGGTACCGATTCCGACCACGGCACGGGTATAGAATTCGGAATTCAAAGTGTCAACGATGGAGCGCGCCAGTTTTTCCAAGTCCTTCTGCTGAACGCCTGCCTTGACTTCTTTAACCAAAGCAATATCGTTTTCCCCGACGTTCACGACGAAATCCTTCGTTTTTTCGGGGAAAAGATTTTGAACGATGTCATAAGCAAAAACTTCGGTACGGTCTACAAGGCGAATTAAAATAACGACCCGAGGAATATCGCCGTTGAAGTGAAGTTCCTTGCTCTTGGGATAAATATCGCCGGGAAGAATATTTTCGAGCATGACGTTTTTGACAAAGTTTCCTTTGTCGTACTTTTCGTCATGATATTCCTTGATCGTGCTAAGGGAGAGCGCCAAAACACCGGAAAGAGTTTCTGCGGTCACGTCGGTACCCTTGACGAAGATAAAGTTCTCGAACTTGACCCGAGAACCGATCACACGGTATGTATAGCCATTGATAACGGCAATGTCAGACATCGTGAAATATTCTGCAACGTTGGTCTCAACACTCTGACCGATCATGGAAAGGTCGCTGCACGCGACGACGGTGCGGGCATCGTCCAC
This sequence comes from Eubacteriales bacterium, assembly GCA_045603745.1. Taxonomy (GTDB): domain Bacteria; phylum Bacillota; class Clostridia; order Oscillospirales; family UBA644; genus RGIG995. Next base: position 50,671 of record JAZUMQ010000032.1, on the reverse strand, counting down.
AATTCCGATAATACGGTCGGTGACGTCTCTGGTTTTTTGGATCAATTCCTGGTATACTTTTGTTGACATTGTTTCTTCCAATCCTTCTTCCCGTTATTGAAGTTGCCGCGCTGTTGTGAAAATAGATATGGTTTTAGGCTCATGTGTACACTTTGTTGGTCAACTTCACCTATATTATAGCATATTTTGAACAATAAATCAATGTTATTTTTGTGACATATTACCGAAAATCATCATTTTTCCATCAAAACTGTGCAAAATCACGAAAAATGTTCCGGATTGTGCCACGAAAACGCCATATCACGATCCGCTCGGAGTTGTTGCATCAATTCCCCGAGATTTGAAAACTGAATCTCGTCCCGCAAGCGGGAAAGGAAGCGAACGGTGATGTTTTTATTGTAAAAATCTCCGCTTGCATGAAGCAGATGAGTCTCGATATTCCGAGAATCTCCGTCTTTTACCGTGGGGCGAACTCCAACGTTGGTAACAGAACGATAGACAATACCGTCGATCAACGTTTCCGTAATATATACACCGTTGCGGGGAAGCACTTTTTCTGCAGGGGGAGAAAGATTGACCGTCGGAAAACCAATGGTGCGACCGAGATGCTTTCCCTCCAAAACCTTTCCCGAAACGGAATAAGGGTAGCCGAGCCAAGAATTTGCCCGCTCGATTAAGCCGTCGGTCAAGGCAGAGCGAATGGACGAGGAAGAGATTTTGACAAGATCGGTTTTTAAGCTAACGACATGTTGTCGAATTCCCTCGACGCAAGCGCCGTCGACGAGCGTCCCTTCTCCCCCACTTCCGAACCGAAAATCAGCACCGCCGAACAAGTCGGTACAGCCGTATCGCTCTCGCAAGAAAGAAAGGAATGCCCCGGGAGATAATTTTGAAAACTCCGCGTCAAAAGGAACGGAGCAAACCGTTTGAATCCCTTCCGAATGAATCAAAGATTTTTTCTCTTCAAAATCGGTTAAGTAAAAGGAAGGGGTCTGTCGCAAAAAGCTTTTGGTATTTCGGTCAAAAGTGACAGCAATAGAAGGAATCCCAAGGGATTCTGCATAAGAAATGACTTCACGAAGCAAAGTTCGATGTCCCAAATGAACACCGTCAAAATCACCGACGGTAACAACAGACATAGGTATTCCGCCTTTCAATGAATTATAACATCAATCCGCTAAAAATACGGCTTTTGCATTTCCCTGTTCCACCTGAACAAGCCCAAGAAAACGGCTTGAAACGGAATATGCCCGATAAAACCCCGCGTCCGGTTGAGGGGATAGGCGATTGGTGGTTAAAACCCCACCGTTAAGGTAATAATGTTCCCCATTTTGAGGAATCGTTACAGCAGAAAGATGAGAGAAAGCACCTTCCGATGAGATGGAAATTTGATCCAATTTATCCTGCTCGGCAAAGGAAATGACGTCTTCCAAAGAATAAGCATTTTCTAAAGAAAATCCGTTGGAAGCAGTGCGCCGCAGGGCGGACATGGTGGCAACGAGCCCCATTTTTGCGGCAATGTCTTCACACAGGGTTCGGATATAAGTACCCGTAGAGCAGGTGACGGAAAAGCGGTATTCATCTTCCCCGATGCGGTCAACGTAAGTAAGATCGAAAATCTCCACGGTTCGGGGCTTTCGTTCCACTTCCACTCCCATGCGAGCCAATTCGTAAAGACGTTTTCCCTCTACGTGAACGGCGGAATACATGGGGGGTATTTGCTGACAAGAACCGATCATGGACGGCAAGATTTTACAAAAATCCTTCTCTGTGGGCAAAGGAGAAGTCTCCAACGTCTCCCCTGTCACATCGCCGGTATCGGTGCGTAGCCCGAAACGAATGGACGCAAGATAACTTTTCTTATGGGGGAAGAACTGCGTAAGTTTCGTATCCTTATCGGTTAAAACCGGCAAAAGACCGGTACACATGGGGTCTAACGTACCCGTGTGCCCGATCTTTAACTTATGAGCAGATGCGTGTTTGATTTTGGAAACGACCTTTTGGGAAGTCATTCCGGCTGGCTTGTCCACAAGAAGAATCATCGGTCGGTCTCCTTTTTCTGAGGCAAATATCCCTCGATCGCGGCAAGCAGACGTGCTTCAGCATCTTCCATAGTACTCTTAATCAGGCAACCGGACGCTTTTACGTGTCCTCCTCCGCCAAAGACAGCGGCAACTGCGGAAACGTCAAACACATCGTCAGCAGAACGGAGGGACACCTTGACGTCTCCCTCTTTCGTTTCCTTTAACGTTGCGCAAACCACAGCGCCCTCAATCCGGCGAATCAAAGCAACCATGCCCGATACGTCTTCATCTTTCGCGCCGTTTTCTTCCAACATTGTCCGGGTGATGGGCAAAAGGATCACTTTTCCGTCATGGTACAAGTGAAGAGAATCCATGGCAACTCGCTCCATCTTCAGCTGACGCAAAGGAACGATGTCAAACATGGTGCGAACAACGGCAGGAGCATCAAAAGAACGTTTCAACAACTCGGCGGTGACTTCGTGGGTGTGGGCGGTGGTATTGGAATAGCGGAAACACCCGGTATCAAAAGCAATGGCGGCGTATAATTTTTCCGCCATAACGTCATCAATCTCCACATCACAAGCACGGAAAAGGTCAAAAAGAACCTCCCCCGCCGAAGAGGCGGAGCCAAAAACGATATTGTTGCGGGCGTATTCCGTATTCGTATAATGGTGGTCAATATTATAGTCCACCGTGTCGGCGTAACAAGCCAGATCGGGCCCCAACATCTGCTGGGTTGCAACGTCCACGGAGACGATTGCGGAAGGTAAAAACATGGGTTTTAGTTCTTCCGCACCGTCGGTGATCTCCCGCAAATTACGGTCAACGGTACCGGTTGCGGCAACACAAACCCGGCGACCGAGATTTTCAAAAGCACGCTTGAGAGCAAAGGCAGTCCCCAAGCAGTCGCCGTCCGGGTTTCGATGAACCAGAATGAGGACGTCGTCCATGGTCATCAGCTCCCGGAAGGCGGCAAGATAAGTTTCGTTCATCATCAATCGTTTCCGTTTTCCAGATTCTTGAGAATTTCATTGATACGGATCCCCTGTTCCAAGGACCGGTCGAGAATAAAGACCGGTTCGGGGGTACTGCGCATGCGGACCGATTCTCCGATTCGCCGACGTACGTATCCGGTGCAGGCTTTCAATCCCTTGCGGACTTCCGATTCATCGTAATTTCCAAGAAAACTGAGATAGATTTTCGCATATTTCAAATCTCCCGATACGTCCACCGATACCACCGTAGGCATCGGGGGGATCCGAGGATCTTTGACTTCCGAAAGGATCGAAGCGACGGCACGTTTAATCTCTTCATTGACTCGATTTTGCTTATAATTCGATCCCATAATATCCTTTCCGAAGAAGATTAGTTTTTCACTTCTTCCATGAGGTAGGCTTCAATTACGTCGCCTTCCTTAACGTCGTTGAATTTATCCAATCCGATCCCACATTCAAAGCCTTCGGCAACTTCCTTGGCATCGTCCTTGAAGCGTTTCAGAGAGTCGATTTTGCCTTCGTAGACCACGATTCCGTCACGAACCAGGCGAACCGATGCGGAGCGGACGATCTTTCCGTCCTTGACGTAGCAACCGCAGATGGTACCCACGCCGGAAACACGGAAAGTCTGGCGGACTTCCGCATGACCAAGCACGTTTTCGGTAAACTTGGGAGCCAGCATTCCCTTGAGGGCGGCTTCCATTTCTTCGAGACAATCATAGATAATACGGTAAAGACGAATATCGACCTTTTCTTTTTCCGCCTGAGAGCGAACGTTTGCATCGGGGCGGACGTTAAATCCGATAATAATGGCGTTGGAAGCTTGGGCAAGCATCACGTCGGATTCAGTGATTGCACCGACGGCATTGTGAATGACCTTAACCTTAACTTCGTCGTTGGAAAGTTTGAGCAAAGAAGAACGAACGGCTTCGACGGAGCCTTGAACGTCAGCCTTGACGATCAAATTCAAAGTCTTGACATCTCCGGTCTGAATTTGAGAGAACAATTCGTCGAGGGAGACTTTCGCACGATCCTGGAAGGTTTCTTGTTTTTGTTCAAACTTCCGTTTTTCCACCAATTCCCGCGCCATTTTTTCATCTTTGACCACTTCAAACTGGTCTCCGGCAGCGGGAACGTCGGAAAGACCGATAATTTCCACGGGAGTGGAAGGTCCGGCTTCTTTAATACGCATTCCTCTGTCGTTGGTCATAACGCGAACGCGACCGACGGAAGCGCCGGCAACGAGGACATCTCCGGAATGGAGTGTGCCGTTGCTGATCAGAACCGAGGCAACGGGGCCGCGGCCTTTATCCAATTTTGCTTCGATAACGGTACCCTTTGCTTCCCGGTTGGGGTTGGCTTTCAGGTCTGCTACTTCGGAAACGAGAAGGATCATTTCCAACAACTGGTCGATTCCTTCATGTTTCATAGCAGACACGGGAACGCAGATGGTGTCACCGCCCCATTCTTCGGGAACCAATTCATATTCGGTCAACGCCTGAAGAACCCGATCATAGTTTGCGGTGGGTTTATCCATTTTATTTACGGCAACGATAATGGGAACATTTGCCGCTTTTGCGTGGTTAATGGCTTCCACCGTCTGAGGCATGATACCGTCATCGGCGGCAACCACGATAATCGCAACGTCGGTAACCATAGCACCGCGGGCGCGCATCGCCGTAAAGGCGGCGTGGCCGGGAGTATCGAGGAAAGTAATATCATGATCGTTGACGTGAATACTGTAAGCGCCGATATGCTGGGTAATACCACCGGCTTCTCCGGCAGTTACGTTGGTATTGCGAATTGCGTCAAGCAGGGAGGTTTTCCCGTGGTCAACGTGCCCCATAACGACGACGACCGGAGGACGGGATTCCAATTCGGAAGCTTCGTCTTCGTGATCGTTGAACAGTTGTTCTTCGATGGTAACAACCACTTCTTTGGTGACCTTTGCACCCAATTCTTCCGCAACCAAAGCGGCCGTATCGTAATCGATGATCTGAGAGGCGCTTGCCATAATTCCCAGTTCCATTAATTTCTTAACAACTTCCACGTTGGTGGTGCGCAATTTTGCGGAAAGTTCGCTGACCGACAGGCTTTCGGGAAGAACCACGTTGCTCAAGTGCTTCTTCTTATCTTTTTCGTATTGTTCCATACGCTTCAGTTTTGCCTGTTCGTCTTCTTTCTTGCTGTGGAAATTCTGCTTTTTGTTGTTTTTCTTATTGATCTTCTGCTTGCTCTTGCCGTAGTCACGATTGCCCTTATTTCCGACGATGTCGTCCAAACGGGAATCGTACTTCGCCTGATTAAAGTCGGCGGCGTTGCGGGTATCGACAACCATTACGTCGCGACCGTAACCGGAACGTTGATCTTCACCGGAAACGAAGTTGACGCTTCCTTGGTTCTGATCCTGTTTTGCGGGGAATTCGACCCGTTTCAGATTGTCCCGTTTCACGGCGGGCTTCTTCGTCTGTTGTTTACGGGCGTCCGCGGCAGCTTTTTTAGCGGCGTCTTCTTCCGCTTTCTTGGCGGCGGCTTCCGCTTTTTTCGCCTCTAATTCTTGTTGTTTCTTGGCTTCTTCCGCTGCCTTTCTCGCGGCATCGGCTTCTGCCTTCTTTTTGGCGGCTTCCGCTTGACGGCGAGCTTCTTCCTTTGCGGCGGCTTCTTCTGCCTTACGGCGTTCTTCCGCTTCTTTGGCTTCCCGTTCCTGCTTTGCACGACGTTGTTTTACGGCATAAGGTTCTTTCCCCTGATATGCCTGGAAGTAAAGCGCCAAAGACGGAATTTGATTTTTTTGAATAAAATAGTCAAACAAGTAATTCAGCTGATCGGCAGTCAAAACCGCTTGCTGATTTGCGGGGGTTTCCCCGAAACGAGCCTCCAGCAAGGACATAATGTCCTGAGGCTTCATATTGAAATCTTTCCCCATCTCGCGGATGCGGTATTTCTGATACAAACTCATGCGTTCTCCTCCTGCAGTTCCAATTTTTTCCGAATCGTACCGGCGAAACCGGCGTCGGTGACCGCAATCACGGCGGCCTCTTTGCACCCTACGGCGCGACCAAGTTGTTCTTTTGTCAGTTCCGGCGTGAGAGAAAGTTCCGTTCGATGGGACAGTGTCCTTTTTACCCGAAGCGAGGCATCAGACGCAAAAATCAAAAGTGCCACGGGTTTCTTATAACTTTGAACGGATTCAACCCCCAAAAGAAGTTTTCCCGCACGGCGGGCAAGCCCTAAGGTAGAGAGAAATGTTTTATCCATCAATTCCTACCTCCTTGCGAAGTTCTTCGTAAAGGGATTCGGGAACCGAACCGCGTAATAAGTGTGAAAGACGGCGAGTTTTACACAATTTGCGAACACAATCCTGATTGCGGCAAACATAGGCTCCCCGTCCCGGGGCTGTTCCTTCTCGGTCAAGAAATGCGGTTCTGTCTTTGGGCAAAACGATACGGATAAAATCTGATTCATCTTTGTGGGAACGTAACCCACAAGACGCACACATACGAACTTTTGCCCCTTTATGCCGGATACTTTTTTTCATATTTTATTCCGCCACGATGTCAATATGATAGTTGGTTAACCCTGCGGCGAGACGGACGTTTTGACCGGTCTTACCGATGGCAAGGGAAAGTTGATCGGCGGCAACTGCAACACGACAGGTGCGTTCGTTTTTGTTGATTTCAATGATACGAACCGAAGCGGGAGAAAGAGAAGCTACGATGAATTCTTCCGGATCGGGGCTATACTTAATCAGGTCGATGCGTTCACCGTTCAATTCGGAAAGAATAGAATTGATGCGCATCTGCTTGGGTCCGATACAAGAACCTACGGGATCAACGTCGGGATTCTTCGACCAGACGGCAACCTTGGAGCGAGAGCCGGCTTCCCGAGCAATCGCCATAACACGAACGGTGCCATCAGCAACTTCGGGAATTTCCACCTGGAACAAACGGCGAAGGAATTCGGCGTTGGTTCTGGAAAGGACGATTTCCTGGCTCTTGGCATTGCGACGAATATCCGAAACGCAAACCTTGACGTGATCGCCGTCCCGGAAGGTTTCGCCGGGAATCTGATCCCGAAGGTTCAGAGGCAGAGAATATCCGTTAATGTTCAGATAAACGACACGGTTAAATTCGTCGACACGATCGACGGTACCGGTAACGATAGTTCCTTTCTGACCTTCAAATTCGTTGATCAGAGAACCGTTTACCGCTTCGTTGATCCCCTGAACGATCACGTTCTTTCCGACCTTGGCGGCAATACGCCCCACAGTGGCGGGATCAACTTCGTCCCGGACGTAATCGCCCAGCTGATATTTCGCGGAAATATTCCGGGCTTCTTCCACGGAAATTTCGATGGAAGGATCTTCCACGTTGTCAACGACCAGACGCTTAATAAAAACGCTGATAGTTTTCTTGACTTCGTCAAAGACCACGTCAACGTTTTCCGCAGGAACGCTACGGTCACGCTTAACCGCCGACGCAATGGCAGCACGGATCTTTTCAAGCATATACTTTTGGGGGATTCCTTTTTCCTGCTGAAGCAGGGCAAGGGCACTGTAAAATTCTTCGTTCATTTTTCCTGTTTACCTCCGCTTATATCAAATCAATTTTTATTTTTGAAATAGATTTCCGGTCAAGCGAGACCGTTTGTTCCCCGACGGTGACAGTGAGGGTTTCGTCGGTAACAGCGTCAAGACGCGCCGAAAACTTTTTGGGAAGATCGGCTTCTCCTTTGTAGAGACGAACCTCCGCCTCATATCCAAGGAACCGTTGAATATGTTCCGTGGTTTTCAAATCCCGGATTAAACCGGCAGAACAAATCTCCAGATGGTAACTTTGGGGAATGGGATCCGCTTCGTCCAAAATCGGATCCAAAGCCCGGGATACGATTTCGCAATCGTCAATCCCGATTCCGCCTTCTTCCCGATCAATGTAGATACGCAAAAAACGCTCGGAACCTTCTTTGACAAATTCAATGTCCCAAAGAATCAGACCGTGTTCTTCCGTAATGGGCAGAACCAAAGGTCTAACAACGTCGGCAACCGCCATAATCTCATCCTTTCCGGAGAAGTTCTCCGTACAAAACTCGAAGAGCGGAAATCACTTCCGCTCTTCGCAATTATTATACCATAATAATATGGAAAACGCAAGTTTCTACTCCGCAAACTTTAAAAAAAAGACAAATTTGAGAGAAAATATTTTGAAATTTCACATTTATGAAACTTGTTTGTTTTATTTTTGTTACAGATTTATTCGGAACAAACGTGCCGCATTTTCGGAAGTAACGCGAACCACTTCATCGAAGGAGATTTTTTTGACGGCGGAGATAGTTTCGGCGACGGCACGAACGTTCCGAGGGTCGTTGCGTTGTTTCTGAAACGGCACGGGGGCAAGATAGGGAGAATCGGTCTCGATTAAAATCCGTTCCAAGGGCAAAGCCTCAATGGTGCGGAGAGCCCTTTTTGCTCCTTGGTAGGTCACAACTCCGGTAAAGGAACAGTAAAAACCGATCTTAACCAACTCGATTGCCATTTCTGCCGAAGAAGAATAGCAATGAAAAACTCCTTGAACTCCGGCGTCACGAACAGCATCGAAGCATTTCTGGTGGGCTTCCCGGTCATGAATAATCACCGGTTTATTCAATTCAAAAGCAAGGCGAAGTTGTTGTTGAAACCAATACCGTTGAGTATCCCAAAGGATCGGATCTTTTTCCCAGTAAAAATCTAACCCGATCTCGCCGATGGCAACACACTTTGGATCAGCGGCAAGGCCGGAAAGGAGATCAATATCCTCATATTGCATAGAAAGGATATTCCCGGGGTGAACACCGGCGGCAAAGTAAAAATTATCATGAGATTGCGCGATGGACTGGGCTTTTCGAGAAGATTCCAGAGAAGAACCGGGAATCAACACGTGGGAAACGCCGGCAGGAAGAAGGGAGGCGATCACCTCTTCCCTATCCGGATCAAAAGCAACATCGTCCAAGTGAGCATGAGAATCAAATAACATAAAAACCTCAGAAAAGGAAGGACTCATAAAACAGAGTCCTTCCTTGTAATATCAGCGGATACGGTCGCCGGGATTGGATTCGTCGGCGAACATGACGTGAATGTTTTCTCCCTGACCGGAGGCCAAGATCATTCCGAAACTTTCCAGACCAAAAATTACGGCGGGTTTCAGATTTTTGACAACAACAACGTTATGACCGATCAGATCGGCGGGAGTATATGCCTTGGCGATGCCGGAAACAATCTGACGCTCTTCGTTACCGAAAGAAACTTTCAGTTTCAACAGTTTTTCACTGTTTTCCACGGCTTCGCATTCCAAAATTTTGGCAACGGAGAGGTCGACGTTCAAGAATTCTTCGATCCCGATCTCAGGAGCGGGCGCAGGTTCGGAAGATTTTTTCTTTTTCTCTTTTTTCGCAGGCTTAACGGCAGGGTCTTCTTCGCCCAAACCAACGGCGGCAAGTTCTTTTTTAACGTCGATGCGGGGGAACAACGCCTCGCAAGAGGTCACGGTAATTTCTCCGGTCAGACAACCTTCCGTAGAACATTCTTCCCAGCCCACCGCCTTAGCGCCGAGACAAGACAGAATCTTATCGCAAGTATCGGGCATAAAAGGAATCAGCAGATTGGAAATCACTCGAATGGCTTCAAAAAGATTGGCAAGAACGGTAGCCAGGCGATCGGATTTTTCGGGATCCTTCGCCAGTGCCCAAGGAGCAGTTTCGTCAATATATTTGTTTGCCCGAGAAACCAATTTAAAAATCTCGGTCAAAGCGAGGGAAAACGACATGGCTTCCATATAGGGTTTAGCGTTGGCGGCGGTGTTGCGGGTCAAGGTCAGCAACTCATCGTCCACCGGTTCCGTTACCCGAGCCGCAGGAATTTTGCCGTCAAAATACTTGACCGCCATCGCAGTGGAACGAGAGACCAAGTTTCCCAAATCGTTGGCAAGATCCGCGTTAATGCGGTTCATCAAACCGTCGTAGGTATATTCTCCATCGGAACCGAAGGGCATTTCACGCAACAAGAAATAGCGGACGGCATCTTTTCCGAAGTGGTCTGCCAAGAAAATGGGATCCACGATGCAAGCGGCACCGGAGGCTTTACTCTTGGAAACTTTATCACCGTTCATCTGCAACCAACCGTGCCCGTAGACTTGTTTGGGCAGTTCGACACCCAGCGCCATCAACAGGGCAAACCAGATGACCGTGTGGAAACGGACGATGTCTTTTCCGACCAAGTGAATGTCGGCGGGCCAATATTTTTTCATCAAACTGTCATCGTCGGATTGATAGCCGAGAGCAGTCAAATAATTGGAAAGAGCGTCAATCCAAACGTAGGCTACGTGCCGTTCATCAAAAGGCAGAGGAACTCCCCATTTGATGGTGGTACGGGAAACACAAAGGTCTTTCAATCCGGGTTTGAGGAAGTTGTTGATCATTTCCGCGGAACGGGCCTCGGGCTGCAACAAACCAGGATTGTTTTCCAAGAGTTCGATCAATTGATCCTGATATTTGGAAAGACGGAAGAAGTAACTTTCTTCTTTCGCTTTTTCTACAGGACGTCCGCAATCGGGACATTTTCCGTCCACCAACTGAGACTCCGTCCAAAAAGATTCACAAGGAGAACAATAATGCCCTTCGTATTCGCTTTTATAAATTTCGCCTTTGTCGTACAGTTCCTGATAAATCTTCTGTACGGCGGCAACGTGATAATCGTCGGAAGTACGAATGAATTTGTCGTATTGGATTCCGAGAACCTGCCAGATATTTTTGATGTCCGCAACGATCTCGTCCGTAAATTCCTTGGGGGTCTTCCCTGCCTCTTGGGCCTTCCGTTCCACCTTTTGACCGTGTTCATCGGTTCCGGTGAGCATCATCACGTCATATCCGCACATTCGCTTATACCGTGCCATGGTATCGGCGGCAACGGTAGTATAGGAATTACCGATGTGAAGATGTCCCGAAGTGTAATAGATCGGGGTAGTGATGTAAAAGGTCTTTTTTTCGTTCGACATAGGAACCTCCTGTGTGCAAATGAGCACGAATTCGTCCATGAGGACGGTAGTAATAGAGTTATTATAACAAATTTAAAAGGAAAAATCAAGTACTTTTGGCAGAAGATTGCAAAATATTCGGAATTACCCGCAAAAACAACTTCATTTTTTGTTTTCCAAGGGAGAAACGTGAGAAAAATCCCTTAAAATAAAAATCGACAACAATTTTTTCCGAATTTTTTATGAACCCTATAGATTTTACAGAAAGGATATGTTATAATAAATTAAATAGAACGAAGCAAAACAATCCGGAGGGGTAATATGGATAAAAAATTGTTCCGAAATATCGTGCTATTGCTTTTGATCGCGGCGCTGTTTGCCCTTGCGGTCATCAAAGTCGATGCGATTTTTTCGGCAATCAAACTTTTAATCACCATACTCTCTCCCGTCATTGCCGGGATATTGATTGCCATTTTTCTCGACCGCCCCTTCTCGTTATTCCAACGGTTATTCTTAAGATGTTTCAAAAAAGCGAAACATAAAAACACCCTTGCAAACGCCTTTTCCGTTGCGGTAACGTACCTTTTGCTTTTGTCTTTTATCGCGGTCTTTTTGATTGCCGTTATTCCGGAAGTTACCGCAAGCGTTACCACCCTCTTGGCAAATATCAGCACTTACATTAAAAACGTGGAAACCGCTTTGAACGGCGTTATTGCTCATTACGAATTTTTAGAAGAAAACATTGACCCCTTTGACTTTACGGAATGGGGGCAATGGATTACCGCACTGATCAGCACCGTAACGGAAACATTACAAACTCGCCTTCCGGAGATCTTTAACATCACAAAGAGCATTGCCGGCGGGCTTACCAATGCGGTTCTCAGTGTGATCATCTCCATCTACATTATGGTGGGACGAAATCATTTGAAATGGCAGGCAAAAAAGACAATCTATGCCTTTTTCCCTCAAACCGTGGCAGATCGAATCCGGGAAATTGCAAAACTGACCGCTCGTACCCTTTCCGGGTATATTTCCGGGCGAATGATTGACTCCATTATCGTGGGGATTCTTTGTTTCATCTTCATGAAGATCTTTAGGTTTGAATATGCTGCCCTGATCAGTTTTATCATTGGAGTGACAAATATTATTCCCATGCTTGGGCCTTTCATCGGAGCGATCCCCTCGGCATTTCTGTTGCTTCTGGTCAATCCGGGACAGTGCTTCTGGTTTATTATTTTTGTCATCGTTCTGCAACAGGTCGATAGCAATCTCATTGATCCGAGAATTTCGGGAGATGCCACGGGACTTCCCGCCATTTGGGTTTTGGTATCCATTACCATCGGCGGCGGATTGTTCGGCATTATGGGATTCATACTGAGCGTTCCTTTGTGTGCCGTTCTTTACACCCTGACCCGAAAAGAAGTTGCACGCCTTACCGTGAAAAAAGGATTGCCGTTAGACGATGAAACCGATCGGGATCCTCCCTGCAAAAGATGGACGGTTTCCGAAATCAAAGAATCCGTCGTCAATAAAATGAAAAAGCGTTCAAAGGAAAAATCATGATTTTCTATAGTCATTCAGAGGAAGATACAAAAGAATTGGGGCGATCTCTTTCTCAAACCGCAAATCAAGAAATGATCTGTTTGTTTGGGGAAATGGGTTGCGGAAAAACCGAATTCGTAAAAGGGTTTTTACAAGGATTAGGGTACGACGGAGACGTAACAAGCCCTACCTTTGCCCTATGCCACCGTTACGAAGCGGACAAGCCGGTATATCATTACGATCTGTACCGACTTTCCGGATACGACGACCTCTATTCCATCGGCTTTTTTGACGGAGAACCGGGGTCAGTTAGTTTGGTGGAATGGAGCGAAAACGCAGAAGAATATCTTCCAGAAGACGTCCTTCGTATTTATTTTGAATACGGTGACGGTATCGAAGAACGGATTATTCACATAAAGGAGTAGAGCGATTATGACTATTTTGGCTTTTGACGCCTCAACCCTTGCCTGCTCCGCGTGTGTGATGAAAGACGGTAAAATCCTTGCATCTCGGTATCGGAATACGGGGTTAACCCATAGCCAGACGTTACTGCCTATGATCGAAGGCGTTTTAAAAGATTCCGGACTGGTCATAGACGACATTGACCGTATTGGCATTACGGTGGGACCAGGCTCTTTTACAGGAATTAAAATCGCCGTTGCCACAGCAAAGGGACTTGCCCACAAAAATAAAACGCCCTGTGCGCCGGTATCTTCTCTCCACGCGCTTGCAGAAGGAATTGGATTTAACGGAACGGTTTGTGCCGTGGAAGATGCCCGCCGAAATATGCTTTACAATGCAAATTTCAAAGACGGAAAAAGAATTTGCGAAGACCGTCAGATCTCGGTTTCGGATTTGCTTGAAGAAGTGAAAGATTCCATTCTTTTTTGCGGAGACGGATCTGAAATTGCCTTAAAATCGGCAAATGAACTTGGGAAATCTGCCGTCTGTTCTTCTCCGGATCGCGCCTTTATTCGGGCGGAAACGGTGGCGCAAATTGCTTACAACCTACCGGAAGACGAATTGTTGTCTCCCGAACGGTTAGAGCCTTGTTATTTGCGGTTGCCCCAGGCGGAACGGGAACGAAACGAACGAGAAAATAAATTGACCGAAAGGATATAATACACCATGAATCTTGTCATTGCTTGCGATCATGCCGGATACGGATTGAAAGAAAACGTCAAAAAGTATCTGACAGAACAAGGACACAACGTCATTGATTGCGGAACGAACAGCGAAGAATCCTGCGACTATCCGATTTTTGCAAAGGCTCTTTGCAAAGAAATCAACGACGGAAATGCGGAATTGGGGATTCTGATCTGCGGAACCGGAATCGGAATGTCTATGGCAGCAAATAAGGTCAAAGGAATCCGTGCCGCCGTTTGCTCCGATTACTTCTCCACAAAATTCACCCGCGCTCACAACAACACCAACGTAATGTGTATCGGCGCTCGGGTCATGGGAGAAGGATTGGCGTTGGAACTGATCGACGTATTCCTCAAGACCCCCTTTGAAGGCGGAAAACATTTGCGTAGAATCAATATGTTTGAAGAATAAAGGAGAAATTGCCATGAACGTCAACGTTACGAATCACCCCCTCATTCAGCACAAACTTGCCATTATGAGACGCATTGATACCGGCTGCAAAGAATTCCGGGAACTGGCAAGTGAAATTGCCATGCTTCTCTGCTATGAGATTACCCGGGATCTGGAAACGAAAGAAGTAGACGTGGAAACTCCTCTGGTTACCGCAAAACTTCACGTGCTTGCCAACGAGAAATTTGCCGCTGTTCCCATTTTGCGGGCAGGTTTGGGCATGGTAGACGGTGTAGTCAACCTGATTCCCAATATCAAGGTCGGACACATCGGACTTTATCGGGATCCCGAAACCTTGGAACCGGTAGAATATTACTGCAAGCTTCCTTCCGATATTGAGGATCGGCACGTATTCCTGCTCGATCCCATGCTCGCCACCGGCGGTTCCGCTTCCGCTGCAATTTCTCTACTGAAAAACAAGGGCGTAAAAAACATTAAATGCGTTAATATTATCGCCGCCCCCGAAGGAGTTCAGAGAATCAACGACGACCACCCCGACATTCCGGTCTATTGTGCGGCTTTGGACGAATGTCTCAACGACCACGGATACATTGTTCCCGGTCTCGGAGATGCCGGCGACCGTATTTTCGGCACGAAATAAATCAGAATTACTGCGGAGAGGTCTTTCCTTTCCGCGGTATTTTTTACACAAAATCGCCGTTTTTCAAAAATAATTGTTCCGCAGAATCTTGGTATACTATAGTTATCAAACAGCAAAAGGACTGACACATTATGGATTTTGAACCTTCCAATATCTCCGACCCCAGCGGCAACGTGGTATACGCACAAAAGAAGAAAAGAAGATCGGGAGCGACGGTGATTGCCGTAATTTCGTTGATCTTATCAATTACACTTTTGATTGCGTTGAGCAAAACAGTATCGTATTTCAAAGAAGAAAATCAACGCTTAATCGCAGAATACGAAGAAAAACTGAAAATTTTGGAAAACGGCGGATTACAGAATCCGTCCGACGTAACCAAAGAAGATCTGCAACAGGCACAAATCGTCATCGACGAAAATTCATATGCCTTGTCTACGGTGGTATCCGCGGTGCGTCCGTCCATTGTCTGCGTATGCGTAACCGTCCCCTCTCAAACCATTGACTACGGATTCACACACTATCAAACCGAAGCGGCAACGTCGACCGGCTCGGGAATCATATGGACGGAAGACGGTTATATTATCACAAATCAACACGTGATCGAATACGCTCAGCAATATAGTTCAGCGTTTATTACCATTCTTTTTGACGATGGCACCGAAGCAGAGGCAAAATTAGTGGCGGCGGACAAACAGACAGACCTTGCACTGATCAAGGTGGAAACCCAGACGCCGCTTCCGGCAGTTACCATAGGTTCTTCCGCCGACTTGGTGGTAGGTGAAACTGCCATTGCCATCGGAAATCCTTTGGGAATTGAATATGCAAACAGCGTAACTGTGGGAATCGTCAGCGGCTTAAATCGACAGGTAAGCGGAGAAAACGGCGTATCTACCATGATTCAAACCGATGCGGCAGTAAATCCCGGAAATAGCGGCGGCGCACTGGTGGACGCTTCCGGAAAGGTAATCGGTGTAGTTTCTGCAAAAATTTCCTCCACGGAAGTGGAGGGAATCGGATTTGCCATTCCCATTGACGATGCCATTCAAATCGTAACCAGCCTGAAAGACTACGGATACGTCAAAGACCGTCCTGCAACAGGAATTGCGGAAGGGACGGAAATCACCGCAAATATGGCACGTAGATACCGGTTGCCCCAAGGATTTTACGTTACGCAAATTACCGCGGGAAGTGGGGCTGAACTTGCGGGGATTCAGAAATACGATATTATTCTGACTTTTGACGAAAAAGAAATTTCTACTTTAAACGAAATTGAAGAAATTAAGAAAAATCACAAAGTTGGAGATTCGGTATCCATCACGTATTACCAATACCGAACCGGGAAAACCATAAAAACGACCTTGACCTTGACCGAAGACAAAGGATAAAAGCATACCGCATCTGACAAAATCAGGTGCGGTATTTTTAAGAATAGCAAAAGGTTTTCAGGAAAAACTAACTTCGGTGAGGTGATAAAAATGAAAGCCGAAATCAACAAATCCGGTTGTATCAAATGCGGTCTTTGCGCCGATATTTGCCCCACGGTCTTCCGTCAGGAAGGGGCGGAAGCGGCGAGTGTTCGAGTGGAAGAAATTCCCGCAAAGGTAAAAAGTGAAGCGGAAATCGCAGAAGAACAATGTCCGACCAACGTCATTAAAATCCGGAAGTAACAAAAAAATCGCTCTCCTCCCATTACGGAAGAGAGCGATTTATTTTAGGAATGATTTCCACATTCGCAAGCGGTATCAAAATAGCCGATCAAGGAAACTACCATACGGCCTTCCCCTTCCGGCTTAAACCGTAAAACTTTTAACAAGGGAAACAAGGAGGACTCTTTACTCCAGGCCACGGTGCTTCCGGCGTATTCCAAACTGCTCATAGTCGCTTTGATCAAGGCAGTATGCCATGGTTTTGCGGCAGGATCCAAATCTTCGATAGAAATAATCTCCCCTGTTTGAGAAGAATAGTAGCATTTGGCAAGCAATTTCGTATCTTCGTAGAGACAGAACATCTCGCGATCCAACGCGAAAGGAAGAATACGGATCATTTCTTCACCACCTTTATAGCAACGTTGCGATCACCCAAAATCTCTTTCAGGTGGCTCATCAACGTCCAACTGGGATCTACCGTGGAATCTTTGAACCGAACGGTACGATTTTCATTGGGGAAATGGAAGAAAACTTCGCTATGACCGGGATTTTGGCGGAGACAGTCGATCGTATCCCGAATCCGTCCGGCATCGTCGGAATTGACCCGAACGTACAGTTGTTTGACATCCTGCAACGTTCGTTGCACGACGATCGGTTCGTTGGGATTGCTGACCGTTTCGATCTCTTGAGCAATGAGTTTTGCAGGCTCACGACCTTCTCCTTCATCGTCTTCCCGTAAAGAATCTTCTATGCTCAATTTTCCGGAAATGATCACAACATCGTCTTCGTTCAATTTGGGAGAAAGGCGTTCGTAGGCTTTACCGAAAACAAGAACCTCCATAGAACCGGTCAGGTCTTCCAACTGCAGAATTGCCATCATGGTCTCGCTTTTGGTCATTTTTCGGGTAACTTTGGTCAAAATTCCGAAAGCACGAACTTTATCGTTATTCTTGAACCCTTCGTCCTCGTCGTTGAACGCGGCAATGCGGGTGGCATTGGTGGATTCAAAGAGGGGCTCGTATTCATTCATGGGGTGATCGGAAAGGTACAGACCGGTCACCTGCTTTTCCAACGCCAACAATTCTTTTTTGGAATATTCAGGAATGTTGGGATAACGGTAAATGGCTGCAGCACTGTGCTTGCGATCGTCCTCCGTTGCCATGCCGAACAAAGAGATCTGCCCTTCCTGTTCTTCCCGAATGGAGACCTGAAGGGATTTTCGGATGTCGGCATACGCGGTAATTAACTGCTTGCGACGCAAACCGAAAGAATCGAAAGCTCCGCTTTGAATGAGACTTTCCACGGTTCGGGAATCCACGTCTCGGCTGGCTTTCATGGTACGTTCGCAGAACTCATAGAAATTCAGGAAATTCCCGCCCTGCTGACGTTCCGCAATGATTTGTTCAACCACGGCGCGTCCTACGTTTTTGACCGCAGAAAGGCCGTAACGAATATCATTCCCCGAAACGGAGAAATTGACTTCCGATTCGTTGATGTCAGGGGGAAGAACCCGAATTCCCATACGTTTACATTCGTTGATATATCCCACCATTTTATCGGGCTTGTCCAGAACGCTGGTGAGAAGGGCGGACATATATTCTTCGGGATAATGACACTTCAAATAGGCGGTGTAATAGGTAACAAACGCATAGGCAGCGGCGTGGGACTTATTGAAAGCGTATTTCGCAAATTCGACCATTTCGTCATAGATCTCGTTTGCAACTTCCGCGGGGACGCCGTTACGAACCGCACCGGGCAATTCCATCGTGCCGTCAGCAGAAAATTTACCATTGATAAAGTATTCCCGCTCCTGCTCCATGACTTCCATTTTTTTCTTACCCATGGCACGGCGCACCACGTCGGCACGACCGAAGGAATACCCTGCAAGGTCACGAACCACCTGCATGACCTGTTCCTGGTAGACCAAACAACCGCTGGTGACTTCCAGAATCGGGCGCATCAATTCGTGCTGATACGTAATTTTTTCGGGGTGGTTGCTATTAAAGACGTACTTGGGAATAGATTCCATCGGACCCGGACGATAAAGAGATATAACGGCGGTAATATCTTCGATATTCTTCGGCTGAAGTTGGATCAGCGTCTTTTTCATACCCCCGGATTCCAGCTGGAACACACCGTCGGTATAACCGTTGGAAAGCATACGGTAGGTGGAAGCGTCGTCCATGTCTACGGTATTGATATTAAATTCAGGGGCCTTTTTACGAATTTGCACGCAGGCGTCTTCGATGACCGTAAGGTTACGAAGCCCCAAAAAGTCCATTTTCAGAAGACCCAATTCCTCATTGATGACCATATCGTATTGGGTCACGGGCATACCGTCCTGAACGGCAAGAGGGACGTGCGTTGCAACGGAAGGATAGGTAATAACCACACCGCAGGCGTGAACCGACGTATGGCGGGGCGCGTTTTCCACGCTGGCGGAGAGGTCGATCAATTCATGGATTCGAGGATCGTTGCGATACATTTCGCGCAATTCGGGAACCAATTCCACAGAATCCATGATCTTCATGTTATCCTGCAACAATTTTGCGATGGAGTTGGCTTCTTGGGGAGTAAATTCCAATACCCGGGCAACGTCTTTTACCGCCATTTTTGCCTTCATCGTACCAAAGGTAACGATCTGAGCAACACACTGTGCACCGTATTTTTCAATACAGTAATCAATGACTTCCTGACGGCGATCCACGCAGAAGTCCACGTCGAAGTCGGGCATGGAAACTCGTTCCGGATTAAGGAACCGTTCAAAAAGCAAATTGTATTTAATAGGTTCAATGTTGGTAATCTCGATACAGTAGGCAACGATACTGCCTGCCCCGGAACCGCGTCCCGGCCCTACGGGAATTCCGGAACGTTTGGCATAACGAACGTAGTCACTGACGATCAAAAAGTAGTCTACGAATCCCATTTTGTGGACAACGCTTAATTCATATTCTAACCGTTCGATCAGTTCGGGGGTGCGTTCGGGATATTTTTTATCAAATCCTTGGTACGCCAATTCCCGGAGATACTCGTAGTGATCTTTGTCATCGGGGGTGCGATAATCAGGCAAATGGTATTCCCGATGATCGGGGTCATCTAAGTTTTTAAAGGACACGTTACACATTTCGGCGATTTTCACAGTATTATCGCAGGCTTCGGGAATATATTCAAAAAGAGAACGCATTTCTTCTTCCGACTTGACGTAAAATTCGTCGGTTTCAAAACCCATTCCGCAATCTTCATTAATTGTCTTTTTAATTTGAACGTAAAGCAACACCTTTTGCGCCTTAGCATCGCTCTTGCGCATATAATGGGCGTCGTTGGTGGCGACGAGGGGAATCCCGGTTTCTTCGTGAATGCGGAGAAGCCCATCGATGACCGGTTTCTGCTCCGCAAGACCGTGATCCTGGATTTCCAGATAATAATGATCTTTTCCGAAAACGTCTTCGTACCAAAGAGCAAGTTTTTTAGCTTCTTCATACTGACCGTTGAGGATCAGTTGAGGGATTTCTCCCCCAAGGCAGGCAGAAAGGCAGATCAGCCCTTCGTGGTATTCTTCCAACAGTTCGTGGTCAACCCGGGGTTTATAATAAAACCCTTCGGTATTACTCTTGGAAACGATCTGAATCAGATTTTGATACCCTTGATTGTTTTCACAAAGAAGTACCAAATGGGCATAGCCGGAGTCAAATTCCCGTTCTTTTTGGAAACGACTGCGGTTGGCAACGTAGACTTCGCACCCGATAATGGGTTTGATCCCGTGGCTTTTTGCGGATTTATAAAATTTGATGGCGCTGTACATATTTCCGTGGTCGGTAATGGCAATAGCGTCCTGCCCCAATTCATGAAGCAGATCCATCATTTTATCGTTATGTTTTTTATCCTCGCCGACGATACACATACCGTCCAAAAGACTGTACTGACTATGCACGTGCAGATGAACGAATCCCATTTCAGGCACCTCCTTTTTCCACTGCCAAAGCGCAGATTTTTTTCAAACGATGTGCGGCTCCCGCTTTGGATATGGGAGGGTCGCATCTTTGTCCCAGGGCGGACAGCGTATCTTCCGGATATTCCAGCCGAAGTCGTGCTATTTCGGAGAGAGCATCGGAAAGGGGAATCTCTTTGGAACGCAAAAATTCAATGGCGCGCCGATGTTCCGACGCCGCATCAACGGAACGTTGAATGTTGGCGTTATCGCAATTGAACCGGCGGTTTGCGGTACTGCGAAAGGAATGTTCGATCTCCCGGTTGGCAAGATCGTAAACAGCATCTTGGGCCCCGATAAGAGCAACGAAATCTTTGATGGCGTCCCAAGATTTAAAATAAATCAATTTTTTCCCGTTTCGGACGGTGGAACCGGGGAGTAAATCGAATTCATTTTTACAAAAATCAAAAAATTCTCCCCCTAAAACGTGGTGGGTGGTTTTGAATTCGATACTGCAATTCTTTTCCGGAGAAACCATTACACCGTTCGCCATAAAGACGCCCCGAAGGAAGGCACGTCGGCAACAATCCTTTTGCAAAATCGAAGAATCAATATGTAAGGGTGAGGCAAAAGAAACGTCCCCCAAATATTCTCGCAAAAGTCTCAGATCCCGAGGGTGAGCAATTCGGCAGAGATATTTTTTTACCGTTTTTCCTTGGCAAGCCAACTCAAATTTTTTCACGCCGGCTTCCATTAAGAAATTCAGGTATCGGGCACGAAATTCGGGATAGGCAGTCAAGAGACGGATCTCCGATTCGGAAACGGTATTGGAGAAAAGAAGAAATCCGTACAATTCTGCTTTGCGACAACATGGAGCGTCGGAAATAGACAGCAATTTTTTCTTCACGTCAAAAGAATAGGACATTCTCCCTCTCTCCTTTCGTTTTATTGTTCCAAAAAGCGAATCTCAGGTTCCAACCGAACACCGAATTCATTCCATACGGTTGTCGTCACGTGTTGGATCAGCTCTTTTACGTCTTTGGAAGTAGCACCGCCTTTATTGACGATAAATCCGGCGTGCTTTTCGCTGACACAGGCACCGCCCACGGCAAACCCTTTTAAGCCGGCATCTTCGATCAATTTTCCGGCAAAATACCCGGCAGGACGTTTAAAAGTGCTTCCGGCACTGGGATATTCCAAAGGTTGCTTTTCCCGACGGCGGGAATCCAGATCGGTAATTAATGTGGCAATTTGAGAAGGATCTCCCGGTTCACAGGATAGAACCGCAGAACAGACGATCCCGACGTGATCCGAAAAATAGGAATGGCGATATGCAAAGTCCAATTCCGAAGCGGTCGAAACGTGAACCGTTCCATCAGCGCTGACCCATTCCACGGATTCGATAAAGGTGGAAATTTCGGAGCCGTATGCTCCGGCGTTCATGAAAACGCCGCCGCCGATACTTCCCGGAATTCCATGTAAAAATTCCAATCCGGAAAGCCCTTCTTTTCGGGCGAGATTGGATACGGAAGCCATACTGCAACCTGCACCGGCAATGATGCGGTTTCCCTCTCGACAAAGGGAATTCATTTCCCGCGTCATTACGAGGATTCCTCGGTATCCTTCATCGTCTGCCAAAATATCCGAACCTTTACCAAGAACAAAATGACGCAGATTGTTTTGATGTAAAAAGCGGGTCAAATTCGCCATTTGCTCGGTATTTTTCGGATATACGGCGAAATCTGCAACTCCGCCGATACGAAAAGTGGTATGTTCCGAAAGGGGGAGATTCGTTTCAAAACGAATCTCTGCTTCGGTACAAAATGAGGCAATCATACTTCATTCTCCGAAGAAACTTCATTGAGGTGTTTCATAAGACGGCGGTTAAATTCCTCCGCGGCATTGTAACCGATTCTCTTTTGGCGATTATTTGCAGCAGCGACCTCGATAATAATGGCAAGGTTTCGACCGGGGCAAACAGGAATGGTAACCGAGGGGATTTTATGATCGAGAATTTCATATTCCTGAGTTTCCAATCCGAGGCGGTCGTAATGCTTGGTTTCGTCCCAATTCTCCAACTGGACAACAAAATCAATACGGGAAGTGTCCATAACAGAACCCATACCAAAGATATGACGAACGTCTACCAAACCGATCCCCCGAAGTTCGATCATATAACGGATCAGTTCGGGAGCGGATCCAACGATGGTCAGATCGGACACGGCGCGAAGTTCCACCGCATCGTCAGCGATCAAACGATGACCGCGTTTCAGAAGTTCCATTGCCGTTTCGCTCTTTCCGACGCCGCTTTCCCCTAAAATCAGAACACCTTCTCCATACACGCTGACCAAAACCCCGTGCCGGGTAATGCAGGGTGCAAGTTGAACGTTAAGGTAATTGATCAAGGAAGACATGAAGCGGGAAGTCGGGCGATTGGACGCCAAAACGGGGATTTCATACCGCATTGCGCTTTGAAGTAATTCTTCGGGAATGGGAATATTACGCGTGATCACGATGGCAGGGATATTCCGAGAAAACAGACCATCAAAAACGGCGGTGCGTTCTTCGGAGGTTTTCTCCATCAAAAAGCTCATTTCCACATTCCCGAGAATCTGAATCCGGCTGGCATCGAAGTGGTCGAAAAAGCCGGAAAGAGGAAGCCCGGGGCGATTGACGTCGGTGCTAACGACGTGACGTTTTGCTCCCTTCTCCCCTGCAGATTCAGGCATATGGACGATTTGCAGATGTTCAGACGCAATGACTTTATCGAGGGTGACAGATTTTTCCATAACGTCGCCTCCAATTAAAATGACAGGTGTGCCGCAGATACAATCCGCCGCACACCCGCTGACTTATTACGATTTTATGCAGGACGGAATGAGTTATTCCTCAACAGAACCGTCTTCAGCAGAGGCTTCGGCCTCAGATTCCACAACAGCTGCTTCCACGGGAGCTTCCGCTTCAGCGAAAACTTCTTCGGTAGCTTCTTCTTCCGGCAAAGTAGCTTTGATGGAAAGGCTGACCTTCTTAGCTTCGTAGTCGATTTCGATGATCTTCGCTTCGACTTCATCGCCGACCTTCAGCGCATCGCCAACTTTTTCAACCCGATGATTTGCAATCTGAGAAATGTGAACCAGACCGTCAATCCCGGGAATGACGGAAACGAAAGCACCGTAAGGCATGAGCTTGAGAACGGTAACGGGGATCACGTCGCCGACCTGATATTTCTGGGGAAGGATCGCCCAGGGATCTTCGTTTGCCTTCTTGAAAGTCAAAGAGATCTTGCGGGTTTCGGGATCGAAGGCTTTGACTTCGACTTCGATGCAATCTCCTTCTTTTACGATTTCGGAAGGATGCTTAATTTTCGTCCAAGCCAGATCGGTGATATGAACCAAGCCGTCTACGCCGCCGATGTCAACGAAGGCGCCGAAAGAAGCAAGGGATTTAACGACACCGTCGTACTTCTTACCCACTTCGATAGATTCCCAGACTTTTGCTTGAGCAGCATCTTTTTCTTCTTTCAGAACGGACTTAATGGAACCGATAATTCTCTTACGACGACCGGCATTTTCCAGTTCAATAATGCGGAGACGGACTTCCTGATTCTTCATGGCTTCCAAATCAGTGTCCTTTCTCAGAGACGCGAGGGAAGCGGGAACGAAGACGCGAACGGCGTTGACGTAAACGACAAGACCGCCCTTGACGACTTCGGAAACCGTTCCGGTGAGGATTTCGTTATTGTCTTTTGCAGCTTCGAGTTTTTCAAAGCCTTTCATGGAATCCAGTTTCTTCTTCGACAGAAGAACGGTGCCTTCCACGTCGTTTACCTTCATTACGAATGCTTCGACTTCATCGCCGGCTTTCAGAGCAGCAAGTTCTTCCTCGCTGAACTCGGAAGCAGGGATAAATCCGGTGTGTTTGCCGCCCAGTTCGACCTGGACTTCATTCGTACCTACGACGCCGATCGTACCGCTGACGCGCTGTCCGACACGGGTGAGTTGCAGGGACGCTTCGAGAGCCGCTGCAAAATCAATATCCTCCTCCATAAGATTGACGTTGTTGTTTTCATTCATCATGGTGTTTATGACCTCCTCGATTGTACTGCCGGGTGTCGAAGCGCCGGTAGCCAATCCGATTTTTTTATACTCACTTAAATAATGTGGTAACTCAGTAACGTCCTCTATATAACATGCGGGACAATATTTGCTCGCAATTTCATAGAGTTTTTTGGTGTTGGAACTGTGTTTGTCGCCGATGACGACGATATAATCACAGTTCGTTGCCATTTCTTCCACCTCTTTTTGACGATCGGAAGTGGAATGACAGATGGTGTCGCAGATGGTAACCGGGCTGACGGGAAAATTTTCATCATCAAGCAAGGTTCCGTCTACGGTGCGGAAGGATTCCACGTATGCTTTCATGTCCAGCCACAATTCCATATTGAAGGTGGTCTGGGCGACCATGGTATAGGAAAGTTCCGGCTGTCCCCGAAGAACGGTGCGTAATTGTTCCAGGGTAGTGACGGCACGGTATTCCCCTTTTGCATCACCGAGAATCCCGATCACTTCCGGGTGGTGAATATCCCCCACCATGAGAAGTCGATCCGCAGATTTCGCGATGTTATGGATCTTTTGCACGTAGGGGCAGGTCAGATCCATATATTCGACGCCTCGTTCCGTTAACGCTTGGAGAACGGAACAGGAAACGCCGTGGGTCCGGATAAAAACCAAGGACCCGGGTTCTGCGCGGGTAATATCATCAATGACCGCAACACCCCGTTGGGTGAGCTGATCCGTAATACGCTTGTTATGAATGATGGGACCGTAGGTATAACACGTTCGGTCCGGTTGTTCATCGATGGTTTTGAACAACGTGGTAATGGCACGGTTTACGCCGAAACAATAGCCGAGATATTTTGAAAGGATCAATTCCATAAAAAACCTCAAAGGGAATAAACCCGATCGATCAATCGTTCACTTGCGGCTTTGTATTCTTCCGGCGTACCTTTTTCGATACCTAATTCCGAGGCGGGAATGGGTTCGCCGATGGTCAATTCAATGTGGTTTAAGAAATGAAACCGACGGCGATATTCCACGTGGACGGGCAACACCGGGGATTTTGTTTTCCAAGCGAACATGGCAATGCCGCCTTTGGGATCGGAGATCTTATTTCCTTTAATGCGGGTTCCTTCCGGAAAGATTCCAAGAACTTCGCCGTTCTTCAAAATACGAAGAGCCGTTTTCGTCGCCGTCAAGTCGACCCGAGTGCGATCAATAGGAAACGCACCGAAGGCGCGGGCAAGAGGGCCCAAAAAGGGATTAAACAAAGTATGCTTCCCCATAAAGCGAATCTGCCGTTTTAGCGCCACGGTCATGAGAAACACGTCCAAATTGGAATAATGGTTTCCGAAAACGATGACCGGTCCTTCGGCGACTTCATGTTCTTTCCCCTTGATAATCAAGCGGTTAAACACGTGAAAATAAAAGGTGAAGATGGCTTTTACAACTTTATACAACATCATAGCGAGACCTTGCTCCTTATGATCTTCAAGGCTGCGGAGACGGTGTCTGCGGCGTTCAATTCGGAATTATCCAAAAGAACCGCATCGTCTGCTTGTTTCAGAGGGGCGACGGCACGGGTCATATCGTTGTGATCCCGTTGTAACACTTCTGCCAAAACCGTATCGAAATCCGCAGAGATTCCTTTTTCGGCAAGTTCACCTACGCGGCGAGCGGCGCGAACTTCCGGCTTTGCGTTCAGAAAAATCTTCACGTCAGCGTTTGGAAGAATAACCGTTCCCACGTCTCTGCCGTCCATGATCACGTCGTTTTTCGCGGCGATATTTCGTTGAAGATCTAAAAGAAAGGCTCGAACCGGGGGGAATGCGGAAACTTTGGAAGCTGCCATTGCAACCGGTTGCGTACGGAGAAAAGAGGAAACGTCTTCCCCATTCACGTATACGTGCTGGACAGCGTCTTCATAGCGAAGATCCACCGTCAAAGACGGAAGCAAGGCGCAGACCTGTTCTTCGGAGAAATTCTCACCGAAACGTTTCAAGGTCGTATATCCGATCGCTCGATAAAGAGCTCCGGTATCAAGGTAAAGGATCCCGAACTGTTTGGAGATGTTTTTTGCAAGGCTGCTCTTTCCCGATCCGCTGGGACCGTCTACGGCAATACTGACCATAAAAGAACACCTCCTGATATTAGTCCCTCAGCGAATTTCCGCCAGGGCAAGACCGGCAAGATAACCGGTGGAAAATGCAATTTGAAGATTGAACCCGCCGGTATAGGCGTCCACATCAAGAACCTCGCCACAAAAATAAAGACCGGGGCACACTTTGGAAGCCATGGTTCGGGGATCTATCTGAGAGACCGAAACTCCACCGGCGGTTACGATTGCCTCGGCAATGGGACGAGGATTTTTCGCGATTAAGGGAAGATCTTTCAGATTGTGGAGAATTTCTTTCCGTTGTTCCTTGGTAAGGGTGTGAACTTTCTCGGTGGAATCAAGCCCGCACAAGGAAAGGAACGGAAGGATCAACTTGGAAGGAAGAAGATCATCGAAGGCATTGGCAAGATTCTTCAATCGGTATTTTTCAAAATCCGAAAGGAGTCTCTTATCCAGTTGCTCTTCGGTCAAGGCAGGTTTCAAGTCCAGGTGAAGTTTCATTCCCGGTTTCAAAACCGTACTTGCGGTAAGAATCATCGGTCCGGTAACGCCGAAATGGGTAAACATCATTTCTCCGAAGTCCGAAAAAACGGTTTTGCCTTCCTGTTCCACTCGAAGGGCGGTGTTTTTCAGAGACAATCCTTGCAGAGAGCGGCAAAATTCCAATTCTTCCACTTCCCAAGGAACCAGCGACGGACGTGGGGGAACGATCGAATGACCGCATTCCTGTGCCAACCGAAATCCGTTTCCGTCGGAACCGGTGCCCGGATAGGAAGCGCCGCCACAAGCGATGCAGACCTTATCACAAGAAATAGTCGTTCCGTCAGAAAGACGAACGCCGGTAACGGCAGAATCGGTCGTAAGGATTCGATTCACGAAACCTTTGCGAATTTCAACACCACAATCGGTGCAAAACTTTTGCAACGAAGATACGATGTCCGATGCTTTGTCGCTGACCGGGAAAACCCGATTTCCCCGTTCCACCTTCAAAGGAACACCCAAGGATTCAAAAAACGCCATAACATCTTCCGTAGAAAATGTAGACAGAGCGCTATAGAGAAAGCGGGGATTGTTGACCACGTTTTTCAGAAATTCGTCCCGGGAGCAGGCGTTGGTCACGTTGCATCTGCCTTTTCCGGTAATGCCCAACTTGCGGCCGCAACGGTCGTTACGCTCCACAAGAATCACCTCTGCCCCGTTCATGGCGGCAGTGGCGGCACACATCATACCGGACGGCCCGGCACCAATGACGACGATACTCACGGTAAAATCACCTGTAACATATATTTTAACATATTATAATCAAAATAGCAAGGGGTTCCACAAATATTTTCACTTTTGAAACAGAAAAACCACAAACGGGGAAAGAAGTTGGGCTTCCTTCCCCGCGGACGGGATCACAGTTTAGAATAAACGTCTTCCACGTTTGCCAATTGACGAGCCAAAGTTTCCCGCTTGGCACGTTCGTCGTTTACAACCTTTTCAGGGGCTTTGTTGACGAATCCGGGGTTATTTAATTTGGCATCAATACGGGAAATGTCGGCAAGAAGCTTTTCTTTTTCTTTTTCAAGACGTGCTTTTTCCTTTTCCACGTCGACCAATTCACCCAAGGGAATGAATACCTTGGCATCGGACGTAACAACGGTCGCAGCATTGACATCGCCGGAAAGAGCCTCAAAGGAAATGTCCGAGGCGGCTGCAAGACGTTTGAGGTATTCCGTACCGGCACGATAGGTGTCGGGGTGTTCGGTGACGAGGTAAAGATTGGTTTTCCGAGAGAAGGGAACGCCCATCTTTTGACGCAACTGACGAACCTGTTTGATCAAATCCATCAAATAACCCATCTGTTCCGCTTCGGCTGGGAATTCAAGATCTGCGGAATAGGAAGGATATTCTTGCATCATCAGAATATCGCCCATGCCCTTGATATGAGGAACGGAATTATAAAGCTCTTCGGTGATAAAGGGCATGAAGGGGTGAAGCAATTCCAAGGTGCGAACTAAAACGTAACCGATGGTGTTTTGGGCGGAAGACCGGGTAGATTCGTCGGTATTGGTCTCAAAGAGACGGGGTTTGATCAATTCGATATACCAGTCACACAGATCGTCCCAGACGAAATCGTAAAGCTTCTGAGCGGCAATACCCAATTCAAATTTTTCGAGGTTTTCCCGAACGTCGGCAGTGACGCGATTCAACTTGTGAAGAATCCACTTATCTTCCGGCTGGAGTTCGGTGGGAAGCTCTACTTCGTCCTGGGTCAGATAGGTGAGGGCAAAGCGGGTGGCGTTCCAAAGTTTGTTGGCAAAGTTTCGAGAAGATTCCACGCCTTCGTTGCTGAAACGCATATCGTTTCCGGGAGCGTTTCCGGTGACGAGGGTAAAGCGAAGGGCGTCTGCACCGTAATCCCGGATAATCTCCAGAGGATCGATGCCGTTGCCCAAAGATTTGGACATTTTACGTCCTTGCGCGTCCCGAACAAGTCCATGAATCAAAACGTTCCGGAAGGGGGCTTTTCCGGTGTATTCCAAGCCGGAGAAGATCATGCGGGATACCCAGAACGTAATAATATCGTAGCCGGTGACGAGGGTGGAGGTAGGATAAAAATACCGCAGATCTTCGGTATCCTCAGGCCAACCCAAGGTAGAGAAAGGCCACAGGGCGGAAGAGAACCAAGTATCGAGGGTATCGGGGTCTTGATGCATGGGTTTTCCGCACTTTGGACAGACGGTAACAGGTTCTTTTGCAACGATCATTTCGCCGCAATCGGGATCGTCGCAATAATAGGCAGGAATCCGATGTCCCCACCACAACTGCCGGGAAATACACCAGTCACGGATATTTTCCATCCAATGGAAATAGTTCTTTTCAAAGCGTTCGGGAACGAACTTAATATCGCCGTTGCGAACCGCATCGATAGCGGGTTTTGCAAGGGTTTCCATGGCGACGAACCATTGCTTGGAAACTCGGGGTTCCACGGTAGTTCCACAACGGTAACAGGTGCCGACGTTGTGGGCATAATTTTCGATCCGAACGAGGAATCCGCCTTCTTCCAGATCGGCAACGATGGCTTTGCGGGCCTCGTAACGATCCATACCGGCGTATTTGGGATAATCGGCGGTAATCTTAGCGTCGTCGGTCATGACGTTGATTACTTCCAGACCGTGGCGAGCTCCGACCTCAAAGTCGTTGGGGTCGTGGGCGGGGGTAATCTTTACGACACCGGTACCGAAATCCTGTTCCACGTAATCGTCGGCGATGATGGGAATCCGGCGTCCGACCAAGGGAAGAATCAGATATTTGCCGACCAAATCTTTATACCGCTCATCTTTCGGATTGACGGCAACGGCAGTATCGCCCAGCAAGGTTTCGGGGCGGGTAGTCGCCAATTCCAGATAACCGGAACCGTCTTCGAGAGGATAGCGAAGATGCCAAAAATGTCCTTGTTGTTCCTCAAATTCTACTTCGGCGTCAGAGATGGAAGTCAGGCAATGAGGACACCAGTTAATGATGCGTTCTCCACGATAGATCAAGCCCTTTTCATAAAGGTGCATAAAGACGTCAAGAACCGCCTTAGAACAACCTTCGTCTAAGGTAAAACGTTCTCTGGACCAGTCACAGGAAGAACCGAGCTTTTTCAACTGCTCGATAATCCTACCCCCATAAGTTTCTTTCCAAGCCCAAGCACGTTCCAAAAAGCCTTCTCTGCCGATGTCGTCCTTGGAGATGCCTTCCTTTCGCATTGCCTCCACGATCTTGGCTTCGGTAGCGATGGACGCATGGTCCGTACCGGGAAGCCAAAGAGTGGCGTATCCGCACATACGTTTATATCGGATCAGAATATCCTGCAAGGTGTTGTCCAGGGCGTGTCCCATGTGCAACTGTCCGGTAATATTCGGCGGGGGAATAACGATGGTATAGGGATCCTTTTCGGAATCGACTTCAGCTTTAAAACAACCGCTATCGTTCCACATTTTATAGATTTTGTCCTCGATCAACGCGGGATCGTAGTTCTTTTCCAGGTTTTGCATGAGAGAAAAAAATCCTTTCTTGTGTCTATGTATAGGTAAAATTTTACTGATTCAGCCCACTGCCGGTACGCAATAGATCTTCTGCGGCGGCAAGGGTCGCTTGCGTGGGGGAAATACCACCGATAATCCGAGCCAATTCTCCGATACGGCCGGAATTGTCAAGAGGTTCGACCGTAGTATAAGTACGGTTATCGGAAACAGATTTTTCGATGAGAAAATGTTCGTGGGCGTAAGCGGCGATCTGGGCAAGGTGTGTAACCACCACAACCTGCTTTCCTTCGGAAATTTCCTTTAATTTCATAGCAACTTTCTCTGCAGCTTTTCCGCTGATGCCGGTGTCAATTTCATCGAAGATCAAGGTTTCCGCATCTTCTTCTAACGTAAGGCAGGTTTTCATACTCAGCATAATGCGAGACAACTCGCCCCCAGAAGCGATTTTAGAGAGAGGTCGAAGGTCTTCTCCCAAATTTGCGGAAAGAAGAAATTCGACAACGTCCGCCCCCTTGGGTGTAAAGGTCCCGGCAGGGTCGATT
This sequence comes from Eubacteriales bacterium, assembly GCA_045603745.1. GTDB lineage: Bacteria > Bacillota > Clostridia > Oscillospirales > UBA644 > RGIG995. Next base: position 19,604 of record JAZUMQ010000032.1, on the reverse strand, counting down.
TTCACACAAAAACCAGTATTTGGCATATCGAGAAATTCCAATTGTTCCGTAAGAATTCCTTCCAGCGACTTCCCTGCTTTTTTCCGGGATTCGGTCAGTTCCGAAGCAACGGTTTTCAATTCTTCGTATAGGCGACCTTTTTTCAGGTTTAATTCATTGATCTGTTCTGCGGAAGTATTGATTAATTCCAATTCTGCGGCGGCTTTGTCGCGAAATTCGAGAATTTCTTCCACCGAAGAACCGTACTTTCGTTTTAAGCGATAAATCAGGTCTAGCCGCTCTTCCACCTCATTGAGTTCCGAGGGGTCAAAGGATTGTCCTTCCAAAAATTCCCGAAGATCCGCGGACAGGTCGTCCAACTGATCGGAGAGAGAGGTCAAACGTTGAGAAAGTTCCGAAAGACGGGAATCAAAAGATGCAACATTTTCCAAGTCGTAGCAGGCTTGTCCCAACTTTTCCCGGGCATTATTTTCCCCGGAACAAAGAGCATAAGCAGAAGCAAGAGAAGATTCAATTTTTTCCGCATTGGAGAGAACGGAACGACGTTGATCCAAGGATTCTTCTTCTCCGGGTTTTAGGTCAGCAGATTCAATTTCATTGATCTGATAGGATAAAAGATCAATTTTCTGCATACGAGTTTGTTCGTCGGTATTGATTTCGGAAATACGGCGAAGAATTTGCTTTAATTCCGAAAAAACAGTTTCGTAACGTTTGCGGATTTCGTCGTTTTTCGCAAAGGAATCCAAATAGCGGATATGGGTAGCAGGATTTAGCAATGCGCGATTATCGTGCTGACCGTGGATATTGACCAGACGACCGGCAATTTCCCGCAACATGGAAACCGTGGCGGGTCTGCCGTTGATTCGGACGGAAGATTTTCCGTCGTTGGTCAATTCCCGCTGAAGAAGGACTTCGCCCTCTGCGTCAAACCCCTGATCTCGAAGAAGCGTTATCGTTTCTTCCGAAAGATCGGTAAATAAGCCGGAAACCGTGGCTTTGGAACAACCGGAACGGACGATTTCCTTCCCAACACGTTCTCCCAAAAGGAGATTTAAGGAATGGATCAACACCGACTTTCCGGCTCCGGTCTCTCCGGTCAGAACCGAAAATCCCGGGCGAAGATCCAAATCGGCAGATTCGATGACCGCAAGGTTTTCAATATGAAGACGTTCGAGCAAACTGCATCACCTCAGGATTGCTTTATAATCTGCCGGAATTCATTCTGCAGAGTAACGGCGGCTTCCAAAGACTCTGCCGCAAGAAAAATGGTGTCGTCACCGGCAATCGAGCCGATAATTTCAGGATGATCGACACCGTCAATGACTGCGGCAACCGCCTGCGCCATACCGGAATGACAACGGATTACAACGATTTGTTGGGCGGTACGCACGTCAAGAACACCGTCTCGAACCAAGGCAGAAAACCGGTCTTTTCGATCGGGGACGTCCGCGGAAATCTGGTCGGACGCCATATATTTATAACGTTTCTGCGCTCCCGCCGTTTTAATCAGATTCAGGTCTTTGATGTCTCTGGACACCGTTGCCTGGGTGACTTTAAAGCCGAGATTTTGCAGGTAAAGCGTGATTTCTTCTTGTGTCTCTACTTCTGTGGAAGAAATCAGCTTCAGAATCTGTGCCTGGCGTTTCTCTTTGACTTTCATGTGTTTTATCTCTCCTATTTATTATGATTCAATTTCGCAGAAAGCACCGTACCAAAGGGTGCATGAGAAAAGCGGATCAGTTTGGTGACGAGGGGGGATTCGGATACTTCTATTATGTCACCGGTACGCAAAAGGTAATTTTGCTCTCCGTCAAAGGTCAAATACGCCTCACCTTTTTTCTGGGCGCAGACCTTAAGGGACAATTCGGCGTCGGCGGAAAAGACCGTAGACCGCGCCGTCAGGGAATGGGCACAAACGGGGGTTGCAAGAATCGCCTTCAGAATTGGGTCTACAATCGGACCACCGGCAGATAGAGAATAAGCAGTAGAGCCGGTGGGGGTGGAAAAAATCATACCGTCGGCGTTATAAGAAGCGAAAACCTGTCCTCTCTCCGAGAGTTCAAAGGACACGAGGTGAGGCAGTTTCCCGTAGGAGACCACCGCATCGTTAAGGCAATCGGCACGGAAGATTTCGGTTCCGTTCCGAACGACCCGGGCGGTAAGCATCATGCGTTCTTCCAGCGTATAATCCCCGGTAAATAAGCGTTGCAACCGGTCAGGGGCTTCCCCATTCAATTCTGCCATATAGCCGAGATTCCCACAATTGATCCCAAGAATGGGAACGTTGTGCAGGGCAGCTTGGTGAGAAAAGCGCAAAATCGTTCCGTCACCGCCGAAAACGATGGCGAAATCCGCCCATTGCGCACCTTCCGATGGGGAAAGAGTCTCGATCCCGGACAACGGTTCGGTGCAACGCAAGTCCGCGCCAAAAGTCTTTAATTGATCGGCAACGGCACGGGTCACGATCAAATCTTGATCCCGAGCCGGGTTGGGGACTAACAAAATTTTCGGTTGCTGATTCAATAATATCACCCCAATATTACAATGATGAGTGAGCGGATTTCACGACAGAAGAAAGATCCACCGTGGCGTTGGTTCCGCAAAAACGAAGATGTAAAAGATATTCTATATTTCCTTCCGTCCCTTTGACCGGAGAAAAATCCAGACCTTGAACGGTATATCCAAGCCCCATCGCACCGTCCATAACGGAACGGAGTACTTGACGATGAATTTTTTGGTCTCGGATTACACTCTTTTTGTGGCGAACCTCAAATTGAGGTTTAACCAGAGCGACAACGTCAGCGTTTTTTGCATATTCCACCAGATAGGGAAGCACTTTTTCCAAAGAGAGAAAGGAGATGTCAATACAGATAAAATCAGGTGTACCGTAATAATGAAGGGATAGATCCTTTACGTGGATTCCTTCCAAATTGTGAACCCGGGAATCCGACCGAAGGGAAAGGGCAAGTTGATCGTGCCCCACGTCTACGGCATACACTTCCGTCGCACCGTTTTGCAGAGCGCAATCGGTAAATCCACCGGTGGAAGCCCCCACGTCAAGAACGGTTTTTCCGGACAAAGAAATGGCAAAGGATCGCAAGGCTTTTTCCAGTTTATAACCACCTCTACCTACGTATTTCAGAGAGTCAGTAACGGAAATCTGATCCGTGTCGGAAACGTCAGTACTGTTCTTTTTGCAGACTTGTCCGTTCCGAAAAACAGCACCCGAGCGAATCAATTCCTGAGCTCGTTCCCGACTTTCGGCAAGGTTGGATTGCACCAAATAAACGTCAAGTCTCACGGCCGCACATCCGAAGGGTCAATTCCCGCAAAAAAGAAGGATCAGGGAACGCCTCGAGAAGAGAAAGAGCCTTTGCGGTCAGCAATTCCACCTCTTTTTGAGCACCGTCCATACCGAGAAGATCCACGAAGGTAGTTTTGTTTTCATCGGAATCTTTGCCGGGAGTTTTGCCCAGCGTGTCCGAGGTACTGATTACGTCGAGAATATCGTCACGGATCTGGAACGCTTGCCCCACCGCGCGACCGTAGGCATCGGCGATAGCACAGATTTTATCGTCGGCACCGGCGGCAATACAACCGAGAACGCAAGCGGCAGAGAGCATGGAAGCGGTTTTTAAATCGTTGACCTGTTCCAAATAGGAACGGTCAACAGAGACGTCGGAATTCTTCATATCGAGAACCTGCCCGGTGAGAATTCCGTTTAACCCGGAGGCAGAACAGAGGGTTTTTACCGATTGCAGAATTGCAGAATCCGAAAGTCCGTATTCTTTTCCGTAATCGAAAACGGTTTCCAGCGCCTTATCATATAAGCCGTTTCCGGCAAGAAGCGCCACATATTCCCCATAAATAACGTGATTGGTAGGTCTGCCCCGACGGAGGGTGTCGTTATCCATGCAGGGAAGGTCATCATGAATCAGTGAATAAGTATGAATCATTTCCACCCCGGCGGCGGCGGGGAGAGCCGAATGAAGAGCTCCTCCGCACAGTTCACACCAAGCAAGGGTCAAAACGGGGCGGATTCGTTTTCCGCCGGCGAGCAAACTGTAGCGCATGGAATCCACGAGGATATTGTCGGGTTGTTCCGGCAAAAAGTGAGAAAAAGAGGATTCTATTTCCGCACGGTAGAGGTCGTATTGTTCATCGAAGGTCGTCATCGGTCAATGGAACCTCCTCTCCCTTTTGTACAAGAGTGATCTCGCCCCGGAATTTTTCCAGAATTTTAGAACATTTTTCGGACAGGGTCAATGCTTCTTTATAGACGCGCATAGTTTCGTCCAAAGACAGTTCTCCTGATTCGAGAGAGGTGACGATCTCCTCCAACCGGGCAATCATTTCTTCATAATTTGCGGGTTTCTTTGTATTCTGCGACACAGCCGATCACTCCATCATGAAAATGTAGGGTAAGATGATCCCCGACGGAAACTTGCTCCGAGGAACGGACGGGGGTTTCTCCTGCTTCCGCAAGAGCATAACCGCGGGATAAAACGGAAAGGGGATTTAACGCCGTCAACCGTGCGGCGAGAGACGAAAAATCCGAAGAAATATGTTGAATTTGCCGCTGACCGGCGGATTTGAGACGGAAGTCCAAATGATCCAACCGTTGGGCATGATTTTGCAACGTATGGGAAGGGTCGATTTGTGAAGAAAGATTTCGTAAAATCTGTTCTTCCAACCGCAACCGACCGGAAGCAAGGGTAAAAAGGGATCGTTTCGCCCGATCCAGGCGCTCCGAAAGAGCGGGGGTTTGTCCCACCGCGACTTCTGCCGCGACGGAAGGCGTTGCCGCACGAAAATCGGAAACGAAATCAAGAATAGTAAAATCAGTCTCGTGACCGATAGCGCTGATAACGGGCAAGGGGTAATCCGCAACCAAACGAGCGAGGGATTCGTCGTTAAAAACCGCCAAATCTTCATAAGAACCGCCGCCCCGGGCAATGATGACAAGATCGGTCTCAGGGCGGGTACGGAAGTACCGCAACCCTTCAGCCACGGAGCGAGGGGATTCACTCCCCTGCATCAAGCAAGGATAGATACAGAGATTGATCGAAGGAGCAAGGCGAGCGCAAACGCTGAGAATGTCACGAATCGCAGCCCCGGTCACGGAAGTACAGATTCCGATGGAACGAGGATAGGAAGGAAGCGCTTTTTTACGGTCAAAAAGACCTTCCTCTTCCAACTTCGCCTTAATACGCAAAAATTCAAGATAAAGGCTACCCAAACCGTCCGGAAGCATTTCTTCCGTATAAAACTGATATTGTCCGTCTCGTTCATAGAGAGAGACCTTTCCCCGAAGAAGAACCTGAATTCCGTCTTTCGGCGCAAAGGTCAGATTTGACGCCTGCCATTTGAACATGACGGCTTTGACCGACGCCTCCCGATCTTTGACGGAGAAATAACAGTGTCCGCTTTTGGAATTTCGGACAAAATTGGAAAGTTCGCCCCGAATCCAGACCGATTTGAGATTCCGGTCGCTTTCCAATAGGGATTTGACGTAAAGATTCAATTGTGCCACGGAAAGAGCCATAGGGGGGTTCATCAAATCACTCCTTCGTGACGAAGTTTTGTTAAATAAGCAATTCCGGCGGCATTATCACACGAAAACCCGTCTGCGGCAAAAAGTGCACCGTAGCGGGCAGACAGACGACGACGAATCAAGGAGTTGGAACAGACACCACCGATCATCAACAGGGGCAAATCGGGATATTGCAACAACGCGGCATCGATCATTGCTTCCAATTCCGCAGAAACGGAATCTACGGCAAAGAAGGCGATTTCCTCTTTGGTATATCCGTCGGAAAGCATTTTTTGTGCTTTGTTTTCATATCCGGAAAGAGAGCAACAACCTTCTTTGAGGCGAACGTAATGTTTGACCGATTTTTCGGCGCGTAAAGCATCGGGATCCATCGCCGCACCGCAGGGAAACGAATACCCCAACAAAACTCCGATGCGGTCGATCAACTGACCGGCATGAAGATCCAAGGTATGGGCGACAACTTGAACGTCGTGAATTCCGTTTACAAAAAGAAGTTCCGTCGTACCCCCGGACACGTGAAAGGCGAGGAAGGGATTTTGCAACAGATCTCCCCTGCCAATCGACCACAATCCGGCGGCGATATGACCTTGTTGATGGGAAAACTCATACAACGGACAACCATGGGAATGGGCCAGAGATCGGGCATAGGACACCCCGGCACGAAAACAGGGCATGTAGGAATCGTCCACGTTGCGAGGACGGGTAGAAACGCCCACCGCCGTCAAAGACATCGGAGACGGAAGGGTTTCAAACAATTCCGGAAACTGTTTTACGTGCAAGAAAACGGCGTCACTCTGACGAAGCCCCCGTTCCCCCTCCCGAACCGGAAGAAGCCGCCTGCGGCTTTCCATTCCGTCGGAAATATGAAGGGCAACGGAGGTCGTATAATTACTGGTATCAATGCCGAGATATTCACTTTTCGCGGACATAAGATGCCAACACCCCATTTCCGTAAGCGGCGGATTCGGGGGAATCGTAAGTTTTGATCAAGTTGACCGCCTCGTTGATAACAATCGCCGAAGGCGTGTCGGTGTGATCAAGTTCGTAAAATGCGATGCGAAGGGCGGTAAGGAGCATTTTGGACAGACGATCCACCGTGCGTTTTTTGCAGTAGTTGGAAATCCGGCTGTCAATCTCTTCCCGACAATCGAGCACGCCGTGGAACACGGATAAGACGAAATCGTCGAGGGCGATTTCGTGATTTTCCTCCGCGAGACGGAGCACTTCTTCCCGGTCAGGTTCAGACTGGAACGAACATTCAAACAAAAGAATGAATGCGTTGTTCCGTGCTTCGGAACGTTTCAACATAGTTCAGATGCCTCTCAATTATTTCGTGGACTTTTTCGCGACGACTTTTGGAAGGGCGACACTGACGACGGAAACGTTGACGGAACTGACCGTAATGCCGGTCATATCGGCGACTGCCTCTGCAACCTCACGCTGAACCGCGACACAAACGTCCTGCACCTTCGTACCGAAGAGAACGGAAATCTGAATCGTAAGTTCCAGGCCGCCTTCCGAGGGAGCCAACGTAACGCCTTTGACAAAGGTCACGCGGGAGGACATAATGCTTTTTGCATTTTCTAAAACACGTTGCGGGACGCCGGCAACCCCTTCCACGTCCAGGGCAGCTTTGATGGCAATGTCAGCCACGACTTCGTCGGAAATGCGGATAGAACCGTTTTTAATTTCTTCCATAATGTGAAACCTCCATGGGTAATTTGAATCGCTGATTTGTTAATTATATAATATTATAGCATATTTTTACCCGTTTGTATAGAGGAAAAATGAAATTTTTTCTGAATTTTGTATAAAATTTCATCATTTTCTCACGGATAGGTAACAATTTTTACCGATCCGCTTTCAAATCCGGTCTGGGTTAGGACGGCATCAAAGATTTGTGCAGACTGTTGTTCGTTCAAGGATTCTGCAGCAATGACAACGGTTGCCGTGTCGGAAGTAAGAAAAACGATACACTCCTCAAACCCCTTTGCTTTCAAGACGTTTTCCAACGCGGCTTCACCTTCCGTAATTTTTGCATAAGCAACCACTTGGGCATAGGCGTTCTTCTTCGTATCTTCGTCGACGGCTTCATCGTTGACGATCTCGTTGAGCATAGCAAGGGCTTCTTCTCTGGATTGGGAACGGGAATAGCGAGCATTGTCAAAATAAGAATCTTCCTCTGCGTTGGCACCGGCTTCAACGGAAGGCGAATCGGGCGATTCGGTTCCGGTCGGGAATAAATTGCTGAGCAGAGAAAATTTCCAGTTGACGGCAACGGCAACTAAAACAAAAATCGTCATTCCGACAATAGCAACAATGGTTTTCTTTTTCATATCAGACCACTCCTATGAATTCATTTTTTTTACAGCGATTCGATCGGCGGATATACCGAGGGTTCGAGATAAAATTTCGGTTATATCGTTCTTTACACGGGTACTTTCACCTCCTTCACAGATCACGGCGACACCCAAAACCGAGGGGGAATATACTTTCAAAATCAGCCCTTCCGAACGGGAAGAGATCAAGACGTATTTGCGGTCGGAATCCATTTTCCCTTCAGAAGAAGATAAATCCTCATCGCAAGCATAGACCTTCTCTCCTGCATCGGAAAAGGTAATTAAAACGGAACATTTCCCCACGCCGGACATTTCGGACAGTGTGGATTCAAGATCCTTTCGGAGCAGTTCCGCATATGCGTAAAAATCCTTGGAATTCCCCATATTTTCTTCTTTTTTACCGTTGTTTCCTAAAAAGAACAATAAAAGAATTGCGGAAAGAACCGTGATAAAAATTATTCGTTTATTCTTCCGGAAGAAGGTGGAAATCTTCACCGGATCCGTCGACCTCTTGGGAGGTGACGATGAATCCTTGGAAAGAAAAAGATTTTTGAAGAGCATCTTGCACCTCCTTTTCGTTTCCGGATCGGAGCACCACCGAAATCCGGGTCAATTCGTAATCGTCGCCCTTTCGTTGCAGGTCACTTTCCACCGAAAGCGGGGATTGCCCGGTCAAGGAATACACCTGCAAAGAAACGGCAGATTCCAACGCCGCAGATTCCGGAAAAGCCGAGACGTTTTCGGGAAAAAATTCTTCCGGTTCGGGAAGGGTGAAATCCATATTCGACAGATGGGAACCAATAGAAAGAATCAAAATGGCAATCAACAAAACATAAATCCATTCCGTTTTCTTATCTGAAGGTAAAATCATCGAAATCAATCCAAAGAAAAGACAAGACAACAACAAAGAAACCAACATCGTCAACCTCCTGTCAAGAGCAAAAGTGCCGACGAAACCACCACGAGAGAACAAACGGAAAAAGAAGTCATCATGGCGAAGGTATCTTTAATATCCGTATAAAAATCCACCAATAAAGGAACGTCCAAAAGCGACCCGACAGAGGACAAAAAAGAATAGAGAAACACGAAAAAGAGTCCGAGAACACAAGGGGTTGCAAAAAGCACCGCCACAACGAGAACGCAAACGACTCCCACTTTTCCGCAAATACTTTTCCCGCAAGCGTAGACGGTTTCGATGCCATCGGTCAAAGCTCCCCCGGCAAGGGGTAACACCTGCAGAAGAGCAAACCGTGCCCCTTTACGAGCCACCGTATTGACAGACGATACCGCAGCCCGCTGCACACAAAAAACGCCGACAGAGAGCCCGGACAGAATTTCCACTCCTCGGGTGCAGAATTTTTTTACCGAAGAAATCACAGGTCTCAAGGAAATCCGATCTCGAAAAAAACCGCTGAGAGATGCGGCATAACAAAACCAACATAGAGGGTAATACAACGCGGATACCGCAGAAGAAAGAATTGTCAAAATAACGGGCAACGTGACGGAAACCACAGATGCACCGGATTGAGAACCGGACCAGACCTGGGCGGCGCTGATGACCGGCAAAGCGGCGGTAAGGAAAGACGCTGATTGTTCGGTAATTTCCGTGAGGGAAGCCAACAAATGCTCGATGACCGAAAAGGAATAGACGCCCGATGAAATTACGGTCAGATACCCCAAAGATTCCAATAAGCGGTCGTTCCCGCGGCAAAGCGAGGAAAACAATTTTAGAAGCAATAGAATTGCAATTCCGGTAGTAAGCAACGGTAAATGCTCCGACAAAATCGAAACAAAAAGGGAGAGAACCGTCAAAAGAACCTGAGATAACCCCGGGGAGGGTGCATCGGCCGATAGGTCGATTTCATATCTCTCAAACAGTTCCAGACTTTCTTGAGGAATCATCTGAAAAAAAGATCCGTAGCCGGTTTCCTCTTCGGTCTTGTCCAAAATATCGTTAATTTCTTCGGACGAAAAGGAATAAGAAAAGACTGATATTAAAAGAGGAAATAACAAACAGAACATAAACGTCTTTTTCATCATAATCCTTAAAACTCCGTTTCCAAAATCCGTTGTGCAAGATCTAATATCAACGGAACGGCAAGGGAAACAATGGAGATTTGTCCCCAATAGTCCACCGTCTCCCCTAAAGCACGTTGTCCGCAATCGTTACAAACCCCTGATGCAATTTTCGTAGCAAGTCCAATCCCAATCCCCCGGAGGACCAACCCGACGGAATCATCGTCAATTCCCGATTTCTGCCCCAAATCCCGAAGGGCGGAGACAATCGTCTCCAACTGTGGAAGTAACGTAAGGAGCAACAGCACTACCGCAACGAGGGGCATAAAAGATGCATATTCCGGAACGTAACGCCGCAGGAATTGAAATCCGATCACTCCGATCAATGCAACCCCCATAACCCAGACGAGGCTCACAACCCAAACACCGTCTTAATGGTCTCAAAAAGCGTTCCGATCTCGTTGACAATGAGAGCGAGAACCAAAACAAGACCGGCAATGGTGACCATCAGCGCCTGTTCCGACCGATCGGACTTGGTCAAGATTAAATTCAACACCGCGACAATGATACCAACGGCGGCGATCTGGAACAAAATATCCGTATCCATCGTATCCCCCGCTAAATTAACATCAACACAAAAACCGCCCCAAGAGAACACCCTAAAACGATTGCGGGTTTTCCGTTTCGTTCCATCGTTTTCTGAGCGTTTTTTTCCGCCTCGGAAAAAGCGGATTCCGCAAGAGACAAGCGGCTCTCCTGCTCGACGAAATCCCCTTGGCCAAGAGCGTAAAAAAGGTGATCGGAAGCGCTCCATTCTTCCTCGGTAAAAAACATTTCGGCATTACAAGAGCGCTTTGAGTTTTCATAAGAGGCGATGAGATCGAAAGGTTCTGCAAGTTCCATTTCCCGGAGTATGGGAAGATCGGAAGGACATTGTTCCGACGATAAAATCCGATGCAACGGAGCGCCGGAACATCGGATCTCCCGGCGAAGGTAACGAATCAGATCTTGCATCTGACGAATCTGACGGCGGCGGGCAGATAAATCAAGAACATAGACCCCTCCGCACCCCGCACAAAGCAGAAACACCAGAATCAACATGAGACATTTCAACACACAAATCTTCCCTTTCCTTAACATCACAAACCGTGCCGATCCGAACCGGATCTAAAAATACGGCAACGTCGATACCTCCGGCAAGAAACAGCTCTCGAACCGGGGGGCGTTGCATCAATTCTTCCGTCGAGTAGGCGTGGGCAGAGACCAGCAGAGAAACGCCGCTCTGCAATCCGTCCAGCATGGCACAAACCTCGGCGGCGGTGCCAATCTCATCACAAACGATGACTCTTGGAGATAGGGTTCTCAACGCCTGCAAAATTCCTACGGATTTGGGGTAACCCCGAAGCACGTCACACCCCATTGGAGTGGGGCGGGAGGCGGGAAAAAGCTCTTCCCTTTCGTCGATGACCGCCACCTGAACAGTATTTGATAATTCTTTTGCAACAGCGCGCAAAACCGTGGTTTTTCCGCTACAGGGAGGCCCCAATAACATCAAGTTACGAATCCGTCCGTCAGCGTAAATTTGAGGGAGAATGGATTGAAGCGATACGTCATACTCCCGGGCGATCCGAAAAGACAATCCACAAATATCCCGAATCCCTTCCACCGATCCGTTTTCCCCCAAAACGGCAGTACCGACAATTCCGACCCGATGCCCTCCCGGAATGGTAACGTAGCCGGAGCGGATCTCATTACGGTGGGTATAAGCAGAGGAAGCACAGATCTTCCGAAATACCGATTCGATTTCTTCTTTCGTATGTAGCGTTTCCGGACAGACCTTACGTCCGACGTCTGTGTATAAAAGAGTGGGATTATTCCATTTAATGCGGATTTCCCGGAGATTTTTTTGTTCTGTTTCCGTCAGTGATTGAATTGACTTTGCGGTTTTTTCCGGAAGATAAGGAATCACTTCCCCCAGAATCTGATCCATAATTCACAAATACCTTTCCATCGTTTCTATTCCAGTTTATGCGCCCCGGACAGGTTTAGAACAAAAAAAATGAACCCGACATTTCGGGTTCGTTAAAAATGCTTTTATTTCATTTTTGGCTTAAAGATGAGTGATGCTAACAACGAAAAGACGATAGCTGCAGTAATCCCGGCGGCGGTGGAGGTCAATCCCCCGGTTAAAATGCCGAGAAATCCTTTTTCCGCAATGGCTTTGCGCACCCCTTCCGCAAGAAGATGACCAAAGCCGGTCAACGGAACACTTGCACCGGAATGACCGTATTTCAATAACGGCTCGTAGACACCGATTGCAGAGAGAAACACTCCTGCAACCACATATCCCACAAGGATTCGGGCGGGAGTTAATCGAGTGCGCTCAATCAAGATCTGACCGACGACACAAAAAAGACCGCCCACCAAAAAAGACATCAGATAATTCATGAAATCACCTCACTGTGCAGACAATTCCACAAGATGGGCAATACCGGGCACAGATTCGCCCTGCATCATACTGGTAGGACTCATCAAAGCTCCGGTACCCATTACCAGAACTTTTTTCCATTTTTTGTTCTTCATCTGGGGCAACACGTATCCACACAACACCGACGCCACGCAACCGCACCCGGAACCGCCGGAATGAACGTCTTGACGTTTGGGATCAAAGATAAGACAACCGCTATCCTTATAGTTGTCCCCGAGGTAAATATGATCGGTCTTCATCAATTCGATCAATAAGGTCGATCCGATTTTTCCCAAATCTCCCGACAAAATCAAATCGTAATCATCGGGACCGGTGGCGGTATCGTCAAAAAACCGTTTTAAGGTCAGTGCCGCTGCGGGAGCCATCGCCGCCCCCATATTTGCCATATCGGTAATATTCATATCAATGATTGCTCCGGGGCAGATTCTACGAATCTTTACCCCATCTCCCGAAGAAGCGATTACCGCACACCCGGCGCCGGTGACCGTCCATTGAGCAGACTGAGGACGGAACCCACCGTACTCCAGGGGGAAACGATATTGCCGCTCGGAAGAACAGAAGTGAGAACTGGTAACGGCGGCACAACGGTCGGCAAAACCACCGTCGATTGCCATTGAGGAAAGAATCAACCCTTCCACCATTGTCGAACACGCGCCGTACAAACCGAAAAACTGTACACCGCTATCACGAAGGCTGTAATTAGAACTAATACATTGATTGAGAAGATCGCCCGCGAACACAAAGTCAAGATCTTTTTCAGATATTTTGGCTTTTTCAAACGCATATTTCATTGCCTCCTTTTGGAGAAAACTTTCCGCCTTCTCAAAACTATCTTCTCCGCAGTATTCATCGTCCTGCCAATGCTCAAAATGATCTCCCAACGGACCTTGTTTTTCTTTTTTACCGACCATTGCGGCGGAAGAAAGAATGACGGCAGGGGTTTTTAGTTCAAAGGTTCCGCTTCCTAATTTTTTCCGACTCACGTCACCACTCCAATCTGATACAAGATATAGTAAATCAAACCGTAAAGAGTTGATGCGGCAACACCGTAGGCAATCACCGAACCCGCAACGGAAAAAATTTTCGGACCGATTCCCAAAACCATACCTTCTACCCGAAATTCCATAACGGGTGAAGACATGGCGTTGGCAAATCCGGTAATGGGAACCAAAGTACCTGCACCGCCAACCCTTGCAATGTTATCGTACACGCCGAATCCGGTCAACAAAATACTGCAAAAGACCAAGGTGACCGACTCCATCGCAGAAGCGACGGTCTCGTCCAAGCCGAAAGAAAGATAAATTTCTTTAAACATTTCTCCCAAAAGACAAATTGTACCGCCGATCAAAAAAGCGCCGAGGCAACCTTTCCACAGCGGTTTTTTTGGCGTATGTTTCCATACGAGTTGTTGATAATCTTCCGAACGCATACTCTGCCTCCTTTTCTTCAACGGATATTTTTTACCGAAGAAAGACGGAATATGCAAAAAAAATTGTCCGGTCAAAAGACCGGACTTGAAAAAAATTTTATTCTTTTGAAACGTCTCCCACGGCGTTAAACCAAGCAAGGGCATCGGAGACGGCAAAGACTTCCGATTCCATCGCAGTGGTAGAAAGAGTGATCTGTCCTTTTTTCGGATCGGTAATCTGAACTTCGGAAATATCCGTAAGGGCAATGCGGCGAAGTTCTTTTTGAGAAGTATAAAACGAGAGAGAATTTTTGGTTAAAAAGAGCCAACCTTTCACCATTTTACCGTCCACGAGACGGCTGGCAGAATCTTCCAATAGAATCTCCCCTTCTTCGGACAATTCCGCCCGACAGGGAGTAAAAGGTTTTGCACGAAAGATTTCAAGCAAAAACAGGATTCCCGTAATTACAACTCCGGAAACCAAAGCGCAAATTGCCGCAACCAGAAGAATCTTCAAAGTTTGGGGAAAAACCGAATCGGGGGGCGTGTTGATCAAAAACAACAGCATTCCGACGACGGCACCGTAGGAAAAGCCGGAAGAAACAATGCGAAGATTTCGTTTTTTCAAATCAATCACCTCAAATTACAGAATCAGCAGTTCTTTGGGACTTTGAGTAATATTTCGGCACCCGCCGTCGAGAACAACCACAAGGTCTTCGATCCGAACGCCACAATCCTCCGCAAGATAGATCCCCGGCTCAACGCTCATCACCGAATTTGCTGGAATTATCCCCTCATATCGAGAGGAGAAATTGGGGGCTTCGTGAATCATTAACCCGACACCGTGACCGAGGGAATGACCAAAGGCTTCTCCGTAGCCCTTTTCGGTAATAACGTCCCGTGCAAGGGCGTCTACGGCAGTTCCGGTCATGCCGGCTTTCAGATTTTGCAAAGCATTTTTCTGGGCAGATAGAACGGTTTCATAGATCTCCCGTTGATGATCGGAAATACCACCCACAGCGACGGTTCGGGTCATATCGGAACAATAGCCGTCGTAAACAGAACCAAAGTCCATAGTGATCATATCACCGGCACGAATAATGCGGGAAGATGGAACGGCGTGGGGTTTGGAACCGTTCTCCCCTGCCGCGACAATGGTATCAAAGGACGGATTGGAAGCCCCGGCACACTTCATGGCGTAATCAATCTCCGTAGCGATGCGTTGTTCGGTTAAGTCACCCTTTTTCCAGCGGGAAGCAATAAAGTCGCAGATATGAGAAAAAGCCTTGTCGGTGAAGGATTGGGCAGTAACGATCTTCTCGATTTCTTCCTCGGATTTGATCATACGCAAATCGGAAAGAACCTTTTCATTCCCTACCAATTCAAAGCGGTCGGAAAGAACGTCTGCAAAAGCCCGATATTCCTTATAGGTAAGATATTCGTCTTCAAAATAGACGGTCTTCACACGTTCGGGAAGTTCTTCGGAAAGGGTGGCTGAAAAAGATTTTTGCAATAATTCCACGGCATAACCGGAACGAATATCATTCCGTGCCATGGTGATATAGCGAAAATCCGTATAAAAAACCTGTTTTTCTTCACAAATTAAAACCATTCCGTTGGAGGAGGTAATTCCCGTCAAATAGCGACGGTTTTCGGGACGAAAAGAAACGTAGGCGGCATTCTCCGGCAAGTTGGAAAGTAATTTTTGAGCAAATTCGTTCATCATCAGGCCTCCATTGCGGCAATATACATATTTTTCATAGCAACGGCGTCTAAATCCATCGTTCCGTCCGATTCGCAGATAATGTGGGCATCAGAATTCTTCTGAACCAAAAGATCTGCCAAGGGCTCAAAATCAGGGCCAAAAACCGTATCTTCAAAGGTCAAATGTTTCTTTTCGCCGCCGGCAGTATACTCAATTTTGGAAAAATGCACGTGCATTCTCCGCATGCGGTCAACACCAAGGACGTTTTCGATCCGATCCAGAATCGAACGGTAATCCTCTTTTGTGGAAACACCGCCTTGAGTGCGGGCGTTAAGATGACCGAAATCCACCGTAGGCAAAAAGGATTCGTTGACTTTACAGAGCTCCAAAACCTCGTCCAACGTTCCCAGCTGATTGATTTTTCCCATAGTTTCGGGACAAACGATAATATGATCCAAGCCTTCGTTTTTCAATGCGTCCGAGGCTTTGAACAAAGTCTCCTTTGCCAAAGCAAGGGCTTCTTCTCTGCTGATTTTGGCACAACTTCCGCTATGCACCACAATTCGATCTGCCCCCAGCCAATCCGCGGCGCGGGCGGTTTTGAGAATATAGCCGATACTGTTCTCCCTCTTTTCCGGTTCGACAGAAGAAAGGGAAATGAAATAAGGCGCGTGAACCGACAGTATCTTCCCTTTTGCGCGAAAGACTTCGCCCAATTTTCGGGCAGTTGCTTCGCCAACGGTAACGCCGTTTCCGCATTGATATTCAAACAGATCCAAGCCGATTTCGTCCAGATAATCGGGCAACTGAAGGGTTTTCTTATATCCCCGATCAAAAAAACCTTGGGGAGTTCCGGCAGGGCCAAAGAGTACCATGTATTTTTCTCCTCTTTAAGGACTTATAGTTTTACGTTTATTATACCATACTTTTTTTCCACTGTCAATAATTATTGCAGAAAAATGCCCGCGGAGTTCTTCCGTGGGCATTATCTTTCGATCTGAAATCAGTTAAATTTAGGCAAACTTGCGGCGGCAACGGATTGACCGACTCTGAGAGAAGACAGTCGGTGATAAAACAGAGTTTTCTCCCCTTTAACTTCCAAAGAAGATCGTAGAGGCTGGTGTCTACGTGGAAGGTATCAACGATCAGTTCGCAACTGACGTCGGTATTTTCATAGTTATTCATTCAAAAATCCATTCTCTTTTAATGAATAATGAATGATGAAAAATGAATAGTGAATAATACAAAACGAAAATCCGCCCTCTTACGAGAACGGATTTTCGTTTTGTGATGTAACGCCAATTTAGATGCAAAACCATGTGTGGCCAATTTAGATGCACACGGATTTTGCAGAGGGTACACTAACCCCTTGGTAATGATGGGAGCTGCACTTGACCGCTATCTTCCGGGGCGCAACGCCATGCTTGTAACGAAGCCTATGTAGATAGACTACTACCTGAAACACATTGTATCAATATGCACATTTCCTTTTTTCGGTGCGGTATCTAATACCAAATAAAACGAGTAGATTCCCGCTTTGGGAACAGTTGCTTGAACCGTGAAGCTTTGATACTGACCGTTAGTATTGGAAAGCAAAACCGTTGCAATCGGTGTGCCGACCGGAACTTTTTTTGAATTTTGTTCAGTGGATTCTCCGAAAGCATCATTATAGCTACTCTTTTCTGCACCTTGATAAACCTTCAAAACAGCGCCATCGCCTTCGGTACGCGCCGTAAGTGTAAAAGTACGAATGTCGGAAACAAAGTCCATATAACGATAGCCAATGAACTGACCTGCTTCGCTGTACCAAGTTTCCGGATAATCAGTAAAACAAAAATCGTCATTCCACCATTGTTGAAGATTTCCTACATATCGTTGCACGATACGTTTATCTCCACGTCCTCCGGAATAATGAACACCGCTCGATGCACGAATAATCTCACCTGTACGGAAAGTTCCCTTTGGACCCGAAGATGTGGGCACGATCTGCCTAATAGTACCATCGTCGTTGAAGGTGATAGGATCTATCCAACAGTAACGTGAGGAAGAATTATCCGGTGTCGGCATATGATAACAGACATAGCTTTGTCCGTTCAGTTCGGCAAAGCTCCCTTGAATGTTACTGGAGTCAAGGTAGTGATATGTGTCTATAATAACTCCGCCGTACCGCCACGGACCAAGTGGTGATTCTGCCATCAAATACGCCATCTTTACAGGGATGCGGTGATCATTATTTGGTTGCCAATTCAGCATATTCAAATAGTAGTATGTATTTCCGCGCTTTTTCAGAGACTGCCCCTCATCAGGCCATTCGTTGGGGTTACCCGCTTTGAAAACATCCGTCACGTCTACCGCCGTATGCGAAAGCAATTTAGAAAAATCGGTGGGATCTAATTGACATATAGAAAAGCGGTAGCCGTCATGCTGGTAAGCAAAATAAACTTTTCCGTCATCGTCCGCCAATACGCCGGGATCTAAATTGCCGATCACCTGGCCATCCATAGTCATAGGTTTAGGATTCATAAAAGGACCGGTCGGAGAATCTGCCTCAAATAATACCATACCGGCGGTATAGCTGTTTGTATTAGCGATAAAATAATATTTGTCTGCTTCGTTGTTTTGTGTTCGTGCCTTAAAAAGACAACTTGGTCCCCACAATCTGTTACCGCCTCTGTACTGCGACGGTATATCTTCAATTGTCAGCGTGACTCCAACGTCTGTCCAATTTATCATATCGTCCGTGTATATAATATTATACTCCGAGGAACAGTATCCTCCATTGCCGTTCGTTTCCGTTGCCATAGGACGATCCTTAGAGCCGAATATGTACATTCTTCCGTCGATTACATACGGTTCGGGATCGCATATATACAAGCCCCAGGTCGGAGGAAGAATTGGGTTTTGCCCTTCATAATCTACACTGACATGGCATGATGCGCTTACTGTACCTGACTTAACGGTAATAGTGGCATCTCCCTGTGTGTGTGCGGTAACGCTTCCATATTGGTCAACCGTTGCCACGGATTCATTGTCAGAAATCCATTTGATCGGTTGGCTTAAATTGAAAGCTTCCACCTCAAGCTTCACAACATTACCGGTATTGGTCATAAAATGCGCCTTGTCCAGTTTCAGACGAGGCGTATCTGGCGTAGAAGAACCGACCTCGGTCAATGAGATATCTTTATGTTTCATCGTTAAATTATTATCCAACACAGCGCGTTCCTCCGTAGTTTTTTGTTATTATACCACAATTTTGTAAACATTTCAACCACTATACAAGCGATTTTCGTAAAGGCTCCCTCCGGGAGGGAGCCGGCGCCGCAGGCGACTGAGTGAGAGTGCGTTACCGTAAAGTTTAATTAAAATTAAAAGTCGCGCAGGCTCCTTCCGTCACGCTTTGCGTGCCACCTTCTCGCTGCGGCTCGGTCACGCTCGGGCTCTGACAACCGCGCAGGGTTGTCATTCACTACCCTCGCGCCGCTTCGCTACCTCTCGGAGGAAGGCTTTCGCCGGTTCGAATCTGTCGAAAGCCCCGAAAAAGCCCGAAATGCATCTACAAAATTTCGAAAAACTTTAGAGTCGAAAAAATGAAGCATTCGCTTCGCAAATATGAAGCACAAGCCTGCGGCTTGCATGAAGCGGCAACTTCGTTGCCATGAAGCGAAGCGCGCGGTAGCCTCTCCGTGTGCCGAAGGCACGCTTCATAGGGCGAAGCCCTGCTTCACGAGTTGCTGCGCAACTCGCTTCATGCGCGTCAGCGCGCTTCATTGAAAAAAGAAATTGCTTGCGCAAGTGCCTTTTTCTGGCAGGGATAGCAGGACTCGAACCTACGAATGCCAGAGTCAAAGTCTGGTGCCTTACCGACTTGGCTATATCCCTAAATACATCTTAGATATTATATCACGCAACGCGTGGATTGTCAAGGGGGTTTACAAAAAGTTTTAAAAGCAAAATGTTATGTTACAATAGATGTGAGACTAAAACACTCCAGAGTATTGAAAAAGTGATTGAGATCTGCTAAAATAATGTTACCCCTAACAAAAACCTAACAGAAAGGCTCTCAATCACTATGTCTCATTATACCACAAAAAAAC
>JAZUMQ010000031.1:0-6789 GCA_045603745.1 Eubacteriales bacterium | reverse complement strand
CTGAACAGATACATTCATTACTATAATCACGACCGGATTTCCTTGAGACTAAAAGGAATGAGTCCGGTACAGTACCGGACTCATTCAACAGCAATCTAACTTGATATAATTTTGTCTAAACTTTGGGGGTCACTTCATTTTAACGGTGCAAAATCATTTTTTATATATAAAAACACGGGAGTGTATTCCCTTCGGTATTTGTGGTAAAATAAGAAAGATCGAAAAAACGTTATTTTAATATTTGGAAAAATTTTCTTCCGTTTGTTGAAAATTCAACATACTTATTAAAAAAACTATATTATAATAAAGCCATCACAAAGGAGGATTCCAATGAAAATTGCATTTTTTGACGCGAAACCCTACGACAAACCGTCCTTTGACCGATACGGGCAGGAACAGGGAATCGCCTTCAAATATTTTGAAACGAAATTGAACGAAGATACGGTAGATTTAGCTCACGGATACGACGGCGTTTGCGTATTCGTCAACGATACGGTCAATGCCGCCGTCATCGACCGATTGCACGAAATGGGGGTTCAATTCGTAGCCCTGCGGTGTGCCGGTTTCAACAACGTGGACGTGAAGCATGCCTACGGGAAAATTCATATTTTGCGAGTTCCCGCCTATTCGCCCTACGCGGTGGCAGAACACACCATGGCTCTGTTGCTCACGTCGATTCGGCGAATTCACAAGGCGTATATCCGCACGAAAGATTTTAATTTCAGCCTGTCGGGATTGACGGGATTTGACCTACACGGCAAAACGGTGGGGGTCATCGGGGTAGGCCGCATCGGGAGAGTCTTTATCGACATCTGCCGGGGTTTTGGAATGAAGATTTTGGCATATGACCGTCGCTCTCCCTCCGGAGAGCGAACCGAAGACGGAATTCGATACGTCACCCTGGACGAATTGTTTGCCGGAAGCGATATTATCTCTCTGCATTGCCCTTTGACCGAAGAAACCCATCACATCATCGACGCTAAGGCGTTGGAAAAGTGCAAGCGGGGCGTCGTGATCCTCAACACGTCGCGAGGCGCCTTGGTAGACGCGGAAGCTCTGGTTTCCGCCATCAAATCCCGACAAGTGGGGGCAGCGTGTCTGGACGTGTACGAAGAAGAATCCGATCTCTTTTTCGAGGACAATTCGGGGCACATTTTAGAAGACGATACCCTTGCCCGATTGATCTCCATGCCAAACGTCATCGTCACGTCCCATCAAGCCTTTTTGACGGAAGAAGCCTTGGAAAACATCGCTCAAACCACGGTGGAAAATCTGGTCAGCCTTGCCGAAACCGGACAATGCCCCAACGAATTGTGTTTCCGATGTGGCGGGGCGGAAGATTGTAAAACGGGAAAATGCTTCTGACTCAAAAAAGTCATTTTCTTTCTCTTGAACTTTTCATAATATTATGTTATAATAAAGGAAACAATAGGACGAGGTGCCAATTATGACCATTACCAACGACGTAAAATGCATCGGTGTCAACGATCACAAGGTGGATCTGTTTGAGGGACAGTATTCCGTTCCCAAGGGCATTTCCTATAATTCTTACGTAATTTTGGACGAAAAAATCGCCGTTTTGGATACGGTAGACGCCGCCTTCACCCACGAATGGTTAGACAACCTGCAAAACGTTTTGGGGAACAAAACCCCGGATTATCTGATCATTCAACACATGGAGCCCGACCATTCCGCAAACATCGCCAATTTTGTTAAGGCGTACCCCCAAGCGAAATTAGTTTCTTCGGCAAAAGCCTTTGCCATGATGAAAAATTTCTTCGGCACGGATTTTGCGGAAAAACAGGTCATTGTAGGGGAAGCAGATACCTTGTCTTTAGGCAAGCATCAACTGACTTTCGTCACCGCTCCCATGGTTCATTGGCCGGAAGTAATCGTCACCTACGACAGCACCGATAAGATTCTCTTTTCTGCTGACGGGTTTGGAAAATTCGGCGCATTGGATCAAGAGGAACCTTGGGCGGACGAAGCCCGGCGATATTTCATCGGCATCGTGGGAAAATACGGCGTGCAGGTACAAAATCTTCTGAAAAAAGCCGCGGGCTTGGACATTCAGATCATCTGTCCTCTCCACGGACCGGTACTGAAGGAAAATTTAGGGTATTATCTGAATCTTTACAACACGTGGTCTTCCTATCAACCGGAAGAAGAAGGAATCGTCATCGCCTATACGTCGGTCTACGGAAACACGAAAAAGGCCGTGTTGCTTTTGGCAGAAAAACTGAAAGCCAACGGCTGCCCGAAGGTCGTCGTTTACGACCTTGCCCGGTGCGATATGGCACAGGCAGTAGGAGATGCCTTCCGATACAGTAAGACCGTCCTTGCCACCACCACCTACAACGCAGAAATTTTCCCCCATATGCGGGAATTTATCAACCACTTGACCGAACGGAACTTCAGCAACCGTACCGTAGCTTTGGTGGAAAACGGAAGCTGGGCACCTCTTGCGGCAAAAGTGATGAAAGAATCCCTTGCCAAATGCAAGAACCTGACCTTCCCGGAAACCACCGTAAAGATCTTATCTGCCCTCAACGAAGACAGCCTTGCGCAAATGGACGCCTTGGTGGAAGAACTGTGCCGGGAATATCTGGCACAACAGGATTCCACCGCCAACAAAAACGACTTGACGGCGTTGTTTAATCTCGGTTACGGACTGTACGTGGTCACGTCCAACGACGGCAAAAAGGACAATGGATTGATCGTCAATACCGTTACCCAAGTAACCAATACCCCTAACCGCATCGCAGTGACCATCAACAAGGAGAATTATTCCCATCACGTCATTAAACAGACCGGAAAAATGAACGTCAACTGTCTGACGGTAGACGCTCCCTTCAAGGTCTTTGAAGTGTTCGGATTCCAAAGCGGGCGGAACGTGGATAAATTTGCCGATTGTGACCCCTTGCGCTCCGACAACGGCTTGGTGTTCCTGCCTCGGTATATCAATTCTTTCTTATCCTTGAAAGTAGAGCAGTATATGGATTTGGATACTCACGGAATGTTTATCTGTTCCGTCTCCGAAGCCCGGGTACTGTCCGACCGGGAATCCATGACCTATGCCTATTATCACGAAAACGTAAAACCCAAACCCCAAACCGACGGCAAAAAAGGGTATGTTTGTAAAATTTGCGGATATATCTACGAAGGGGACGTTTTGCCGGAAGATTATATCTGTCCCCTGTGTAAACACGGCGTTGCCGATTTTGAAGAAATCAAAGAATCTTAACAATACGAGGTGTCAATCATGATGAATGAAAAAGTTCACGCATTACTCAACCAACAGATCAACAAGGAATTTTATTCCGCCTATCTGTATCTGGACTTCTCCAACTATTTCAAAGCAGCGGGGCTGGACGGTTTTGCCAACTGGTATTTGATCCAAGCCCAGGAAGAACGGGATCACGCCATGTTGTTCTACACCTATCTGCAGAACGAAAATATGCCCGTCACCTTGGACGCCATTGCAAAACCCGACAAAACGTTCCACAGTAATATGGAAGTGTTGCAGGCAGGGTTGGAACACGAACAGTACGTAACCTCTCTGATCAACGACATTTACGGAGCGGCTTACGACGTACGCGATTTCCGTACTATGCAATTTTTGGATTGGTTCGTCAAGGAACAAGGGGAAGAAGAAACCAACGCCAACGATCTGATTTCTAAAATGGAACTGTTTGGCTCCGATCCCAAGAGCCTGTATATGCTGAATCAAGAATTGGCGGCAAGAGTCTATTCCGCACCCTCTCTAGTGTTGTAATTTCAATTTAAGGAGGATTTTATCATGAAAAAATACGTTTGTGACGTTTGCGGCTGGGTTTACGACGAAGAAGCCGGCGATCCCGAAAACGGAATTGCCCCCGGCACGAAATTTGAGGACCTGGACGACGATTTCGTCTGCCCCCTCTGTGGTGTCGGCAAAGACCAATTTAGCGAAGAAGCCTGAGAAAAACGACAAAGGACTCCCGAAACTTCGGGAGTCCTTTTTTCTGATTGTTTTAATCCTCTGTTTACTCAACGGAATGAACAATTCCCATAAACAAGGGCAAATTCATCTCTGCGTCCACGATCATAAAGACAAAGGGGCGATCCAGATAGACGGTTTTCGGTTCCTCCGGCGGTGGCATTCCTGCTCCGGGGGCTTCGAGGGCCGTAATGGCCGCCGCCCGCGTACCCTTTTCCCCAACCTCAATATAGGTTTTGTGAAGAACGTTACTGATAAACAAATTTTTACCGTTTTCCATGGTTCCCATGGCGGAAAAATCGGAACGATTCCAATCAAAGGCATCGGTCAACCCCATGGACATCAGAATTTGCTTTATTTCGGCAGAATATTCATAAGAGAATTTGGGCATTTTCGTAATGACCTTGGTATTGATTACATTTTCCAAGATCTCGGAAAGGGAATCTTCCGTCAGTGTGGCAACAAAATCTTCTACCGCCGACCCCTCTTCGGGCAACAATGCCACGAAACGGAAATCGCCCCCTTTATAATCCTTGACAAAGCCCACGGCTCCGTCGGTTTCCAAATAGGAATACAGGGTATCGTGCATCATTTCAGCCTTTTTCGTGCTTCCGTCTGCCGCCGTAAAGATTCCATCGGCAACCTGACTTTTCCGATACACATTCTGCCAATCCGCTTCAAACACCAGCGCATTGATCAGATACAACATCACATCAGGATCGATCTTATCTATGATTTGATCGATCATTCCGTCGGTATTTTCTTTCACCCAAGCATTGATGTCTTTTACCGTCCCGGAATCAAAGGGAGTTTTATACGCAGAAGCACCGTAATAATCCGCGGCTTTCTGCAAAAATTCATTTTTCACAAAAACCTTTTCATTCCGAAACCATACGGAATTAGCGATCTCGACTTTTGCAAATTCGGAAGCAGTGAGAAACGTCACGTATTGGTACAAAGCTTGATTCCATGCGTCCATCGACATACCGCCGGACAAAATCTGCAACATTTGAGACTGAGTCTCCCCCACGCCTCCGTTCGCAGCCATAGACAACGCCAAGGAAACAGATAAGGGCGAGATCAAAATATTTTCCCCCTCCGCAACATCTACGGTTTTCTTAAACAACTCCACCGAAAAGTTCCGTTGCCCTTCGACAAAAACGTCCTCGTTCATGGGATAGAGGGAAGGAATATCGGACGAATCGGAGAAAACCGGATTCTTCGGCGTCACGTCGTCCATCAAATTTTCAGTTTTTTCCCCTTGCGTACACGCTCCCAACGTGAGACACAAAGAACAAAGCAACATCAACGCAATCCATTTTTTCTTCATACAGACACCCCTTTCTACTTAGTATACGACTGAAACCAAAAAATTCCTTATAAAAATAATTTTATGATAAAATCTCCGGACGTCAGAAACTCAGAAACGTCCGGAGCAAATTTAATTTTTCTATTTCCAAATCTTATTCCGGAAGGCTTTGCAATCGTTCCAAAAATTCTTTCCGTCGAAAATCATGCAACTTAAAAATGCAAGAGGCGTCACAAGAATAAATACCGGAACCATAATCCAAAACCAGGGCCAATATTTTTCCTGACCGGCATATTGTCCCACGGGAACGGTCTTGAAAAATTTCGGGGTAAACAGAGCAAAGAAATTCCCAATGGCATCATTCGTGCCCGGCCCCCAGATGTAGGAACTGTTCTTATAACCAATTCCGAAGAATTCCTGATTCGACCGAAGGGGAACAAAACCCAACTCCGATTGAAAGATCTGATTCAACATAATAAAAAGCATCAACATCAAAAGTCCCACCGGAGCCACCCAAACCCTCTTGTAAGACGGACGGCGAAGCTTCAGTAATGCCATCACAAGCGGCACCGAAAACAACTGCCAATGATGATAATAAAACCGCAGAATATCCAATTGTTCCGCCAGCTGATCTACCTTTGCCATGGGTTCTTGAGGATAAACGAAGGCTAAAAGACCACTGAGCAGGCCGATATAAAACATGTAATCTTTTACGTTATCGCTTTTTGACCAAAACATAAAGGGAAACAGTGCAATATTGGCGGCACAAATATTGGAAAACCAACTATCCCGGAACCACCGTGCCTCATCTACACTGTAAGGGGGAATAAACATCTTCAAAAAGTGGAGCAAAAATCCAATAACAAGGAGGGAAAACAAAATTATTTTCTGCCACTTCAACGGAAGCTTCCGCAAAAGAAAATACAGTCCGACGGTAGCGCCGGCGCCAATCACGAGCCAAAAGAAATACCAAAAGTTAAACATTTCGATATACATAATTCGACCTCCATTGGTATCATTATACATCAGGAATAAAAGAAAGTCAACAATCTTAAGAAAATCAAAATAAAAAGTTCCCTTCCCAGTCACAAATAAGGAGGAATAGTCGCTGAAAACAAAAAATCCGTCCTCTTGCAAGAACGGATTTTCGTTTTGGTGGGCCTTCGGGGACTCGAACCCGGGACCGACCGGTTATGAGCCGGGAGCTCTAACCAACTGAGCTAAAGGCCCTTATATGAAATTTTAAAAGGCTCCGACGGAGACGTCAGAGCCTTGGTGACCCGTAGGAGAATCGAACTCCTGTCTTCGGCGTGAGAGGCCAACGTCTTGACCGCTTGACTAACGGGCCTTATAAATAAAAAAAGAGAATGTCGGCATCGCCCTATTTTCCCGGGCCGTCTCCAGCCAAGTATTTTCAGCACCTAAGAGCTTAACTACCGTGTTCGGAATGGGAACGGGTGGAACCTCTTCGTCATAGACACCGACTATTCTCTTTAAAGAA
>JAZUMQ010000030.1:0-21926 GCA_045603745.1 Eubacteriales bacterium | reverse complement strand
TCGGAACCATTGTCTCAATACACACAAGCTCGTAATTGCTGCTGTTTTCAATTTCTCTTTCAATCATCTTTCTCACCCTCTTCATTATACCATAAAATGCAGAAAAAGTCCAGTGCTTACTGGACTTTTTCGACAGTCTGACGCCGTCAAAATCTGACGGCGTTTTGTTATGTATGTCTCATAAGATACCTTTTATTTTGCGAGGGAAGGCATTTCTTTCAGATATTTTTTGATCAATTCGGCGTTGACACCGTTATTTTCGATAATCTCACGGTAAAAAGAAGCACTGGGTTTCGCGGTACGCTCAAAGGTCTTAAAGTCTACGCCATACAAACCGAAGCGAGGCTTGAAACTGCCCCATTCAAAGTTGTCCAGCATGGACCAGTACAAATAGCCCCGAACGTCGGCACCGAAGTCGATGGCTTGGCGAACGGCAGAAAGGTATTCGCTCAAAAAAACGATGCGGAACCGGTCGTCGTTACAGGCAACACCGTTTTCGGTAATGTAGATGGGCTTATCGTGAAGCCGTCCCAGATTGGCAAGGATACATTCGGGATTGAATTCTTCCAAATAAAAATCCTTGTCGATCATCTGCATACGGGTAAAGTCATACCGAACGCCCTTGGAATTGGGGCGGCGGGCATCAATCAGATCCCGAACGTAGGTATTCACCGACCAGAAATCCGCGGCACCCTTCAAATCGGGCAGATATGCCCCATTGGTATAGGGATATACGATTTCCCCGGTACGAATCCCATGGAAAAAGAATTCGTGATTGCAGATGTCGTTGTATTCCGCCATGACCTGATCAAATTTATCTCTCGGACGCTTGGGCTGATACATAACCAAAGCGTGGGCGGAAGAAATGGGACCGTTGGAATACTTTTTAATGGTATGGTATCCCAATGCATGATAATGCAGGGTTCCCAGCTTAAACGCGGCAGGGCGGAGATTGAATTCGTTGATGACGTTCCAAAAATCTACGTAGGGAGAAATGGCGGGAACGACGTATTCTAAGTAGCGTTCAAAATAATGAAGATTTGAGGTATCTTCAAAGCCACCCTTTTCTTCAAACCAAAGGGGCACGGTAAAATGCACCATGGTGGCAAAAACTTTGATTCCTTTTTCTTTCAACGTGGCAAAGAATCGAACGTAATGATCCAGGGCTTCTTTGCAAAATTCCCCTTCATGGGGTTCGATACGGCTCCATTCCACCGACGTGCGGAAGGCTTGTAAGCCACACTCTTGGGCGATTTCAATATCCCGCTCCCACAACTCGTAGCTATTACACGCCATACCGGATTTTTCTTCGTAGCGCCCTTCTTCTTCCCATGCCCAGCGCTGAGAATGAATATTGTTTCCTTCCACTTGGTGTCCGGCATACCCCGCACCCCACAGAAAATTTTCAGGCATTTTTACTTCGGGCAATGAAAAAATATCAAACATAAAAAGACCTCTCCTTTTGTTTTTATCTCTTTATCCTTATTATATCATAAAATAAAGAAATTGCAATAACCTGCAAAAAAGTTCATACTTTTTTCCTTCGCAAAAAGAAGACGTTCTGTACGGAAAGGCATACGAAACTAAAAACCCGACAAGTCGAAACTTGTCGGGTTTTCCGGCTATGGGCTACGAAAAAATATTTTCGGCATTATTGCGTATGAATTCAAGCTCGCACAGTTCTGAATGAAGTATCAGCTCACGCCGATGTGAAGTTATGCCTTGGAAAGCGCCGACACCGAAATTATTCATCATTCATCAACGAAAAGACTTCGTTATTCATTCAAAAATCCATTCTATCTTAATGAATAATGAATGATGAAAAATGAATCGTGAATAATACAAAACGAAAATCCGCCCTCTTACGAGAACGGATTTTCGTTTTGGAAGGGTAGCATAAAATCGAACCCTCTGCCGTATATGACTGAACGCTCGAGCAAATGTCATTTTCTGTACGTTCAACCTTTTGATAATTCAATATGCTATACTTTCTCAAAAAAGGAGAAGATATAGCATGAACCTAAAATATACAGACGAAGCAAAAAAGTCTGTTTTTCAGAGATATAAGAATGGAGAAAGTGTTGCTTCTATTACGGAGTCTACCAATATTCCCCGCAGTACAGTTTACTCTTGGATACAGACTTTTTCATCAGCCAACGATCAGAAAGCAGAACTATCTGCAAAGAATTTCCGCTTGCTCCAAAACAAAGTGGCACGATTGGAGGGGATCATTGAGATCATACATAAAGCGCATTGTTTTGCAAGTGATCCTTTACAAGTAAAACTGGCGGCATTGGAAGATCTTTACGGTCAATACAACGTCCATATGCTGTGCGATGCATTACAAGTTTCGCGAGGTACCTTTTACAATCACCTTTGGCGAAACAAAAAGAGTAACACGTGGTATTCAAAGCGACGTGAAGAATTCAGAGCAAAGATCCAACAAATCTATGATGACAGCAATCAAATTTTCGGAGCAAACAAAGTCCACGCTACAATGAAAGAGCAAGGATATCATATCAGCGTTGAAATGGTAAGAGAGATTATGCGAGATATAGGGTTGCTCAGTGTTCGTGAAGGCGCCAAAGAGTTTTACGAAAAAGGCAAAAACTGCTACAACAATCGTTTGAAACAACAGTTTTCAGTAACAGCGCCAAACCAAGTTTGGGTGGGTGATGTCACTTGTTTCCGATTCAAAGAAATAAACTATTATATTTGTGCGATTATTGATTTATATGCCCGTGCGGTCGTTGGGTATAAAGTGAGTCGCAACTGCAGTACGCAGTTAACGAAAAGCACATTCAAAGCAGCATTTGAAAAAAGAGGAAAACCAGACGGTTTGACTTTTCATTCGGATCGGGGCGGAAACTATACTTCCTACACATATCGGGAATATTTGGAGTCCCTTCATGTTACGCAGTCGTTCTCGCGTTCAGGGATTCCTTATGACAATGCCGTAATAGAAAGTTTCTTCTCGAACATGAAGAGAGAGGAACTATACCGAATAAAATACCGCTCTGAAAAAGAATTTATCAAAGCGGTTGATGCATATATTGAATTCTATAATTTCAAACGTCCACACAAAAAGAACCGATACAAGACACCGATGGAAAAAGAAGAGGATTACTTCAGTAAATGAGCCGCTTTTCTATTGATTTCAAATTGGATTCGTGGGTTCAAATCCATCCGTTTCAACAGTTTGCTTTCGGTTTTTCGGCTTTTTCCCTTTTTGTGTCCAAATTGAAACGTGCGCTCAAAAACCTTTAAAACCCGCATAAATACTTGGGTTTTAAAGAAAAGACACCATTGGTGTCCAAACCTTTAGGGTTCAGATTTCAATGGTGTCTTCATTTGGTGGGGACAAGGGGACTCGAACCCTTGACCTCTCGCATGTGAAGCGAGCGCTCTAACCGGCTGAGCTATGTCCCCATGGATTACGCTATATAGTATACCATACTTTTTTTTAAAATGCAAGAGTGGGGTTGTAAAATAATTGCAAATTTTTTAATAAAAAGTTCGGTTTTTTGCCCTTGCAATGAAAAAAGAAATACACTATAATGAAAGTGACCTCTTACAATACAAAAAAGAAACGGAGAGAGATCGTATATGTTGCAAGTTGTCAATCTTACCAAAGTTTACAACTCGAAAAAAGGTTCCGAAGTACGGGCACTGGACGGCGTAACCCTTCAATTCCCCGAAAAAGGAATGGTCTTTCTCTTGGGGAAATCTGGAAGCGGGAAATCCACCCTGTTGAACGTCTGCGGGGGATTGGATTCTCCCTCCGGCGGGGAAATTATCGTAAAGGGAAGAAGCAGTAAAAACTTTTCCCAAAGCGATTTTGACTCCTATCGCAATACGTTTATCGGCTTTATTTTCCAAGAATACAATATTCTGAACGAATTTTCCGTGGAAGATAATATTGCTTTAGCGTTGGAACTTCAGGGAAAATCCAAGGATAAAAAAGCCATCGCCGAACTGCTGGAGCAAGTGGATTTGACCGGTTTTGGAAAACGCAAGCCAAACACCCTTTCCGGCGGTCAGAAGCAAAGAATCGCCATCGCCCGGGCGTTGGTAAAGAATCCTGAAATCATCATGGCGGACGAACCCACCGGGGCATTGGATTCCAATACCGGAAAACAGGTGTTCGATACGCTGAAAAAACTCTCCCAAGATAAATTGGTCATCGTGGTTTCCCACGACCGGGAATTTGCCGAACAATACGGCGACCGCATCATCGAATTAAAGGACGGAAAAATTCTGTCTGACGTCACAAAGACCCAACAAAAACAACAGGCGCTGACTCAAAACGTCAACGCAGTGGGCGACATTTTGTGCGTAAAAAACGGTGCGGAACTGACCGACGCAGATTTTGAACAAATCAAAGCGTTTTTGAAAAAGTCCGGCACCGACGCGGTCATCGCATCGGGAGAAAAGGACGTAAAAAATTTCAAAAAGGTCAGCCGAATCAACGATTCCGGCGAAAAGGAAGTATTTGCGGACACCGACGAAAATAAGATCCCTCAACGGGAATATTCTAAGGAAGACGGGCGATTTATTCGCTCCAAATTACCTGCCCGGCACGCGATAAAAATCGGTCTTTCGGGGCTGAAAAGCAAGCCCTTCCGTCTGTTTTTGACGATTTTACTCTGCACCGTCGCCTTCGTGATGTTCGGTTTGTTGTCCACACTGAATTTCTATAACAGCGAACAGACCTTCCGGGAAACGTTGACCATTTCCGCTCCGGAATTTTTAAAAGCAGACAAGCGGTATCAAGCTGTCGTCACGTGGTATTCTTACGGGGAAGAAGAAAATTCCTATGAGACCTTCTATCCGGAGCGCTTTTCCGACGACGATATTACAAAATTGAAGGAACAAACGGGAGACGCCATTTTCGGAGGCGTGGAAGCATACCTCACCTTGAACGTGCGGAACAATTCTGCCTATTGGTCACCCCGCATCAGCACGATAGGGTACCTGCCCGAAGCACACCCCTTGCGGGAGCGTATCTCCGGAGAATATCCCAAGGAAAAAGACGAGATCGTCTTGTCCAAATACTTTGCAGACCTGACCGTCGCTTGTCAGATCTACGATGCGGAAGGAAAAGCCATTGAGATCACCGATCCTCAAAATCTCATCGGGAAGAAGATCTCCCTGGACGGCACCGTCTACACCGTCACGGGGTTGTTTGATTGCGGCGCGGTGGACCTCAAATACGACGTCTTAAAAGATTCCTCCGAGCGCAACGAACGGTTGCAAATGGAACTGGAACAGTACTTGGCAGACGGATTGTTCCGATTCGCCTTTGTCAACCACGACCAAATAAAAACTCTTTCCAATCGCTATTCGCAATACGACGGCGGGAAACTTTACTATTACCGAACCGTGACCGCGGATCTTCTTTTGCCGGGAGACGAGGCGGAATACCCCGAATGGGGAAACACCTACTACTTGACGCAAACCGAAGCCAATGCTGCTTGGACCTACTATCCCATTTCCGGAAAGACCGCACCGGCAGACAATGAGATCATCGTCACGTCTCCCATGTATTATCGGGCGCTGACCGATCTGATCTACCAAAAAATTAACGCTTTGCAAGAACAGGAACGCTACGACGAGGCAGAAAAACTCTTCCCCTTATCGGAGGCCGCCTCTGCCCTTTCCAGCGGAAGAAGATGGATTGAAAACGACGACGGAAAAGGATCGGAAGTCCTTCTGACCGAAGCGGAAAAAGACGCCTATCGCAAGCAATTGGCTTCCTTTGAAGCAACTTATGCAAAGGATTTGACGGTTTCCTTCAAACTGTTCAGCAACTCCTCGCAAAGTGCTATGGGAGACGCAAAAGATTATACGGTCATCGGTTTTTATGACGTCGGAGAAGAATATCAGGAATATCTGATCCTTTCCGACGCACAGGTAACGGCGCTGTGGAACGAACAGAAGACACAGACCGAATCCTACGAAGAAATGACCACCGAGTACGTGGCACCCGCCAACGCCCTGTACGATTATCTATACCTGCCTTACGATCAATCCGAGACCCAAAAGGATCTCTATTGGGATATGTATAGCAACGAAGAATATGAAGCCGATTCCAGCCAAGTTTCTTTGGTGGGCTCTTTCGTCAGCGATCTGCGGTTTGCCGACGAGATCGTCAAGACCCTGTCCCAGGTGTTCCTGTACGTGGGATTGGTGTTGTTGGTCTTTGCAGTACTTCTCTTCTCCAACTTTATTGCCACTTCCATTTCCCAGAAAAAACGGGAAATCGGAATTTTACGGGCGGTAGGTGCCAGAAGCTTCGACGTGTTCAAGATCTTCTTCTCCGAATCCTTCTTCATTGCCGCACTGTGCAGCGTCCTTGCTTTGATCGGGTGCTACGTTGCCTGCCACTTTATCAATCTGGCGCTGGCAACGACCTTGGGCGCGTCTTTGGTCGTGTTCGGAATTCCGTCCATCGCCATTCTCTTGGGCGTGGCGCTTTTGACCGCAGTAGTTGCCACCTTCCTGCCGGTGTATAACGCCGCCAAAAAGAAGCCTGTGGATTCGATCCGGGCACTGTAAGGGAATACGACTTTCTTTTTTCCGTAGGCTGGATAGTAGCGCTTGGATTATATAACGTGATCAGCATTGCCACCGGAGCGAGGGAGGGAAGTCTGGGATTTACGCTTTTTTAGATATTTCCGACTCTTGTTTCTTCCATTGTGCTTATGATAATCGCCAAGGCTAATCGCTACGGCTTTTTTATCGGAGCGATAAACGCTTCGCTCTATGGTATCAATTATTACATAGAGGGAGTGTATTTCTCTATGTGTGTGGCGCTTCGCGGCTCGGTGGTCTGGACTCGCAAATTAGCGAAAAAGGACGGAAATCGAGGGGTGGCTTCCAATAATTTTAGGAGGAAAATACATATGAATTACAGACTCAGCGCGTTCGCCGATGAGGCGTCAAGCCAGCTTTCGGGACAGATCGCGGCACTTAAGAGAAACGGTATCCCCCACCTTGAGATCAGAGGCGTGAATGGAAAGAACATAAAGGACGTTACCGTCCCCGAGGCAAAAGAAATAAAAAAGGCGCTTGACGACGAGGGCATTTCGGTATTCTCTATGGGGTCGCCCATCGGCAAGATCGCCCTTAACGGTGATCTTGACGGTCACTATGATGATCACAAGAGACTTCTTGAGCTTACCGACATATTCGAGGCGAAGAGAATTCGTATGTTCAGCTTTTATCCCGTAGCCGATTGGTCCGCGGAGAAGAACCGTGAGGAGTCTCTGAAGGGACTCGATAAGCTTCTCTCCCTCACCCCCGACCACGTCATTCTCTGTCACGAAAACGAAAAAGACATTTACGGTGAGCAGTATGAGGCGTGTGTTGACATTCTTCGTGAGTTCCCTAAAATGAAGGCAATCTTCGATCCCGCAAACTTTGTTCAGGCGGGCGTTGACACCAAGATAGCTTGGGAGGCGCTTAAGGACAGAGTAGAATACCTCCACATTAAGGACGCGGCGGCTGACAGAACAGTCGTTCCCGCGGGCAAGGGACTCGGAAACATTCCCTTTATCGTGAAGGATTATCTCGCCCGCGGCGGCGAGGTTATGACCCTAGAGCCTCACCTCAGCGCGTTCACGGGTCTTGCGGGGCTTGAGAACGGAATATCCATAAAGCACGGAGTATCCAACTATAAAAACACTGATGAGTCCTTCGATGCCGCTGCAAGCGCCCTTCGTGAGATACTCGCCAACATATAAAAATAACTTAACAAAGGAGCAGGTATTATGAAGATAGGTGCGCAATTATACACAGTACACGATTTCACTAAGACCCTTGAGGACTTCAGTGAGACTTTAAAAAAGGTAGCCGACATAGGATACACCACCGTTCAGGTATCGGGTACTTGCAATTATGAGGCTCAGTGGCTGAAGGAACAGCTTGACGCCAATGGACTCAAGTGCGTTATCACGCATATCCACCCCAAGAAGATAGTGGAGGACACGCTTAAGGTCTGCCGCGATCACGATATTTTCAATTGCCGTTGTATCGGTATCGGAGGAATGGGCTGCGAGATCACCGAGGAGAACTACGAGAACTTTGTAAAGAAATTCAAGCCCGCTGCCCGTGTTATCGCCGACAACGGACACAAGTTCTTCTTCCACAACCACCACGGAGAGTTTGCCCGTATGGCTGACGGCAGACTCGTAATGGAGCATCTTATGGAGGATTTTGCGTGGGACGAGATGGGATTCACATTTGATACGTATTGGGCACAATTCGGCGGAGCTGACCCCG
This sequence comes from Eubacteriales bacterium, assembly GCA_045603745.1. Taxonomy (GTDB): domain Bacteria; phylum Bacillota; class Clostridia; order Oscillospirales; family UBA644; genus RGIG995. The sequence goes on along the minus strand of JAZUMQ010000030.1, from coordinate 13,643 downwards.
CGGCTTGGCTCGAAAAGCTTAGCGGAAGAGTTGAGTGCATCCACCTGAAGGACCTTTGCATCGTAAACCAAGAGCAGAGAATGGCTCCCGTTGGCTACGGGAACCTTAACTTTGAGCGCATAATCGACGTTGCTGGCAAATCGGGTGTTGAGTATATGCTGGTCGAGCAGGATAGCTGCTACGAGGAAGATCCCTTCGATTGCCTCAAGAAGAGCTACGACTATCTTAAGTCACTCGGGCTCAACTAATAAAGATCTTTATAAATAACGAAAGGAAGAAAAGAAAATGGCTGATAAAATAAGACTTGGGATAATCGGCCTTGGTAATATGGGTACTACTCACACCAAAAACTGGCTCGCGAGGAAGATGCCCGAAATCGAGATCACCGCGGTATGTGACCTTAAGGCTGACCGCCTTGATTGGGCAAAGGGAGAGATCCCCACGGTTGCTACCTTTGACGACGCTGAGAAGATGATGGACAGCGGACTCGTTGACGCGATCCTAGTTGCTGTTCCTCACTACGACCACCCCACCTACGCTATTATGGCGATGCAGAAGGGTCTGCACGTTATGATCGAGAAGCCTGCCGGCGTTTACACAAAGCAGGTACTCGAAATGAACGCTTGCGCTGCTGAAAACGACGTTGTTTTTGGTATTATGATGAACCAGAGGACCAATTGCATCTACAGAAAGATGCGTGAGATCATCAAGAGAGGAGAGCTTGGCGCGATCAGACGTACGAGCTGGATCATCACCGACTGGTACCGTCCCCAGGCATACTACGATTCGGGGGACTGGAGAGCAACATGGTCAGGCGAGGGCGGCGGAGTCCTTCTCAACCAGTGTCCCCACAATATTGACCTCTGGCAGTGGATTTGCGGAATGCCCGTAAAGATCACAGCTTACCTCCACTTCGGGAAGTGGCACAACATCGAGGTCGAGGACGACGTTACCGCTTATGTGGAGTACGCTAACGGTGCCACGGGTACTTTCATCACCACCACCGGCGACTGCCCTGGCACGAACCGTTTCGAGATCTGCTGCGAGAAGGGTAAGATCGTAGCGGAGGACGGAAAGACGCTGAAGATGTGGAAGTCCGACATCTCCGAGCCCGAATTCTCGAAGACCAACACAAAAATGTTCGCGAAACCTTCCATGACCGTCTGCGACGTTGAGACCGATGAAGAGAATCCTCAGCACGTTGGCGTTCTTAACGCTTTCGCGGGCAAGATCCTTCGCGGCACCCCTCTGATCGCTGACGGGATTGAGGGTATCAACGGACTTACTATCTCCAACTCTATGCACCTTTCGGCTTGGACAGGCAAGACCATCGATGTACCAAACTTCGATCACGAGCTGTACTATAATGAGCTTCAGAAGCGCATCGATACCTCCGTTCGTAAGGTAGTTACAAATAACGCCGGACCCGCTGACCTTTCCGATACATACGGCTCCAAGGTAAAATAAAAGAATTTCACGATCCTTTTTAAAACCGCGGCATCGCTACGGACGCGCGTCCGCGGCGATGCCGCATAGTTTTTGCGAATAATAAAACAGTTTTTGCAATGTCTTGCCCCTCTTTTTGCAATTCCAATTGCAAATACTTGCGGTATAATGTAGTTGCTTAAATATCCGAGCAAGAGGAGAGAACAATATAATGAAAAAAACATTGAAGATAGGAATAATCGGAATAGGAAATATAGGCTCTGCCCATGCTTCCTCTATATATTCGGGTAAGGTTCCCGAAATGACACTTGCGGCACTTTGCGATAATGACGAGAAGCGAGCAAATGAGTTGAGAATGCATTATCCCGACGTCCCCGTGTTTGAGAACGCGGAAGAAATGATGAAAAGCGGTCTGTGTGAAGCCGTAATAGTGTCCACACCCCATTATTTCCACCCACCGATCGCGATCAAGGCGTTCTCGTACGGACTTCACGTGCTGACCGAAAAACCCGGAGGAGTTACCTGCTCGTCGGTTCGTGAAATGATGGACGCTGCAAGAAAAAGCGGTAAAGCGTTCGCGATAATGTTCAATCAGAGAACCAATAAGCTTTTCGCTCGCGCGCGAGAGATAATGGCTTCGGGTGAGCTTGGCGAACTTAAAAGAGTAGTGTGGATAATTACAAATTGGTATAGAAACAAAGCCTACTACGATTCAGGCAGCTGGAGAGCAAGCTGGTCGGGGGAAGGCGGCGGAGTCCTTATGAATCAAGCTCCTCACAATCTTGACCTGGGGCAATGGATCTGCGGAATGCCCGCAAAAATATACGCAAAGTGCGATATAGGAAAGTACCACGAGATCGAGGTTGAGGATGACGCCACCATAATTGGGACATATCCCAATGGCGCGATTGCGACGTTTATTACAACTACAGGAGAATATCCCGGCACAAACAGACTTGAGATCTCGGGGTCGAAGGGAAAGCTTGTAATTGAAGCGGGCAAGATGATACATAGTAAAACGGCACTTGATGAGACCGAATATCGCTACGCTCCGAACGGAACTCCAAACCCTATTACAGTCGAGGAGTATGCTGACGAAAAATACAATGGCCATGTAAATGTGCTCAAGAACTTTGCGGCACATATTCTGAGAGGCGAGCCTCTTGTTTCACCCGGCTACGATGCGATCAATGAAATAACGCTTTGCAATGCCGCTTATCTTTCCTCGTGGACACAGAAGGAGATAGAGCTGCCGATGGATGACGGACTTTTTGAGCGTTTGCTTGCCGAAAAGATCCAAAACAGTGATCACGTTGTTTCTAAAAATGAGCGTGAGAGGCTTCAGGAAGCTTATAAAGACAGATGGAATACCAATTGGTAAAAATAAGCACACAAAAGTATAAATAAATCCCGTAATAACAAGCGGAAATAAAACAATATTGTAAAACACATCAAAAGATCAACAATAATGAACGGACATAAAAAATTTTTATGTCCTAAACTGTCGAAAGCTTGGAAGTCAAATGACTTCCAAGCCTGATCTTATATATACTTCCAAGCTGTTACTCTTCCGTCACCATTGCTCCGTGGCGGTCGATTTCGGGGGAAAGGACTTTCCAACCTTTTCTCGTCTCTTTGGAAAGGCGGGCAGAAAGGCGGCCGGCGAAGTTCCGGTCGTCGGTCAATGCCAACAGGGTGGGGCCGGCACCGCTGATACAGAAGGCAATAGCGCCCGATTCCAAAGCAATGCGACGCACCGTCTCATATTCCGGAATTAAAGAGAATCGGTAGGGTTGATGGAGACGGTCGTTCAGCGCCCGGGAAATCACCGGTTTATCTCCTGTCTCCAAAGCTTTCAAAAGAACGGCTCCGTGAGAGAGATTATAGACTGCATCAGCCCGGGAATAGGTTTCCGGTAAAGCTTTGCGAGCTTTCGCCGTAGGCAATTCAAAGGTAGGAATGCAGACCACAAACCGAAGCCCTTCCGCCATTTTATACGTAACCGTATCGGGGATCCCATCATTCATCATAGATGCGGTCAATCCACCGTAAAATGCGGGCGCGAGATTGTCCGGGTGCCCCTCAATTTGGGTTGCGATCTCCAACATTTTCCGGTTATCAAAGGGATACCCCGCCTCGGCGTTGGCGGCAACGACTCCGGCAACGATCATGGCGGCGGAAGAACCAAGCCCCCGGGAAACCGGAACTTGAGTCTCTAACATTTCCATACGAAGCCCGGTATAAGGAACGCCCGCTTCTTTCAGAGTCAATTCGTAGGCACGAACCGAAAGATTCTTCGGATTGCAATATTTTTCGGCACAACCGGTAATTTCCAATCCTTCCTCGATCGCCTCAAAGGTGTAGGTATTATACAACCCCAAGGCGCACCCGAAAGAGTCGAATCCGGGGCCTAAATTTGCAGTGGTCGCCGGGACGCGGACAATACGTTTCATGCTTCTACCTTCTTTAATACGTAATCAAGAATGGAATTTTTGTCAATCACGTCGGTATGACGAACGGTTTTTTCTTTCAATCCCGCAAGTCCGTCGGGAATGGGAACGTTCGTCGCTTGCTGCAGCTGTTCCATCACGCGAAATTCATCTTCGTCAGGGAGATCCCCCAAGGCGGTCAGAACCGCAACAGGGAATTTGTAAGGAGACGCAGTGGAAAGAATAATAACCGCGCCTTCCGGTTTGTCTTCCTTAAACTGTCCGGCAACGTCCACGGCAACTGCGGTATGGGTATCACAGAGATAGCCGTAGGTCTCGTAGGTTTTTCCGATGGTCACAAGGGTCTGTTCTTCCGAACAACAGCCGGCGTAGAAGACCTCTTTCAACACAGTCAGAAGTTCCGTGTCCACGGTGTATTCCCCGACTTCGTTTAATTCTTTCATATATCCGGCAATTTTCTGATGGTCTCCCCCCGATGCCAGATACAACATACGCTCCAAATTGCTGGAAACCAAAATATCCATGGACGGCGAATTGGTACGGTGGAAAACTCGACGGCGATCGTAATGCCCGGTATTCAAGAATTCCGTCAAAACGTCATTCTGATTGGACGCACAGACCAATTTGTTTACGGGAAGCCCCAAGCATTTGGCGAAATATCCCGCTAAAATATCCCCGAAGTTTCCGGTGGGAACCACGAAATTCACCGAATCCCCCATGGAAATCTCTCCGGCGGCGACCAGATCGCAATAGGATTTATAATAATACACGATTTGGGGCGCCAATCGTCCGATGTTGATGGAGTTGGCACTGGAAAGCATCACGCCGTATTGTTTCAGATCTTTCTCCGCACAGGCGGCAAAGGTATTTTTAACCCCTGTCTGGGCATCGTCGAAATTACCGTCAATGGCGCAGACGATGACGTTGTTCCCTTCCTGGGTAACCATCTGTGCCTTTTGCACCGCGGAAACCCCGCCGTTGGGGTAAAATACGATAATTCCGGTACCGTCTACGTCGTGGAATCCTTCCAGCGCGGCTTTTCCGGTATCTCCGCTGGTGGCGGTGAGGATCATGATTTTTTCAGTAATGCCAAGCTTTTTCTTCGCTTCGGTAATCAAAACAGGCAACATGGAAAGCGCCACGTCTTTAAAAGCAGAGGTGGGGCCGCGGAACAATTCCAACACGTAATCTTGTCCGACCTTGACGGTGGGGGTCACGTCTTCCGTTTCAAATTTTCCGCCGTAGGCACGATGAACCATTTCCGCCATTTCAGCCTCAGTAAATTCATCAAAAAGGGTACGCAAAATAATTGCCGCCATTTCTTCAAAGGATTTGTCCGCCAAATCTTGAGGCAGAACCTTCATGGACGCCAGATCGACGGGCAAATACAATCCGCCGTCGGGGGCAATCCCCTGCAAAATGGCTTCCAGAGAATTTACGGTGTGATTGGATCGGGTGCTTTGATATAACATAACAAACTCCTTCGATAGGTTTCGTATCTTCCTTAAATAATATATCATTATAGCACCAAATCCCCCTTTTGTCAATGTTGCGGCGCAAAATCAAAGGATAAAATTGTTTCAAAAATATGAAATTTGATTTTTTTTCAAAAAACTCTTGCATTTTGCGAAACAATGTGCTATAATAAAATGCAATGTAATCAATTTGTGCCTTTTCGGCACACTCGGAAAGGAATGAAAATAGATGAAGGACGGAATTCATCCCGTTTACAAAGACACAACCATCACCTGCGTTTGCGGTAACGTAATTCACACCCGTTCCACTAAGGAAGACATTCGTGTTGAAATTTGCTCCGCCTGCCATCCTTACTATACCGGCAAGCAGAAACTGGTTGACACCGGCGGCCGCGTAGACCGTTTCAAGAAGAGATTCAACCTGAAGTAATTCGGAACTTTTCAAGAAAACAAACCAAGGACGGATTTTTATCCGTCCTTTTTGCCGTTGTAAAGAGTTTTTTCAAAAAAAGATATAAAAAATTTGCATTTGCCCCCTTGACAACAGCGAAAAAATGTATTATAATAGTTAGGCATTGATAAGCAGGTGTAGTTCAATGGTAGAACTCCAGCCTTCCAAGCTGGCCACGGGGGTTCGATTCCCCTCACCTGCTCCATTTTTTTATAGAGCAATATTTTGAACCACACAATCGAAACCGTTGGTGCACAAAATGGAATCGAACGGCGGGCACAACCGCCGAAGCGCCGCCGGGGGTGGATGAAGCAAGACGGTTGTGGCGAAGCGGTCAAAAAAATCAAGAACCCACGGTTTCGTAGATTTTTTTGGGCACCGCAAGAGGGCAACTTTCGCAACAATTCACATGGGGGTTTAGCTCAGTTGGTAGAGCGCCTGCTCCGCAAGCAGGAGGTCACGGGTTCGACTCCCGTAATCTCCACCAAAAACAAAAATCCCGAAACCTCAATGGTTTCGGGATTTTTCCTTTATTATCAATGCTTTGCGCGTTTTTCGTTGTTCCGAAATTTCGATCGATTTTATTTGATTTCTGTTTGATTTTCCGACACAAAACAACCAATTCCGACACGAATTCCGACACGACATCATTCGTTTTTATCTTCTCCGAAGATCAGTTTCTTCACATTATTATAAATATCGCCGAGAGAATTCTTGAACATCTCGTAAAAACCGGTAGAAGCAAGACCGGAAAAGAGTCCACTCAATAGGATTTCCGGCGAAAGCGTCCACTCTGCGTTCCAGATGGACAACAGAACCCCCAGCAAGCCAACGATAAGGGGGATATACTTGTCAATCTTCTCCGAAGGAATCAGATGCTTAAGGATGAAGCCTACGCAGAGGCAGGTCCCGACAACGACGAGGATCACGTAATTTTGCAAAAATTCCATAATATTTTCTCCTTTTCGCTTATTATTCTTTGAATCCGAATTTTTTCATTTCAGCAAGGGTGACAGGGTCGATCTTGCCGTTCTGCTCAAGCCCAGTACGGCGCTGAAACTCAATCGTCCACGCTTCGGTGTTTTCTCCAAAGTAATTCCCGAGCACATCGTCAGCATTACGCTTCAATACAGAAGCGTAGGCAGGAAAAACGTCTTTCCAGAATTTGTTGATCTTTTCAACCTTGTCTCCCCTGTCTCCCACACAGAAATATCCACGTTCGGGAAGGAAGCGTTCTTCCGGGGAAGTAGAACCAAGTCCGTTACCGGAAAAACCGTTCAAACCTGCAGCACGGATCATAGACGGATAATCAATGAGCAGATAATTCTGATCCACCATCTGCCCGGCAACGATGTTCGTGCGGATCTTGTTGGTCTCTCCTCCGAACTGCCAAAGACCGCACACGCCGTCATTCCCCTTATAGGTACAACTCTTCGACCATTCGGCAACCCAGTGAGCGTATTTCTGAAGCTCTTTATCGTTAAGATGGTTTTCAAAGAAAGAACGGCTTGCGTAGATTCCCACCCAATAGCCGCGGCTTTCGAGATAATCGCACCAGGTTTTTGCCACACGTGTGAGAATATCCCGACTTACTTTCTTCTGACGAGGATCTTCCATATCGTAATAGACAGGAAGGTCAAACCTTCTTCCGGCAAGAACGTTTTCCTCGAAGTATTTCGCCTCAGCGAGAGCTTCCTTTTCGTTCCGAGCCATACCATATTGGTAAGTACCAACCGGCAATCCTGATGCAATCGTCTTTTCGTAGTAGTCCACGAAGGCAGTATCTCGTCCTCCTCCCCGGATCACCGCCGGCGCCGAGTACGCGCCCCGGGGAATGATAAACTTCACCCCCTCGGCGATTGCTTTTTGAAAATCAAAATTCTTCTTGTGTGCAGAAATATCGATTCCGAATTCTTTCATATTTTTCTCCTTTATCAATCCATATTGTATGGTAGCTCATCCACGCGGGTCATAAGGTCGTCTGCATCTCCGTTCCCCCCAAGTCCGTCATGGTATAGGTCGTGCCAATGGTGGAGAGATCTGCGCTCCTCCAAGGTAATACTCCCGTCCTTGATGTACTGTTTCGCTCGTTCTTGAATAATGTAGAGCATGATGTAACGCAGAGCTTTCCCTCGCGCGTCCTTTTTTGCTTTTCGCGTTTGTATAGCGGTGAAGATGCCAGCCACCAGAGCCGCACCGGCAGCACCGCTTAAAAGCTCAACAATTAGTTCCATCAATCTTTCCCACCCCCTTTACTTATAACTAACAGTAATCCAACAGACACCATACATATCGGCCGACACCGTAAGGGTATAATTATCCTGACCTCGTCCAAAAGAAACGTTTGCTCCGGACTGAGGAAACACGTTCCAAGAATCATCGAACACATAATCAATTCCCACGATACTATACTTGTAAAAACTTATCCCCGTGTCGACAACTTTAACAGTCTCTTCCGGATCAAAATCAACATCGAAGACCTTCTTGCAAACCACTCCTCCTTGAAACCTCTCTGCAGTTCTATATTCGACACCGGATTCCATAGGTGGATTGACCCATTCGTATACACCATTCCCAGGGTCGATAACTCGATACATACACCCTTCATTTGTTGATTTCAAAAAAGGATCTCGAATACCAAGAGATTTGTCATAACTATTTCCCCATATATCCGTTCCCTTAACTTTTATAATTGAATTCGACTCCGAAGGATCTATCGTGATTGAGACAGGTGTTTTTTTAGCCTTCTTGAAAGTTTTTTCCACCGACACTGTCCCCAAGTCTGCCTGAAGGGCGAGCATTGCATCTGCCACGGTAACAGATCCATCTCCATCAAAGTCGTATAGCGAAAGTTCCTCATCGGGAATTGATTCTTTGTTCGTTATATGCTTCATAATCCTGATGCTTTCGCTATACCCAGGTTCTATGAAGACATCTTTGGTGCTCGTATACGTTCCGGCTTTTACGTATTCAAGGTTCAAGTAAACCTTTCCGTCCGAACTCCGAAACAACCCTTGGCATTTACCGTCTTCCGTAAGAGCGTTAAAAACAGCTTCGTGAGTAGGCTTTTTGGCAACATCCTTTGCTTCGTCCGCCTTTTTATTGGCAGACGACGCAAGTTTTTTTGCATTGTCTGCCAGTCCGTAAGCTTCCGAAAACTTCTTTCTAACGATTGCTTCTAAATCAAACAGATTCCTTATTGGTTGCATATCCAATCTATTGTTCATAAGTCCTCCTTACCAGGTAACTTCCCCATCGTTATGGACAGTAAATCCAAGTTCTTTCAGGATATTTTCCATCTGTTCTCTCGTTACGTCCTTCCGGTCGTTCAAATACTCAATGATGTCGGTATTATAAGTGTCGTCACTTTCATACTGACTCCGGAGTAGAATCATCTTTTCATAGATACTGCAATCCAGTCCGTTGAGGTATTCAATCACTTTTTTCTTTCGGCTTCCGGTAATTGTCTTATCGTTCTCATCCTTGTCGGCTGTAATTTCGGACAATTCCTTTTGCCTTGCTTGGTATACATCAAAACCTCCCACCACTTGGGAGATCGCATATTTCCCCGGATTCTTTGCGGCATAGTCGAATTCTTCAAAACTTGAATAATTCTCATACCCCGTAAGATCAATGGAATCCTTTCGGTCGGCAATATTGTTTATCAAAAGGTTCTTCTTTTCGATCGGAAGATCCAAGCCGGCAATATAGTCCGCCTTTTGACCGACGGACGCCTGTCCGGTCTCGCTCTCCCGGTTTAATTTGGAAAGCCCCTTTTTGATGTCCCAATATTCTTGAATGGGAAGATCCAACGCAAGAAATTCCTGCGTTTGTTCTTCAGTCAGAGCCTTTTGGTTTCCGTCAAAGTAGTCTCTTGCGTTTTTATTTGCCCATTGTCCGAAAATCGCCGCTTGCGTCCGATTTGCGAGCGTGTCTTCCACCGGGAACCTCAACTTCCCGCTGTCCGTATAAGATCCGGAAACAGGAAGATCATCGTCAAACATCTGCAGACCTTTTACCGTCTTCTTCAACTGACCGTAACCGCCGGGCATAACGTAATACGGTAGCGCTTCACCTAAGGTTGCCCAACGGCTCTTTTCGTTCCCGTATTCATCTTCTCCGTAAACCAATTCTTTGACCGGCAACGCAGAAGAAACCGGAACACGACCGCCCCCGGTAAGCACACTTGCATACGGAAGATCTTCCAGCAGTTCAAAGAATCCTTGCTCCAGATTGTCAAGAGCAGTATCTTCGCTCTCCTCATCGTCATCGGCTCCAAACGCGGTCATAAGTACGCTGATAATATCAAACGCCGGATTATATCCAGCGATCGACTCATAAGCAACTCCAAAAATGTGTTGCAGAACCGCAAGTTGAAACAGCTTTGACGTAACCTTTGCCGCCGTTTTTGCGTTCCGTACCAATCCGTTTTCGATATGCTCGTTGGAAACTTTCGCTTCCTGGTAGGTATCGTAGTATTGTGCGTCGAGCTGATTTCGAACTTCCAGTTGGAATTTGGTAAATATACCGAGGGTTTTGGAATTGAAGATCAACGGTTGCTGACCGTAAGAACGATCTCCCATCAACCGGGACGCCCACTTGTCCGCCTCGAAGGTCGCTTTTTGCAGATCCATTCCCTGCTTGGTAAACTCATTGATTTTAGTGCGGACAATAAGCTCGGTGGAAATGTTATCCACCACACTCATCATCGTGTAACCTGCATCAACAAGCCTTTCATAGGGCTTACGGTAAAATTTCGACGCTCCCTGGCGCCGAATCATCGTCGGGTTGCTTTCCGCAAATCCGTCGCCTTTTCCGTAAACCGACCGAATCAAATTCACAGACGTTTGGCAAAACGCCTTAATAAAGGAAGCCTTATCCGATTTTGCAATCGTCTGCATTACCGGGATAAAGTTCGTTCCGGCAGAAGATACGTTGAACCCGACCATATTGCGTCCGGTTTGTTGGTTGATGGTATTCAGTACGGAAATACCTCGACGACCGAAAATTCCTTCCACACCCCGGTCGATTAACGAGGTCTTCCCCGCCATGACGTTTGCCTCTTCGTTCAAGAATCTTGCAAAATTGGAAAGATGCCCGTCACGAACCTGTTGAATCCGTTCTTGAGCTTCTTCTTCCGAAAGTGTGTACAGGTCTTCCAATCCGTGAGCCTGTCCGTAAGTATCTGCAATCAGGTTTCGCAGCGCCCGGAAGGTTTGAATATCGTCGAGGTGGAAAATCTGATCTTTCGCACTGAACACATACCGTTCCAACCCGCCCAAAAGGTCGTAGGTTGTATGAAATCCTTTTCGGTGTTTCGCACTTGCAAAGAATGATTGACCCGGCTTCAGATCGGCCGTAACACCGTTCAGATCCGTAGGAAGATCCTTCAATCGAATGTCGTTGGGATTAAACGGAACTCCCAATTTGGAAAACGTGTCCGCCTGTGCTCGGAAGTGGAGATGATAATTCTCCAAGCGTGGGATTTCCGGATAGCCGTTTCTTGCACGGGATTCGTTGATCATTCGCAAGATGTCGTCATACATCTGTCGGATCCTCGGATCTGTAGCAAGTGCCTTGATGTTATTCCGGACTTTTTCATCGGGAAAATCCTGCGCCAATTCCGTTTCTCCGTAGGTAATATGCACTCCGTCTTTGGTGGTGTAGAATCCCTCGGCGAACATTTGGGCGGCTGCACTTTCCTTGCTTCCCGGCTTGATACCGTATTGCTTTGAAATTTGAGGAATGATGCCATTCTTTTTGTCCGTATAGGAATTTACCCATTGAATCGCCTCGGTCTCATGCTGCGCCACTTTATTGATGGTAGCGTCGGCAAGGGCTTGCCCTTGTTTATAACCAAAGGTCTTTTCAAAAACCCGCTGCGGAGTGTTGTCCACGACCTGAATCGAAGAAAGCCTTTTACCTTTTTTCAGAACGGTTTTCAGATCAAACCCTCGTTCACGCAAAACCTCTTCGATCTCTCGGATCTTCATTTCATGGACGTCTTTGCGTTTCAAACGTCCTTCTTCCTGTCGGGCGGCTTTTCGATCGGCGGCGGCTTCCTGTTCCAATTCCGATAGACGGCGCTGGTATTCGTGATCAACTGCTTCCAATTCAAAGGACTGCTCTTCATACTCTTCGGAAAGCCTCTTTCGTACAACAGATTCAATTTCAGAATACTCGTTTACTGCTTCAGAAGGACTCTTTTCAACGTTCAAAAGAGCTGTTTTGAGGTCAGACCACTTATTGACGTGATCTATAAGATACCCCAACGAGTTAGAAGCACGAACGCCTTTTTTTAACCCTTGCAATTCGTCGTAAAGCTCCCTTGCCCTCTTTGTGAAAAAGGAGTTTTCGTCTTCTCCAAAGTATTCTTCCACCGACTGCCGACGAGCATTAAATTCTTTTTCCAGCTCCGACTTTTCCCATTCCAGTCGCTTGTCGATACGCTGAAGTTTTCGCTCCAAACGATTTGCTTTTGTGTGGTCTTGCTGAAGCTGTTCGTTTACTTTCGAAATTCGAGATTCAAGTTTCGCAATTCTCTTTTGGTACTCTTCATCTACTTCCGTCTGTAATCGGCGTTCTCTTTCAATCCGTCGAAGCAAGTTGTTTGCGCTTTTGGAATTCTTGTCTTTTTTAGAATCGTATTCCGCCTGAATTCGTTGAATGTTCTCCTCTCGGGCATTGTACGCGTCTTCCATAAACTTTCTGTTTTTCTCTAATTCGGACTGAAGCCCCTGCAACTTGGACGAAAGACGTTCTTCTACAATATGAACATCGCCCCCCGACACATCACCGTCCGAAGGAGAAACAACCGCATCTGTCCTAATCGGGAGAGGGTTCTCCAACGCCACGTCTTTCCCCGAAATTCGGTACCCGCGGGTCGGAAGATCTTCATTTTCTGCAGAAAGGGAATTTTGGCTATTGACATTTTGATTGTTTTGTGGTATAATGTTTTTAGCAAGGTTGAGAATGTTAGACACCTCGGCAGGTTGGATGCCTATGGTGGTTAGCATTTGCTCAGCCTTGTTTTTGTTTATAACAAGAAGATTCCCACTTTCCGCACTCTTCTTAATTCTTTCGGTAAAATCGTCCCATGGATAGACACTTTTTACTTGATTGATAGTATCACTCTCCATCGTCTGATCTTTCAAAATCCCGGCGATAACAAAAGAATCGTTCCCCTTCGTATCTCCCATCAGATATGACGTGATAACCGTAGCCTTTCCTCCGTTATCAACAACCATTGGAGCATTGTTTAGGCGATCGGGTAACTTCTTAAAGAATTCATACGGAACACTGTGGGAAGAATAATTTTTATTATTCCCCGATGTCCTTCTCGATTTTCTATAATCCCCTTGATTCATTACATAAGGAGCATTAGACAATCCTGCGCCTTGCAGATTGGAAGCCGTTCCCACATACAAAGAATTACTACCATTCAAAGTTCCATTTTCAATCATCTGTAACTGTGTACTGTAGTCCATCTTTGATGTCTTACGAATACTGTATCGTACTTTACCTTCGCCACCCTCGGCGGTGCTTTTTTGCGCATCCGTTTCCCGGTACACTTTTTCAAAGGTCTTCTTGATCTTCTCCAGCTCCCGGGCTTCTTTGCTCCCGGCGGTGGCAACCTTATAAAGGTATTTGACCTCGTCGAAGATCTTCTGGAAGACGTTTTGATGGTTGGTGGAAAGGTTCCGGAGAAAATCCGCGTCGGTAAAGATGTAATCACCCACCAAATCGGCAGTCAATTCGCCGTCGATGTTGGCACCTTCCACGTTTGCATACAGTTTTTCCAAGGTTTCCCGGCGGCTCTGC
>JAZUMQ010000029.1:0-9188 GCA_045603745.1 Eubacteriales bacterium | reverse complement strand
ATGATAACTCAAACGGTGTTCTCGCATATCCATTATAACGGATATTTTGAATTCTGTCGAGTACTTTCGCTGAATTTGTCCTTTTTTTGCCATAAAAAATATGCACCTCCAAAAGTGTCTAACTTTTGGGGTGCATATCATCTTCCGGTGTAATTTTTTATTGTTTGGTTTTTGCAATGTCTTCCACTTCTTTTCTGAGAAGCGGTAAAATTTGATCGGGGGAGATGTGTTTAATCATTTTATCTCCTCGGAACAAAACGTATTCACCCTTTGCTCCCGTCACACCTACGTCCGCTTGTCGGGCTTCCCCCGGTCCGTTGACCACGCAACCCATGACCGCAATTTTAATATGGGCTCGAATGTCTCGAAATTCTCGTTCTACGGCGTTTGCAAGTTCAATGGAGTTTACGGTCGTTCTCCCACAGGTCGGGCAGGAAATGACCTCAATTCCCCGGGGATACAAATCTAACGAACGCAACAGAATCTTTGCAGTTTCCACTTCTTCCAAGGGATCCGCCGTCAATGAGACCCGAATGGTGTCTCCGATTCCGTCCAATAACAACGCTCCGATTCCAATGGAGGATTTCACCGTTCCCGATCGCAATGTGCCTGCTTCCGTTACGCCCAAGTGCAGAGGATAAGGGGATTGTTTTGCGAAAATTCGATAGGCTTCTACCATCATTTTCACGTCCGACGCCTTCATGGAAACCGCAATATCTTCAAATCCTAATTGTTCCAACAATTCCACGTTTCGTTGCGCGCTTTCCGCCAACGCCTGTGCCGTCGGTTTCCCATATTTTTCCAGCAAATCCTTTTCTAACGATCCGGCGTTGACCCCTACCCGAATGGGAACATTGCGCGCCTTTGCTTCGTCTGTTATCAGTTTCAGATGGGTCTTGTCTGTGTTTCCGGGATTGATGCGGATCTTGTCCGCTCCCATTTCCAACGCCTTCAAAGCCAACCGGTAATCGTAATGAATATCCGCTACCAGTGGAATTTTCAGCATATTTTTCAGCTTTTTAAAGGGGTCTGCCGATGCCTCGTCGGGCAAGGCAACCCGTAAAATATCACACCCTGCATCTTGTAACTGCAATGCCTGTTTTGCCAGTTCTTCAAAACGGGTAAAGGGGATCGAACACATGGATTGTATGGGAATATCTGCACCGCCCCCAATGGGAATTCCCCGGGCAACGATCTGTTTTTTTGATGCCATAATCGATTCTCCTTAGTATATCGGGAAAAAAATGTCTTTAAATGCGATGATTATCATGAGTCCCAATAGAAGGATTAATCCCGCTGCATGAATAATTCCTTCTACTTTTGCCGGGATTGGACGCCGTAGAATTCCTTCGATGATCAGGCACAAAAACCGTCCACCGTCCAGTGCCGGAAGAGGAAGAATATTCATAACTCCCAGGTTGACTGAGATCAAAGCTCCCACTGATAACAGGGATAGAATTCCGTAGGAAGCCGCTTCGGAAATCACCGAAGAAATCCCCACCGGTCCGGATACGTATTTTAACGAAACTCGCCCGGAAATCATATCCGCCAATCCATTGACAACGCTACTGATATAAGAGCCGGTCTGTAGAAATATCTGTTTGATTACCACACCCGGTGTCTTTTCCGCCCGATAGACCAAAAAGTCTACCACCGGGAATTGCAACCCATCATCTACTTTTTCCACCGGAAAGGTCACGTTTTGTAACACGACAGGTTGACCGTCTCGCAAAACTGTCATTGATACGGTATCTTCGTTATAGCACCGGGATAATTCCGTAGATAAATCGGTATAATCGGAGATTTTTTTTCCGTTAATAGCCACGATCTCGTCACCCACTTGCAAACCGCAATGAACCGACGTGGCGTTTTCGTTGAACTGAGCAACGGTGGTAGAGGGAATATTGCTGAAACAGATAATGATGGCAACCAGCGTCAACCCTAAAAGCATATTCATTGCGGATCCCGCAAGGACGATGATCATGCGCATCCAAACCGGTTTGTTCCGCATGGCTTTCGGATCGCCCTCCACTTCTTCATCTTCTCCCGTCATAGCGCAATAACCGCCGATAGGGAAGAGGCGAAGGGTGTAAAGGGTCTCTTTGCCTTGCTTTTTCAAAAGGGCAGGCCCCATACCAAGGGCAAATTCCGTCACTCGGACACCGCAGGCTTTTGCCGCAATAAAGTGCCCCAATTCGTGAACGAAAATCAGAACGCCTAACACCAAAACAGTATAAAGAATTTGCAAAATAATATCCAAAACAATTACTCCTTCAAGGGTCGATCAAAGGGTGGAAATATATGCTTCCGTTTCTTTCCGTACGAGCCGATCGGTCGCAAAAATGGTTTCCAGATCGGGATTCGAGATCGGAGTTGCCGTTTCTAATTGCCGGCGAACCACGTCTATAATTGCGGGGAAGGAAATTCGTTTGTTCAAAAACGCGTGAACCGCCACTTCGTTTGCGGCGTTGACTACCGTAGGATAGATGCCGTCGGATCGAATGGCTTGACGGCACAGCTCCGTTGCCGGAAACACTTCGGTGTCCGGTTTTGCAAAACTTAAAGTTGCAACGTCCGTCAGATCCAATGCGTCCACCGGAGAGGGAAGACGGTCGGGGTAGGTTAAGGCGTATTGAATGGCAATGCGCATATCCGGTAATCCCAATTGTGCCAAAATCGAATGATCGTCAAACTCCACAAGAGAGTGTATGATGCTTTCCCGGTGAATCAGAACCTCAACTCGATCTTCCGGCAGATCAAATAAGCGAACCGCTTCCATGATCTCCAGCCCCTTATTCATCATCGTGGCGCAATCTACCGTGATTTTTGCCCCCATTTTCCAGCTGGGGTGGCGTAATGCCATTTCCGGGGTAACAGTGGAAATTTGTTCTTTTTTTTGTCCGAAAAACGGACCTCCGGAACAAGTCAATAAAATTTTATTCAGTCTCCGTTGGGGTGGAGCTGCCTGTAAACATTGAAAGATGGCGGAATGTTCACTGTCCACCGGAAGGATTTTAGCTCCGTACTTGTTCGCTTCTCTTTTGATGATAGGACCTGCAGTGACCAAAGATTCCTTATTTGCTACGGCAATATCCTTTCCTCTGCGGATCACTTCCAAAAACGGCAAGGTTCCTGCCATGCCCACGATTCCGTTAACCGCCACGTCGAAGTCTGCCTGACGGATCATCGTCACGAGTCCTTCCGTGCCGGAAAGAACGGTTGTGTTTGTGTCTAAGACTCGGCGCTTCAATTCTGCCGCCGCCGAAGGATCGGTCATTACCGCAAAGACAGGTTTTAGTGTCCGAACCTGTTCTTCCATGCGCTCTACGTCAGTGTTTGCCGAAAGACCTGCGGCTCGCAACCCCAGGTTTTTCAAGACCGATACGGTCTGTCTTCCGATGGATCCGGTGGACCCCAAAATTAATATAGACTTCATTGATTCGTTCCTGTTAAGCAAAAATAGGACAAAGTTGGATCATCAAATACACGAAGGGTGCTACGAACCAGATCGAGTCGAACCGATCCATGATTCCACCGTGTCCGGGAATCAGATTTCCGTAATCTTTGACTTGGTAATAGCGTTTAATCAAAGATGCCGTTAGGTCTCCGAGAATGGAGATCAGTGTTCCCAGAAGTGCGTAAATCAGCACGATTCCGTAATTTACCGCAACTCCGGTCAAGCTCACGAGCCAAGCGTACAAATAGGAGATGCCCACGCAGACGATCAGACCGCCTACAGCACCTTCCACCGTTTTTTTCGGAGAGATAACCGGTGCCAATTTATGTTTTCCGAAAAGAAAACCGCTGAAATAGGCTCCCGTGTCGGGAACCCAAGCCAGCAAATAGATCATTACCAGGTTCCAGAATCCCGCTTCGGTTCTCCGAGTCAAAATTACCGCAGAGAAGAAATATGCCACAAGTAAGGTCATAAAAAGTGCAAAGGTAAGTTCCGGCAACGATGTGTTGCGATATTCCTTCAGATAATATGTAAAAGTCAATAAAATCAGAAAGAATGAGGCAAGGATAAGAATTTCTCGATGCCAAGGAAATCCGGGATCAGAGCAAAAAACAAACCCTGCCGCAAAAATCATTGCACCGGAGATCAGGACTTTTCGATTGGAAAGCCCCCCTACCTTCAATATTTCGTAAATCGCCGCAGCTGCCACAACCGCCATGATCACGTTGAGAACGAAGGGAATTCCGGAGGTGAGTACCATCAGAATCAGAAAGACAAAAATGCAGATTCCGGATAAAACTCGTGTTTTCACGATGCAGTTTCTCCCTTCGTCAAGATTGATCGCCGCCGAATTTACGGACGCGTTTCGTATATGCGTCGATGGCGGTGTCTAACCGTTCTTCGTCAAAATCCGGCCAATAGCAAGGATCGGAATAATATTCGGCATAAGAAGATTGCCATAACAAAAAGTTGGAAAGCCGCATTTCTCCGCCGGTACGGATAATCAAATCCGGGTCAGGTTGACCTGCGGTATACAGACGGTTGTCAACGTCCTGCTCCGTCAATTCGGTTTTTCCTTCCTTGATGGCACGGTTGACCGCTTGCAGAATATCGGCTCTTCCACCGTAGTTGATGGCAATATTCATGGTCATGCGAATTTCTTTGGTTTTGGAAAGATTTTCGATTCGATCCACCCTCTCCCGGAATTTATGATCAAACCCGGACAGATCCCCAATGAAGCAAATTCTCGTATGATGATAAACCGCTTTATCGCTATTCTCCCAACGATCCAAAAGAGAATCCAAATATCGGGAAAACAGAGTCATCAACGCCGAAACTTCTGCGGCAGGACGGTTCCAATTTTCCGTGGAAAAGGCATAAAAAGTAATATGACGGATCCCTCTCTCAAAACAGGCTTCCACCACGCGTTCCAACGCATCTGCCCCCGCCTTGTGTCCTTGGGGGGTGGTGAGCCCTCGTTCCTTCGCCCAACGGCGGTTTCCGTCCATGATAAAGCCGATGTGTGTCGGCAGAGATTTCTTCTCCAAAATGATTACTCCCGAAACGTCTTATTTTTTTCTTTTATAATCGGAACCGTTGCCGTAACGGGTACGGCAACGGTCAATCGTTGAAACTTTGCGAAAAATCAGACCGAAAGAATTTCCTTTTCCTTTGTGGCACGCATGGTGTCAATGTCTTTGCAGAATTTATCGGTCAGGTTCTGAATTTCCTTTTCGGCGTTCTTCAGATCGTCTTCGGTAATTTCACTCTTCTTTTTCTGTGCTTTGAATCCTTCCAACGCGTCTCTGCGGATATTCCGGATCGCAGTTTTGGATTCTTCTGCCATCTTACCGATGTCTTTTACGATACTCTTCCGGCGTTCTTCGGTCAGAGGGGGGAAGGCAAGGCGGATCACTCTGCCGTCGTTCTGGGGATTGATGCCCAAATCAGAGACCTGAATTGCCTTTTCGATGGTCTTCAGCAAAGAAGCGTCGTAAGGTTGGATCAGCAGGGTTTTGCCTTCCTGAACGGAAACGGTGGCAACCTGTTGAATAGGAGTTTTAACTCCCCAGTAATCTACGGAAATTTTGTCAAGAACCGCAACGTTTGCGGCGGACGCCCGGATCGAGGCAAAATCATTTTGCAGGGCTTGACGCGTTTTTTCCATTCTGTCGTTGGTTTCTTTGTATTCGGGTTTCATATGTGGAATCCTCCGTAAAGATATTTATTACATATTCGGGTTCTTTTATACGTTGATTACGGTGCCGACGTTATTTCCGCACAGAGCTTGAGCAATGCTTTCGCCTTTTCCTAACTGGAACAATAAAACCGGCATGTTCTTTTCCATGCAAAGGGAAGCCGCCGTCAGGTCGATGACTCCCAACTTTTTATCAAGAATTTCGGAATAGGTAATGGAATCGAACTTCTTTGCATCGGGGTTGGTTCTCGGATCTTTGTCGTAAACACCGTCTACTGCTTTTGCCATCAGGGCAATGTCCGCGCCGATTTCAATGGCACGCAACGCCGCCGCCGTGTCCGTTGTGAAGAAGGGGCAACCGGTACCTCCTCCGAAAATGACGATTTTTCCTTCGTTGAGGTATTTGTCTGCCAAATCTTTGGTGTAGGTCTCACAGATTTGAGGCATGGGAACGGCAGAAAGAACTTTAGCTTCCGCCCCCACGGAACGAAACAGTTCCGACAACGCAATGGCGTTCATGTTCGTTGCAAGCATTCCCATTTGATCTGCTTTCACCGGGTCCATATCGGAACCTTGACGTCCCCGCCAGAAATTTCCAGCTCCGCAAACAATGGCGATCTGTGCGCCGCATTCCAAACTTTTTACGATATTCCGGCAAACTTCCGTCGCCGTCTCAAAGTCAATGCCATGTCCCAAAGAACCGGACAATGCTTCGCCGCTTAATTTCACTAACGCTCTTTTGTATTTCGTTTCCATAAATCCTCCGAATCGTCTTTCTTAACATTCTTATATAATTTTACTACAAAATAAGACTTTTGTAAAGAGTTTCTTAAGAAATTATAAAGTTTTTTCATATTTGTCATATTTTTTTCGCAGATTCCGTCAGATCTCGCAATCGTGTTCCCGGTTCGGGCAAGGTTAACGAGAAAAATTCATCTCCTTGTAATTGTGCTTGTACCAGCGGATCTTTCTTCTCTTGAGGAGATAAAACGGAACGAATGGGAAGGGTCGCACAACTTTTCATTTTACGCAAGATTTCCTGACCTTTTTCATTAAAAGCAAGGACTCTCAAATAGGTGATTTTCGGCAATTTTGCGGGGATTTTTAAGTATCCGCACAAGACGGCTCTCCGTACTGCCGAATGGGGAAATCGCTTGGTTTTTACCCTGTCGTACAATTCCTCTAAGGTGAGGGCATCTGCCGAATTGCAGATCCGTTCCGGCAATCCTTCCCGCATACCGTAATATCCCTTCAATTCATCGGGTGATACTGTGCGGTAATAGGCAAAAATTCCCCGTTCCAATTGTTTCAGATCGGCTATCGGAGCGTCTTTTATCACTTCCCAAGACCCTTCCGGAAGGGCATTTGCTATATTTTCTCCCAATGCCAGCCGCATACGAATGGATTCCGCGCTTTCAAATCCGTCAGTCGAACCGTGATAACTGCCTTTTCTTTTTATGGCAATCAGTTTCAAATTCGGGTCAATATTGTCAATAGCTTTTCGGTACGCCAACGCCAAAACGTCGTTTGGTTCGTCGCTCCATTCCACGCCCATTTCGGTTACTGCCGAACGGCAAGCAGAAGGATAGGAAAGCCCCTCTTTCATTTTTGCTCCAACGATACCTTTTTGTTCCGCCATCTGTAACGCTTTGTATTGTTGAAGATTTTTCTCGTCTCCGCTTTCACAACCGCAACAAACCGCATCTGTGACCCCTGTCGCCGATAACACGGTAATTCCCCCGTTGCCGAAATCTTCCGCAGAGGCAAGGGCATAGGGGAGAGGTAATTCCAATACCAGATCTACCCCGGAACGAACGGCACCCTCTGCCCGACGGTATTTGTCGGTCATGGCTACGTCTGCCCGCTGAACAAAATTTCCACTCATGACGGAAATAATTCCATCATATCCCATCTCTCTCAAACAACGGATCTGATATTCATGCCCTTTGTGAAAGGGATTGTATTCTGCAACAATACCGGCAATTTTCACGGCTCGTCTCCTTTTTTTTCTTATAAAACGCAAAAAAATGTAAAATCGCTTGCAATTTTCCGCGAAAAGGACTATAATGTAACCTGTGTAACCATTATACTACAAAGTTTAAAAAAAATCAAGATATAGGAAGGCGTAAAGTTATGAAGATTTTAGTCATCAACGCAGGTAGTTCTTCTTTGAAGTATCAGCTCTTCGATATGGAAAATGAAGAAGTTATCGCAAAAGGAAACTGCGACCGCATCGGCATCGACGGTGTATTCTCTTACAAAGCACCCGGAAAAGATATTTCCATTGAAAAGGACGTTGCGTTCCCCAATCATACCGTAGCTGCCAATAAAGTTCTCGAAACGTTGGTAGATTCCGAAATCGGTGTGATTTCCGATATTTCCGAAATCGGCGCCGCCGGTCACCGTATTGTTCACGGGGGAAATTTCTTTATGGAAGCAACTCTCGTAGATAGCGAAGAAGTGATTGAAAAGATCGAAGCGTGCAAAACGTTGGCCCCTCTTCATGCTATGCCCAACGCCGCCGGAATCCGTGCCTGCCGCGAGGCGATGCCCAACATTCCTCACGTTGCCGTTTTCGACACTGCGTTCCATTCTACCATGCCCGACGTTGCAAAGACCTACTCTCTGCCTCGGGAACTGTGCGAAAAATACAGTATCAAGCGCTACGGTGCTCACGGGACTTCCCACAAATACGTTTCTCAGAAAACTGCCGAATATCTCGGCAAAAAGCCTGAAGAACTGAAGATGGTCACCTTGCACTTAGGTAACGGTTCTTCCATTACTGCAGTCGATAAAGGCCGTTGCGTCGATACTTCCATGGGCTTGACCCCCCTCGCCGGTCCTTTGATGGGTACCCGTTGCGGTTCCATTGACCCCGCCATTGTTCCCCTGCTTTTGGATAACGAATTGGTCAAGGACGAAACAACCGGTGAAATGCGTCATATGAACGGTACTGAACTGAACAATATTATGAATAAAAAATCCGGTGTTTACGCCGTTTCCGGTGGATACAGTGACTTCCGGGATCTGGAAGCCCGCGCCAATCAGGGAGACGAGCGTTGTGCCCTTGCGTTGGAAATGTTCGGGTATCAGTGTAAGCAGATTATGGCAGGATACATTGCGATTCTCGGCGGCGTTGATTGTATCGTCTTTACTGCCGGCATCGGAGAAAACGGTCCTACCACCCGCTCCAACGTCTGCAAAGGATTGCTGGAACCCCTCGGCATTGAAATCGACGAGGAAGCCAATCAGACCCGCGGCACGGTTGACATTACCGGCAAGAATTCCAAGATTAAGGTTCTTGTCATTCCCACCAACGAAGAACTGATGATCGCCAAAGAAACTCTCGCTGTCGCAACGAAGTAAAATATAAATTTTAGATATGCACTTTGATTTGATATGCACCCCAAAAGTTAGACACTTTTGGAGGTGCATATTTTTTATGGCAAAAAAAGGACAAATTCAGCGAAAGTACTCGACAGAATTCAAAATATCCGTTATAATGGATATGCGAGAACACCGTTTGAGTTATCA
>JAZUMQ010000028.1:0-26087 GCA_045603745.1 Eubacteriales bacterium | reverse complement strand
ACCGAAAAACATGCCGTTTTTTGAGGTGCTCGAATATTATATCACAAATTAATGGGTTTGTCAACCCCTTTTTGAAAAAAAGTTTTTACATCGTAAAAAATGCAAAAAGTCGAAAAAACCTTGATATTCCAAGGTTTTTTCCACCTTTAAACCATTTTGGGTTAAAAAATTTGTAGGTTTTGAATGAAAAGTTCTTTTTTGCGTCACAATTTTATGGTAAATCAGCCGAGAACATCGGTAATTTCTACCAATCGGTCGGTTTTAATTTGCCGTTTATCCCCTTTTAAGGTCAGGGTTAGATTACAGGTGCGAAAAATCTCTCTTGCCATCTGAGAAATTCGTTGTTCAGACACCGCTCCGAAAGCATCACTTCGGGCAGCGTGGTCGGGATAGGGGCAATCCAAAATATGAACTTCGTACGCCCGCGTCCAATTGAATTCCTCGGCGTTATCAAAGAGAAGCCCACCGTTATCCTGATACAAGGGGCGAACGTAATCCAATTCGTCGGTCAAACCTGCTTTTAATCCCTGTAAAATCTGACAAACCAATTCCACGGAACGAAATAGATTTGCCGGGCGCACTTCGTACTTTAAATGCAACACCCCGGCATTTCGATACCGTTCCAGGCAGGGGTCAAAGGAATAGATCAATCCGGTTTTGTCGGACAACTCCCGATAAACCTTTCCACATTCTCCGTAAAAGAGAATATCATACAGAAGCATCAATTCCGCGTTGGTATACTTTTCCGGTTCAAAATCAAAAGAAAAGCGAACGACCGTTTCGTCGCTGTTTTTAAGGAACACTTCCCGGGGGCGATTTCCAAAACGTTCGGGAAGAGGCGCCACGTTGTTCCGAGTGGAAACGGTTGCTTCCACCGGGACGGACAGGGCGGAACAAAAACCGTCCAAATCGTCCTTCGTTACGGCTCCGGTAATATAAAAGAACAAATTATTCCGGGAAAAGATCCGACGGGCGGCATCGGTCAAAAATTTACTTCCCATGCGATCAAGGGTTCCGGCTCTGCCGAGAATAGAACGTTCCAGCGACGTATCTTTCCAAACAATATGGTCGGAAAAATAATCCAGAGACGTTCCTTCGTCACTCTCTCGAATCTCGGATTTAATTCTCATTCGCTCCGGTTCGATCTGATCCCGAGGCAAAACCATGGGGTCAAAAAGATGAGAAAAGACGGTAACCGCATCGGAAAAATGCTCTTTTGCCCCGACAATATAGAATTGAACGAATTCTTTATAGGTTTCGGCGTTAAAGGAAAGACCGCAACGGTCGAGCAAGGGATACAATCCCCCCTTCATGCGATGGTTAATGTTGCGAAAAACCATATGCTCGATAAAATGGGTCTCGCCGCTCTGTTCCGCTTTTTCGTACAACGAACCTGCCCGAACGTATAAGGAAAGACAAAATCCGTGCAATGCGAGGTTCGGGTAAACGTAAACCGGAATACCCGATGCGGTAGTGCGCTTTTCTTCCATATAATATAATACTCCTTAAGAAAACGACCCGGATTTTGCCGGGTCGTTCAATTCCAATGAATCAAGTCTTTACAGATTTCCCAATCTTGAAAAAAGGGAGACGTCGTAAAGGTCTTCCCTTTCAAATAATTCAAAATTCCGGCATCACCGGGGAACGTAAAAGTCAATTTGCAAGAGGACAACGCCTGAAACTGAAAGGGGAATCCTTCGTTCTGTTTCGCCGTTCCGTATTTGGTATCGCCCAAAAGAGGATACCCAAGATGCGCCATATGTGCCCGAATCTGATGGGTGCGCCCGGTATACAAAGTCACCTCTAACAGAGACACGGTGCCGTCCGTGGCAAGGATTTGATAGGCGGTACGAATCTCTTTAAAATCCGGCGCAGGCTTATCAATCACCTTCACGGTATTGGTTTTTGCATCTTTCCGAAGATATGCGGTAAAATCTCCCTCGGCAGGTTCGGGAACTCCGAAAACCAAGCATTGATAGACCTTGTCAATCTCCCGATTCTTGATTTTTTCGTTCAGGATCGTCAATGCCTGAGAATTCTTTGCCCCAATAACGATTCCTTGGGTATTTCGATCGATCCGATTGCAAAGTGCCGGGACAAAGGCGTTTTCTTCTTGGGGATCGTACTCCCCTTTTCTCATCAGATATGAAATCAACTGATTGGAAAGGGTATTATAGGTTTCCCGGTCGTCGGGCTGACAGATCAACCCCACGGGCTTATCCATCAAAATAATATTTTCATCTTCGTAGACCACGCCGAATCCGGGGGTAATCCGAGAAAAATCCGTCGAGGTCTTTTTCTCAAAAAATTCATCACTGATATAGAATTTCAAAGCATCGCCCTGATGCAGAACCGTATCCGCCTTTCCATGCACACCGTTGACCCGAATACATTTCAGCCGAATGTATTTCCGGATCAAGGAGGGGGGCATGGTACGGAACGTGCGGGCCATGAATTTTTCCAATTTCAGTCCATCGTCGTTTTTACCGACAGTCAACTCACGCATGAAGCAACGCCGCCCCTATTATCCCGGCATCGTTTCCCAATTCCGCCACGACCATTTTACGTTCGGGCAAAAGACCGGAACCGAAAACTCGTTTTTGCATCATTTCGTTGACAGGCCCCAGCAAATAATCCCCCTCTTTGCAGATTCCGCCACCGACCACAATGATTTCGGGACAAAGGACGTTGATCAAATTTGCAAGTCCGTCGGCAATATATTCCTGATATTTGGAGACCACGTTCAACGCGGCTTTATCTCCCTTGCGGGCAGCGTCAAAAGACGTTCTTCCGTTGACTTTGTCCATGGGCGTTTCATTCATGATGGAATCCGGATTGGCAATCATTGCCGCCTTGGTCTGACGAATCAAAGCCGTTACCGAAGCGTAGGCCTCCCAACACCCTTTCCGTCCACAAGTGCATTGCTCTCCATTATGAATCAAAACAATATGTCCCAATTCCCCAGCGGCGGTCAGATGTCCTTCATAAATCTTTCCATCAATGATGATTCCCCCACCGACGCCGGTACCCAACGTAACCATCACACAAGTGTCCACACCCTTTGCAGCCCCCACCTTCGCTTCTGCAAGAGCGGCAACATTGGCATCGTTTCCGATATAAACGGGAATATTAAAATGCTTTTTCATCAATTCTCGATAATTGACCAATTTTCCGTATTTGAAATTCCCGGCAAAAATGAGCATACCCTTTTGCGTATCCAAACAACCGGGGGTACCGATCCCGATGGATTCGATTTCCGATTCCTGAATTCCGGTTTCGGAAAGCAATTTGTGGATACAATCCGCCATATCTTGAAAAATCTCCTCAAAGGGGCAATGGGAACCGGTGGGAACCGACGTTTTCTTCACGATCTTTCCTTCTTTGGTGACTATTCCTACGGCAATATTCGTACCGCCCAAATCTATTCCGATATTATACATAATATTTCCTCCGAAGGTTTGCGATTTGACAACTTATGATACCATAATTTCATGGAAAAGTCAAGGGGATCCCGTCGATTAAATCAATTGGAATTGTCGGTAGTGTTTCCCAAAAAGGCGTCTGCCCCTTCTTTCAAATACAGGTCAAGGAATTCTTCGGCCTTGTCTGCCGCTTCCTCTTTGATTTGTTGTAAAACCTGTTCTTGTTCTTCGGGAGTCGTGGCAGTTTCCAAGAGTGATTCTTGCTTTTCAGTATCAATAAAAGCTTCCTGAACGATGCTAACCACAATCGACTTATTCAGCCCCGAATCGCCATCGCTTTCCATAAGATCTCCCAATTTTTCAGAGAAATCTTCCGGAAGCGCTTCCGGATCTCCGGTTTCCAAAAAGTCCACCGCTCCGCTTTCAATAGAATATGTAACAAAATCCAAAATGGCAACACCGCTGGACGCAAATTCTTCCGGAGGAAGATCAAAAACCCGCATCACCTGTTCTGCAATGAGTTTTTCTTCTTCGTTCAGCGTCTCCAACGCAGGCCCCATGGCATTTTTCGCTTCACCCATCACAAGATAAAACCATTCTTTTTCCACTACGTCGTCTCGCAAAAACTTACTCAAATCGGCGATGGAAGCAAGAACTTCTTTCCGATCTTTACTTGTGGTAAGCTTACCGATCTTTTCGATGACAGTTCCGGATACCTTTGCAACTTCTCCCAGATTAATCGAAACGTCCCCGACCTTAAAATCGGAAAGCCCTCTCTGAATCCAAGTGGTAGGGCCGAATTGATAGAGAGACACCATACCGTTATCCGAAACGCCGGACAGATACTGTGCCGCCGTGGAATCTTCTCCTTCCACCACGATCAAAATTGATTCGACGGGGGGGATATAGGTTGCCAAGGGACCGTAAACGGGAACCATCAACAACAGCGCCACGATGACGGTGTCCAACAAACGAATTCCCAATCCGCCCCATTTCATGCCTTTATTTTGGGGGAGCAATGCATCTTTTTTAATATGGTTAAAGACAATTTTAAGTACGATGAGGAAAATCAGGAAGAACAAACCGAACAACAGAATCGCCATGCCCGATTGAACCAATCCGGACAAAATCGAAACCAACAGTTCCCGCAAAGATTCCAGATCTCCGAACATATCCAAGGGAATCAGTTTTGTAACCAATCCGGACAATACGGACGAGAGCAGGCGGGAGATCAAAAGGCTCAATCCCACCGAAAGGAAGGTGATTCCCAAGGAGATCAGCGCCCGATATAACCCCTGTTTGTACCCCTTGATGCAATAAATGATCCCAGTGATGGTCACCGTTAAAACAAAGGGAATGTAAAGCAATAAATTGATGACGAACGGACTTATCATATTGAAACCTCCATCAAAACAAATCCGGTAAAATATACGAATTTATGATACCACAATTTGACGAAAATGTCAAGGTGTGGGAGAATGAGGGAGAAGAAGTATTCCGCTTCTTCAGAGAAGAAGAGAATAAAAAATTCCTTCCCGATATGGGAAGGAATTTTTTATATCGACTAATTAGTCAACGAGGGAAATGATGGCCATCTCCGCAGCGTCGCCCTGACGGGGGCCGCACTTCACGATGCGAGTGTAGCCGCCGTTGCGTTCTGCGTATTTGGGAGCGATTTCGTTGAAGAGTTTCTTCACGACATCTTCCTTCGTGATGAAAGCCATTGCCTGTCTCTTGGAATGAAGGGTATTCGCCTTGCCGAGCGTAATCATCTTTTCAGCGAGGGAACGAACTTCTTTGGCTCTGGTGACAGTCGTTTCGATAGAGCCGTTTTCCAGCAAATATGTCGTCATGCCGCGGAGCATGGACATTCTGTGATCAGTAGTTCTGCCAAGTTTACGGGTACCCATGGCCGGTTCCTCCTTTTAAATTTGGTAATTATTCTTTGTCCGTCTGGAACGAGAGTCCGTAAGATTCCAGTTTGGTGATAACCTCTTCGAGAGATTTCTTTCCGAGGTTGCGTACACGCATCATTTCTTCCGGAGTCTTATTGATCAGTTCATCGACCGTATTGATACCAGCACGTTTCAGGCAGTTGAACGAACGAATGGAAAGTTCCAATTCTTCGATGGTCATCGAAAGGATCTTTTCCTTGCTTTCGTTGGGATCGCCAATCCAGATTTCGGGGGCGACTTCCACGTCTTCCGCAAGATCGACGAAGAGCGTCAAATGTTCGCTCATGATCTTAGCCGCATAAGAAACTGCGCTGCGAGCGGAAACGCTTCCGTTGGTCCAAACTTCCAAGGTCAGCTTATCGTAGTCGGTGATCTGCCCAACGCGGGTATTTTCCACCGTATAATTGACCTTCGTGATGGGGGAATGGGACGAGTCCATAACAATCAGACCAATGGGAGAAACCGGGGGCTTGTTGCGTTCCGCAGGAACGTAGCCACGGCCTGTGCCAATGGTGATCTCCATATAGAAGTGCGTGTCTTTCCCGACGGTTGCGATATGCATATCGGGATTAAGGATTTCGATGTCGGAATCAGCCTTAATATCGGCTGCGGTGACTTCTCCCTCTTCCTGGACATCGATGTATGCGAACTTTGAAGTGGTCCCGTGAAGGCGAGCAATCAGCCCCTTCATATTCAGGACGATTTCGGTAACGTCTTCCTTCACACCGGGAATGGTAGAAAACTCATGCTGAACGCCGTTGATCTTGATAGAGGTCACGGCAGCGCCCTGAAGAGAAGAGAGAAGCATTCTTCTCAGGGAGTTGCCCAGCGTAATGCCATAGCCCCGTTCCAGGGGTTCGACAACAAATTTTCCATATTTTCCGTCTTCGGAGACTTCCAAAACTTCGATGGTCGGCTTTTCGATTTCGATCATAAATTGTACACCCTTTCATGTCGTACACGGAATCAAGTCCGCGCGTGTTTGTTGCGCTGACGCATCGGCGCAGAGGGGACGGGTTGCCCACCTCTTTGCCTACGCAGCAGTATAGCAGGGTACGTACGCCTGAGTCGGCGTACTTGCACTTATTACTTGGAGTACAACTCGACGATCAGGTGGACTTCGATGGGCAGATCGGTGACGTCTTCGATCTCGGGGAGAGCGTTGACGGTACCGGTCAGGTTTTCTTTGTCCAGCGTCAGCCATTTGGGCATGGGCTTGCTGTCGTTCGCTTCCAGAATTGCCTTGATCTTGCTGGATTCCAGGCTCTTGGAACGGAAAGCGATTACATCGCCGACTTTAACCAAGTAAGAAGGAATATCGACCTTCTGACCGTTGACGGTGAAGTGACCGTGAACGACGAGCTGACGAGCTTCGGGACGAGACATAGCAAATCCGAGGCGGGTAACGACGTTGTCCAGACGAGATTCGCAGATCTGGATCAGGTTATTACCGGTAATGCCCTGCTTCTTATTTGCCATTTCGTAATACTTGGCGAACTGACCTTCCAGAACGCCGTAGTATCTTCTGACCTTTTGTTTTTCACGCAACTGAACGCCGTAGGGAGTCAGTTTCGTGCGGCGAGCACCGTGCTGACCGGGAACTTTCGCATTCTTGGAAATGGGGCATTTCTCGGAGAAGCACTTATCGCCTTTCAGGAACAATTTCGTATTTTCACGTCTGCACTGTTTGCAAACGGGACCAGTATATCTTGCCATATTCTTTCAATACCTCCGTTATACGCGTCTTCTTTTGGGGGGACGGCAGCCGTTGTGAGGAATGGGAGTCACGTCTTTGATCATGGTGACGTCCAAACCGGCGGTCTGCAGAGCACGGATTGCGGATTCACGGCCGGTGCCAGGACCCTTAACGAAAACTTCAACGGTTTTCAGACCGTGTTCCATAGCAGCCTTAGCAGCGGTTTCCGCCGCAGTCTGAGCAGCGAAGGGAGTAGATTTCTTAGAGCCGCGGAAACCGAGTTCGCCGGCGGAAGCCCAAGAAAGGGTGTTCCCATTCACGTCAGTAATGGTGACGATGGTATTGTTGAAGCTGGAGCAGATATGAGCAGCACCTTTTTCAATGTTCTTTCTGTCCTTGCGTCTTTTGATCGCAACTTTTTTCGCAGATTTCTGCTGAGCCATTCTGATATCCTCCTAACTACAATTATTTCTTCTTGTTCGCAACGGTCTTTACGGGGCCTTTGCGGGTTCTGGCGTTGGTCTTGGTGCGCTGACCGTGAACGGGCAGGCTCTTTCTGTGACGGACGCCTTTGTAGCAGCCGATTTCGACCATACGCTTAATGTTCATCGCAACTTCTCTGCGAAGATCACCTTCGACGGAGAGGTTCTTGTCGATGTAATCACGAAGCAAACCGATTTCAGCTTCGGTCAGATCTTTTACGCGGGTGTCGGGGTTGATGCCGGTTTCAGCGAGGATGACTTTAGAAGTGTTGATGCCGATGCCGTAGATATAGGTCAAACCAACTTCGACCCGTTTGGCATTGGGCAGATCCACACCGGAAATTCTTGCCATTTAAATTACCTCCAATTTCGATTAACCCTGGGTTTGCTTATGCTTGGGGTCAGAGCAAATGACCATAACTTTGCCTTTGCGTTTGATGACCTTGCATTTTTCGCACATGGGTTTGACAGAAGGACGTACCTTCATGATGAACTACCTCCTTTAAATGAAGCGATTCGAGTTCAGTTGGAACCAACGGGTTTACGAGGACCGGCGTTCCGCCACGTGATCCGACCCTTGGTCAGATCATAGGGGGACATTTCCACGGTCACTTTGTCGCCCAGAAGGATCCGAATATTGTTGTCTCTCAGTCGACCTGAGATATAAGCGGTGATTTTGTGTCCATTGGAAAGTTCAACGATGAACTTCGTGTTGGGAAGGGTCTCAATAACGACGCCTTCAATTTCGATGACACCATCTTTTGCCATGAAAAACCTCCAGTATCAGGATTGAGATGTGAGTATTAACGGCTCGTCGTCGGTAACGGCAACGGTATGCTCGTAGTGGGCAGACAGTTTGCCGTCCTTCGTTACCACAGTCCAGCCGTTCCGATCGATCTGCCAGACCTCATGGGATCCGGCGTTGATCATGGGTTCAATGGCGATGGTCATGCCTTTCTGCAGGCGTAACCCTTTGCCCCGAACTCCGTAATTTGGGACGTCCGGCTCTTCGTGTAACTGTGTTCCCACGCCATGTCCGATATAATCCCGAACGACAGAAAATCCGTTCTTATGGGCGTAGGTGCTGATGGCGTTTCCCACGTCTCCCAGCCGATTGCCGGGACGGACGTAATTCAACCCTTCGTAGAAGCATTGCCGGGTCACGTCGATCAATTTCTGAGCTTCGGCAGAAACGGTTCCGCAGGGGAAGGTTGCCGCCGTATCGGAATGGTAGCCGTTGAGCAGAACACCGACATCAATACTCACAATATCTCCATCGGTGAGCAAACGCCCCGACGGGATTCCGTGAATGACTTCATCGTTAACCGAAATACAAGCCACTGCCGGAAAACCGCCGTACCCCAAGAAAGAGGGGGTTGCGTTCTTGCTCTTTAAAAACTTGTGCATTACGTCATTGATGTGTTTCGTCGTAACGCCGGGACGAACCGCCTCTCCCCCGATTCGGAGGACTTCTGCAGCCAATTCGCCGGCACGACGCATCAGATCAATTTCCCGCTGTGATTTCAAGGTAACAGACATGACTACCTCTTAAAGCACCAAGGCTTTTTCCATCAGCGCGGTGGTATCGGCCAGTTCTTCCTGACCTTCCACAAGTCTGAGTTTATTCTGCTGAGCGTAGTAGTTTTTCAGAGGCGCGGTCTGTTTTTCATAAACCGCGAGACGGTCGCGAACGACCTCTTCTCTGTCATCTTTGCGGACGGTCAGAGTAGCGCCGCATTTGTCGCATTCTTCGCCTTTGGACGAAGGCTTATACACGACGTGATAGGTTGCCCCGCAGGTGGGACAGGTGCGCCGACCACTCATTCGTGCAACGATCTTCTCCGGTTCCACTTCCAGGCTGACCGCCAAGTCGATGGCAATGCCCATTTCTTTGAGCATGACGTCGAGGGCTTCTGCTTGGGGAATGGTGCGGGGGAAACCGTCAAGAATGAAACCGTTCGCGCAGTCGGGTTGTTGGAACCGTTCCTTGACCAAGGCGATGACGTCTTCGTCAGAAACCAGTCCACCGGACTGCATAACCTTTTCGACCTTCTTGCCGAGGGGAGTCTGTTCTGCAACAGCCGCCCGAAGGATTGCACCGGTAGAGATCTGAGGAATGTTGAATTTCTCGGAAATGATCTCCGCCTGAGTTCCTTTTCCGGCACCAGGAGCGCCAAGAAGAATCAATCTCATGGCTGTCCCCCGTCAATCAAGCACGCTGGGCATATTGCGCTGAATCATCTGAGCTTCCAGAACCTTGACCGTTTCAAGGGCAACGGAAACGAGAATCATCATCGACGTACCACCCAAAGCGATGTTGGTGAGGTCTTTGGGGAAAGCTGCCTGCAGAATGTAGGGGAAGATTGCGATCACGCCCAGATAGATGGCACCGAAGAGGGTGATCTTGTTGACCGTATTCATGATAAAGTCAACGGTGGGGCGACCGGGACGGATTCCGGGAATGGTACCGCCGTTCTCCTTCAACTGCTTGGCAATGTCAGAAGCGTTGTACTGAATTGCGATATAGAAATAGTTGAACGCAATGATCAGAGCAAAACTGATGAGCATATAAGCAATGCTGGTTTGACTGAAGTATTTTTCCGTCCATTTCGCAAACCCGGTATCGGGGATAAACGCACCGATGGTAGCGGGCAACGAGGTGATGGCGAAGGCAAAGATGATGGGCATAACGCCGGTCATACAAACCTTAATGGGAAGTTGTTGCTTCTGTCCGCCGTAGACCTTGCGGCCAACCTGACGTTTTGCATACTGAACGGTGACGCGGCGTTCGGCGCTGTCCATGAAGACGATCAAACCGAACATCGCTACAGCCAAAATCAGAACAATGATGGCAAGCCACCATTTTCCGCCTTCTTGGAAGGATCCGATGAAATACATCAAAAGATCGGGAGCACGGGAAACGATGGAAGCAAAGAGGATCATGGAGATCCCGTTGCCAATGCCCTTTTCGTCGATGCTTTCACCCAACCATTGAACCAGCATAGAGCCGGCGGTCAAGGTCAGGATAATGCAAGCGGCGACCAGGAACAGTTGCATCGAGAATTTTTCCGCGTCCACGATGGTGATAGCGCCTGCGGTCCGGAGGATTTGGAAGTATCCGAAGGACTGAAGCAGGGCAATCCCGACGGTGGTGTACCGGGTGATCTTGTTCAACTTCTTGCGGCCCTTCTTTTCGGCGCTGTCGTCTTTTGCCAGGCGTTCAAAGTAAGGAATCGCAACGGTGAGCAACTGAATAATAATGCTTGCGTTAATGTAGGGCTGAATGGTCAGAGCGAAAAGCGTACCGACCGACAGTGCATTACCGGAAAGCATATTCATATACCCGAGAAGGGTATTTCCGCTGGTGAAATACGAGGAGATCGCAGCAGCGTCGAGGAAAGGAACAGGAATGCTGGCACCGATCCGGAAGAGAACGATGATCATCAGCGTGAAAAGGATCTTCTTTCTCAGATCAGCGATTTTCCATGCGTTCCGGAGGGTCGTGAGGATTCCCATACCTTACAGCACCTCAGCTTTCCCGCCTGCGGCTTCGATCTTCTGGGCTGCAGTCGCAGAGAACTTCGCAGCCTTTACGGTGAGACCTTTCACTTCGATCTCTCCGTCGCCGAGGAACTTCACAGGAGCTTCAACGTCAGAGATGAGGCCCTTCTTGAGCAGTTCTTCGGAGGTGATTACGGCGTTTTCCTCAAAATCGTTGAGAGCGCCGACGTTAACGACCTGATAGGTCTTGGTGAAGCGAAGGTTGTTGAAGCCGCGCTTCGGAAGTCTTCTGTAGATCGGCATCTGACCGCCTTCAAAGCCAACACGGACACCGCCGCCGGAGCGAGCGTTCTGACCCTTGTGACCCTTGCCTGCGGTTTTGCCGTTACCGCTTCCGGCACCTCTGCCCTTACGTTTTGCAACGTGGGTGGAGCCGTATGCGGGAGCCAAATCAGACAATTTCATCTGTTATTACCTCCTTTTCAGTCTTCAACTTTGATCATATAAGCGATCTGAGCGATTTTGCCTTTGGTAGCCGCGTTATCGGGCTGTTCGCAAACGTCGCCGATCTTCTTAAGATTCATGGACTTCGCAGTCTTTACGTGATCGGGATGTCTTCCGATCAAGCTTTTTACGAGGGTAATTTTCATCGTTATTACCTCCTCAACCCAGGATTTCCTGAACGGTCTTGCCGCGGGTTTCCGCAACTTCGACAGCAGTCCGCAGGGACTTCAGACCGACGAGGGTAGCGTTGGCAAGGTTCTGGGGATTACGGGAACGCAGGGCTTTGGTACGGACGTCTTTGATGCCTGCAGCCTGCAGAATATCACGGACAGCACCGCCTGCGATCACCCCGGTACCGGGGGCAGCGGGCTTCATGATAACCTGAGAAGCGCCGAACGTAGCCACAACTTCGTGGGGAATAGTCGTGCCCTTGAGGGAGACACGGACGAGATTTTTCTTTGCGTCTTCGATGCCCTTGTTAACAGCATCGGGAATTTCAACGGATTTGCCCAGTCCGATACCGACAATGCCGTTGCCGTCGCCGACAACCATCAAAGCGGTGAACTTGAATTTCCGGCCGCCCTTAACGGTTTTGGAAACGCGGCTCAGGCAGATCATTTTTTCCGTCAACGACAAGGTGGACGCATCAATTCTTTCGTTCATAATTTCTGTTATCCTCCTTGAAACTTAGAAATTCAGGCCAGCTTCTCTGGCACCTTCGGCTAATTCCTTCACACGTCCGTGATACAGGTAACCGCCACGGTCAAAGACAACGTCCTTGATGCCTTTTTCGAGAGCAAGCTTTGCGATGGTCTCGCCGACCTTCTTCGCTGCGGCCTTGTTTCCGCCGTATTCAGAGAAGTTCTTACCAACGGTAGAAGCGGCAACCAGAGTGGTTCCGGTGGTATCGTCGATAATCTGAGCGTAGATATTTTTCAAAGATCTGTAAACATTCAGACGGGGGCATTCAGCCGTGCCGGAGATTTTACCGCGGACACGTGCATGACGCTTCTTTCTGAGGATGTTAGCATCTTTTCTGCTGGTCATGTTGTGTTATCCTCCTAATATGATTGAGTGATTAAGCGGCGGGCTTATTTACCCTTACCGGCCTTACCTTCCTTCTGGCGGACGTATTCGCCCAGATAGCGAACACCCTTGCCATGGTAGGGTTCGGGAGGCTTAATACCGCGGATTTCAGCCGCGACCTGTCCAACGCGCTGTTTGTCGGCGCCGGAAACAACGATCAGGTTGGGCTGAGGAACTTCCAGGCTGATGCCGTCCGTTTCTTCAACGGAAACGGGGTGAGAAAAACCGAGGGTCAGGTTTACGGATTTGCCCTGCTTGGCAGCTCTGTAACCGACACCCTGGATTTCCAGAGTTTTGGAATAACCGGCGGTGACGCCTTCAATCATATTGGCGATCAAGGTTCTGGTCAGACCGTGAAGAGAGCGATTGAGCTTTTCATCATCGGGACGAGTAACCAGAACGGTTTCACCTTCCACAGTTACGGTCATGGCGGGGTGAATATCTCTTTCGAGGGTTCCCTTAGGACCTTTAACGGTGATGTGGTTGGTTTCGGGCACCAATGTTACGGTAACACCGGCGGGTATATTTATAGGCTTTCTACCAATTCTTGACATTGCGTGACTTTCCTTTCACTATAGTTTGTCATCTTGCCTTTTCGGGGAAAAACACAACTTACCAAACGTAAGCGAGAACTTCGCCGCCGACATTCTGACGACGGGCAGCCTTATCGGTCATAACGCCCTTAGACGTAGAGACGATGGCGATACCCATACCGCGAATGACTTTGGGCATTTCTTCGCTGGAAGCGTAAACCCGAAGACCGGGTTTGGAAACGCGTTTGATTCCCTGGATGACTTTTGCTTTGTTCGGACCGTATTTCAGGGTGATGTTCATCATACCCTGCTTGCCGTCTTCGGTCACGGTGAACGCCTTGACGTAGCCTTCGTCCACAAGAATCTGAGCGATTGCTTTCTTCATGTTGGAAGCAGGAACTTCAACACTTTCGTGTTTTGCGTCGTTAGCGTTACGAATGCGAGTGAGCATATCGGCAACGGGATCGGTAATATGCATAATAAAACCTCCTTTTCCTTCTTTACCTGATTACCAGCTTGCCTTGCGGACGCCGGGAATCTGGCCTTTGTAAGCCAGTTCACGGAAGCAGATACGGCAGATGCCGTACTTTCTCAGGTAAGCATGAGGTCTTCCGCAGATCTTGCATCTGTTGTAAGCACGAACAGAGTACTTGGCAGGTCTCTGCTGTTTTGCAATCATAGACTTTTTAGCCATCGTTCTTCCTCCTTATTTGCTGAACGGTGCGCCCATCAGAGAGAGAAGGTCTTTCGCTTCTTCATCGGTGGTGGCGGTGGTGACGAACATGATGTCCATGCCGCGGATCGCGTCAATCTTTTCATATTCGATTTCGGGGAAGATCAGCTGTTCCTTCAGACCGAAGGCATAGTTGCCGCGGCCGTCGAAAGCGTTGGGGTTGATTCCGCGGAAGTCTCTTACGCGAGGCAGAGCCACGTTGAAGAGACGGTCTACGAATTCATACATTCTTTCACCGCGAAGCGTAACCTTAACGCCGATGGGCATACCCTGACGAACTTTAAAGTTAGCCACGGACTTACGAGCCTTACAAGCGATGGCCTTCTGACCGGTGATGGTTGCAAGATCGGTGGAGACGGACTCGATGATCTTGGAATTGTCTTTGGCATCGCCGCAGGCAACGTTGATCACGACTTTGTCCAACTTGGGGATCTGCATAACGCTCTTGTAGTTATACTTGTTCATCAAGGAAGGAGCGACTTCTTTGGTGTACAGATCTTTCAGATTCGACATCGTTTACTCCTCCTTAAAATTCTTTCTGGCACTTTTTGCAGTATCTGACTTTTTTGCCGTCAACTACTTTGATGCCGGTGCGGACTGCTTTATCGCATTTGGGGCAAACAGCCATGACCTTGCAAGCGTAAAGAGCGCCTTCGGTCTTGATGATGCCGCCCTGCTGATGCTGACCGCGGGGTTTGAGGTGTTTAGAAACCATGTTCACACCTTCGACCATAACTTTACCTTCAGAAGGAGCAGTGGCGACGACTTTGCCGCGCTGACCCTTGCAGCGACCGGAAATAACTTCAACGTTATCGCCTTTTTTAATGTGCAACGTATTCATCGTTCACGCCCTCCTTTACAGTACTTCGGGAGCCAGAGAAAGGATCTTGGTGAAGTCCTTTTCTCTCAGTTCACGAGCGATGGGCCCAAAGATACGGGTCCCTCTGGGGTTCTTATCTTCTTTGATAATGACTGCCGCATTTTCATCGAAACGGATGTAGGAACCGTCAGCACGACGGACACCACTCTTGGTACGAACGACGACAGCCTTGACAACTTCACCCTTCTTCACGTTACCGCCGGGAATGGCTTTCTTAACGGAACAAACGATGACGTCACCGATATTGGCATATCTTCTCCCGGTTCCGCCAAGCACACGGATGCACATAAGTTCTTTTGCACCGGTGTTGTCGGCAACCTGCAGGAAAGTTTGCTGTTGAATCATACTCTAACTCTCCTTTATTTCGCTTTTTCGATGATCTCAACGAATCTCCATCTCTTGTCCTTAGACAGGGGACGGGTCTCCATGATGAGGATCTTATCACCGATATGGCACTCATTGTTTTCGTCGTGAACCTTCAATTTTGCGGTTCTCTTCATAACCTTGCCGTACATAGGATGACGAACGTTTTCCTTAATGGCAACGACAACGGTCTTATCCATTTTGTCGGAAACAACGAGACCGGTTCTGGTTTTTCTCAAATCTCTTTCCATTCTTCTGCCTCCTGCTCTCAGCCTTTGATTTCGTTTTCACGAATAACGGTCTTCACCCGAGCAATGTCTTTCCGGACATCGGCAATACGGATGGGGTTTTCGAGCTGATTGGTTGCATGCTGAAAACGAAGCGCGAACAGTTCCGCTTTCAGGTCAGCCAACTTCTTCTCGAGATCAGCGGGAGTCATGGCTCTGAGTTCTTTTGCGGTCATTAGTTAGCACCTCCGTCAACGATAGCGTCGAGATCGGCCTTGTTGTAGAACTTGCATTTCACGGGGAGCTTGTGGCTTGCAAGACGCATAGCTTCACGAGCAATCTCCTCAGAAACGCCAGCCATTTCAAACATAACGCGGCCGGGCTTGACGACTGCAACCCAGTATTCGGGAGAACCTTTACCGGAACCCATTCGGGTTTCAGCAGGTTTCTCGGTAACCGGCTTGTCGGGGAAAATCTTAACCCATACTTTACCACCACGTTTGGTGTAACGGGTCATGGCAATACGGGCAGCTTCGATCTGATTGCTGGTAATCCAGGCGGGTTCGGTGGTAACAAGACCATATTCACCGCTGGTAATACGGTTGCCGCGATAGGCTTTACCCTTCAAACGGCCACGATGAACGCGTCTGTACTTAACCCTTTTTGGCATTAACATGGCGATTGCCCTCCTTTGCCACAGATTTCTTCAGGACTTCACCCTTGTAGATCCAAACTTTGATACCGATCCGACCGTAGGTGGTCTTCGCTTCCGCGAAACCGTAGTCGATGTCAGCACGCAGAGTCTGCAGGGGAATGGTACCTTCATGGTAGTGTTCTGCACGTGCGATTTCAGCACCGCCCAGACGACCGCTGGCGTTGACCTTAATACCCTTAGCACCGGCTTTCATGGTGCTGTCGATGGCCTTACGCATAGCGCGGCGGAAGGAAACGCGTTTTTCCAGGTCAGCAGCAATGCGTTCTGCAACCAAGGTAGCGTTCATGTCGGGGCGTTTTTCCTCCACGATGGTGAGAGCAACGGGCTTGCCGATCAACTTCTCAACAGCGAGGCGGAGTTTTTCAATATCCTGACCGCCCTTACCGATGACGACACCGGGACGAGCGCAGTGAATAAAGATGCGGACACGCTTGGAGGCGTCACGTTCGATTTCGATCTGAGGAACGCCGGCCTGAGCGATCTGCTTTTTAATGAACTTTCTGATTTTATCGTCTTCAACGACCAGGTCGCCGAAATCTTCGTCACGGACGAACCAACGAGAATCCCAATCTTTGATGACGCCTACACGGAGACCGTGAGGATTAACTTTTTGTCCCATATTGACCCTCCCTTATTCTTTCTCAGCGAGAACGATGGTAACCTGAGACGTTCTCTTGAGGATAGTATCGGCGGAACCACGCCCACGGGGCATCATCCGCTTCATGGTGGGGCCGGGGCCCACGTAGCATTCCTTAACGTACAACTTGGAAACGTCCATACCATGGTTGTTTTCCGCGTTGGCAGCTGCAGACTTGAGCAGCTTCAGACAAGGAGCGCTGGCAGCCTTAGGCGTATGGGTGAGGATCGCAGCAGCGGTCCCAAGGGGTTTATTCCGGATCAGGTCCAGAACGATCTTGACCTTTCTGGGGGTGATACGGAGACCTCTCAAATAAGCTCTTGCTTCCATATTATTTCAGTAACCTCCGTTATTTCGATGTGTTCGACGCTTTGGAACCGGAGTGACCTTTGAAGGTACGAGTAGGAGCGAATTCGCCCAACTTGTGACCAACCATGTCTTCGGTAACGTAAACGGGAACGTGCTTTCTGCCATCGTGAACCGCAAAGGTGTGGCCAACGAAGTCAGGGAAAATGGTGGAGGCGCGAGACCAGGTCTTCACAACTCTCTTTTCACCTTTTTCATTCATGTCGAGAACTTTCTTCATCAGAGACGCTTCGACGTAAGGTCCTTTTTTAACACTTCTGCCCATCTGTCACACCTCCATTATTTCGCATTTCTGCGTTTTACGATGAACTTATCGGACTTGTTCTTCTTCTTGCGGGTCTTGTAGCCCAGAGCGGGTTTACCCCAAGGAGTAACAGGACCGGAACGACCGATGGGAGCGCGGCCTTCACCACCACCGTGGGGGTGATCGCAGGGGTTCATAACAGAACCGCGAACGGTAGGACGGATGCCCATGTGACGTTTCTTACCGGCTTTACCGAGGTTAATGTTTTCGTGATCCTGATTGCCGACGGTACCAATGGTAGCCTTGCAACGCAGAGACACGAGGCGAACTTCACCGGAAGGAAGGCGAACCTGAGCGTAGCCGTTTTCCTTAGCCATCAGCTGAGCGCCGGCACCGGCGGAACGAACCATCTGAGCGCCCTTACCGGGGTGGAGTTCAATGTTGTGAATATAGGTACCCGTGGGGATATTCTCCAGGGGCAGGCAGTTCCCGACTTTGATGTCAGCGGAAGCGCCGGAGTAAATGGTATCGCCGACTTTCAGGTTCTGAGGAGCCAAAACGTAAGCTTTGGTGCCGTCTTCATACTGAACGAGAGCAATGTTAGCGGTGCGGTTCGGATCGTATTCAATGGTCAGAACCTGAGCAGCAGCGTCAACAGTGTTTCTCTTAAAGTCGATGATTCTGTACTTTCTACGGTTTCCGCCGCCGCGATGACGAACGGTGATGCGACCGTAGCTGTTACGACCGGAATATTTCTTCAGAGAAGTGAGAAGAGAGCGTTCCGGCTTTGTGCAGGTGATTTCCTCGAAGGTGGAAACAACCATAGTTCTCCGAGAGGGAGTTGTCGGTTTAAATCTTCTGGTAGGCATTCTTGTCACCCTCCTCTTACATCAAACCGTCGAAGAATTCGATGGTCTTGGAGTCTTTGGTCAGGGTAACGATGGCTTTCTTGAAGGAAGCGGTAGTACCGCGGGTGTAACCCATTCTCTTCATTTTGCCGTCGCAGTTGATGACGTTGACCGCTTCAACCTTGACCTTGAACAGTTCTTCGACTGCGTTTGCGATTTCGATTTTGTTAGCGTCCTTAGCGACCTTGAACGTGTACTTTTTCTGATTCCGTGCCAGATCCATACTGTTCTCGGTGATTACGGGAGTGAGGATGATATCTTGTGCGAATTTCATCAGTTGTACACCTCCTCAACTTTGTTGACAGCCTCTTTGGTAATAACGAACTTGTCGTGTTTGACAATGTCGTAAACGTTCAGAGTATTGACGCAAGCGGTCTTCACGCCTTCGATATTGCGGGCGGATTTGATGACGACGGCATCGGGAGTGGGCATAACGACCAGAGCCTTTTCCGTTACGTTCAGAGCCTTCAGAACATTAACCATGTTCTTGGTCTTGATTTCATCAAATGCCAGGGTATCAAGAACGATCAGATTGCCTTCTGCGACTTTTGCGGAGAGAGCAGACTTCATAGCGACTCTCTTAGCCTTCTTGTTGACAGAATATCTGTACTTGCGGGGCTTGGGACCGAGAGCGATACCGCCGTGGGTCCACTGAGGAGAACGGGTAGAACCCTGACGGGCACGGCCGGTTCCCTTCTGACGCCAAGGCTTCTTGCCGCCGCCGCTGACTTCGGAACGGGTCAGGGTGGACTGAGTGCCGTGACGCTGATTCGCCAGATAGTTCTTCACCATTTCGTGCATCAGAAGAACGTTGATCTGAGCACCGAAA
The DNA here is from genome assembly GCA_045603745.1 of Eubacteriales bacterium. GTDB lineage: Bacteria > Bacillota > Clostridia > Oscillospirales > UBA644 > RGIG995. The sequence goes on along the minus strand of JAZUMQ010000028.1, from coordinate 7,006 downwards.
ATGCTGTCGGAAAGTTCCATTTCGCCGGCTTCTTTGCCGAGCATATCGTAAACCTTAACTTTCATTTCACTTTCCTCCTATCTTATTTCTTGATGGCGGTCTTAACAACGACCAAGCCACCGTTGGGGCCGGGAATGGCACCCTTGATAGCGATGAGATTGTTTTCTGCATCAACCTTAACAACGCTCAGGTTCTGAATGGTAACCTGTTCGCTACCCATGTGTCCGGGCATACCCTTACCCTTCATAACTTTAGAAGGAGTAGAGTTTGCACCCATAGAACCCTGATGTCTGTGATAACCGGAAGTACCGTGGCTCATAGGCTGTCTTGCAAAATTGTGACGCTTAATGGTGCCTTGGTAACCTTTACCCTTGGAGATGCCGGTAACGTCAACCACGTCGCCGGTAGCGAAGACGTCAGCTTTGACTACGTCGCCGACGTTCATGGATTCGCTGTTGTCCAGTTTGAATTCTTTCAGAACCCGCTTGTAAGCGACTTCCGCTTTGTCGTAATGACCTTTGAGGGGTTTGACGACCAGTTTTTCACGAATGTCTTCAAAACCCAGCTGAACGGCGTTGTAGCCGTCGTTGTCAACCGTCTTCTTCTGAATGACGGTGCAGGGGCCGGCTTCCACAACCGTTACGGGAACGACGTTTCCGTTTTCGGTGAACAGTTGGGTCATGCCGATCTTTCTGCCGATAATTCCTTTTTCCATTTTAACTTTTCTCCTTTCGGTTATTGGTTGATCCCGGAAAGGGAGATCAACTTGACCGTATACCATATATAATGGTACGGAATGACTTCTTTCATCTGAGGCAAGTCATCGGTTCCTCGCGCATGGCTGAATTGAAATTAAAGTTTAACTTCGATTTCGACGCCTGCAGGAAGGTCAATGCCCATGAGAGCTTCGACGACCTTCTGAGAGGGCTTGAGAATGTCGATAACGCGCTTATGAGTGCGGGTCTCGAACTGTTCGCGGGAGTCCTTATATTTGTGGACAGCGCGCAGGATTGTGATGATCTCCTTTTCCGTGGGCAGGGGAACAGGTCCGGAAACCTTTGCACCCATGCGGGTCGCGGTAGCGACGATCTTTTCACAAGCCTGGTCGACCAGGTGATGGTCGTAAGACTTCAGTCGGATTCTCATTTTTTCAGTTGCCATAGCTTTTCGCCTCCTTAAGTATTTGGGAAGAGTTTGATCGGACAAGTTATCCGATCAGACTTGGGCGATGAAAAACCGAACACTGCGCCGTGCGTTTCATGGTTCGGACATAAAAATCGGATCAGGGCAAGCTGATCCAATCGACCGAACAGACTGCGCCACGCGCAATCCGTCAGAAACGTGCGCTGAGAGGTAAAGACTTCGCCTTACATCAACTAAGTTCGGTTTCATCCAATTTGAAATCGGATACGGCTCCTCCGGAACTACCTGCCGCCCAAATGCGGATTTCAGCAACCTCCGGAATCATAGCCTACTTTGCCATGCTCTGCTATTATACCACACACGGAGCCGTGTGTCAAGCATAATTTCAAAAAAACTATTGAACTTTTTGTAAACTTTTCCATTTCTCTCCCCTTCCTTAAAAAATTCAGATTTTTCCCTTGTTTTCCTGTTGACATTTCCTTGTTTTTCGTGTAAAATAGAAACAGAAACAAAATTCAACGAAACGAGGTATACAAACCATGGAAGAAAGAGACGATATTCTCGCCCTGACCGACGAAGAAGGCAACGAAGTCAATTTTGAAATTATCGATGCCGTAGAACACGAAGGCAAAACCTACGTTCTTCTGACTCCCGCAGAAGCCGGTGAAGAAGAGGAAGTGGAAGTAATCATGCTTCGTGTGGAAGATGACGGAGACGAAGACGTTTTGGTCACCGTAGACGACGAAGACGAATTCAACACCGTTGCCGCTCTGTTCGATCAAAAGGCAGAAGAATACGAACTGGAAGCGGAAGACGGCTGCTGCGGTCACGAAGGTTGCGATTGCGGAAACGAAGGTTGCGGACACAAAGACTGCGACTGCGGTTGTGGCAACTAAGAACGATTCTTTCCCAAAACTTCCTGTTTTATATCGCACGTACGCGCACATATTATAATAGGAAGGCAAGTGAAATCTTTTCTTGCTTTTTTCCTGCGGGATACGATTTTTATGATTTTCAGTTAAAACCTACACCTTTACTAAGGGAATCCCTCTTCCCATGCGGGGATGCAGGCCTCCCGCCGCAGACTGCCTTCGCGCCTCTGCCCAGCGGACGTTGGAAGCACAAAACATGGGAGTGGATTTTACCCGCCCTGCTGTCAAGCAGGTTTACGAAGTCATAACGCCGCGTTACGGCGAACAAAATAACGGTCTTGTGGGATTTGTGCTGTGCTTTCGCGCAGCACAGTTTTTTACAAAAAGAACGGCAACGGAAAATTCCGTTGCCGATTTCTTTTAACCGAATTTTTCCGGATCCCGAAGATTGTCGGAAAGGGGAGCCTCGGATTCCTTTTCATGGGACAAAAACCATCGATACACTTCCGGATTGGAAAAAGTATCGGTCCAGGCATCGTGTCCGTTTTCTGAATAGATCGTCAATTTAGCGTTTCCACCATATTGATTAACGGCGTCCACCATTTTTTGAGATTCTTCCGGGAAAACCACCGTATCTTTTCCGCCATGAAACGCCCAGACGGGAACGTTTGTTAACCGTTCGGCCTCCCAATACATTCCGCCCCCGCAAATAGGAACGATGGCGGCGAAATATTCCGGCATACTCATTGCCAACTGCCACGTAGCGTAACCGCCCATACTGGAGCCCATCATATAGATGCGCTTTCGATCGGCATAAGGCTGAGAGGCGATGAAGCGAACCAATGCTTGCAGAGGCTCAAATAAGTCAAATCAATTCTCCGCATCACAAAGAGGAGCCCGTTACAAAGGGATATTCCGGAAAATTCGGAGCACCCAACTTGACGGAGCAAATATTGATGCACGGAGCAATATTCGATCCCCGGCTCCCGGCGCCGTTGAACACGAACAGCACGGGTTGGGGTCTATTTTCCACAAATCTTTCGGGATAATGGATCAGGTAAATGCTTGATAATTCATAGAATTTCCTGACTTTCTCATTCAATTTTCTTCAAACCATTGCAGAATACGATCCGCAAGGGCGGGCTTGATACCCTTGACGGCGCACAATTCCTCTTTCGAGGCCTTGCGCACCTTATCTATGGATTTAAAATGCAAAAACAGTGCTTTGGCTTTGGCGTTCCCTACCCCGGGAATGGATTCCAGTTGAGATTGTTGCATCGCCTTTTGCCGCAGATTTTTATGATAAGAAATGGCGACTCGGTGAACTTCTTCTTGCAACCGTCCGCAAAAAGAGAAGACTTCGGGAAAGGTTGCCAGCAATTTTTCCGAACCGTCGGAAAAAACCAAGGATTTCGTCCGGTGGCGACTGTCTTTTTTCAACCCCAGAACCGGAAGGACGATGCCCGCTTCTTGCAAGACCTCTTCCACGGCATGAATTTGCGCCAATCCGCCGTCGCAGAGAATCACGTCGGGCAAGGGAGTAAACCCTTCGTCCCCTTCCTGATAACGGGCAATACGGCGTTGCACCGCTTCTTTCATATAATCCGTATCGCCCCGCCCTAAGATCTGGCGAATCCGATATTTTTTATACTTTTTCCGATCGGGAATTCCGTCTCGAACGGAAATACTCCCACAAACCACGTCGGCGCCGGCGGTCTGGCTGATGTCGTAAACCTCCATCAACCCCACTTTCCGCAGACCGGAAAATTCCGCAAAGGCGTCCAATTGCCGTTGAATCCGGGCAGTTTTCCCTTCATACTGCAACATTCGTTCCCCGGCGTTGCGATCCGCAAGGGCACGGAGACGGAGATCCTGCTCGTAGGTGGGAACGGTGATCTTCCCTTTTAACCATTGATTCAAAAGGGGCGTCCATTCGTATTCTTGAGGCAAATAAATTTTTCCGGGAGGCAGCGTATCTTCCGTATAGAAACGCTCCAAATATTGGCGCAACAAGTCGGGAGTAAAAGGTTCTTCAAAGACGTCGCACCGTTCTCCCACCACGTATCCGTTGCGCAACCGCAACAAAAAAATACAGCAACGGTCTTCCCCGGTGCGATAGCCGAAATAATCGGCGTGGCGGTTTTGAGAGATCACCGGCCGTTGTTTTTTGGAGATCATGCCCAAAGCTTTCCGCCGATCCCGAAGAAGCGCCGCCTCTTCAAAATCCAGCCGTTCTGCGGCTTTTTCCATTTCAGCGGTCAGTTCCACCTCAATCGCGTCGGTCTTTCCTTCCAATATGGCGCAGATGGAATCGTAAGCCTTTTTCATCTCTTCTGTATCGGCTTTTCCGGCGCAAAATCCGTTGCACCGCCCCATGTCGTATTCCAAACAAGGTTTGGAGCGAGATTTGTAATTGCAAGAAGGCAATTTATAGGCAGAATTGAGCAACCCCACAATCAGGGATACATTTTGCAGATAAGCAAAAGGGCCGAAGCATCTCGCCCCGGACGGGCGGGAGTACTCGGTCTTGACTCTTGGACAACCGTCCACCAAGGAAACACAGATAAAGGGGTAACCGTGACCATCTTTCAACTTGATGTTGTAAAAAGGGTTATGCCGCTTGATCAGGCTACACTCGGTGATCAACGCGTCCAATTCGTTTTCGCACAAAATTACCGAAAAATGATCTACGTGCTCGATCATACGCTCCACTTTCGGCTCGTGAGGAATATTGCGAAAATAGGACGAGACCCGATTGCAAAGCTTGACCGCTTTTCCCACGTATATGACTTCCCCCGAGGTGTCATACATGGTATACACCCCGGGAGAATCCGGTAATTCATTTGCTTTTTTTAATAATTCGGCGCGGGTCATTATTCCATGACGAAATTGCTCTGAATCAGAGCGACGAGTCCATCAATGGCTTCCTGCTCATCGGGACCGTTGGCGATCACCTGAATTTCCGTATCCTTGGTAATACCCAAAGAAAGAATTCCCAACAAAGATTTGGCGTTCACACGGCGATCGTCCTTCTCCACGGAGACGGAAGATTTGTATTCATTCGCCTTCTGGGTGAAGTAGGTAGCGGGACGGGCATGCAGCCCTACGGGATTGGTCACTTTTACAGTTTTACTCAGCATTTTCGTTTCTCCTGTATTCGATAATGAATTTTAATAGGTTCTACAAAGATACTTTCTTTCATTATATATCGACAAATATATTATACAACGAAAATTAAAAAATGTCAATCAAAAAATAACACAAAAAATCCTTCTCAATTTCTCGGTTTTCTGTAATATTGCACGATTTGAAACCGAATTCGGCTTTTTTCTCCTTCCTGATTTCCCCTCGGAATGCAAATTCTGAACGGGATATTTGATTTTTCGCGAGGGAAAATGATAGGGAAAGATTCATCAAAAAAATGATGGTCTTATCTTTTCGGAAAGGAGAAGATACCAATGCAGCACAAACGCGGCATATATTATTATATGCAAAAATTCCGTTTTTTTGCAACGGCACTGGCGACAATTTTCCTGTTGGCGCAGATTCCGGGAGGAAGCGCAAAATCCACCCTGGCGGCGGCAATGACCTCGGAGGTTTTTCCAAAATCGGAATTCCTGTCGCTTCCGGCGACAAAAACCGATTTTTCGACAGTGACCGAAGTAATTCCCGGCGGCGACGCAGTGGCGGTGCGGCTCACCTCTGACGGCGTCATCGTCCTTGGTTTTACCGATGAAAATAACGATAATCCGGCACGGACAGCAGGATTGAAGCGGGGCGATCGAATCGTAAAAATCGGCGAAATGAAAATCAGCGCAAACGAGACCATGACCGCGGCACTGAATCAAATCGGAGGAAACGCCGCAACGTTGCGCTACGTTCGTGGGAATAAGGAATGTGAAACCACCGTCTGTCCCAGAAAAAGCGATGACGGAACCTGGCAGATCGGAATCTTGATCAAAGATTCCACCGCCGGCATCGGAACGTTGACCTACGTGATCCCCGACACCGGCGAATACGGCTGCCTGGGTCACGGGATCTCCGACCCGGATACCGATACCTTATTTTGTGTCGGGAAAGGGGATTTATACCCAGCGGAGATCACAAACTTGCGAAAAGGCGTTTGCGGCACTCCCGGAGAATTGCAGGGAATGTTCGGCTCTCCCACCTTGGGTCGTTGCGTAAAAAATTGCGAAACCGGACTTTTCGGACAACTGGACGCCGGTCGACTTAAAGATCGAGAAACGATCCCCATCGCGTCCAAAAGTGAAGTCCGGGAAGGAAGCGCCGTGATCCGATGTACCGTAGACGGCGACGGAATCGAAGAATACGCCATTGAAATCGTCCGCATTTACCGCGCTTTCGGAGGACCGACGAAAAATATGCTCATTCGGGTCACCGACCCGGCATTGTTAGAACAAACCGGCGGTATCGTTCAGGGAATGTCCGGTTCCCCCATTTTGCAAAACGGCAAATTGGTAGGCGCCGTCACCCACGTTTTGATCAACGATCCGACCTCGGGCTACGGAATTTTCATCGAAAATATGCTTCAATCGGCGGCATAAATAAAGTGCAAAAAGGGTCGGCTCAATCCCGACCCTTCCATTCCGTAAGATTGATTACTCTTTTCCCTTTTTTCTCTGCTTTTACTTTCAATTTATAAGAGTTGCCCACAGGAGAAAGAACGTGTGTAATTATAATATCTGACCGAGACAAAATCCATTCGTTCCGCTGGCAAATAGCAAACCGCTGAGGAACAGTTTCCAGCCCTTCCGGATAGATTGTTTCCAAGAAAAAATTGTCCTCGCAATCTTGCGAAGGAAAATATGCAAGAACAATAAAGCACTGAATTTTGAAGTGACCCCCAAAGTTTAGACAAAATTATATCAAGTTAGATTGCTGTTGAATGAGTCCGGTACTGTACCGGACTCATTCCTTTTAGTCTCAAGGAAATCCGGTCGTGATTATAGTAATGAATGTATCTGTTCAGT
>JAZUMQ010000027.1:0-23606 GCA_045603745.1 Eubacteriales bacterium | reverse complement strand
TTCTTTAAAGAGAATAGTCGGTGTCTATGACGAAGAGGTTCCACCCGTTCCCATTCCGAACACGGTAGTTAAGCTCTTAGGTGCTGAAAATACTTGGCTGGAGACGGCCCGGGAAAATAGGGCGATGCCGACATTCTCTTTCTCTTAATTTTATATGCACCTTTAGCTCAGTTGGTAGAGCAACTGACTCTTAATCAGTGGGTCCCGGGTTCGAGTCCCTGAAGGTGCACCAAACAAAATCCGCTTTCGTAAGAAGGCGGATTTTTGTTTGTATTGTTCACTTTTCATTATTCATTTACTACTACAAGCGGATTTTGAATGAATAATGAAGGATGAAGTCGCTTCGCTGATGAATAATTGATGAAAAATACGCCTCCGACTCTGTTGATCTCGTTTCATAAAAACGATTATCGAATATTTGAAAAAAATCTCTGAAAGCCTTGACAAGGACAGAAAAATATGCTATGATGAATGCACAGATGCGTATTATTCTCCTATTTATATGAATGATAATAAAATTGATATTGTGCATTGTTTGATTGAAGATATTATAGTGTATATGAAGGGAAAATGCTATGAAAGAATATAAGTTTCTTCAGGAATGTTTGGATCAGCGTGGCATTCCGCCGCTCTTGGAACGGAAGCAGATGTTGGAGATCATGCAGCTTGAGGTATATGGACATCTACCGCCTGCGCCCGATTGTGTGAAATGGGTGGAGGGTCGCTCTTACAGTGATTTTGGGGGTATTGCCATTCAAAAACGCATCAAGATCACCTCTTATTGGGGCGAGGATTGCTTTACCTTTCCTGTGACGGCGGTTATCCCCGTGGGAAAGGGACCGTTCCCGTTTTTTGTTCATGTTAATTTTAGACCGAATGTCCCCGATAAATATATGCCTACCGAGGAGATTCTTGATCGCGGTTATGCGGTGTTATCTTTCTGCTATGAGGATATCAGCAACGACACGCCGGATTTTAATGACGGACTTTGCGGGCTGTATTATCAACGTTATCCCAAGGATGCGCATTCACCCGGCAAAATTGCCTTTTGGGCGTGGGCTTGTCAGAGAGTGATGGACTATGCTGAAAATAACGTGTTACTGGATAAAACACGTTCTGTTGTGTGTGGGCACTCTCGGCTTGGAAAAACGGCACTTTTGTGTGGTGCTACGGATGAGAGATTTAAGTTTGTATTTTCCAATGATTCGGGGTGCAACGGTGCGGCAATCACGCACGGGAAAATCGGAGAAAATGTGGCAGACAGTATGCGAATGTTTCCGTATTGGTATTGCGATAATTATAGGCGCTATGCCAATAATGAAAAGGAAATGCCTTTCGACCAGCATTTTTTGCTGAGTGCGATCGCGCCGCGTTTTTTGTACGTTTCAAGTGCGGAGCAAGATGACTGGGCGGATCCCAATTCGGAAATGCTTTGCTGCGTTGCCGCCACCGTTGCTTACCGTCGTCTTGGGCTTGATGGCTTGATCGGAGAGGATCGCTTGCCCAAGGTAGGCGACACCTTCCATGACGGTAGGATCGGGTATCACCTGCGTGCAGGAACACACTTTTTTAGCAGAAAAGATTGGAATTTGGTTATGGATTTTATTGAAAGTAAGGGGTGAAACTGTAGTTGAACTGTCAATCATATTTAATATTATGTTAATTCCTTTTTTGATGTATTTTACTTGTTATCTGAAGTGGTTTGTCCTAACTACAACTTGTAATATCAATGGTTTTAAGCCCTCAGCTTTTGCTGAGGGCTCAGTTTGTCGAAAAGAACCGCCTTTTACGGGCGGTTCTTTCTTATCAATATTTTTATAATGTAACACTTTTTTCCTTGCATTGAGGCGAAAAATTTGCTATAATATAGGTATCAAAATAGAAAAGGGGAAAGAATATGGCAGTTCACGTACGCTTTAAAAAACTTGATTCCAACGCTCAGATGCCCACTTATGGTTCGCAATCCGCCGCCGGGGCAGATTTGTACGCTCTTACAGGGGCTGAGTTGCAACCGGGACAGACGCTTTTGATCCATACCGGAATTGCCATGGAAATTCCCGAGGGGTATGCCGGATTGATCTATGCCCGAAGCGGACTTGCTACCAAACGGGGGCTTGCCCCTGCCAACAAGGTGGGCGTAATTGACGCCGATTATCGGGGTGAGATCATGGTTTCTCTGTACAATCATTCCGGAGAAGTTCAGAAGATTGACGCCGGGGAGCGAATCGCTCAATTGGTCATAACGCCCTTTCTTCGGGTTGAATTTGATGAAGTTTCCGATCTTTCCGATACCGATCGGGGTGTCGGCGGATTCGGTTCTACGGGTACGAAATAAAAGGGAAGAGGATGATGTTTTCATCATCCTCTTTGTGTTTATTTCTTTTCAATTTTCTGGAGAATATAAGGAACGATTTTTTGCTTGGGTAATTGCAGTGCAAAGGCGAATTCTTCGATAATAATTTTTTCTGCCGTAGCAAGGATTCGTTCCTCGTTTGCGCATAATTTTTTGTTCCGGGCGGCATCTTCTTCCTTCTTTGCACTCAGCATTTTTAAGAGCCACAAAATGGAAGCCCGATCTCCGGACGAAAGTAATTTATCAAAGGCGACGATGCGCATTTTACTGTTTTCGATCCATTTCAAATCTGAGTGTTCCGCTTGATAGATCAACCCGTCGATTTCCTCTCGGGTGGGAATCTTTTTCGGCTTTGGGGCGTTTTCTCCGCCGTCGACGGGCACGTAAACGGTGCCTTCGTTGTTCAACGGACGCAATATGTAATATTCTCTTTGTGCCGTGCCGAATGATAGGGGACGAATGTCTTCTACAAGACATACGCCGTTGTTTTTGTAAATAACGTGCTCTCCCTTTTGAAACATGATACACTCTCCTTTGGGGAAGAAAAACGACAATTTTACACTATAATTATACCACATTTTTCAAAAGATTTCAAATGGGTATTTTCCTCAAAAATTTTCTGTTTTCTCTTTGTTTTTTCATAATTCTGCCCTGAAAGATACCCTCTTGCTTTTTTCTGTATTTTATGTTATAATAATTAAACATAACGAAGAAAGGGAATTTTTGCTATGCGTTCGGAACGGAGAAATTTGACCTGTACCTCTTGTGGAAAGGAATTTTCTGCCCGGGTGATTACTCAGGTGGATCGAAGCCGCCCGGAGGATCTGGAGGCAAATTTGGCGGACGGAAGTTTGTTTACCTTCCGTTGTTCCCATTGTGGGGCAGAAATGCGTTGTAATCATTATCTTCTATGGGTGGACGAAAATCGTACCGTTGCGGTTTGCAACATTACCGCAGATGAGGAAGTTCAGGCGATGGACGAGGCTCTGTCGGCGTTATCCGCTTTTGGAAAAACTGCATCAATCCGCCGTCGTTACGTCAACGTTCCGTCCCGGTTATGTGAAAAAGTTGAGATTTTTACCGCCGGATTGGACGATCGGGCGGTGGAAATCGTGAAATTATATTTGGCGGAGGAAATTCGCCGTTCTCACCCGAACAAAACGTTGAACGACGTCCTGTTTTTTCCGGATAAGGAAGAATACGGATTTTTGTTTCTCTGCCCCGACGGAGATCTGACGGCGAAGATCTCGAAAGAAGCCTTTGCGGAAGCTGCATCGAAATTTGAATTTCCCGAGCCTTCTCCGGAAGTGGTAGATGCCAACTGGGCAATTGGATTTTTGACCGGGAGAAAAAAGTAATGCTTAATCTTCGTCAAACCGGAAAAGAATTTTTGTTGCCTCACGTGGTTCCCGGCGGGGTTGCCGTGGATTTTACTATGGGGAACGGAAACGATACGCTTTGGTTGTCGCAACAGGTAGGGGAGCGCGGAACAGTATACGCCTTTGATATTCAAGAGCAGGCGGTCGCCCGCACCGCAGAGCGTATGAAAGCAGAAGCCCCTTTTGAGAACTATACCTTGATTTGTGATTCTCATCACAACGTGTTGCAGTACGTAAAATCTCCCATTTGTGCCGGAATCTTTAATCTTGGATTTCTGCCCGGCGGGGATAAGTCGGTCACCACCTTGCGGGAGACTACCTTGCCGGCGGTGAAAACCTCCCTTTCCCTTCTTGCACCGAAGGGTGGGCTTTTGGTTGCCGTTTATCCCGGACATGAGGAGGGGAGACTGGAAGGGGAATTGTTGCAAGAAACGTTGTCTTCTTTGCCTCAAAAACAATTCAGCGTTTCCTGTCTTCGCATCGTCAATGCCCCCGACTGTCCCTTTCTTTATCTCATCGAAAAAAACAAGTGAGGTTGCAATGACCGAAAAATTATATGATACCGACCCTTATCTGAAGTCTTTTTCCGCCACGGTTTTGGAATGTATTTCATCGGAAGACGGGTATGAGGTGATCCTCGACCGCACCGCCTTTTTCCCCGAAGGGGGCGGGCAATATGGAGACATTGGTGCCTTAGGTGGAGTTCCCGTGACCGATACGCAGATTCGAGACGGGAAAATCTATCATCAAACCCTCGCTCCCCTTTCTGTCGGAAGCACCGTAGAAGGTGTTTTGGATTGGGACGAACGTTTTCGCCGGATGCAAAACCATTCCGGCGAGCATGTCGTTTCGGGGATCGTTCATCGGTTGTTTGGATACGAAAACGTAGGATTTCATTTGTCTGACCGGGAAATGACCATGGACTACAACGGTGAATTTACCCCTGAAGATCTTCGGAATATTGAGGCGATCTCCAATCGTACGGTGTGGGAAAATCGCGAGATTACCTGTCGTTATCCTTCGTCGGAAGAATTAAAAACCTTGGAATATCGCAGTAAAAAAGAATTGACCGAAGCGATCCGCATCGTTACCGTGGAAGGCGTCGACGTGTGTGCTTGTTGTGCGCCTCACGTAAAACGCACCGGAGAAATCGGTGGGATTTATATTGTTGATGCCATTCGTTGGAAGGGGGGCACCCGCCTTACCGTCCGTTGCGGAAAAGATGCCTACGATGAATATTGCACTCTTCGTCAAGATGAAAAATTCCTTTCCGCCTTGTTTTCCGCTCCCCGCGGACAAATTTCCCCGGCGGCAGAAAAGCTGCATCAAGAGTATGCCGATTTGCGTCGCTGTCATAGTCTTTTGTTAAAGGAAAATGCCCTTTTAAAATTGAATCAAATTTCTTTTTGTGAAGGGAATCTCTGTTTTTTGCTCCCCGATGCCGACTCGGATACTCTGCGCGCCGCCGCCAATGAAGGTGTGAAAAAATGCACCGGCGTATTTGTTTCTCTTTCCGGAAATGATGCCGACGGTTACCGCTACGTTCTTATCTCGTCCACTCCCGGTTTGCGGGAAAAAGCCAAAGAGATCAACGCCGTATTGTCCGGCCGAGGCGGTGGAAGTGATACCATGCTTCAGGGCTCCTTTGCCGCAACGAAGCAAGCGATTTACGATTATTTTAAGGAGTTTCAGATATGATCAACGTCAACGATTTGAGTTTTAATTTCGGAGGTCAGTTGTTGTTCAAACACGTAGACCTGCAATTTACCCCCGGAAACTGTTATGGAGTCATCGGTGCCAACGGTGCCGGAAAGTCCACCTTTTTGCGGATTTTGTGTGGAGAGTTGGAACCTTCTTCCGGCTCGGTTTCCATCGCACCCGATACCCGTCTTTCGGTGTTGAAACAGGATCACTTTGCCTATGATTCTTATACCGTTCTCGATACCGTCATTATGGGAAACCCTAAGTTGTATGAGATAATGAAAGAAAAAGACGCCTTGTACATGAAGGAAGATTTTTCCGACGAAGATGGAGTCCGTGCCTCGGAATTGGAAGGAATTTTTGCGGAAATGAACGGTTGGGAAGCGGAATCCGATGCCTCCCGGTTAATTCAAGGGCTGGGGTTGAGTGAAGATCTTCTTTATTCTACCATGGCGGATCTGAAGGAAAGCGAAAAAATTAAAGTTTTGCTCGCCCAGGCGTTGTTCGGAAACCCCGATATTATTCTTTTGGACGAACCGACCAACGGTCTGGATATTGACGCGGTGATGTGGTTAGAGGATTTTTTGAGCGACTATTTTGGTACCGTTCTCGTCGTGTCCCATGACCGCCACTTTTTGAATGACGTCTGTACCAATATCGTGGATATTGACTTTTCGGGCATCAAAATGTACGTGGGGAACTATGAATTTTGGTACGAATCTTCCCAGTTGATGCAACGACTGATCAAGCAACAGAATAAAAAGAACGAAGAAAAAATTCGAGAATTGCAGGAATTTATCTCTCGCTTTTCCGCCAACAAATCCAAATCCCGGCAGGCGACCTCCCGCCGTAAGTTGTTGGATAAATTGACAGTGGAAGAGATTCCCGCTTCTTCGAGGCGTTATCCTTTTATTGGGTTTGAAGCCGATCGGGAGGCCGGGAAAGATATTCTGGAAGTCACCGGCCTTTCCAAGTTTCTCAACGGACAACCTCTTTTTGAAAATCTGTCCTTTACCTTGAATCGAAATGAAAAGGTAGCACTTTTGGGCAACGAGTTGGCAATTACCTCTCTTTTCCGGATTCTGATGGAAGAAGACACCTCCGACGGTGGCGAATTCAAATGGGGGCAGTCTATTACCACTTCTTACTTCCCCCACGACAATACCAAATATTTTGACGATTGCAACGACAGTATCATTGATTGGATGCGGCAGTATTCCAAAGACCAGACCGAAAGTTATCTCCGGGGATTTTTGGGTCGTATGCTTTTTTCCGGGGACGCGGTCTACAAGCCGGTTCACGTTTTGTCCGGGGGCGAAAAGGTTCGTTGTATGTTCTCTCGCATGATGATGTTTGGAAGCAATTTTCTGATCCTCGACCAGCCTACCGATCATTTGGATTTGGAATCCATTACCGCCGTTAACGACGGATTGAAAGCATTCAAGGGCGGCATGATGTTTACCACCCATGACTATGAAATGATCAATACCGTCGCAGACCGCATTATTGAGATCCGTCCCGACGGGGTTCTGGATTACGCCGGCGGTTACGAAGATTTCTTACAGTGGAAAAAAGAAAAAGGGTACGCCGATTGAGTATATTTTCGGGGGAAACCAATAGTTGCGGCGATGAAATCCCGAATGTATGGCGTGCAACCGGCTTTTATGGTATGATAATGCCATGAAAAATACCGGAAAGGAAAAAATACTATGACTCTTGAAATTGCAAACCGTTTGGTGGAATATCGAAAAAAACACAATCTTTCCCAAGAAGACGTGGCGGAAAAAATCGGTGTTTCCCGACAAGCGGTCTCCAAATGGGAACGGGTGGAAGCCTCTCCCGATACCGATAATCTTATTGCCCTTGCGAATCTTTACGGTGTTTCGCTGGACGAATTGGTTCTGGGAAAGACCCCGAAACAGGCGACTGATTCCGAAATCGTTACGATCAAAAAGGGAAATAAGACCGTCGTGATTCAGGACAGGGGAACGAAACACTTTATTCACGTTGACGAGAATGAAGATGAGGAAGAATACGAGGAAGACGGCGAACACGGTCTTTCTGCAGAGATCAAACTTTCTTCTGCCCCTGCGAAGACTCCCGCGCACCGATTTTTTAAGGCGTTCCCCTTCCCGGTGTTGACTGCGGTCGCTTATCTGATCTTCGGGTTTATGGATATTTGCGGAGGTTGGGCATACGGCTGGTTGGTCTTTTTGCTGATACCCATTTACTATTCTTTGGTGGATTCGATTTTTTCCAAAAAGGCAGACGAGTTTGCCTTCCCCGTTGCCGTAACTTTGGCGTATTTGTGGCTTGGATTTGAATACGGACTTTGGCACCCCATGTGGATCTTGTTCCTGACCATTCCGTTCTATTATTTTATTTGCGAATTTATCACAAAACTTTTGAAGAAGGAAAAAGAAGAATAAAATAAAAATCCTCTTGGAAAAACTCTATTCTCCAAGAGGAATTTTTTTACAATTCTTGACATTTATCTTGTTTTGTATTATAATAGAAAACAGAAAGAGAGGTGCTACTATGCTCGGAGTAATTACATATCGCGTCGCTACTCCCTTGGATTCCGATAAGATTCTCGATGTTTATCGCCCCTACGTGGAATCCACTGCCGTGACCTTTGAAACGGTCGTTCCCACTTCGGAAGAATTCCGTTGTCGGGTGGAAGAAATTTTGACCCAATATCCTTACCTTGTGGCAGAAGCAGACGGCAAAATTTTAGGCTATTCTTATGCCTCTCCTTATCGTTCCCGAGCGGGCTTTTTCTGGACACCGGAACTGTCGGTCTACGTTCGTCAGGGGTATCAGGGAAATGGGATCGGTACTCATCTGTACGCCGCTTTGCTGGATATTCTTCGCTTGCAAGGGTATCAAAACGTTTGCTCCGTTCTCTCTTATCCCAATCCCCAAAGTGAAAAACTCCACAACCGCTTTGCCTTTCGCGTTGTCGGAGTCCAGAAAAAATGCGGATTTAAATGCGGTCAATGGTGTGATGTGGCGATTTTAGAGCGTCCCTTGGGGGATTACCCCACTCCGCCGCCTACTCCTATTCCATTTCCTCAACTTTCGACGGAAGATTTGGAACGAATTTTAAAATTTTAACTTCCCCCTTGACAATCCGCAAGAGATATGATATAATATAAATAATAGGAATTGTTCTTAATCTTTAATCTCTTTCGGAAAGGAAGTCGCCTATGACACAGCAACGCAGAATTATTTTTGACGTGATTCAAAATTCCATGCGTCACATGACGGCAGAGCAGATCTATCTGGAAGCAAAACAGGTTCTTCCGTCCATTGCCATGGGCACGGTATATCGCAATCTCGGATTGATGAGTGAAGCAGGGGAGATTTTACGCATCGAAATGCCCGGTCAGCCCGACCATTTTGATCGGACGGTCTACCCCCACCACCATTGTCTTTGTACCCATTGCGGCGAGGTGTACGACGTTCCCGTTCCCGATTTGACGGAACAGTTGGAGCAGATTCTCGGTTCTCCGGTAGAATCTTACGACCTCACCGTTCGTATTCTTTGTGACGCTTGCCGTAAAAAGACCGTGCAATAATTACATATGAAAAATAAACTGACATCGTTTTATTACGGTGTCAGTTTTGTTATATAAGTTATTTTCGCAACAACGTTTGGCGTTCTTTCCAATCCGGAAGATAAGTTTTAACCACGGCATAAAACTTTGCCGAATGGTTTTTTTGCAAAATGTGGGCTAATTCATGGACGATAACGTAATCGATCGCTTCTTTGGGATATGCCATCAAACGCCAGGAATAACAGATTCGGTTTTTTGGACTGCAAGAGCCAAAACGGGTCTTTGCCGAGGTAATACGGACTCCGGTAGGGGATACCCCCATGGTTTCCGCCCATTGAGCGGTGCGTGAGGGAAGATAGGATTTTGCCTCTTGTCTCAATTCTTTTTCCCGAAGTTCTGTTTCTTCGGTTCTGTTTTTTCGTTCTGCCGTTTGCTTCAATGCCCGGTGCAACCAATCCCGATGCTTTTCCAAGAACTCCTCAATTTCTTTGTTCGGCATCTTCATCGGCGCTCGTAAAATTACCGTCAGATCCGGTCTGACTTCCAACGCCACGGTTCGGCGCTTGGAACGAATTAACGTATATTCCATGATATATCTTCCCCTTTCCCTTATTATACCTCTTTTTTTGCTCTTTGTCAAGAAAAGTACCGCAGATTCATTTCTGAACCTGCGGTGTTTTTTATTTGGAAACCGTGTCTTCATCGACCCACCCGTAGACGTTGGAAGTTCTGTCGGTATGAATCAGATGATAAGGGTGTTTTCGCCCGGGCAGATAGCGGGTCACTCTTGCGGGGCCGGGTTTTGCTTTATACCCCAAACTACCGCTGGAAGATACGTAATGTTTTCCCCCTGCAAAAGTCACCAGATCCCCCACCTTCGGGGGTTCTTTTTTCGGTTCTTCCGGTTGGGAAATTTTTTCCGTTTCATAGGTGATCCAGGGCAATTTCCCGTGTCCCTGCCATTTGCGGTAAGCGAGATCGGTAATCACAACGCCGTCGTATCTTCCGGTCAGAGTGGATTCTACCACCTTGCCGTTTCCTACGTAAACGCCGATGTGTCCGTTCATATAAACCGCTTCTCCGGGCAAAATCTGTTCCATGGTTTCGCTTCGTTGTAAGCATCGCTTTGCCATGGTGTTTGCGTTGATGTCCGGCACGTCGTTGGAACGGTATTTTGCTCCCCCGAAGGATTTGGAACGGTCTGCCGTCCAACCCCACAGAATCCCTTTGATCAAGCCCACGCAATCAAAAGCCCAGGGAGCATCGGGAATTTTTCCCCGAAGAAGTCCCTGCCGCCCGGCAGAATAATTTTGAGGATATTGATTTACCTTTTGGGAAATCAATTTTTCGCTGACCGGTGCTCCGAAGGTTCCCATCATATAGACGGTGGCATAATTCTTTGCAATATCCAGCAATTTTTCTACGAATTCCTTATTGGTCATCGGTGGGTTCCTCCTTTTTTCCCCAGTTCATGACTGCCGCAAGTCCGGCAGCCACCGCAGCGGCAAACAATCCCAACAGGGTATTTGCAAACCCCGTAGGGTCGCTGACGTCGGTTTGGGTAATCACTGCCAACAGATTTGCCGCCAGATAACCGAGCATTGCCTGTCCAAAGGTGCGCAACGCCCGATAAAGCCATTCTTTCATGGTCGATTCTCCTTTCTTATTCGTGTGCCGTTTTATTTAGATATTTTTCCAGATCGTTTTTTGCCTGGGTCACGTTGCCGTCACAGCCCATCTGCTTCAATCCGTCCAGGCAAGCCAGAACACCATAGCAGATAACCCCCATTTCGGTTTTGACGTGATCGATCTCCCGATCTTGACTTTTCTGATCCAGCCAGAATCGAACGATTTTGATCGCCGCCGTGCCCAGAACCGTAAGTCCGCTGACGACCGCCGCGGCGGTAATGATGGTTTCCCAGATCATGTTTCGTCCTCCTCTCCATGGATCGTGTTTGATTGTGTTATGAACATTTTACCTCCGTAATGTAAGCTGCAATTCCCGCCCTCTGAAGACGTTCCACGCTATCTTCCGCATCTCGGCGATTGCGGTAACTTCCGGTTTGAACCCGAAACAGAGTTTTTTCTTCTCCCTGAAAAAGCCCCCGGTCAAGCAGATCTTCCAAGGGAAGATCTTTGTCGCAAAGTACCGTATCCCTACAGAAGTTAAACCGTTCTCCGTAAATGCGCAGTACCTCTTTTTGAATTCCTTTCAAAAGGCGGATCAACGGCTCGCGTTGTTCTTCCGAAAGCAATGGTTCGGCGCCCTCGATCAGAATTAAAATTCCTCTCCGTGCCGGAGAAACGGAACCCTGAATTCCCTGTCGGTCGCCGAGGGGCCCCAGCAGATTTGCCGCCCCGGAGATGGGGGTCAACGCCGTTACCGTCCCCTCTTTGGAAAGGTGATAGTGGGCAGTCTTGTTTCGTTCGGAAAGTTGGGTTTGACAAATCTGTTCGTCTCCGTCGAAAAACTGTAAATAAATTCGATCGGGAATATATCCTTCCCGGGAAAACCGAACAGGCAAATATTGTTTGATGATCATCGTGGATTCACCTCAATTCAATTTGTTCTTCCGCTTGCTAAAATTCCTTCCCAAGCCGTCGTTGAAAGGGGACCCGAGTCGGTTTCTCTTGCGGTGATAGTATAGCGAAAACGATTATAAAAATAGACGGCGCGAATCTCCGTAATGCAAAATTGCACGACTTGTTTTATTCCGCAAACCGGTGCAATTACGTCAATGATTTGTCCGGGAGTGAAGGCGTCATTGTCCGTGGTGAATTCAAGTTCTCCCATGCCGGGATTTCCAAGCAACATTTGTTGCGCCACGCTTTGAGCCTCCTCCTGATTGGTTACGACGGAGTTCATTGCCGATGCTCCGTACTGTCCACTTCCGTATCGGTCTTTCATTTGCTCCAACAGGCGACTGTTGGTGTATTTTCCCTCTACGTTTAATTCTTTATTATAAACGTATTGGGTGTTTTTACATTCCGCCGTAGAAGAACGGTAAATCAGCGTTTGAATATCTTTCAAGCGATTTTCCTGTTCCCCTGTCAGATCAATGCAAAGATCTTGCTCAACCCGGGGGAGAAGCGGAAGCATATAAAAGTTTTTATCCTTATCGATCCACCAGACAAATCCGTTCTCTTTTGCCAAACGGTCAAAA
Organism: Eubacteriales bacterium; assembly: GCA_045603745.1. Classification (GTDB taxonomy): domain Bacteria; phylum Bacillota; class Clostridia; order Oscillospirales; family UBA644; genus RGIG995. The sequence continues at coordinate 11,449 of JAZUMQ010000027.1, read as the reverse complement.
ACCGAAGAGGCTTTTGCAGGACAAAATTGGTAGGCGTACTTTTGTGTCAACCCTTCTGCAACGCCTCCCAAATGCAGTTTGTCTTGAGGATCCAGATAGTTGTAAAATATATGGCGGGTTGCATCGGAGGGCGACATTTCTGTCAAGCGGATTCCCGGAAGACAGTACCGTTGTAAAATTTGTTCATACCCTTGCCCTCGCAGGGTCATAGTAAAACTTTCCGTGCTATGGCAAATTTGTTCTATTTCCACCAAAATTCCACCCCAAAGAACGTCTATTCCCTCCGAAATTCGGATCTCTTGTCCGACGTTAGGAAAATTCTCAGGAAGGGAGTGGAAATGTAAGGTTGCCCGAAAGGACGAACGTAAAGCGCCGTAGTGTCGAATGCAAAGGGATCCTTCTTCCAGCGCATTCGTTTGCTCAATTCCACCAATGGTTAGCGTAATCAAGGTTCAACCACCCCTGCTTCAATCATTCTTCGTACGATCTCTCTTCCGATTCGATCGGTTTCATCTCGGGGCTCCGGACGACGGAAAATCAACGGTTCTCTTTCCCGATCGTCTTTTATGGGATTGATTGTAGATTCTATTTCCATAGATTTTTCCTCCCTTTTTTGTAATATTCCAGTAATTTGCGGAACACCCACCAATGAACGGTATCACAATTTAAATTTATACCGTATTGGTTTAAAAAATAAAGATAAATATCTTCTCGATCTCCTTGGGGCGGAAGAATGGGAGCATAATATCCTTCTTCCGGGAAATTCCCGCCGCAGTAGAATCGAATGGCCTGGGTCAAAGCCTCATCTCGGTTCTCCGGGATTTGAGGATACCATAGTTCAAGAACCTTTTGCAGGAAAATTTCATCATCTTCCTCTTCCGACGTATCAACGTATTCCATAAACCGGAGTGCCGTAGAAAAATCCCATCGGATCGGGTAGTGAATTCCTTCGATCGTCACGGTCTTTTGTAGATTGAAAAATTCCGGAGCGTCAACCGAAAAATTTGTTTTCTTCATCGAACATTCCTTCCTGGGGAGTATCTGCATAAACGATTTTTCCTTTGATTCGCGACCCAAGGATTCCTTCTCCTGTGCCGGGGTTCTCAATACAAACGTATCCTTCAATTTTGCGGGCATTTGCCACGGAGTCGAAAATGTGATCCTTTCGATTGACAATGACAAAGGTGACCCTGGCGGTTTCTCCCCGTTTCATGTAACAGGCTAACAAAATATTCAGCGCAGGGTCATCGGTTCGGAATCCTTCAAATTCCAGTTGTCCGATGTGATACAGAATTTCTCTCTTGCAAAAAGGAGAATCAATATTCGGAGTTTCCAGCAAAGCGGTTTTGCAGACCTCCTCCAATCGGGTCAATCCGGCACCGAGTAAGTAATAGTCGTTTGTATATTCATTGTAAACCCAGACCCGATCATCGCTTTTTTTGATCATGTATTCGCCTCCTCAGAGAATGTTGCTATCGGTGGAATCAAAGGATTGCCCCCGTTATCCGTCTGAAAGAACAACGAAAATTCTGCTCTATATTCTTCATTTCCGGACATGTTCCGATTAAACAAATAGGGAAATCCGGTTATTTCGATATACGCCCCCTCAAAAGGGCGCTCCGATGCGCATTTGTTTGCCGCTGCCAAAAGGGTGTCTATCGCCTTTTTACGAGACGCGGTATCCCGTCCGTTGGTTCGTACGTAAAGATTAAAGTCGTAGCGGGAAATTCGGCTTCCGTCTACAAAGGAGACCAAATTCGGTTCCCCTCTCAGCTCTTCAATGGCGACGCTTCCGTCGGTGTTGGAAAGATATTCCGTGGTAATCGTTCCGGTCACGGGAGATAAAAACCGAATGATAATATCCCGATAATCACGATTCCAATAACTGTCCACGGCCACTCACCTCCCAGTGATGAAACTTATCTTTTGCATAGAATATGTTGATCGTATTGAGCCGAAACGGATTTTTCGGAATTTCGTTATGAATTCCCAGCGCCAGCAGATCTCCCGGCTCTAACGTCCAATGGTTTTCCGGAGATTTTAGAAATTCCTCTTTGGGGACGTACCCCTGATTGGTAAATAGGTAAAGTCGGAAGTTGTCGTTGTTCCGTTCTCCGGAATAAACCGGGTTTGCCGCGTGTTTTGTTTCGATATAAACGTTGCGGAAAACACTGGGCTTATATATTCCGTTCCCCTGCTCATCTTCCCCCAATCGGTTAAAAATGGTAACAGTCATACCACCCCTCCTTTACAGGTTGCAGTTGCGAAGCCCCGCCCCATCGAGAATAATCAGTGCCGCAGGGGAGACCGCCACGCCCCGAAGGGTAATCAGGTCTTCTTCCCGGTTCGTTACCGAATAGTTTCCCACCCGTTCACTTTTTGGGCTGACAGGACCACTGACGGCGGTGCTCCCTCCTCGCTGGATCCAGTAGGTGATCATTTCTTTCATCGCTCTTCGGGCGGCACTCTCGTTTTGATTTTCTCTTCCGAAACAGAGAAGGTCGGTTAGATCCAACGCCAGCTGCGAAAGTAGGTCAAATTCGCTTTCCGTAATTCCTTGAGAATCATGGGTCAGTTCAAATTCTGTTTTTGTAATGGCTTCCATTCGTTCCCCTCCTTATCGTTCCGTGCCTCCCCATAGAGAGGCACGGAATTTGGTGTTGTGATCGGTTAACCCATAACGCGAATTGCAAGTTCGGGATACAGGGTCTTGAATCCATAGAGAGTATCAATGGAAAGGGTCTGCTTCTTTGTAGCGATATTGTAGTCCATGGTGACACGGACGGAAAGACCGTTATAAGAAGTAACGTAGCTGTCTGCCCCTCTTGCTGCTTCCAGAGGACGGGTAACAAAACCAAAGGCACTCTTGTGGAACATCAGGTTTGCAGCATGGCTCTTGAGAATCGTGACCGACGTCCCAAAGTCGTTCTCTGCCAGTGCCGGAGAAATTTTTGCGGTAAAATCGCTGCCGCTGCTCTCGCCACCTTCCAAAACCAAATAAGTGTTGTTTGGGGTCTGAATAATATCACCCTTGACCAGAACTCCATCTTCGGAGTAAAAGGTTGCATTGCCATTCTCATCGCAGTCAAGAACCTGCATTGCGGTGGAGAAGAAGCCGGATTTGTGGTAGGGAACTTGCTGAGAGAAATAGTGGTCGATCCCGAATACGCGGCCGATGGAACCTTCTCTCAGAGAGTCGGTAGTGCCACACTTTTCAGCGTTGACCAAAGCGGGAAGAACCTGGAAGTTTGCGATGGCTTCGGTGTTCCATACCCCGCTTCTGCCCGTTAAGGGTGCCTTTTGATCGTTCAGGAATTTTGCCGCCGTTGCAATGTCAGACAGCGAAGAGGGCGCCGTGCCGGGTTCCCCGCAATAGTAGGGAATATCCGTATAAAGGGAAAGACCGTCAGCGTTGATCTTTTCTGCCAACGCAACCATAGCGGGTTCGATGACCTGCTTGGTGAAATCTTCAGCATTCAAAGCCATTTCCTTTGCGGTCAATTCTACGGACACGTCGGCGATCTTGTCCAATTTTACCAGAACGTTTCCTTCGTCAATGTCCTGAATTTTGATTTCTCCGTCAAATTCAGATGCATTGTAGATGGGAGGCTTCCGCACCTGAATGGTGTCGCCCTGCTTGGAAAAATCTTCGGAAAAATCCGTGTGGATCAATGCGGGAAATACCAGGTTGGATTCCAAAATGGGAAGCGCCTCTCTGGCAATGTTTTTGGTGTTCAAAAAGTTATTCATAGTCGTTTCTTATCCTTTCATTTGTTTCCGATACGCATAATATTCCGCATCGGTCATAGTTTCCGTATCCACCGATCTGCGCGGAGTCAAGGTTGCCCCGCTGGAAAAGGTGGATTGATGTTGAAAGAGCCAATCGTTCTCTTTCCGAATCTTACCGACCGCCGAGGCAACCCCATCGGGGTTTTCTCTCAGTTGGTTCAGATCCAATAATGCCCGCGCCGCGGTCAGGCTTTTTGCACCGCACCGGGTCAGTTCCAGATCGACCTGCCGATCAAAGGACATTGCCCGCAGTTGTTCTTCTGCCTGCTCTCTGGGAATCCAGCCGTCCTTTTCTACTAAGGCATATCCCTCGGGGAGCAATGCCGAAATCTCTTCCACCGACATCGGTTCAGGTCTGTTCAGTTCTTCGTTCACTGCAATTCCTCCTTACAACGCTTTCGGGCGTCTTCCTCGGTTTCTCCGTAATACTTCATGCGGAATTCCCAAGGAAGCATCAGCCCCATGGAGACCAGTTCTATATCTCGTTTCTGTTCTGCCGTGCGGTCTTCGATAATACTGTCGTCAAACCGTATCGAAACGTCAACGTCTTCTCCCATGGAAATGCCGAGGATTTCTCTTCCGATTTCCAAAATGGCTTCCGTCAACCGAATCAACGGTTGCTCGAGAAGAACTTCGTGTTTTCGTACCGTGCGATACAATGCCGCGTCTTCCGAGATTACTTCCGTTGCCGTTGCCGGAGTGAAGTTGCCGTTAAAGCGATAATAACGGTCTCCAAATCCGCATTTACAAGAAAGATAATTCAGGTGTTGCTGAATTGCCTTGGTGTGATCTTCCACCCGCAACGCAGGATTAAATTCCTGAGGGAGCAGGTCTCCGTCCACGTTTTTGTCCCCGATATACATAAACAACTGGCGGTTGCAATCTTGAGGTGCGTAAATTCTGCCTTCCTGATCCTGCATCATCAGATCTTTGCGCAAAAATACCATCTTTTTGCCCAAATAGAATTCCATGTTGAAACTGTCATAACACAGATCCAGACCTTTCAGAATGTCAATAGAATTGGCATAAACCGAAATACCCATGGGCAGATCCGTCAAATTGTTTACGATGTTCGGTTTGATGATGACAAACCAGGGAGTATTGCTTCCCGTCCGCAGCGTAGAACAAATGCCTTCAGGGAGAGGCATCTTCTTTCGGGTCTTGTTGGAAAAACAAACGCTGTCAATGACGTATCCGTCGGCTTCTTTTCGGTGAATCTGCAGATAGGTCAACGCCTGTCCTCCCATCGTAAGATTGCCGATAAAGGCCGCTTCCGTGACGGTCTGTCCCTGCCAGGAAAGGGGAATAATGTTTTGGGCGGTGACGTATTCCAAGCGGATCGCACCGTCGGGAGAGGGGAGAAGTCGGTCGTTTCCGTCTACTCGCGCCCCCTCCAGACGAAGAACCACGGCACCGGTGCCCAAGGCAAAGGACCGTTCTACCAACTGATTGATCCCCGTCCAAAAATCGTTTTCTCCCAAAACGCCGCCTTTGCCGTTTTTACCCCGCAAAAATTCGCTCGCTCCATGGTCGTTTGTGTCAATGCGGGTCTTTTCATTCATCAGAAGATTTGCCCAATCTTCGGCAACCTTCTTTGCCATGTTCATCTGGCTCAGATCGTGTTCAATGACCGAAAGTCCATTGTTCACCTTCGTTCGGTGAAACTCCGTTCCCTTTCCGGTGTACCAGCGGTCCCATTCGTCGATCTTCCGATAAAAATTTCGGTCGATGTTGTCATATCCGAACCGATCTTTCAGATAGGAAAGTATGGTTTCCATTCATTACCTCTTTTCTTTCGGAGGGGTGGAAAATTGTTTGATCCAGCAGGACCATGCGTATTCCTCCGCGTCTGCGGTATCTACGTCGGTGGTGCCGTTGTCCAGCCGTCGATCAGGGGCATTGGTGTCCCAAACCAGTTCCGCTGTCGATGAAATAACGTGATCGCAATCGGAAAGAACGCTCCATCGCCCCTCACTCATCAACCGCATTTTACAGGCAATGCGGTCAGCGATGGTCACTTTCTTGCAATCGCAGATCGCCACCGACAACCCGGCTCTTGCGCAGGCAGACCGAATTCCATTGGTCAAATATTGTCCCTCCGAATCCATGAAAGCGTACCGGGGACGGTGTTTGAATCGCCGTTCCATGTCAAATACGAACTGTACGAATTCCTGCTCCAGGCGATCGGGGGTAATTTTTCCCTTACCCTTTTCCAAGCGCTTGCAAGCAAGTACGCAGATGCCTCGGTATCCTTCCCGAATTCCTACGGCTGTGAATACCGTCCGGGATAGGGTCCCACCGTAGTCACACCCCAGGGAAATAAATTCAATATCTTTTGGCGGTGTGTTGACCGTCCACCGTTCCGGATGTTCGGTAAATTCCGGGAAGATCAGCCCTTCCGCTGCACACCGTTCCCCTAAGATCCAGCGCCGATACCACACGCTTCCCTTTTGATATTGTCGCAATATGCTTTCCAATTGATCTTTTTCCACCGCCGGATTGTCAAATATGGTGAAATGCATATAATTCACGTTCAATCCGTCTTCTCGAAATTTGTCCACGTATTTCGTGTAGACCGGGTGTTTGGGATAATCGGGGTTGAAATCCCAAAAAACCTGCCGTTGCTTTGCCGCCAACTGTCGGTTAAATGCTTCCTGTAAAAAGCAGGTATCGTCCTCTGCAAGGTGGTGTTTGTTCACTTCCGTTGCAAGCCAAAGGCCGTAGGAATTCCCTCGGATTCGCTTGTAACTGTCGGATTTTCCGCCCCCGGCAAAGATTACGGTCTTTTGCCCGGTGCTTGTCTCTACGTACAGGGCAGGATTGTCGTGATACCTCCCCCAACGACACCGTCCTCGGAATAAATGCTCCAGCCCAAAGCCGTTACAATCTCCCAAATTCAGTTTTGCTGCCGCAATGGTAACCCCCGTTGCTAAATGAAGTCGGTCCGGTGTGGTTTCCAGCGCCCGAGCAAAGGCAAGAATATTACAAACCGTTTTTCCGGAACGAACCGCCCCCTCCGCAAAATTATAGGTTGCATTACGGCACCGCTCCAGATATTCCTTTTGCTTGTTTGAAAAGTTCCAGGGTATGGTCTTTTTCTTTTTCATGCTTCCGGGTCGGGATCGCCGAACAATGCTTCGTCGCTCAGATCTTCCGTTTCTTCCCCCGAAAGAGCGTCAAATACCCCGATGGAGCGTGCCAGGGCAATTGCTGCCGCTTTGTCGAAGAATCGGATCTTTCCGCCGCCGCTTTTTGTCAAGCTCCATTCGCTGACCCGATCCGCCGGAATGTGCATTCCGTCCCGGGGACAAAAGCGAAACTCTCCTTCTTCTACCCGGTAGTCGCCGTAGTCCGCCGTGTTGTCTTCTAAGATGTCTTTGATGTATTCCAGTGCCAATCGTGCAATGTCGCCTCGTAGCGTCCCGTATTCCTTCAGAATCGTCCCCTCCTTTCTCTTTTTTTCGGTGGGAAATCAAGTCGATGTGGGATCTTTATTTGATTTTTAGTCCCTTCGCCGGACTTTCCTCACCGTGGTTCTATTGTACCATATTTTGGCAAAACTCTGTTCGATTAGTTTTGAACAAGTATTCGATAAATAGTGGAAAACTTTGTGGAAAATAGGTTCACAGTTTTGTGATTGGCGAAATTGTGTTAATTTTCGTTTGCCTCTTGCAAAATAAAAAAAAGTGTGGTATACTTGTAGCAGATGATCGGAAAGGTGTATGTATTTATGAAGAAGAAACCGGAATTGACCATAGAAGAGCAAGCTCACCGAGAACGGCTTCGGGATTTGTACTGTGGAATTTTCGTTGTTGCCGTTTTTCTTTGGGTTCTCCGTTTTTGTCTCGGCGGATTGGTGTCTTTGGTGTCTGTCCATCTGAATTATTATTTGACAACGACCTTGACGGTGCTCGCCGAAGCAACTTCTATTTTCCTGCCCTTCTTTGTTTTTCTCAAAGTTTGCCGGGATCCCTTTCTTCCGGTGCTGCAAGGAAAACCCCGATCAGAGCACCCCATCGTTCGGTGTATTTTCGGTTGTTTTGCTATTTCCGGTCTTACTTTAGGCACCTTGGGACTTACCGAGTGGTTACTTTCTTTCTTGGAAGGAAAGGGGTTGCATACTGCCATTACTCCTCCCAATTTAGGAAATCATTGGGGCGAAACGGTCTTTTATATTGTACTGTCTACCATTTTTTATTCTTTTGCTTATGAGGTTGCTTTCCGAGGAATTGCTTTGCGGGCTATGAGAGATGAAAATCGTATCACCGCCGTTTTGGTTTCCGGTATCGCCTACGCCTTAAGTGACGGAGACCCCTACCGTATTGTGGTTCGCCTTGCTATCGGATTTATTCTCGGTTGGTTCTACCTGCGGATTCGCTCTGTCTGGTGTTGTATGGTTCTTCAAGCCGCAAGCCAACTCACTCTTTCCCTTTGGTGGGTATTTTTCCAAAACAGAGAATTCACTGCCTATATTAATTTCCTGATTCTGATGGGATTGGTTTTTGGTGTTGCCGGTGCCTACTTCTTGTTTTTCCCTCGGCGGGAACCAGATCCCCAGATTGCTTCTTCAAAAGTGGCGTTGAAAGAAGCCTTTACGTCCTTTGGAGTATTCGTCCTTGTGGGATTGGTTGCCTTTAATATGCTGATCTTTACCTTTTCCACCGACGCAGACCCTAACGATCCTTTACTGCAACCGATGGACGAAAAAGATAAAATTCCCCCCTTGCAATTTGACCGATTTGAAGATTTCCCCGGTTATACCGATGGGAATAATCCGGATTTGGATAAATAATTTTATAGTCTCCCCCCAACTCTATTCCGAAATTGCATCAAGTCGTCGTTTCCCCCAGAATCGTGGGGGAGATGATTAAAAAGTGAATTGATTTTTCTTTCCTATGTTTTGAAAAAACGTCACAAATAATTAAGCCAAACCCCTTGACAAAAAATCTAAAATCGAGTATAATATACAAGTATCAGCAGTCGGGAGTACGGAGATGTACTCAAGTTGGTGAAGAGGCGCCCCTGCTAAGGGTGTAGGTCGGGAGACCGGCGCGAGAGTTCAAATCTCTCCATCTCCGCCAAAGCAAAAGACTGCCCATGCGTCAGTCTTTTGCTTTGATTGCTTATATAATTGAATATGGGGCGTTAGCGCAGTTGGTAGCGCACAACACTGGCAGTGTTGGGGTCAGGGGTTCGAATCCCCTACGCTCCACCAAAAGAAAAAATCCCGGAATTTCAACGATTCCGGGATTTTCTTGTGTTTGCAATGGTTTGCGGTTTCTCTGTTATTTCGGTGTGGCGAAAGATAATTCAAAAAAATGTATGATATTATGACATATTGAAGTGAAATTCTAACACGAATTCTGACACGAAATCCCCGGAGAGGCGTTATGCTTCGTCCGGGGATTTTTTATTTTCAATTTCGGTTTGATTCCCTTGAGCGGAAAAATAGGCATCGAGTGTTTTTGCGTATTTTGAGGTTGCGGATTCCATTTGGTGTTGGTATCGTTTGAGCATGTTGACGGTGGAGTGTCCGATATACTGTTTCATGTAATCGTCTGGAATCCCGAGTTTTGCACCGACAGAAGCGGCGTGGTGGCGCAGGTCGTGAAATCGGTACGGGGGGAGATCAAGAGATTTTAATAAGGTCTCGTACCGCTTCTTAATACTTCTTGCGGTTTGAGGTACGATATAGCCCTTCGTTCGTTCGGTTCGCTCCAATGCTTCTTTGATGGGGGCAAACAGAGGAAGGTATTGGGTGCCGGATTTTGATTTGGTGGTTTTCTCTACCTCGAAACCGTCCACGTAGACCCGGGCACGTTGTACGATGATGTGATCTTCCTTGACGTCGGACCATTTCAAGCCGAGGACTTCGGACATTCTCATTCCCCCGAAAGCTGCCAAGAGAATGGGCAGTTCCAGAACAGTCCCGCGGGCTGCGGCAATAATCTTCTCCATTTCGTAGTCTTGTGGGTATTGGTGGATAAATTCTCGGGCTTGCGGAAGAGTGACACGAGGTGTGAAGGAAGTGTACTGTTGGATCGCCGGAAGGAATAGGGCATATGTGTTTCTGATGGATTTAGGAGATAACCCGCGCCCGATCAGCTCATTGATCCAACATTGTACGTTTCGGTCGGTTAGGCGTTCCACAGGCGTCTTCTTAATTGAATCAAACCGATTCTTCAAAAGGCTTTCGTATTGGCTGACGGTAGTGGGGGAAAGGGCGTAGCGATTCAGATTTATGTAGTTTGTAATCGCCCGTTCCACAGTGATGCCGTCGGAAGATTCGGTGTGTTTTACTTCTTCTTCAAACTGAAGTGCCTTTTGAAGAACTTCCTTTTCAGTTTTTCCGGTGACGGATTTTTGTTTATAGTTTCCGAAGATGTCTTTGTAGCTAATCCGGATCCGCTTGGAGCCGGAGGGAAGTGTTTCGATTTTGTATGCCATAGTCGGCTCCTTTCACTTATCTTTTTCAGAAACAATTGAAATAGAAATTTTTTGTAAAATGTATTGACAATGTGTGCATAATGTGATATAATGTGCATAGGATAAAAATGGAGGTGTTTTTATGGATACGAATTTGAACATTAGAACCGACAGTGAAGTAAAGGTAGCTGCAGAAAAGTTGTTTTCTGAGCTGGGGCTTACGGTAAGTTCCGCTGTCAATATCTTTCTTCGGCAGGCAATTCGGGAAAATGCAATTCCTTTTGAGATCAGATTAAACGTCCCCAATGAGGTGACAGTGGCTGCCATCGAGGAAGGGGAACGGCTTGCTTACGATATGAGCGCTCCCCGGTATCGGAATATGGAAGATCTGAAGGCGGCTCTTGAGTTATGAAATACGAAGTTCAATTTTCCAACCAATTTAAGAAAGATATTAAATTAGCGCAGAAACAAGGGAAGCCGGTTGACAAGTTGTTCAACGTGGTTGAGATCCTTGCGGAAGGAAAGGCTTTGGAACCGAAATACCGGGATCACCCTCTATCGGGGAACTATAAGGGGTGTCGGGAATGTCACGTCGAGCCGGACTGGTTGCTGATCTACAAGGTTTATGAGGACGTTCTCGTCCTGATGCTGACCCGCGCCGGAAGTCATTCGGAACTGTTTTGAATAATTTTCTTTGCTCCCCTGTCCATGCGTAGGGAGAGTTGAGATTTCGCCCGCCATTCGGTGGGCGTTTTCGTTTTTATGATTCGATTTAACTTGCCGGTAAAGTTACCGCATCGGATAAGATGAAGATCTATAACGAGATCGAATCCCAAATGGAAAAAGGGTATATTTCCACAGACAAGATCGAAGAGGTTTTGGGGGGAGATACCTATACGAAGTATCGGGAGACGGTAGATTCGGAAGATTCTTTGACCAAAGAGTATGAGGAACTTGGAAAGAAGGAATCCTACACCCTTGCAGATCAGACCCGATATGCCCAACTGGAAGATCTTCTTGAAAAACAAAAAACCGACTCCCAGCGGAATCGGTTGAAAGAGCAGTTGGAATATGAGGTTAGTGAATCGGTGGTGGGGGATCGGCTTTCGGAAAGTTATCGGGAGAAATACCGCAAGGGGAAAGCCTTTGAGGCGGATCTGTCGAGATACAACGGCAACGCCAAAAAGGTGGTTCAAAAGGCAGTCGACAGCGGGATCCTGAATAATACCAACCG
>JAZUMQ010000026.1:0-7112 GCA_045603745.1 Eubacteriales bacterium | reverse complement strand
GGCAAAAATAGACAGCCGCACGTGAGCGGCTGCCTGAGATGGTAATGCGGTGCCAAATTTCAGTACCCCTTTCAGGGGTTAGGCCAGTAGTTGCCCCTTCCAGGGGCTGTGCAAACCACCAGTTTACTGGTGGTTATGATTCGCGTCCTCATCCATAGTTTCCAATAAATAACTGACCGGCCGGAATCCGTCGTTGCAGGAGATCAACGCAGATTTCTCGTTTTTCATCCAACCGTTATAAAAATTTCCACCGCCGTGGGCAAGTACCATGACGAAATGGGACATACATTCCCATGCGGTATTACAAAGTCCCTCCGGTTTTTCCCAACCGTTTGCTATAAAAACCTGCCCTATTTTCATATCACAAGAGTGCTCAATGGGATTCTCATATAGTTCCATTAAATCGGAATAAACAGACCGTCGCATGACGGTAATTTTAACTTTTTTCATCGAAATACTCCTTGTTTTTTATTATTATACTATTTTCACTTCATTTTGTCAACTCCCACATTGACAAAATAGGAAAAAAATGGTAAAATAGTAAAATGTTTTAACAAAGGAAACAAATCTCAATGAAGAAAAAAATTCGTGTTGCAATTTTTATGAGTCCTCAACATATTACTCCGGTTTCCCAAACGATGAATCTAACATTTGGAAGAGATAACGTTGCACATTCTATGCGGGCGGAAGATCTGTTTGCAATTCTGAAGCAACTGCGCCCCACAACGCTAATTATCGAACCGGAACTATTCTGCGAAGCGGGAATATCTCCCCATGATATTCGAGCGTATCAAACACAAATCCACTACCATATTATTACCGTATATCCCACAAAAGAATCCCTTAAGTTTCAGGGCAAACTGAAGGGGTTAGATCCGGTGAAAGAATATGTTTGTCCACAAGAATATCTTTCCATGGCAGAAGAAATTCCAAAACTTTCCACAAACAAATACATTAAGGTAAAAGCTCCGTTACAGAAACGCACAATGGAAAACTTAGATCGAATTTTCCAGGAATGTGAATTTCATTGTAACATGAAGGGCGCACCCCTATTAAAAGAGGCGCTTTATATGTTGTATTTTAATTTTGATCTGCATTATAGAGGCGGTGCGAAGAAAATCTATCTGCATCTTTCGGAAAAGTACGGGTATACACCTCGAGTCGTAGAGCGATCGATGTTGAGATTTATCGAAAGTTCCTGGTCGCCAAGAACCGAAGAACTTCTTCGGAAAGAATTGAATATTCCCTTGACCTACAGTTTTATGCCCATATCCTTTACGCGATTTACACAAATTTTCAACGCTTATTATACACTAAAGTACAAAGATCCGGACAAAATTCTTGCTTTTCCCCGAAGACATTAACCGATTTCTTTTAACTTTTCTTTGAGGTTGCTCAAAATCTTCTTTTCCAGCCGTGAAATATACGACTGCGAAATTCCCAGAAGATCGGCAACCTCTTTTTGCGTATACGTTCTCCCGCCGGAAAAACCATACCGCAATTCGATAATGCGCCGGGATCGATCGGAAAGACGACAGACTTCAGCTTTCAGTAACGCGGCTTCATCTTCTCGCTCGATTTCTTTTCCTACCTCATCTCCTCCGGAATCCAAAACGTCGCTAAGTAATAGTTCATTTCCGTCCCAATCAATATTGAGAGGTTCTTCAATGGACACTTCATTGCGAAGATTTCCGGATTTTCTTAGATACATCAGTATCTCATTTTCAATGCAACGAGACGCGTAAGTTGCAAGTTTAATATTTTTCCCAGGGCAATAAGTATTGACTGCTTTAATCAAACCAATCGTTCCAATAGAAATTAAATCCTCGATAGAACAAGATAATGTTGAAATCTCAAACTTTCGAGCAATATATACCACCAATCGGAGATTATGTTCAATTAAGATGTCACGAGCGGCAGTATCTCCAACAATCAGTCGAGACACTTGTTCCTGTTCCTCTTCAAAAGGTAGTGGGGCAGGAAGTACGTCGCTTCCGTTGATGTAAAAAATGCTGTTTTCTTCAAAGACTACCCCTTTAAGCAGCTGTAACATCTTTCTTAATACGGATTGAAAATTCATGATCTATTCTCCTCCTATCAAATCTGAACCAATAATGCCGGAAAATCTCCCCCGTTCCTCCAGTTTACGAGTTGAAACTGCTATCACGACCTTGCGGGGAATACCATTTACAGTAAACGCGTCAGGAACAAAGGCAGACAACATCTGTCCGTCTCCGGATACCGAACGATACGGAATCACCCTCGCTCGGGAAGAAAAGCGTGATGCAAACTCGTAAGTCATAGGTTGCGGAAAATCAGACCCAAGTTTTTTTTGTAATAAGGAAAATTCAAGAATTACTACAGGAAATCCACTCGTTGGATCAATCAAGAAATTTCCGGTATCTACATAGGAACGAAAAAAAATGACGTTGCCCTCAATAGAGACAGAACAATCGCAATATGTCTTTCCTCTCCTCTTTTTTTGAATTTTGACAAAAATACCACCTATTATAAAAGATAAACTCGCAGAAGCAAACGTTTCAAAAAAAGTAAGTAAAAAATATCCACCGGAATTGTCAAACACAAAAGACAGAAAAAATAGTCCTCCGGACAGAACGATAACGCCACCGAGATAGAGAATCAATACTCCGAACCAAGTTAACAGATTTAACAACGTACCGTGAAGCGTCTTACCAAACAAGAGAATGATTGATGATACAACACCGATAACAACTGAAAAAACAGGGGGAATTTGAGGGATTAGAAGAATTGCTGATGAAACCCCAGAACAAAAGGAGCATAGGAAAAATATCCAAAATGGACGCCGAAAATCCAACAGCAAAAGTGTTAACCGAAATATCGCCCCGTGCAAAACAAATCCCAAGAAAAATGCAAGATCAGGATATACGGTCATAGTCGTCCCTCCCGTATTCATTATACCTCAGGAGAGAAGAGGAATTTGTCAAAGAAAAGGATACCGATTAAAAAAGATTTTCGACTTTGTTTATAGATAAAAAAATCTCCGAAGAATCCATGATCTTCGGAGATTTTTGTACTTTTAAAATTTATTTTGCGTATTCAATGGCGCGGTTTTCACGAATGACGTGAACTTTGATTTGACCGGGGTATTCCAATTCGCTTTCAATACGTTTTGCAATATCGCGGGCAAGAATCACCATATCGTCGTCGTTAATATCTTCCGGACGAACCATAACCCGGATCTCACGACCTGCTTGAATCGCATAGGTGCGTTCTACGCCCTTGAAGTCGTTTGCGAGAGATTCCAATTTTTCAAGACGCTTGATATAATTTTCAATATCTTCACGACGAGCACCGGGACGCGCGGCAGAAATGGCGTCAGCAGCCTGAACGATGGCAGCAAGTACCGTTTTTGCTTCTACATCACCATGATGGGCTTCAATAGCGTGAACGATATTCTCGTTTTCCTTGTATTTACGAGCCAGATCCACACCGATGGAGATGTGGGATCCTTCCGTCTCTTGGTCGACGGATTTCCCAATGTCATGAAGAAGTCCGGCACGTTTTGCGGCGTTGATGTCAACTTTCAATTCTCCGGCAAGGATTCCGGACAAATGAGCCACTTCAATGGAGTGATTCAATACGTTTTGACCAAAAGAAGTACGATAGTGGAGACGTCCGAGCAAACGAATCAATTCCGGATGAATTCCGTGAACGTTGGTCTCAAAAATGGCGCGTTCTCCTTCTTTTTTGATAACCTGATCGACTTCTTTCCGAGCTTTTTCTACCATATCACCGACGCGAGTGGGGTGAATGCGGCCGTCTTGAATCAAACGTTCCAAAGCAATGCGGGCAATTTCCCGGCGTACCATATCAAAACTGGAAAGAACAATGGTTTCGGGAGTGTCGTCAATGATCAGATCAACACCGGTAAGATTTTCGAGGGTACGAATATTTCGTCCCTCACGTCCGATGATACGACCTTTCATTTCATCGTTGGGCAAAGTAACGGAAGAAACGGTGGTTTCCGCAACGTGATCGGAGGCGCACTTCTGGATTGCACGGCAGATCAGTTCGCGAGCCTGCACTTCTGCTTCTTCCTTCGTGCGGGCTTCCATATCTTTGATCATGGCGGCAGATTCATGCTTTAGATCGTTTTTAAGGCTCTCCAATAAATATGCGCGAGCCTGATCCGCTGTCATGGACGAAATCTGTTCCAGCATTTTACGTTGCTGTTCAATAATTTCGGCTTTTTCAACCTCCAATGCCTCGACTTTCTTCATTTGACGGTCGAGATTTTCTTCCTTAGTTACGAAAGAAGTTTCACGTTTATCCAGCATTTCTTCTTTTTGAACAAGTCGCTTTTCCATCTTTTGGAGTTCTCCGCGACGTTCCCGGATCTCACGATCTGCTTCAGTACGATTACGGTGAATTTCCTCTTTTGCTTCGATCAAGGATTCTTTTGATCTGGTTTCAGCAGTCTTAATAGCGTCATTAATAATATTGCGGGCCTTCTCTTCCGCGGAACCGATGGCAGCTTCGCCGATTTTCTTGCGATAAACCATGCCA
Source organism: Eubacteriales bacterium (assembly GCA_045603745.1). GTDB lineage: Bacteria > Bacillota > Clostridia > Oscillospirales > UBA644 > RGIG995. The sequence goes on along the minus strand of JAZUMQ010000026.1, from coordinate 2,564 downwards.
ATAAGGAATCCGATAACAACGGCTATTACAACGGCTACAACCGTAATAATGATTTCTGTGGTGTTAATGGTAACCAACCTCCTGACTATTTTTATCTGTATTTGAAAATTCGGAGAATTTAACATATACATATCTATAATATATTATTTCCAGTGTTTTGTCAATGTTTTTTAAAATAAAATCGGACTTTTGTCACAATTAAATCCTGAATGCAGATTTTTCAGAAAGTACGATAAAGGACTTGAAATTCAAAAAAAAATATGATATAATAGTAGATGAAAACTCAACATCATACATCACAATCTAAGGGAGGTCCCTATGAAACGAGAAAAAACCGTGACAGGAAGCGAATTTCTGCGTGAAAAAAAGATCGACTTGATCTTTGCCGGAATCGCCCTCTTTTTTCTGATTTTAATGATCGTTCTGCTGATTCGATATACCGGGTTGCGAAATCAAAATTTATCTCGCCCCGAAGAATACGGAACGGTCATGCAGGAATTAAATGACGTAAAAACACAGAAAAGTGATTTGGAATCGAAAGTTGACGCTATTTTAAGAGAAATCAATGAACTGAATCGGAAGATTTCCTCTTTGAATGGGGATTGAGGTGGTATTATGAGATTTACAAGTGTATTTATCACCTTTATTGCAGCATTAGCGTCTCTGTTACTCATTTTTGGTTGCTTTAAAGAAAAAACCGCCATCGAAAATATTGGCGGATTTGAAGACGTGATACAAAAAACGGAGGCATACCGTCAAGATATAGCCAATTTGCAGAAACAATTAAACGATCTTTCCATTCAAAAAGCCGATACGGAAAAACGATTAAAAGAATTGGAAAACCGAGAAAACTACAAAACAACGCCTACTGCATTTTTGACATTTGACGGAGGTTTCTCTTCTAACACGGTAGATGTAATCGAAACGTTAGACAAAAATGGATTAAAAGGAACGTTTTATGTCGTTGGAACGAATCTGAAATCCAGCGAGACTTTACGGGCAGCATTAAAGACCGCATGGGAATCTGGACACAAAATCGGAATTCGCTCTTATTCCGACGATCTGAAAAAGATTTATTCCAGCGAAGAAGCCTATTTTTCTGATCTTTATGCCTGTAGTGATATGGTAAAAGAAATTACCGGAGAATCTCCGATTCTTGTGCGCATGCCAGGAGGTACGGCAACGGCGGAAGTGCTTTTTGAACGTTATACCGGAAGTGAAGACGTTTTCACCAAGGTTCTTGACCGTTTGGAAAAAGAAGGTTTTATGGTAAACGACTGGTCTGTCGATTCCAAAAATGCTACAGAAACCGATGTTGACACGATCGTATCTACAACATTGAAAGGCTCTGCTAAAACTTTAAAGGCAACATATAAAACCTGCGTCGTTCTTTTTACGGAAAACAAACGTGCGAACGCATCGCTGTCTCGCGTTATATCCGGACTGAAAGAACAAGGATATACATTCGCAACACTACCCACGGGAATCTGCATCACGAGGCAAAGATAAGGAGATATACATATGTATAAACCGGAAGCAATGGAAGAAAATAAGAAGGTCTTTTTAGATCTTTTAAAATCGGTGGAACGAAAAGGGATTGATTCTCTGATTGACTATCTGGAAACGAAAACTGATTTTTACACGGCTCCCGCTTCAACAAAATACCATAACAACTGCATCGGTGGACTCCTCGCACACACACTCAACGTCTATGAAAGTTTCAAAAAATTATTGGACCTGAAAGGAATTGAACTTTCGCAAGACAGTATCATTTTGATTGCTTTGCTTCACGACATTTGTAAATGCAATTATTATGTATTGGAACAAAGAAACCGTAAGATTAATGGAAAGTGGGAACAGGTCGACGTTTGGTCAAACACGAAATCCGTCTCTCCCCCGCTGCCTCACTCCTACCGTTCAATCCGAATGCTTCAATCCTTCCTTCGTCTGACCCCTCAAGAAGAACTTTGCATTTATTATCATATGGGTCCCTACGGCGGTGAAGATTACGAATATCGCTCTTTATTGCAAAAGGTAAACACCGATTACCCGGAAACTCTGTTGTTTTATACTGCAGATCTGCTTTCCACCTATCTCGACGAGCAAACTTATGAATAAAAAACACCGCTTCACAGTTTCGTTTCAAATATGTCACATTATCGCCATTGACAAAGTGTCGAAAATGTAGTATAATATTCGAGCGCCGAACGATGAAGCGGTAAGCTTATGGCGGAATAGCTCAGTTGGCTAGAGCATACGGTTCATACCCGTACGGTCGCCGGTTCAAATCCAGCTTCCGCTACCAAACGGCCCGTTGGTCAAGTGGTTAAGACACGGCCCTTTCACGGCTGTAACAGGAGTTCGACTCTCCTACGGGTCACCAAAAGAACAGGTTTCAATTGAAACCTTTTCTTTATTTTTTCGGTGAATTATACTATTAAGTGCAACACTTGCAATGCATACCCAATCCATGTTATAATGAGTTGACGAAAAACAAAATAACAGAAAGGAAAGGGTATGCATTACACTCATTTTACCATAGAAGAGCGCTGTTGTCTACGGGA
>JAZUMQ010000025.1:0-35191 GCA_045603745.1 Eubacteriales bacterium | reverse complement strand
GAAACGTAACGATTTTGTGTGGTAGCAAATCGAAGTCGAGCATTTTTCAGTGTGTGCGATTTCGATTGCACACACTTTTTTGTATATAGAAAAACACGCGATAGTCGCGTGGTTTTCTATATACAAGAAGAGCGCTCTGTGAACACAGAGCGGTCATAAATATTTCTATTCTCCCCGACGCAAGAATTGCGTCGGATTTGGCTTTTCTTTCTTGGTTCTTCTTTCTTTTCTCCTGAAAAGAAAGAAGAACATAAAAACCCCTACAAACTAATTACAGGATAATGCTTTCGCCGTCCATTTCGGTGGGTTGGGCGATGCCGAGAAGTTTGAGAATGGTGGGGGAAATATCGCAGAGTTTTCCGCCTTCCCGCAGTTCACAATCTTTGCCGATCACGGCGAAGGGAACGGGATTGGTGGTGTGTGCGGTGAAGGGAGAACCGTCCTCGGCGATCATACAGTCGGCATTGCCGTGGTCTGCGGTCAGAAGCATCACACCGCCCATATTCAGAACGGCTTCTGCGGTTCTTCCAACGCAGGTATCGACGGTTTCCACCGCCTTGACGGCGGCTTCAAAGATGCCGGTATGACCGACCATATCGCAGTTTGCGTAGTTCAGAATCACCACGTCGTATTTTCCGCTATTGATGGCATCTACAACTTTATCGCAAACGGGAACGGCACTCATTTCCGGCTGAAGATCGTAGGTTGCAACCTTGGGGGAAGCGACCAAAATCCGGTCTTCTCCGGGGTATTCCACTTCCACGCCACCGTTAAAGAAGAAGGTAACGTGAGCGTATTTTTCAGTCTCGGCGATCCGCAACTGGGTCATATTCTGCTTGGACAGATATTCACCCAAGGTATTGGTCAGAGATTGAGGCTTAAAGGCAACTTCCACGTTGGGCATAGAAGCGTCGTACTGAGTCATGCAGACGTAGAACACGTCCAACATTCCGCCCTTCCGTTCAAATCCGTTGAATTCGGGGTCGACGAAAGTACGGGTAATTTCCCGCGCCCGGTCGGGACGGAAGTTAAAGAAGATCACGCTATCCCCGGAAGCGATGCGATCGGTTCCGTTGACCACGGTGGGAAGGACGAATTCGTCGGTCAGATGCTTTCCGTCTTCGTCGATGGTCTCATAAGAGGTACGAACTGCGGCGGCGGCATCGTCGGTCTGATTTCCTTCGCCATAGACCAAAGCGGCGTACGCTTTGCCCACCCGATCCCAGCGGTTATCCCGATCCATACCGTAAAACCGTCCCATGACGGTGGCAATTTTACCGGCACCGATTTTAGCGAATTCCGCATTTGCCGCGTCGATGAAATCCGCGGCGGAAGCGGGGGGAACGTCTCGTCCGTCTAACAGAGCGTGAATGAAAATTTTGGTCAATCCAAACTCTTTCGCCATGCGAACCAAGGCATAAAGATGTTCAATATGGGAGTGAACCCCACCGTCGGACAAAAGCCCCATCAGATGCAGAGCAGAACCCTTGGCTTTGCAATTTTCCATGGCTTTGACCAAGGCTTCGTTGGTCATCAAAGCCCCTTCGTTGGCGGCCTTGGTGATGCGAGTCAATTCCTGATATACCACTCTGCCGGCACCGATGTTGGTGTGACCGACTTCGGAGTTTCCCATCTGTCCGTCGGGCAGGCCCACGTCCATACCGGAAGCACCGATTTGGGTGGTGGGGCAAGTGGCAAAGATTTTATCCAAGTTGGGGGTATTGGCGGCTTTGATGGCGTTGACTTTTTCAACGTCGTTGAACCCAAAGCCGTCCATGATACAAAGAACGAGAGGTTTTTTCATTTCAATTCTCCCTTATTTGGAAGCGGATTTTACGATTGCGGTGAAATCGGGAACTTTCAGAGAAGCACCGCCGATGAGACCACCGTCCACGTTGTATTTTGCCAACAGTTCGTCAGCGTTACCGGCGTTCATAGAGCCACCGTATTGAACGGTAACGGTTTCAGCAACCTCTTTGCCGTACACGTCAGCAACGGCGGCACGAACGGCACCGTTGGTTTCGTCTGCCTGTTCGGCGGTAGCGGTAAGACCGGTTCCGATTGCCCAAACGGGTTCGTAAGCGATGATGACGTTTTTCAGGTCTTCTGCCTTCACGTTCTGCAGAGCGATCTTAGTCTGCATTCCAACTACTTCGTTGGTAACGCCCTGAAGTCTTTGTTCCTTCAGTTCGCCGACGCAGAGAATGACTTTCAGACCTGCTTCGAGAGCCGCGAGGACTTTCTTATTGCAGGATTCGTCTGTTTCCGCATAGTACTGACGGCGTTCACTATGTCCGATGATAACGTATTCCACGCCAAGGTCGTTGAGCATATCTGCGGCGATTTCGCCGGTGTAAGCACCTTTGGCTTCGTAGTGCATATTCTGAGCACCGATCTTGATGTTGGTGCCCTTTGCGGCTTCAATGGCATTCTGCAGGCAAACGTAAGGAACACAGCAAACCACGTCGCATTTTGCGTCAGCAACGCAAGGAGCCAATTCTTTAATAAAAGCAGTAGTTTCGGAAGGGGTTTTGTTCATCTTCCAGTTACCGGCGATAACGGTTCTTCTCAGTTCAGTATTCATGTTCATTTCTCCTATTCAAAATCCTGCACAGAGACGGTTGCCTCTGTGCAGTAAATTCAATTCAGTTGACTTATTTGTCCTGCAAGCAGGCGATACCGGGCAGTTCCAGACCTTCCAAGAATTCCAAGGAAGCACCGCCACCGGTGGAAATGTGGGTAATCTTAGACGCGAAGCCCAACTGTTCGCAAGCGGCAGCAGAGTCACCGCCACCGACGATGGTGGTTGCATCAGATTCAGCCAACGCCTTGGCAACGGCGATGGTACCTTGAGCCAAAGTGGGATTTTCAAACACGCCCATAGGTCCGTTCCAGACAACGGTCTTGGCAGATTTTGCGGCATCGGCAAACAATTCGCGGGTCTTGGGACCAATATCCAGCCCCATCTTGTCGGCGGGAATTTCGTTGGAAGAAACAACTTCAACAGCGATTTCAGCGTCAATGGGATCGGGGAAAGATTCGGTGATAACAGTATCGATGGGAAGAAGGAGTTTTACGCCCTTTTCTTCCGCTTTCTTCAACATATTACGGCAGTAATCCAATTTGGATTCGTCCAAAAGGGAAGTACCGACGGAATAACCCTGAGCGGCAAGGAAGGTATAAGCCATACCGCCGCCGATAATCAGGGTGTCAACCTTGGTCAGAAGGTTGTCGATAACGTTCAGTTTATCTGCAACCTTAGCACCGCCAAGAATGGCAACGAAGGGACGTTCGGGATCGGCAAGAGCCTTACCCATAACACCGATTTCCTTCTGAATCAGGTAACCGCAAACGGCGGGCAGATAAGCGGCAACGCCGGCAGTAGAAGCGTGAGCGCGGTGAGCGGCACCGAAAGCGTCGTTTACGTAAATTTCAGCCATGGAAGCCATTTCCTTGGCAAATTCGGGATCGTTCTTTTCTTCCCGCTTATCGAAACGGGTGTTTTCCAGAAGCATAACTTCGCCGTTCTTCAAAGCGGCGGCTTTTGCCTTGGCATCAGCACCGATGGTATCGGCGGCAAGAGGAACGTTCACGCCCAGAAGTTCGCTCAAACGAGCGGCAACGGGAGCCAGAGAGTACTTGGGAATCACTTCACCCTTGGGTTTGCCCATGTGAGAGCAAAGAATAACCTTTGCGCCCTGTCCCATCAGATACTTGATGGTGGGGAGAGCTTCGACGATCCGCTTGTCGCTGGTAATAACGCCGTCCTTCAGGGGGACGTTAAAGTCGCAACGAACCAAGACGGTTTTGCCGGCAACGGCGATGTCTTCCACGTTTTTCTTGTTGTAATTCATTGTATCATTCACTCCTCTGATAAATTTTGAGTTGAGTAACAAGGTTGTAAGGACAAATATCGTCCACCGGGTATTATACCATATTTTACCCAACTTTGCAAGGGTTTTGAATATGTTTTAATCTTTGTTCAAACTTTTTTCTTTTCCTGACGGAAAAATCCCCTCATAACGCCCCAAAATTCGCAAGGGAATCCAGGTTATGATCCCGCAAAAAGCGGAGGAGATTCCCAAAAGGGGCATCAGAGACCAAACGGCGGGGGTCAGAAGAATCGACGCAATTACTAATTGTCCCGCCCCGTGAAGCACCGCCCCTGCGGCACTGACGCCCAAAGACGAAAAACAACGGCATTGCTTCAAAAGTGACATTCCGCAAACGGCGAGCACCGTTCCGCAAAGACCGAACAAGACCCCGGACAACCGACCGAGGAACAGGGCGCTTAACAAGACCCGCAAAATGCCGAACAGTAACGCCGCCGGAAAAGAATATTGGTACAACACCGCCAACGTGACGATGTTTGCAAAACCCAATTTGACACCGGGAATGGGAATTTGAAAGGGCAATACCGCTTCCACCCAAGACAAGATCAGCGCCACTGCCATCAAAAGTCCCATACGGGTAACGGTTCGGACCGAATTTTTTTTAACCGACAAGGGCGTCCACCCCCTCTCCCCCGATTTCCACCGAAATCCGGTTCGGAACGCAGAGAATCACTTCTCCTTGGGAAGAAATTCTTCCCATATCTTCACAAAGATGATCGGGGCAAGTGGAATTGACCACCCGAACGGTGCGATCTTCCACAATCACTTGAGTGCCGTCGGGAAGGTCAACGATCCCATTATTTTTCAAATCTTTTACGGCTACGACTTTCCCATCGACGGAGATAGTCACGGAATTTCCCGCGTCTTTCGGCAAAAACCAAAATAGAAAACAAACCCCAATCAATCCGGCAATAAGCACCGCGTCCCAGATTCTGACTCGTTGATTCATAAAAAACCGTCCTAACGTGCCTTTAAGGTATATTCGTCCGAAGTCAAAGAAAATTGCCCGGCAATGCCGTCACTGACCCAAACGGAGGAATCGTCAAAGACAAAAATGACTTCCGAAGGCAAAAAACCTTCCGTCTCTTGCAGGGTCTCGTATAATTTCCAGCCCTTTTCTCCCCCCATAAGCCAAAGGGCGGTGGACATCATATCCGCCTGGGCACCGTCGGAGCAAATGACGGTAACGGAAAGCAGGTCGCTCTGCCGAGGATAGCCGGAAGTTGCGTCCAACAGATGATGATAAACCGTTCCGGTATATTCAAAATACCGTTCGTAGGCACCGGAAGTCACAATAGAGGTATCGGTGGCAGTCAAAATTCCCAAGTAATCGGAAGAATCCCCTCGGGGGTTGCGAATGCCGACTCGAAAGGGCTCTCCGTCTTTTGTTCCAAACAACGCAACGTTGCCCCCAAAGGAAACGACTCCCGCCGTGGCACCGGCATTTTTCAGCGCAGTTACGGTAGTATCTGCACCATACCCTTTCCCTACGCTTCCAACGTCAATCCCCATTCCCGCCTTGGAAAAAGTGAGGGCGTTTCGGGTTACGGTCAAGGAAGAAAAATCCACCAAGGGCAAAATTTCCTCAATGGCTTGGGGGGTAGGTGGGGTCGTAGCCCCGTTGACGTTCCACAAATCGGACAAGGGGGCTACCGTCAAATCAAAGACCCCATCGGTCATAGTATATAATATACCGGCTTGGTTTAGGATTCTGGATAAATCCGAAGATATTTGCACCGTCTCTCCGTCCCGAGTAGCGGTATACTGTTTGGACCCGTCGGCGGAAAGAAGTGTTTGTCCTTCGGCGGCTGCAGAGGAAAATACCGACGCAGTATCCTTTCCGCCCCAGACCTTTACGGTGCATAAAGTATCGTATGCCCAGACCTGCCCTTCCACCGGTCGGGAAGAACAGCCGGCAAGGAACAGAAAGCAGACCGCAAACAGAAAACAGATTCCTTTTTTCATTTCGCAAACCATTGCTTCACCGTATAAACGATGGCTTCCAAAGCAGACATCGCCCCCATTCCGTTCCAGGAAGGCAAGCACGCCAAAAGGGTCACCGCCACGGCAACGCAGACAAGGGCACAAAGAATGACCCAAAAAGGATTTTGTTTGGATTTCACAACGCAATTTCTCCTTTGTTCTGATAAAACTATTATACCGCAAAACCCATCGAAAGTCAATAGGAATGAAACTTTTCGTGCCATTTTTTCATATCGCTTGCAATTGCTTAAAAAAAGTGCTATAATATTAAGATAGAATGGAAAAAGGAGGAATCGGAATGAACTACACCAAAATTCGGGACGAAAAATATTGCGCCGCCCTGAACGACCGCCTGACGGGAATCCTGACTCGAACGGTCTGCAAGGGAATTTCCGTGGCAATTTGCGGCGAAGCATCGGTTCTGCTGAAAGGTGCCGCTGGGATTCAAAGCCATGCCGATAATTCTCCTTTGACAACCGATAGCGTCTTTTGGGCAGACCAGTTGGCGGCACCCGTAGTCGCTTACGTTGCATGGAAATTACACGAAGAGGGCATTTTTGACGTAAACCGCCCCCTGACCGAATATACCGCAGAACCCTTTCTTCCCGGAGAACGCAATCTGGATTACGTGACCGGACGGTCTGTCTTGTCCCAGACTTCCGGCTTTCCCAAATGGAAGCACCCTACGTTGCCCACCCACTTGGAATTGATGCCGACGACCACTTTTTCTTACTCCAATTACGCTCTTCTTTATCTGCAAAGAGCCTTGGAGCAGGCGGCAAAAACCGACTTGCAGACTCTGACAGAGGAATTGGTATTCAAACCTTTCCGTATGCATTCTTCTTCCTTTGTGTGGAAGGACGAATACGTAGACCGATTTGCTCACCCCCACGTAAAGGGCGAAGCGAATTTGAAGGTTCGGGCAGAAAAACCCAACGCATCGAAATTTTTCTATACCACCCCAACGGATTACTGTCTGTTTTTGAATAAACTTTTCGTACCCCAGACCTCCCGCAAATGCCTTGCCCCCATCACGTTGGAGCAAATGCTTCAACCTCAGGTGGAACTGTTCGGAGGATTGAAATGGACGGCGGGAATCGGATATTCGGAAGACAAGACCGGAAAATATTACTGGCAATTCGGAGACAATGAGGGCAGTAAATCCTTGGCGTTTATCGACTCTCAATCCGATCTTTGCCTCTGCATCATGTCCAACGATTCCCACGGATTTGACGGGCTGCACGCCTTTTTGAAAGACGCCTTAGGCGAACCCTTTGCACCGTGGGAAAGATACAACGGCTTTTCTCTGGAAAAAGCGGCATTTGACCGAAAAGTAAGAGCCGCAAAGAAGAAATACAGTTAAAGGAAACCTTCATGCAACTGATTATCGCCGAAAAACCCAGCCTCGGACGAAATATCGTCGCTTCCATCGAGGAGGGAAAAAAAGATAAACTGAATAAAAAGAACGGCTATTATGAGGGCGAACGTTACGCCGTCACGTGGGCGTTTGGGCATTTATTTTCTTTGGCGGATATTGAAGATTACGCTCCCCTGCCTGAAGGACAGACCCGATGGAGCATGAAGAATCTTCCCTGCTTTCCAAAAGAATTTCGGTATCATCTGAAATCCGGCGGGGACAAACAACCCGACGAGGGGGTAATCCGCCAATTCAACGTGATTCAAATGCTCTGCAAGTCGGACAAAATCGATACCATCATCAACGCCGGAGACTCCGACCGAGAAGGGGAAATTATAGTCCGAACCTGCGTAAGCAAAGCCTTTGACGGCAACGTCACGAAACCCTTTAAACGCCTTTGGCTTCCAGACCAAACGCCCCAGACCATTTTGGCGGCATTGGAAGAACTGCCCGATGAGAGCAATTACGACAACTTAGCCCGGGAAGGATATGCGCGCACCTATATGGACTGGCTTTACGGCGTCAATCTGACCCGATACGCCACCTTAAAAACCGGAACACTTCTTCGGGTGGGCAGAGTTATTATCCCCATCGTCAAAGCAATTTACGACCGAGATATGGCGATTAAAAATTTCGTTCCCGATCTTTACTACGCCATCATCTCCAAGGCAGAGACCAACGGAGAACCGGTGGAACTGACCTCAAAAACCAAATTTTCCAAAGAAGAAAAGGCAAAAGCCGAGGAATTCTGCCGCAAATACAACGAAGCGGAAGCCATCGTCACCGGAGTAAAAAAGCGGAAAACCACGCTGAATCCGGGGAAACTGTATTCCCTTTCCACCCTGCAAAACACTTTGGGTAAGAAATACAAAATGCCCATGGAAGAATCCTTGGCAATCGTACAAAAACTATACGAAGCAGGCTATCTGACCTACCCCCGCACCAACTCCGAATATCTTGCCACCGCAGAGCAGGATAAAATCAAAAAGGTGCTGGAAGGGGTCAAAAAAATTGGGTATCCGGTGGAATTCAAGTTCAAAAAGACGATTTTTGACGATTCCAAAATCGAATCCCATTCAGCGTTGACACCTACTTATAAAATTCCTTCCAAAGCAAATCTGTCCGAAAAAGAATTTCAAGTCTATTCCACCGTCATGCGGAGGTTTGTTGCGGTCTTTTGCTCCGAAGAATGCCTGGCAGAAAAGACCGAAATCACCATTGACGTGGGGGGCATGGAGGAATTTTTGCTGAAAGGCACCGTTATCACCGCTCCGGGCTGGACGAAATACGACGACGGCGGACAAAAGGATAAAATGCTGCCAAATCTATCCAAAGGTGATAAGGTCAATACCGACTTTTCTCCGGTGGAAAAAGAAACGACTCCCCCCAAGCACTACACCATTGAGACCCTGAATAATTATCTGAAAAACCCTTTCCGGGAAGAAAAGGCCAACATCGAGACCGAAGACGATGCGGAGCAATACCGTGCCATTTTCGAGGGATTGGAACTGGGAACGGAAGCCACCCGCACCGGAATTATTGACAATGCCCGAAAGAGCGAATATATTCAGCTGAAAAAAGACGTTTATACCATTCTTCCCAAAGGAATTTATCTCATTGAAGCCTTGACCCGCATGCAGATTTCCATGGACAAATACAAAACCTCGGAACTGGGCAAAGCGTTGAAAGCCGTTTATCGGGGAGAAATCACCGTGGACCAGAGCGTCGGGCTTGCGGAAAAAGAGATTGCCGAAGTCTTCGCCTCGGTTCGTAAGGAGTCATCGCCGGAAACCGACGTATACGACGGATTTTTCCGAGACGAAGTGGGAAATTGTCCCCTCTGCGGAGGAAAAGTCGTCAAAGGACGATACGGTTACGGGTGCATGAATTATAAAGAAAAGAACTGCAAATTCACCATCTGGAATACCATGTGCGGCAGAGTTATTCCCCTTTCGGCGGCGAAATCCCTGTTGGAAACGGGAACGACGGCGAAATTGGTGGGATTCGTCTCCCCCAGAACCGGAAAATCCTTTGACGCAAAACTGAAATGGAACAAAGAAACACAAAAAGTAGAATTTGATTTTACATAAGGTGGAATAATTATGAAAATTGCAATTTACGGCTACGGAAATTTAGGGAAAGGGGTGGAGTGTGCCGTCCAAGCCACCCCCGATATGGAATTGGTGGGAATTTACACCCGCAGAGATCCTCAAAGCGTACAAACTCACGGAACTCCGGTCTTTTCTGCGGAAGAATTGGAACAAGGGAAATGTGACGCAGACGTGTTGATCCTGTGTGGTGGCAGTGCTACCGATCTTCCGGAAATGACCCCCGCATTGGCGAAAAAGTACAACGTCATCGACAGTTTTGACACTCACGCCAAAATCCCCGAACATTTCAACAACGTGGACGAGGCGGCAAAAAATTCGGGGCATATTGCCCTGATCTCCGCCGGTTGGGATCCGGGAATGTTCTCCCTAAACCGCCTTTACGCGTCCGCCATTCTTCCCAAGGGTTCTGATTACACCTTTTGGGGCAAGGGCGTTAGCCAAGGGCACTCCGACGCCATTCGCCGGATCGACGGCGTTCTCGACGCTCGGCAATACACCGTTCCGGTGGAAGATGCCATGAATCGGGTTCGGGCGGGAGAAAATCCCCAATTGACAACCCGGCAAAAGCACACCCGGGAATGTTTTGTAGTGGTAAAAGAAGGGACAGATAAAGCGAAAATCGAAGAAGAAATCAAAACCATGCCCAACTATTTTGCCGATTACGATACTACCGTTCATTTCATTTCCATGGAAGAACTAAAACAAAACCACGCCGGTCTCCCCCACGGTGGCAGTGTTTTACGCACCGGCACCACCGGTTGGAATGACGAGCACAAACACGTCATCGAATACAAACTGACCCTGGATTCCAACCCGGAATTTACGGCGTCGGTCATCACTGCATACGCCCGGGCGCTTTACAAAATGCACAATCGTGGCATCAACGGTTGTGTCACCGTCTTTGACGTAGCACCTGCCGACCTATCTCCTCTCTCGGCAGAAGAATTAAGAGCGAAGATGTTGTAAGATTGAATGTGGTTGGATAGTGTTCTTTTCTTTCTTTTCATGAGAAAAGAAAGAAAAGAACCAGCCTCTGCATAAGTGTCGACCATCAAAAAACACTACGCCTACGGCTTGAGTTTTTTGGGTCTCACTTAAAAAGGAAGAAAAGCAAAATTCGGCGAATTACATTCGCCGGGAAGAATAAAATATTTAGGGTGTCTCCAAGTGGAGACACCCTTAGTTTTTATAAGTTTAGCAAACGTTTTGCATTGAGGGAGAAGATTTTTTCTTTTTCGGGATCGGTGATTTGGGTATCGTACAGAATACCGCCGAGGAAAACGCCGGGGGCACAGGTGGGGAAATCGGTTCCGAACAAGAGTCGGTCGGCGCCCATTTCGTCGATGGCACGGCGCAACATTCTATAGAAGAAATTCCCCTCACGTGATATGTGAGGGGAATGAACGGCATTTGTAAAATGGAAGTTATTTTTCGTAGCAGGCGACCCGATGCGTACCGTGAGTACGTGAGGGGAGCAGTCTGCGAAAAAGAACGACATTTTTATTTCGTCAAAAGTTCGGCGATTTGAATGGCGTTCGTAGCCGCACCTTTGCGAACCTGATCGCCGCAGCACCAAAGAACAACGCTGTTGTCGTCGGTCAGATCTTTGCGGATCCGTCCGACAAAGACCAGATCCTGGTCAGAAGTATCGAGGGGCATGGGGTATTTCTTTTCCGCAGGATTATCAACCAACACGCAACCGGGGGCGCTGGCAATGGCTTGTTGAACCTGTTCCACGGTCAGTTTGTCGGCAGTTTTGACGGTGGCCATGATCGAGTGGGAACGAACCACGGGAACACGGACACAGGTGCAAGTGACGGTCAATTCGGGCAGGTGCATAATCTTTCTGCCTTCGTTTTGCATCTTCATTTCTTCGGAAGTATACCCGTCATCGTTGAATCCGCCAATTTGGGGAATCAGGTTTGCGGCGATCTGATAGGGGAAGGTGTTGCAAACCACCGGCTTGCCTTCTGCCAAAGCCTTGGTCTGTTCTTCCAATTCCACGGGACCGGCGGCACCGGCACCGCTGACTGCCTGATAAGTAGAGGCAACCATGGATTTGATGGGAGACAATTTATTGATGCCGTTGACCGCAACCAAGGTGATGATGGTGGAGCAGTTGGGATTTGCGATGATTCCTTTATTGTTTTTCGCATCGTCACCGTTGATTTCGGGAACGATGAGGGGAACGTCTGGATCCATACGGAAAGCGCTGGAGTTATCGACAAAAACCGCACCGGCTTTGACGATGTGAGGAGCCAATTCTTTGGCGACGGCGTTGGTGGAAGCACCGAGAACAATATTCATGCCCTCAAAAGCGGTGGGGCAAGCTTCTTGAACGGCAATTTTCTTTCCTTTGAATTCAATTTCCTTTCCCACGCTGCGGGCAGACGCCAAAAGGCGAAGTTCTCCGATGGGGAAATTCCGTTCTTCCAAAACTTTCAGCATTTCACGGCCGACAGCCCCAGTGGCACCGAGAATGGCAACGTTGTACAGTTTCATAATATATTCCTCCAAAAAGTATTATCAGGTAAAACTATCGTATAAAACTCGAATGGTTTTCTTGAAATCCTTATCGTCCACGCCGATAATAATGTTGATTTCGTCCGATCCTTGTTCAATCATACGAATGTTGATGCTGTGTTCTCCCAAGGTGGCAAAAAGACGGCCGGAAACCCCTACGTTCCACGCCATACGGCGTCCGACGACGGCAATCAAGCTAATACCATGATCCACCTTAATACGGTCGGGATTCAAAACCTCGTTCAGATCCGCCGTCAGATCGTGCAGAGAAAATTCGATCTGCTTGGTGGCAACCACAATGGAAAAAGAATCAATGCTGGACGTGATATATTCCACGGTAATTCCGTATTTTTCCACGATCTTCAACGCGTGCCGAATAAAGCCCGGCTCACTGTTCATGCGCGCTTTGGACAAGGTGATAATGGAATAGTGTTTTCGTCCGGTAATTCCGGTCACGAAACGCTTTTTGTCTTCTTCGCTTTCCCGCTCGAATTCCTCTAAAATCAGCGTACCCCGAGCAGTGGGATCGTTGGTATTTTTAATGTACAAAGGAATGTTTTTTTGACGAACCGGGAACACGGTCTCCTCGTGGAGAACGTCGGCTCCCATGTAAGAAAGTTCCCGCAATTCACTGAACGTAACCTGTTCAATGGGGCGGGGATTTTCCACGATGCGGGGGTCTGCCATGAGAATTCCAGAAACGTCGGTCCAGTTTTCGTAGGCGTCAGCGTCCAGCGCGGCGGCGGCAATGGCTCCGGTCACGTCGCTCCCCCCTCGGGTGAAGGTTTTGATCTCACCGTCGGGCATCGCACCGTAAAAACCGGGAAGCACCACCTTGCCGGCACGGACGAACAAGTTTTTCAAGGTGGCGTAAGATTTTTCAAAATCCACTCTGCCATCAAAATTGAAGCAAAGCCAATCTTTGGAATCAATAAAGGTATATCCCAGATATTCCGCCATCAGTTTGGCGTTGAGATATTCTCCTCGCGACGCAATGGCATCGGCGGTTGGGGCTTTTTGGATAAATTCTTTCACCGATTCAAATTCGGATTCCAAATCTTGCTTCAGACCGCAACCGGCGGCGATTTCCCGATACCGCCCGGCAATATCTTCAAACACATCTTCAAAGGGGGCGTGATATTTGATATGGGCGTGGCAGATATAGAGAAGGTCGGTTACCTTCGTATCGCCGGAAAACCGTTTTCCCGGAGCAGAGACCACCACCACTTTTCGGGAGAGGTCCGCTTCCACGATTGCCTTGACCCGGGCAAACTGTTCGGCAGATGCCAAAGACGAACCGCCGAATTTTACGACTTTCAACATAAATGTATTCCTCAATTCCCACAATATGCGGAAGTTATTTATTCGTACAACGCAGAGATAAAGGTTTCTGCCGGCAAGGTGGCGGCATAGGTCACCATATCCGCAACAGACATCTCGTCGGTAACGGTTCCCTCTCCGTCGGGGGTACGAACGTAGTAGCGGAAAGCAACTTTGGAATTATCAACCAATGCTTCTTGGTAAACGTACTTTCTTTCGAGCGACTGTTCCGCAAGATCCAACATATCCTGCACCAATGCAAAGCCGGTGGGGTCTTTTCCGGCGCCCTGTCCGTAAAAGGACAGATCTCCCACCCGATCCCCCTGTAGAGAGACCAGATTGAAATTTTTGCGAACCGATGCAAACAAAGAATCGGAATTCAATATCGCAGGTTGGACGAACAACGCTACCGTTCCGTCCTCATTGAGATGATAATTTCCCAAAAGTTTGCAGGTCTTTCCTTGCTTTTGAAACCATTCAAAATCGCATTTACGGATATGGCGAATTCCCAAAGCGGGAATCTGGTCGGGAGACACGGTCAATCCGGTAGCAACGTTACAGGACAGAGCAATTTTGTAACGCACGTCCAGACCGTCGATGTCGGAAGAAGGATCTTTTTCCGCATATCCCAAGGCTTGTGCCTCTGCCAAAACTTCGGCAAAATCGGCGTTTTCGTGTGCCATTTTATCCAGGATAAAATTAGTAGTACCGTTTAAAATGCCCTCGACCTTGTTGATCTTCCCGGCTCTTGCGGTACGGCGCAACGAAGAAAGCCACGGAATTCCGCCGCCGGCAGAAGGTGTAAAGCGAATTACAACATTGTTTTCAGCCGCCGTTTCCATCAGTTCCCGATAGCAAGTCGCCATAAGCAGTTTATTGGCGGTCACCACGTGCTTTCCGGCCTTCAAAGCAGAGAGAACCAATTCCCGAGCAGGGTGCAATCCACCGATAGATTCTGCCACGATGGAAATAGAAGGATCGGTCAAAATATCGTTATAATCAGTCGTCATAACGTCTTCAAACCCCGGGCGAACCGACAGATCCAAAATCTTCTTGACCGTAAGGTCGGTTTTTCCGTCCCGAATGGTATCGTAAGCACCGGAGCCTACCACACCAAATCCGATAATCGCAACGTTCATATTTTTACGTCCTTCCTTTGAGCGACGAAAACTTCGTCGGGAAATGTCGCTCATTTCTCTGTATAATGAATTATTATAACATATTATACAGAATATTGCAAGGGGGAAAATGTAAAAAAAGTAGCAAACCAGCGAGAAATTCTCATGATTTGCTACGTTTTTACATACTTATTCGTTATTCTTCTCCGAATCGGAAGTTTCGGAAGACGATACGTTCGTATCAGAATCGGAATCCGGAGTCTCATCTTCTTCCTTTTGCGTATCCGAAGGAATCGATTCGTCCTCTGTTTTCACATTCGATCCGCCCAAATCCGTCACGGAATTTTGGGAATCGGAAGACGTTCCGCTATCGGTGACGTTCCCCGAAGAACTGACGGTAGAGGAAGAATCCGATTCGACGGAATCCGTAGAAGTCCCACTGTCTGTCGTGGTGGAACTATCCGTCGTATCATTGGAAGTCGTGCCGGAAGAACCGGACGATTGTGTATTGGTAGAAGGCTTATAGGTAGGACCGGTATACCACAGGGTTTTTCGCACGCCATTGGCGGCGACGTAATCTTCAAAGGTCGTATCGTCAAAGAAAAACGCATGAAGCAATTCCGTGGCATATTCCAGATCGTAATACACACAAGCGCCGATGTAAGGAACGTAGTAGCCACTGCTGATGACTGCATCGTCAATGGGAATACGGTCCTGTTGCATGGTGACTTTCCCGGCCTTCAAAATCTTTGCCAGAGAGAAAATATCGTCGTATCCCATGGACGTTTCAATATAAGGCAACATCGCTTTTATCAGTCCCGGATATTGCGCCAAGGGAAGTTGCAACGCCTTCTGGAACAATTGATTCATCACCAAACGTTGACGTTCGGTACGTCCGTAATCGTCCCGGGTTCCGCTGACGGTAGGAACTTTCCGTACCCGAGAGAACGCCACGGCTTGCACGCCGTTTAACGTCTGAACGCCGGGCTGAGAAACGTAATCCCGAGGAAGTCCCCGCTTTGCGGCAAGTTCATCAATGCAAGAATTGATCTGAGGAATTTCGTATTTCGTTAATTCCGCTTCCACTCCGCCGACGGCATCTACGATTTCCGCCATGCCGACAAAGTCAACCGTGGCGTAATTCATAATATTCAATTGGAACGTCTGATTTAAGGTTTTAATCGCCAATTCCGGGCCGCCGATACTGTACGCAGCATTGATCTTTTGATACCCGTGACCGTCCACTGCGACCAGGCTATCCCGCATGATGGAGACCAGTTTGATCGAACCGATTTTAGGGTCAATGGAAACGATCATGATAGTATCGGAGAGACCTCGGTAATCATCGTCCCGCGAATCAATGCCGAACAGAGCGATATTCACAATATCTTCTGCCCCTTCCGGAGGAGCAACAACTTCCAACTGATCCGGATCTTTCGTAATGGGATTGTGTTCGTAATCGAAATAAGATTTGAGCCATAAAACGCCGCTGATAATTCCGACAAGAAGCACCCCGCAGATCGTTCCCCCTACGATAAATCCAATCTTTGCACGCTTCGTCATTCCATTGCGTTTTCCGTGTCTTAATCTTTTTTGACTTCCGGATCGGGCAGTCTTTTTCCGAGACTTTCCAACCCAGTTTTGAAAAATTCTCATACTCATTCCTCTTTTAAGCAGAGACAAAATACTAAATACGATAAACACACTTATTATACATTATATTTGAGGGAAAGTCAATACGTTTTCTCGACTTTTTTCTAACAAAAGGAAGACGTCCGTTGTGTAACATAAAAAAACGGCAGTCTTCCGAATTCAAAAGAAGACCGCCGTTTTTTATTTGCGTTACGAACTCAACCGAGCTTATTTCAGGTTGTTTTCGTAGTTTTCAATCATTTTCTTAGACGTGACACCCGTACGACTTTTACTCCGTGCATTGAGCTTTTTAAGCCATTTTTCGGTGCTTTTGCCCGTAAATATCTTGATTTCAAGCTTCGCTGTATCATCATCGGTTAATGTGACGAAGATTTTGTCAATATATTGGGCTACGAATTCGTTTGTTATAATGCCTGTACTTGCATCCTTGATGGCTGCATCAAGCCTTGCTTTTACCTCTCCGATATGCTTGCGGTATTCCTCTTTTGTGAATAACTGTTCCTCAAGCTCTGCAAGGGCTTTCTGTGCTTCCTCTACCTCTCGGTCGCAGGTTGCGGTCATAGATTTGAAATTAGTCGTTGTAATAGCGCCTGTCGTGACAAGCTCCAAGAGCTTGTTTTTCTTTTGATCTGAAAGCTCTATGATACGCTTCTGTTCGTCAATCTGTTTTGCGGTTTCATCATCCGCTTCCATTGACTTGAACATTTCCTCGTAGCTTGCAAGGAGTGCTTCCACATCCACTCTCGTTTCGCTGAATACCTCGAACAAGATGGGCTTGACCTCGTCCTCGTATATCGGGAAGGACGGGCAAGCATCCGCGCCGTTGTTGATCTTGTTGGAGCACACCCACTTGGAGTTAACCTTGCCGTCCTTGCTCTTGGATTCACGGCGGTAGTATGCGGTGCCGCAATGGGCGCAATACAATTTACCCGTCAGCAGATTGGCGTGGTTGCAGATGCCTTGGCGGTTCTTTACATCCTCACTTCTGCGAGCCAACACCTCGTTCGCCTTATCCCATATTTCTTCTGATACGATGGCAGGAACGATCTCGCCCGTTTCGTCCTTGAACATTACCCATTCTTCGGGCGGTAGGAATTTCTGCTTCTTGGTGAACATATCCACGATACGCACCTTATTGCCAACGTAATATCCCTTGTATTTAGGGTTGGATATGATACCCGACATCGTGGTGTGAGCAATTTTGTTGCCGTTGTAATTGCGGTAGCCTTGATCGTAGAAAATCTTTTCAAGCTGCTTCATACTGTATTCGCCTGTGGCATAAAGACGGAACAGATCACGTACCATCGGTGCTTGGCTCTCGTCAATGACAAGGCGTTTATCTTCCTTTTTGTATCCGAAGATGCGGCTGTTGCCAAGCACAACGCTCGATTTTATGGCTTGCTGATGCCCGAATTTTACACGCGAGGACAGCTTACGAAGCTCGTCCTGTGCAATCGAGGACATGATTGTGAGGCGAAGCTCCGCATCCTCATCGAGGGTATTGATGTTATCGTTTTGGAAGAATACGCCTACACCCATATTCAGAAGCTCTCTTGTGTATTGCAGTGAGTCGAGAGTGTTACGGGCGAATCGGGAGATCTCCTTGGTGATGATGAGATCGAACATTCCTTCTTTTGCATCTGCAATCATTTCGTTGAAATGTTTTCTTTTCTTTGTGGAGATACCCGAAAGTCCTTCGTCAACGTAGCCGGGCACGTAAGTCCATTTTTCATTTTTCTGTATGAATTCTTCGTAATACGATATTTGGTTATCGAGCGAGTTTATCTGTTCATCTGTATCCGAGGATACGCGGGCATAAAATGTTACTCGCAGAGGAATATCGTATATCGATTTTGTTCGCAACAATGTTCTGATATTTAATATATCCATACTATCATCCTTTCTTAAAGTTCGTTATATCATTATCTATCGACTTTATTATATCACATTCGACCTCATAATGCAATACCCAAATCGAAATTTGCCAAAATCTTTCTTTGGCATTTATGTATCGGAAGAACCTTGCGGTATCTTCCGAGGTGAGTACGCTCACCTTGCATCCATTTCGGGAGATCGTTTGGCTTTTCTTATGGCGATCTTTTCGGTCATTCTCTTATATTCCTTTTCGGAAATAGTGCCGTGTTCAAACAGATAGCGGTTGAAATAATTCAGCCAAATATCCTCTGCCATACGCTTCTCGCGTTCTTCATCGGTTAAAACTTTCCCCATTCAATTACCTCGTTCTTTCAAAATTTATCAGATATATTTTCCTCCTTCCAAGAGAAAAATATACCAATGGAATGGGCGTACCGTTTCGGTACGCCCTGTGTGCTTACATACTTTGTTCCCATTCGTGTTTCTTACGCTCCTTTCGGGTGTGTGGCATCGTGGTGCAATCCTGTGGCTGACGGTAGCTCTCAATACTTGCAAGGCTGCCGACAAGGTCAAGAACGTTGGTTGCGACGGCAAGGAACTGATTGTTTGCCATTCGCGTGAGTGCCAAGGCGGCAGATTTGTTGCCTGCGTGTGCCGAGCGATTCAGATATTCAAGCGCCTTTTCCATATCAAACATATCCGTTTCAAAGAGATACATTTGTGCGAGGCGGTAGTCGGCATACATATTACCGCGAGCCGATGCGAGCTCCAAATGCGCGATTGCTTTGGTAATATCTTCCTCGTCAAAGGGCATATCGTCATAGAGATTTCGCTCGTCAGCAAAGAAAGACCTTATCTCATCAAGAGACAGATCACTGCGCTTAACAACGCGCTTGCCAAGCCTGTACCCGCTATCAAGCCCATGATCCACTTCTTCATCTCGGAAATCATATCCGAGAAAGCTTCCATCCGATTGTCCGTTTCGGTATTCAGCCGAGAGAAAAATTGCTCGCGCGTCTTCCCATCCTGTGAGAGGATTTCCTTGTTCTCCCTCAGAAGATCCTGCACTCTCGGGACGATACTGTTCGCTGATGTCTTTACGTTCTCGCTCAGATTCGTTGACCATTTTTCGATCCGGTTCCACATCATATCCCATTGCTCCTGTGTCAGAACCTGCGCTTCCAGCTCCCCGAACTTCTCGAACAGCCCCGGCTGAAAGTCGGTCGTCGCTCTCATAAATTCGAGAAGTGCTTTGAAGTCTTCCTTCGGGATCGCGTACACGATCGGCTGGTAAGGCGTCTCCGTCACCGTCTGCACCGCCTGTGCCGTGGTCTGCTTCAGCTTCGAAAGAGCCGAAGGGGTTGATTGTTTGTTGTCTGATTGCAAATTCATACTGCATATTCTCCTTTAGAAATTTTGATTCGTGGAGCTTGTTATCCCTCACCTTCATTCCGTTTGGACAGGTGTAGGTGATATATTTTCGGCTATCCGTCCACGTAACCGAATAGCCCTCGGACTCCATAATGGATATGAAATCCTCTTTGGTTGCCGCCTGTGTCATCGCATTTTCAATGGTACAGATGGCTTTGAATTTCCAACTGTCACCCTTGAGCGCGGCGCGGTATTCTCTTGCCCCGATTGATTTGCCGTCAAAGGTCTGCTTGAATTCGGGAAGCACAGACAGCGCGTGTTCCTTGCATAAGCGGTCGCTGATACGGCGCATCTTTTCGATCGTATATGGGCCGTAATCGAGCTTCATTCCGCTTGCGTAGCTGACGCTGTTGATGACAAAATGGTTGTGGACTCTCTGCCGACCGTCATCGTCGTGAGCGTCAAGATGTGTGCCGACAAGCACCTCAAAACCGGGAAACATTTCCTCGGCAAGCCGCATTCCGATCTTGTGTGCCGTATCATAATCGTCGATCTCTCCGGGTGCGAAGGACTGTTCGTAATGATAATAATACACGCCGCTTCGCTTGCCGTAGAGATTTTTGGTCGCCATAAATTCATCGTAGGCGGCTTGTCCCAAGCAATTTATCCCCGACAGATAGCGGTGTCCTTTCTCGTCAAGTGTCTTTGCATCTTGAGAAACGTAACGGATGACCGCCCTCATCGCGCTCTGATTTTGCTTCTTCGCTTTGATATAATTACACGTCGCCATCGTCGATTACCTCGTCGTTCTGTGTGATATTTCCACTCGTAACCGTGCCGTCGAGCGCATCGTACAGACCGTTTATCGCAGCGTAATTTCTCTCCAAGGCATTCGTTGCTTCGGTCAAGTTTACGGTCGTGACGCGACCTTGATGGGCGAGCATCGTGAGCTGATTGACGTTTCTGCCGATGGCTTTCAACTCAAAAAGCGTTGGCTTCAGCTCCTCAACTTGGTATATCGTCCTGCCAAGTGCGGCGCTCAAAAGATATTCTCTTTGAGATAAACCCGTCTTTGCAACGAGCTTTTTTATCTTTTTCTGCTCGGCTTCACTCACCCAAAAGGACATCTTTTTATCTCTTACACGACCGCCGGAATCAGATTTTTCTTTTGTGTTTTCGATAATAATTTACCTCACATTCTTTAAGATTTGCGCTGTGCTGAAGTGGGGGGTTGGGGGCTTCGCCCCCGACAAGCGTGGGGAAGGGGATGCACCGCCTTTGGCGGTGGTAACCCAAACCCTCTGCTTGCCCCGCTTCAGCGGGAGTTTTACTGCGGTACTCATCGCTTATCAAATAGCGGACAGCGGATAATTTCCACGCGGTAGCTCTGCTTACATTTGCGCTTACAATGCAAGCACTTTTTGTTATAGGCAACGTGTCCCGAAGGCTTTCGGAAGAATTGCCACTCGTCAGCTTTTTTCTTTATATCGGTGCATCTCCTTTCTTAAAAAATACAGACAGGGGTATATTGAAAAAGGCGTAACATCCGATACAAGGTGAGGTCGATTTCACATTCGTACCGTTTGTTACGCCATAACGCCATTTTCATCATATACCCATAACTTTTTCCACCATCTCTTTACGCAGAAGAATGACGCGTTTAGTCTTGCGCCCGAACCGCATTGTGCGGGTGTTCTCACCCGTGTCGGTATTGATGAAATCCTCTTCCGCAAGAGCCTTGCCAAGAGCCTTGGTCGAGATGGTGAAGCCTTCACCTTGGTCGTCACAGAATTTCTTGACAGCTCTCTGTGTTGACTCAAAGAAAAGGTAATAATATTCCTCGTCCTCACATCCGAGACAGCCCGAGGGAAGGATGCCGTCACCCTCACTGGCAGGCACGACACAGACTTGTCCGCAATCCAGCATCGCCAAGAATTTACGGATGAAGATGTGGGTAGGTCTGTCCTGTTCAACTGCCTTGGATTGGTTGGCTGCGTGAGCGAGCATGATCGAGATGAAGCGCGGTGCTATCTCGTCAACGTCCTTCTGCATCAGCACACCCGAATGAAGCATAAAGCCTATTACATAATTGAAGCCGAGCTGAAGGCAAGCCAAGGTGTCGGGGATTCGGTCGTGGAACTTGACCTTGTTCTCTCGCAGGGTTGCTCTCCAACAAGCTCGCTCGTTCTGATATTCCTCTGCGAGCATTTCAAGAAATCTTGCGTAGCGGTCATCGTCACACAGATACGTTTCCTTCAGCCACTCGGTATAGGCATACATCATATGCGTGAGCTGACCCTTGGCGGCTCTCTCTTGAAGCTCCGTGAGGTGAGGCAGATCGATCTGACCGGGCTTCATCTCAATGCAGAACAGACGAGCTGTGCCGCTCTCTCCAATGTCGGGAGCAAACTCTGCCGTCACGATAACGTTGCCCTGCGGAGGACGAGCCTCGCGCAAGGTGATCTCGGGAGTTAATCGGTTGCGGGCGGCTCTGTCACCGTAACCTCTTGCCACCGTCTGCATAATGGCTTTCATATTCTCGCTTTCCTTCCTGCCCGTGGGGTGGTAGTCATCTACGCAGGTCAGCACATCCTTGAGGGAGAAGGCACTATGCGTGATGCTGTTGGCGGTATCACGAAAGCTCATCGGAAGGTCGGTTGCCGAGAAGCTACCGAAGAAGGAGGTCATCAGCGCGGCGACCGTGCTTTTCATACTGCCGGTTCTACCGAGCAGGGTGAGAATGAATTTCGGCTCGTGTCCGATCTGACGGAGAAATTCATTCAGCGGAGAGAGAAAGACAAGCGCGAGGCAAGGATAGGTGATCTCCATCGGGATAAGGTCGAGACGGAAGAACCCTGCAAGCTCGGCGTAATCGAAATCCTTGACATCGGCATCAAGGAAGTACCGCTTCTGCTTTCCTTGAAGCTGAACGTCGTAAGCTCCGACACCGGGCATCAGATATTCCCACCTGCCATCCACCTGCTTCCATCCCGTAAAGGTGAAGATGGATTTCTTCTCCGCAAACCTTGCCGTGCTTTTCATGGCGTGGCGCACGTGCTTTTCCACCTGCGGGATGATCTCAAGATCGAGGGAGGCATCGAGACGGTTGTGAAGCCAATCCATCTTTTCAAGCTCTGTGGCGTCGATCTCAAATTCGGGGAGAGGACGACCGTATTCGTCCACACCTCCGATGCGGTATTTGCGTGTCAGCTCCGTACCATCATAGATGGTCAGCTCGCTGACAATCTTGGGTGCGAAATTACAAAGCCTTACGTAGAATTCGCCCTGCTTTGTGGTTTGCACCTTGAAAAGACATCCGTTCACTTCTTCATAAGGCGATGAATAGACGTCTTGTGTGTCCGTCTGTACGGACGGGGGGTTGTTAGATTCACTCATTGGAATCTCCTTTCTGTCTTATGGCGTAAATTTATTTGCAAACAAAAAAGCCCTCCGAATTGCTTCGAAGAGCTGATCTGCGGTTGCCGATTGTGATATTATGGGAGTAGTATTTATATTACCGCTCTCTATTTTTCTACGGTCGATGTCACGCAAAAGGGGGCGTATATGGGGCGTATTTATCTCCATTTACAAGGGCTTTCCTTGGCTTTTGAACCGTGAAAATATCTTCCGAGGGTAAACGTACCACCCACCCGAATAACGCTGAAAAGGGCGTATATCGGGGGGGTTATGGGAGTAGTATTCATTTTACTGTATCTATTGAAAAATTCACAAAATTATGGTATAATGTTAGTAACGATTACGAACAGGAGGCGAAACAATGTCCCACATCCGTTATAAAATCCATACCATATCCGCACAGGCATTGATCGCCTACGCTAAAGCATATAACGCTGACCCCGACCGCTATCATTATCATCTCAATAAGCGAGAGACCGAAAGCACCATTGTACGGCAGGGCGAGACCTACCAAGAGGACAACGCCATCTTCTTCCAAACCATGTGTGCCGTCAAGGGTGATGATTACAAGCACTTGGATTTTGATACCGTTCTTGACGACCTTTCCGACGTTATCTTTTACGTTGACTTCAAGGGTATCTTTGACCGAAGCGACAGCAATCCGAGAATCGCTACAAGGCAGAAGAAAGCGGAGTGTATGTTCCGTCCCGAAGGTATCTTTCTTGACTTCGGTAGTGGCGAAGCACAGTATTTCGCCTTTGAACGCTCGGCAAGTATGAGCCGTAATGCTCGCCTTGCCTTTATCCGCGCCGACGTGTACGGTAAGGTTCACTCACGAATGACCCTTGATATGCAGATCGGTGATTGTCAACTCTCCAAGCTCTACGCCTACAACGGTCTGATGTTTTCAAGCGGAACGAGAATTGAAGCACCGAACCTTTGGAAGAATCATAGCATCGTTGTAATTGATAACCCCAAGGAAGTTGTCAGAGGTGTGAACGTTATCACCGTGAAGGATGCCACGGGCGAAGGCAACGTCCGCAAATATGAGCGTGTCGAAGCCAAGACCGATATCAAGGTCACGCTGTTTGACGGCGAAGGACTTATCTCCAAGGAGTTTTCGGAGCAGATAGATAAATCTCTCTCTAAACGCCACGAGCACCATTCCTTCCAGATCCGTATGCCATATATTAAGGGCATGGTTCACGAAATGGATTTTCGTGAAATCTTATCTAATATAGGCATAGTAATCATCAAAGATATATGGGGCAATCCCCATCCCGTAAGTGAGATCAATCTGATACTGACCAAGAGCCAACTGAAGGGCTTCGGATGGCTTGAGGAAAGCGGATACCATTGGTATAAATATATCCGCGTGTGCGAGAACTACCGCCACGCGCTCTACGTGACGGGTATTAGTAAGGCTGACCCCGAGGAAGTGACTGAGCTGAACTATCAGTTCCTTAACACGGTTTCCATGAAAGCCGAGCTGTTCCGTCCCGCCGATCTGCCTCTCGGTTGGGAGCATAGCCCCGACGACGAAGAACGGAATTGGCTGACAAAGGCGACCGAGCAGAGGTATTACGATCTCGTTGCCGACGAGGACTACCGCCGTGAGATGTTCCGTGAACGTGAGGACTATTGGTTTGCTACGAAGAAGAAAAAGGAAAGCAAGCTCGCAGACCTGCTTTACGTAAACCCATTGTTTATAAACGAATCATATTATCAGAACGAGCTTGACGCTCTTGCAGAAAAGGTTCTGAAGAACTACGCAGTGGGTAAGCTTTTGATTGCCGGAGATAACCGCTTTTTATCGGCTGACCTCATTTCCTTTCTGTATTATCTCGTTCAGCCTTATGCAAGTGTAAGTGAGAAGGCATACCGCTTGCAGATGTCACTTCTGAATAGCATTCTCAAGGATTCGGAGATCTACGCGCCGGGTGCCACATACAATTCCCAAGAACGATACACCTTGCTCCGTAATCCCCATATTGCGCGTAATGAGGAGGTCTTGGCTGTACCTGCAGAGGAAGCGGAACACAGCTTACGTGACATATACCTTTCTCACTTGACCGACGTAGTCATGGTATCTCCCACGGCGCTCATTGCTGAACGCCTTGGCGGTGCTGACTATGACGGCGATATGATAAAGACCATAGCCGAGCCGATACTGAACGATTGCGTTATGCAGAACTATGCAGGGGCAGACTATGCCATCAGCAATCAAATGGCACTCCCGCTTTTGCAGATACCCTCTGCCGATCCGCTGATACACAATGCAAACGATTGGCACGCCCGATTTGAGGCGATCCGCAATACATTTTCTTCCCGAGTCGGTCAGATATCCAATGCGGCACTTGACCGCAGTATCATTGCCTACGACGAGAACATCGACTCAGAGACCAAGGAGAAATGCAGACAGGAAACAGAAACGCTTGCCATCCTTACGGGACTTGAGATCGACTCCGCAAAAAGCGGTATCAAGCCCGATCTGTCTGAATATCTCAGCAAAAAGAAGGTAAAGCGAAGCAGTTTCCTTAAATACAAAACCATTCTTGAAAGCTCGGAGGAGCGCCGTCCGTGGTATGAACCTACCTTTGACGAGCGGTTCAAGGAATATTTCGGCTCGACCGATTGGCAGGGTGTCAGCTCCAACTTGGAGAAACTGCCGTATTACGCGCAGACGCTCAAAAAGAACACTCCCAAGGCAAAGCGCAAGCCTGCAAACGCATCCGAGCTTTTCACCTTTGCTATCGAGCAGGGGTGGGAGAAGAAGCTTGATCCCGATATCCTTGAACGTATCAAGGCGCTTGTCGGTACGTATGAGGGCTGTCTGAAGCGTATCCGTGCAAGTCAGCACCTACCGAACGCCAAGGCAAAGAAAAAAGGCATTAACCGCGTCCTGTTTATGCGTGACGAGGAAAACACCTACGATGCAGACGAGCTTTACGCTCTGTTTGTCAATCTCCCTGCCGACCGCGTGAGCGAGATCCGACGTGCGATACGCGAGGAAAAGTGGCACTTTATGACCGAAGATCAGAGAACGTTGTTCCTCTGCAAGTATCTGCCCGAGGAGGAATTTACCGAATATTACGATCTGTTCTCGGATTTCCGTTGCGGTGGTTATCGTTTGCTCGGAGATCTGATTATGGATACCGATAACAACAACATTCAGCAGAACCGCGCACGGCTGCATTATGAGGGTGACACGCCCGAAATGACGGCTCTGCTCAAAGCCTATACGGATAAGAACTACGGTACAAATTACCGCGAGGCGGTTGCCAAGAAGTGTTTGGAGCTTGTAAAGGGTATCTGCAAGCCTGCTACGGCGGTCAAGTACGTGGTAGCGCTTAATAAGAGGTCATTCCTTTGGGATGTGCTTTGGGATTACGTTGATAAATTTGCTTTGAAGAAGGAGGTTGACCGAAAGTGACCAACGAATGGAACGAATATAAAGCCTATATCGGTCAGCCGACCTATACCGTATCTAACGGCAAGGATACCGCCTTTCTCGGCAGATTCACCACCGATATGATCAAGGAATACAAGGGATTTGCTCGTATTTTTGTCATCCTTGCCCGTGGGTATCTTTTTCAGAATGCCGATGGATCTTTGAAGGACGGTGATCCGCGTGAACGTATCGATTACGCACGACGCGCTCTCTGTGCATGGTGCAGTATGCCCGACAAAAAGAAAAATGTCACTCCGATTGCGGAATGGCAATTCAAGGTTAGCTTTCCCGAATATCACGAGGAGTTTCCCGAACTTGTAAATAAGGATGGCGCGGGGTGGTATTACCGCCACATTCACGCCATCGCGGATTTTATATCCGCAAACAGAACCAAGGTCAATAAGCACATCCATTGTCTTGCGGAAAGAACAAAGCAGTGGGAGGACGAATGGAGCAACAAGGGCAAGCAGTACCAAGTGCCGATCTTCACGGGAACTACCCGCGCGGAATGGGCATTGTCCTTCGATGCCGCCATTGCCGATGCCTTGGAGCTTGGTGCTCTGCGACGTGAGGCGGTAAGGCTTACATACGAGCAGATGGCTTATATCGAAAGCATCCAGCCCCTCGGGGTTCCTCTGAACGTGTTGACCACTATTGCGGAATACTATATTGCAAACAAGCCTTATGACAGCGATTGGTGTGTCCTGCCCGTCAGCAATATAGAAGCCTATCTCGGTAGCTCCGCGCTCAATAAGCAATATATGAGTAAAATCCCCACAGAGTTTATGCAGAAGAAGGAAACGAGCTACGGTATTGCGGTGTGTAAAGTGAGTATATAATCAAAGATGAATTATATATTTTATATAAAGGTGAGTCTTTATGGATATCTTTTTGAAAGATCAAGCCAATACTTTGTTTGAAGAACAAAAAATGATTATCAAAGTAAAAGTAGTTGAATTATCGCCGAGAGCGGCCGATTACGGTTGTTCTCGGTTTTTATTTTGATGGATTTGGTTAATACTATAGGTAACCCAACGGTTTACGGAGGTTTACATGGAAAATATATGTGATCTGATAGTGGCAAAAAGGAAAGAACGAGGTCTGACGCAAGCAGAACTTGGGACCATGCTCGGCATTTCAGGAAAGGCGGTTTCCAAGTGGGAACGTGGATTATCAAAGCCTTGCGAGGAGCATTTGGATAGGCTTATCGTCCTGCTCGGTTTACCGGTTGAATCCACCATAACGGCAGAAGAAAAGAGAGTAGTCCCGAAGGCAACTTTTTTGTCTACTGTTCGCAATGAATTTATTCGTATTCTCGCTACGGGTGCGATGATCGGCGTATGTGTATGTAACTTGGCAGGTACGATATCAACCGATTCGACCGTGGTTTCCCTCGGTTTCTCGGTCGCTCTTTTCTGCTTTGGAACGATGATTAAGGGGTAAGAGAAAATCGCTACCCCTAAGGATAGCGATCTCGTATTATTCATCGTATGACTTTCCGAAAAGTATCTGCATAAAGTTCCGTCTGCCCAAGAGTACACGGATGATATGAACCTCGTCGCCCTCGACCTTATAAAATGCGGTGTAGTTACCGCAGACAAGAAAGCGGTACGGCACTTCAAGGCTGATAATAGAGGAATGCGGCGCACCGATTTCGGGGAAATCTGCGAGCTGACGGATGCGCTTCATAATCTTCTGGGTCGTGTTGATTGCCGATTGCTCGCTGCACAGCTCGTCGGTGATATACGCTTTGATCTCCTTCATATCCTCAAAGGCGTCGGGTGTAAAATTGATTTTAGCCATTTGCTACCCCCAGAAGTGCTTCGACCTCCGAGATATCAATATATCCTTTTTCTTTAGCAGAAGCTTCACCTTTTACAAGCTCCTGCATCAGCTTGAGCGTTGCCTGAGTCTTTTCAAATTCTTCCATATCGACGATGGCGTATCTTCCGCGACCGTTCTTGGTGAGGAATACGGGTTCGCCAACGGCGATATCGCGCAGTACCTCATTATAGTTGCGCAGATCTGATACGGGCTTAATGTTTGGCATCATAGATACCTCCTTCTTTGTTTCTGCTGTATTTATTATACACTAATTCTTCGTAAAATTCAACAGCGAAATCAAAATTTCATAAAAAATTTATAAAAGCAATGGGTGAACCGCTTGTGCGTCTCCTAAATCGGACAATTTCATAAACTTAAAAAACTCTCTCATAAAAAACGGTAGATCCTCAGGACGGCGAGACGTTACTAAATTTTCGCAAACCACGACGGGTTCGTTTACGTAAACAGCGCCGGCATTTATTAAATCGTCTTTAATTCCCGGATAACAGGTTGCCCTTCTGTTTTTTAATATCCCTGCCGAAATCAATATTTGCTGCCCGTGACAAATTGCCGCAATTGGCTTTTTATCGGCATCAAATGCCTTAACCGCTTCAATAACAGTTTGATTCTGACGTAGCTTTTCGGGGGCTGATCCTCCGGGCAAGATCAGTCCCTCATATGCGGAGATATCAATTTCATCGACAGCAATATCAGCCATTACAGAAAAATGATATTTGGCAGTCACAGCCCTTCTTTCAAAGGACGCAACCGTAGGAACAAAGCCCTCCTCTATTACTCTGTAATAGGGATATAAAATCTCCGAATCATCACATTTATCCGCGGTAATTATCAGTATTTTTTTCATTGCTCTTCACCTTCTTTATATATGCCGTCCATGCCCCTTTCGGCGCAGTATTTTATACCCCATATCGGACACTTGGAGGGATCTTCCGACAGAACATAAGAGATCGGACATGTCGTTTCAAAGCCCGGCTTCATCAGATCCCACGCCCTTGACACTTGTCCGCCAATAAAAAGCTTATCAAAGCCGTCCTCTTTTTGCTTGGATATTACCAGCTCTCCAAGCTGCCTACCCGTTTCAAGAAAAATCTCTGCAAGCTCTCGGTTTCCCTCTCTCGCCGCCGTTGCGATTTCTCTGACGCCGTCGAACAAATATCCCTTTGCGCGAGCCTTATTTATAATTGCCGTTGCGGAAACGTAGTTTTCAGCGATTCCGTCCTTATAGGGCTTATTCCACAAGGGCTTTAGCGGTGTTTTATTCTTGTTCACCTCTACCCTTCCGTGCGCAAAATGAACATACCCAAGCCCTGTGCCAAGCATAACTCCCGATACGTTTTCATTCGAAAGAATCGAACCGCTGTAAATACCGCCCAAAATAAACGCTGTGGCATCGTGAATAAAGAAAAGCTCAGTATAAGGAAACCGTTTTTCTATCATTTCCTTCAGGCTGATTTTATACAATGATTTTAATTTGTGCTCCATAAGACCTATTCCCGACGAAAAATCGAACGGTCCCGGAACGGATATTCCGATACGATCGGCATTATATTTTGAAATAAATCCAAGAATTTTTTCAGGAAGATTTTCAATTCCGTTATTGTCTTTAACCAAGAATTCTCCAAACTCGGTTTTCTCACCGAAACAGCCGTATTTGACGGCTGTTCCTCCTATATCTAAAGCCAATACGCTCATAGTCAATTTTTCAAATGAGTTTTATGAACGGTAACCGTTCCAACACCCAAATTTTTAATTCTATACTCTCCAAAACTTGCAGGAATGACCGCCATATCAAGATAGTTCATATCGTAATAAAGCGTAGGATCATTTATTGATTCAACTCTTACCTTTTCACCGTTAACGAGAGCAAGAACGTGGAAAAGACCGTTTGTATTGTCTGTAATTTCTCTTTCGAAAATAAGGTTTCTCAAAGAGAAATAAAGCAGATCGTGTTCACCCACGACGATTTCTTTGAAGCCGTCACCCTCACGGACAATTCCGCCGTGGTTGACCAGATTGTTCTTTACCCATTCCTTATCACGCTCTCCGCGAATAACGTCTCTGCCCATTTTCAGATGGATCGGACGAGGCAAACCGGTTGTAATATCAAGTCTCTGATAGTCGTAAAGCTTGTACGTATAAGAGCCGACGGTAAGGCTTCCGATCTCCAAAATGACCTGATTTCTGCCCGATGCGTGAATCGTTCCCGCGGGGATCATTACCTGTGTACCCGGGATAGACGGAACTGCATTGACGTACTTTTCATAGTCCATCAGCTCATGTGTTTTTTCAACCTTTTCGGCTTCTTCAAAGAATTTCTCGCAGCTATCAGGCTCATTAAAGCCGAGATAGGTTTTTGCGCCCTGGTCTGCTATAACAACATAATAGCTCTCGTCCTGTCTGCCAAATTCACCGTGGTTTGATACAACGTACTCTTCGCCCGGATGACATTGAATCGACATATTTCCCGAGGAATGGAAGGTATCATCGTAATTAAATCTTATAGGGAAATATCCGCCGAATTCGGTGAACGCCTTGTGTCCGAGAAGCTCTTCTCCCATTGCCTGAACGAACGTAAAGAAAGGAACCTCAAACTCACCGTCACCGAGTTTTGCAGCCAGAGAGACCTCAAGGGGGATCATATCGAATACCCATGCGCAGTTTTTCATTTCCGGAGGCAGATTTCTGAGCCTGTGGACGTAGTATCCGCCCCAAACGCCTTCAAGATATACGGGACGGCATCTGAAGGGTCTGCGGTTTAACTCTCTGAACAAGTCAAGCAACGCGGAAAACGAAAGCATCTGCATCTTTTCGGGTATATCTGCTGAAATATAATAATCAATTTTACGTGATCTCATCATTTTCCACCGCTGTTCCATTGCAGTCTCAAAGTCCACGTAATAATTCCGACGCATCATAAGCGCGTACGGAAGCTCTTCGGTCAAACCAATATTTCTGTTTTTTCCGTTTTTACAATTCAAAACAGCGGTCCTCGGTGTAACGTCCATCCAGATTCTTATATCAAAAGCATCCTGAAGGGCCTCGGAAAGAGCTCCCTTGCCGTAAACGATAATACGCTTTGCGTTTTTTATTTTTTCATTTAATTCAGCAACCTTTTCGGCATCCTGCAAGCCCCTGTAGCCTTCCGTATAGCGTCTTCCGTACAAAAGCACAGGGTCAACCTCTCTGTCCTCGGGCAGATAAGGCTTTACCTTTGCGGTAATGACGTCGGAAGGAAGCAATACGTCGGTCGCATCAACAAACTCTACGTTTTTAGTCGCCAACTGCTGCTTAAGAACGTTAACAAGCGTTTCGTATTCCGCGCCGGGATAGGCATCAAGACCTATTGACTTCACTCCGCCGTCAAATAGAGCGGAGATCTTTTTGGCAACGTTCAGAATCCCCGAGGTCAATTCTTTCTTCACCGATTCGGGAACTTCAATTTTATTTACAGCCGAAGGATCGGCGTAAGGATAGGGATGAAACATAAAACTCATAACAGTAATCCTCCGTCTCTTTTATCTATATGATTGATTCTGCCCTCGCGTGGGACGTACTCTGTAATATAGCTTCCGTGGTCGGTATAGAAAACTTCCTTTTCTTCTCCAAAGAAGTCATAACCTTCAATTTTTTCGCCTACCGCCCCCTTTTCTCCTGTTTCAAGCACAGTGGGTTCAAAGCCTTCCACAACGTAGCAGATTCCGCCATCCTTTATAAAATCCTCAATGTCCGACAGCGTGTCCTTTGTAATTATTGTGTTTTTCGCCAACAACAGCTTTTTTACGGTTTTAAGATAGCCATCCTTTATCATATAGCTATCCGCGATTTCATAGTCGCGTCTTTTTCTGAAAAAGCCCATTTCTTCGTAAAAAGCGTTGACATCAAGCATTTTGCACTGCTCAGCCTCTACGGGATAGAATACCGCAAGGTCAGGCGTAAAGGGCGCCTCAATATCCATTTCTTTGAATTGGTTATAGATCTCTTCCGCGCGTATAATGTTTCCGGGATCATTGTGCAAAAGCGTCGCGTTGTTGGAAGCAGTTTCATAAATCGCGTCAAAAGCCGTTTCCTTATTAAGGATCAATGCCGCTTCAATGCCGAACCTTGCTCCGTAGAATTTTGCCGCTGTGGAAATCCTTCTTGTAAGTATGTGATTTTTCGCAAAGCTGCCTCTGAAAATAAGTCCCGTCCATCTTGCGTACATATTGTGTTTTGCAGCGATCTTAGCAGACTGACTTTTTATCGTCTGGGCTTCAAGATGCTCGTTGGGCTGTCCGATAGGAAGTCCTATTCTTACGTCGGGAAAATGCTTTCTGATAATTGCGCAAACCTTGTCGGTAAATTCAAGAAGCGCGTTTGCGTACCATCTTGAAAAATCCAGCTTCATTGTAACGTTTCCCTCGATAGTAATCAATTCGTCATCAAAGGATCCTACAGCCGTTCCCCACGCCTCGTTCAAATTTTCTATCGTTCCGTATTTGTTTTGAAGATGATTCTTGTAGTCACGTCTTGCAAGCTCATCCCCACACCATAAGCATTTGTGATTTTCCTTGCTCATAAAGTAATAATGGTAATTCTTATCGACCGTACAAACCTCGCCGTAATCCCCGTAGATTCCCGCGTAGATAAAGTCAATATCGTCACCCAGCTCTCTTTTGAGCATTCCGTAAAGTCTGTCGTAAGCCTCCAGCGTTTTTTCATCCCAAAGGCTCATAACTGTGTTTTCAATACCGTGAACGGCGCATTTCAACATAGTGATATCCTTAACCCATGCAGGAGGATATTGAAACCACGGAAAGATCCCGACACCAATACCGTTTTCCTTAAGTGTTTTTATATCGTTTTTGACTCTTGAAAGATCAAAAACCCCTTTTTCTCTTTCAATTTCTGACCAGACACAGCGAAGCTCGACAATTTCTATTCCGTAATTTTTAAGTTTCGGAAGACATTCATCGGTAAGCGTTCTCGTCAGCATATTTTCATAGCACTGTTGCGCCGTGCTCGTGTCTATTCGCAAAGACTCAAACGGGATACATCTTGAATGATAATACATCCTTTTATCCATTATTACATCTCCTTTTTTATTCATTTTATCAGCATCCGTCCGGATCTGACAATTTAATTATATCACAGCCAAGTCTGCATTTAAATGCATTATTTTAAGCATTTATATAATTATATTGACTTTCGCACTATCATTTGATACCATAATTATATTGACTTTTGCACTGCCATTCGATATAATAATGATGAGGTGATGAAATGAACTTTATATACACTCCGTACGTTTTGAAATGCATACATTTTAAACACAATGAACGCTTTGGATCTCCCGCCAGAACCGTTATGGATTACGAATTTGACTTTTCTGTCGGATGTGATCGGGAAATGTGGTTAGACAACGAACGCTATAAAATAGAAAAAGGAAGTCTTGTAATACGAAAGCCGGGACAAAAAGTATCTTCTAAAGGAAACTTTGATTGCTATATGCTGACACTTCAGTTTTCAGGACAATCACTTTATTCCAACTATTCAAGAAACACCGCGACCCAAATGCAAGCGCCCTTTGAATCTAAAATATGGGACGTGCTGCCGTCGGTTTTTACCCCCGCGCATTATAACGAATACGTGGGAATATTTGAAAATCTTCTTTCAGTAAATGAAGTTGATATCAATGAAAACACAAAAACGCTTTTACTTATAAACGAGCTGCTGCATCTCATTATCTCAGACGCGTATATGCATTATTTGCCCGCAGATAATAAGGAAAAAACTCCCATAGACGAGGTTTGTTATTATATAAAAACCCACTATATGGAAGAAATCAGCTTGAACGATCTTGCCGACGTTGCCCATTTGAATAAAAATTATCTTGTTCGCCAATTCAAAAACAGATTTGGCATATCTCCGATCTCGTATCTGATAAAAATCCGGATGGAATATGCAAAAAAGCTTCTGGCAGAATCCAACCTGACCGTAAAGGCAATCGCCACAGAATGCGGATATAACGACCCTTCGTTTTTCAATTACTATTTCAAAAAAACCTTTAATATCTCGCCTGAGGCATATAGGCGCTCACAGCAGACAGATATGCGATGAACATATTGCATTTTACCAATCCACAGGTGCGTCACCGAAGTCGGGCACATCCATGGGGGTTCCCTCTTGCTTTAAGTTTTGAAGTTCTGAGAGTAATGCTTCTATTGCCGTTTGCCTATTATCCATATTATCTCCATTAAAGAAATGGCGGGGAACCTCCCCGCCGTAGGTGGACTCGGGTCTTACGACCAGCTCGTTCCTTTTTTGATATTGTATCATACTTTTCAGTAGAGTACAATATCTTTTTCAATAATTTCCTCTGCCTGCGCTTTAACATTGTTCATCATCTGCACCCACCGCATTTGGTCGGTCGCCTTGAGGTGTTCATCAACGCCTTGAGTCTTGGCAAGCTCTACCGTCAGAGAGATCAGCATTTCTTGTGCTTGTTCGTCTACGTCGGCAAGGTAGGTGTTGAGCCGTCCTTCACCGAGCAGGGCGGAGTACCTTCCGCGACGGTGTTGCTTGAGGTAGTCAAGGTGCATTCGTCCGTATTTGCCGATTGGCTTCTGTTCGGGAAGCTCAACGTCGGGAACGAGGCTGCCGTTTCCTTCGCGTTATGTACCTCTGAGCTGTTCGTAAATGGTTTCGGTGTCCTTTATTTTCTTTGTCTCTTCGTGCGTTTTGTTTTATCGAAGCCTTACACTGTAAGTGAAAACGCGTACTTGACGGTTATCTTGTGCCCTTGCGATATGCGGTTATGACGTTCAAATCTCATAGTTCGTACGGGTTTCATATTGTTGACCATCTGGCCGCCGATGGAACCGGCTTGCTTGGAGGTCAAGTCACCGTTGTAACCCTGTTTCAGGTTTACGCCGACTTCGTTAGCGGTTTCCATCTTGAACTTTTCCATAGCTTCTTTCGCTGCGGGAACCACGTGCTTATTTCTTGCCATAACTGTTTTTCCACTCCTTGTTATAAAACGTTTTCCGTTTTTCACGATTTTTTTACAGTCATTCGACTGCACCCATAGTTTGACACGAAGAGATAAAATTATCAAGTGTAATTTTTGGTATTTTGCTGATTTTAAGAAATAAAAAGTTCTTTTTTTCTCGCAAAAAAACAATCCGCCCGAAAACAACCTCATCAGTCTTGCCCTCGGCAATCCAGCTTCCCCTACC
>JAZUMQ010000024.1:0-6806 GCA_045603745.1 Eubacteriales bacterium | reverse complement strand
CGTACGAGGATTTACAGGAGCAAATGAAGCGTTATTTGTACCGGTCCAACCGAATTCCGATGACCGTTTTGAATTGGAAAACGCCCATGGAAAAGCGAAAAGAATTGGAAGAAATCCCGCTCTGATTCGCACAAAAGGGTCGCTTCCGTCACTCGGGACTACGCCCCTCCCTCCGGAAGCAACCCTTTGAATGAAGATCTCATGATTTTTTTTCAAACTTCAGTCTCACATCATTGACAAATTCACATTTTATATAAAAAATTAACCTTTTTAGTTCCTGGCTGTCCTATTGACAAAATCTGCCGGGTATGGTATAATAAAAGAAACAAAACAACCGGAGGTGCAACGCCATGGAACCTAGCCTTTTATAAAATTCGGACGGTTTCTGCTGTAGCGCTGCGCCTTTCCTTTTAATCAACGGAATATAACTCCTTGCAAGTATTACACATGAACCGTCGGTAAAATCGGATCATGTGTAGTGCTTTTATTTTTACATTTGAAAGGAGTTTGTAATGAATAAGATCTTGCGTAATTTTTTTGCCTTTGGAATTGCCTGCGCGCTTCTTTCCCAATTTGTATTCGGTGCGATCCCCGTTTCTTTTGCGGAGACGGAAGTTTCGGAATCTTCCGAAATTTCGGAGATTCAAGAACCCATTGACATGAAAAAACAAATCGTCCCCGACAGCGAGGTTCCCGATCTGATTGATTATTCCGTCGCCGTCGAGAACAAATATATGCGGCGGGCGTACGAACAGGAAACGTCGCTCAACGACGTGGTATTTCAGAAAACCGACGGATCCTTTGATGTATATTCCTTTGCGTTCCCTGTAAAGTACGAACAGAGCGACGGTACAATGACCGATAAAGTTCCGGAACTGGTTCGCAATGCGGAACTGTCTTCCGGTCAGTATCGTTTTTCAACCACGGCACAGAATAACGTTTCTCTGCAATGCGCTGATATCGCAGCAGACGGGGTACGTTACACTTCGGAAAAGTTGACTATTTCCCTTCGTCCGAAAACCGTCGCCGAGGCCGAGTTCGGGTTGCAGATTTTGCGGGCCAGCGATGCGGAAAAGAAGGTATTGTCGGATTCTTTTACGTCGTTTCTGTCCCTTTCTTCCATCGAGTCTTCACCCGTGGTGCCGGAGACGTATTCTTCTGCAGCTACCAAATCTCAGGCCCAAAGTGCCATTTCCGCTTCTGCGAAGCGAGTGACTGCTGCCCGGTACGCCCTGTCCGAAGGAAACAGTATGACGGTCGTTCCGTCGTACAACGGGTTTCAGGTATCTTTGGATCTGTCCGAAAACCGGACGCAGGAAACTTTTTTCTTCGAGCTTTCTACCAACGGTAAGACCCTTGCCAAACAGGAAGGAACGTACGTTCTTCTGAATGAAGATGGCACGGCTGCGGGGATTCTAGGAGATGCCATTCTGTCCGATGAAAATGGGGTTGTAGACGTCGTTTCCGTGGGAGTGACGCAGATCAATACCGGGGAATATCTTATTTCCGTTCCGGTGGCTGTCGAGTCTTCCGCCACCGCCGTCACCCTTGCTGCTACGGATTATTACGATTATATTCAAGATACCAGTATTTATAGCATCAGCTCCACTACGACCGCCGGGTCTTCTGCGAATTTGTACGTCGGTTACAGCTCTATCCGCGGCATTGAGCGGATTTTGATCCGCCCCAACAGTTGGATCCTGCCCGCTGCGTACACCGTCAATAGCGCCACGCTGTATATGCGTGATATCATGGGATCGAACGTAACAACGACGGTGGAATGCCGCGCTTTTACCGGGAATGAGTGGTCCGAATCTACCGCAACCTGGAACAACGTGTCTGCAAATTCCTATGGGAACGTCGTTTCGTCCAACGTTATGAATTCCGACAACGGCTGGTCAAAAAATTACGTCTATTCTTTCAATATCAAATCCATTGTTCAAGAATGGTGTACAAACAGCTCTGCAGCCCGGAAAGGACTCATGCTGAAGGCGAGTTCCGCAAACGAGGCCGCAACCTCTACCTCCCAGCAGTATTTTGCGTCCACGCAGTACGGCACGGAGGCTTACCGCCCCTACATGACGGTCAATGCTTCCTATACCGATACAGTGGACAGCGGCGTGTATTACATCCATTCTGCCGCCGGCGGGTATCTGACCTCCACCTACAGCAGTTTGAACGGTTCAAATGTCTTCCAGAAGACGGCCAAACTGTCCACGACGAGCAATCAGTATCTGACGCAGTTATGGCGGGTTACTCGACTTGGTAACGGCTATTACACCATTCGTCCCTATCATTATACTCCTGCAGGGCTGACCTGTTCTCAATTCAGCACTCAGGACAAGGTGAATGCGGATATTTACAATATCGGATATTCTGATGATTGGGATTATGTGCCGTCTTTCGGAATGTGGAACATCGGGAATATGCAGGACGGGAACGGACTGTTTGGAACCTATTATTCCCTGGACTTCCTGGACAGCGTCGGTTTTGATCTTGTGAATCATCATCCCACGACCGACGGCGGGAATATCTCTATCGGGGACAACTACGGCGGCGACGAGAGCAAATGGGTCTTTGAGGAGGTCTCCGATGTTCCCAGTGAAGTTCTGTTTTATGATTCCAATACCGGGATGATAGAAACAAATCCGAACCGTGCGATCGTGAAGTTGGAAAGTAAACGTGTCCTTGCGGAATTTGGATTTGACGTTTCAATGTCTGTTCCCGGAAATCTCAATCCGCTTTCCTATGCTTGGAGTTGTTCGAATCCGGGGATTGCGGAAATAAGTGCAGCAACTTTGAGTGTAACAGGTTTGGAAAGAGGAACGGCAACGGTTCGGGTCAGTTATCCCGACGACGGAGTACAGTTTTATGCTGGATTTACGCTTCACGTCGTAAACGGTATTTCCGATGGGAATTACTTTATCCAAAACGCAAAATCTCTGCGGTATATGGATATTGAGAATCAGGTAATGCAGAACGGAACGACCATCCATCAATGGTCTTTCCACGGAGGTGCAACGTCCCGATGGGAAGTGAAACTGCAGTCGGACGGTTATTATACGATCCGTTCGTTACATTCCGGCACGACTGATTATTATCTCGGAGTGGAAAATGATTCCTCTGCCGACGGCGCCCGGGTAGTTTTGTGCTCCGGAACGATAACCGACGGGATGCGATGGTCGTTTGTACGGATGGATACGGGAAGTTATAAGATCATTCCGAAATGCGGATCTTCCGGACGAATCCTTGCGGTGGAATACGGTTCCTATCAGGAAGCATTGGGGTTGGATATCAAATCCCTTACCTATTCCGATGACGGATACGATTCGGACGAGTGGTTCCTGCGAAATCTGGATGATACGATTGAAGACGACCTGTATAATATGGGTCTCATCGACGGTGACGATTTCGTTTCCACCGACGATGGGTTTCATATGATTAAGAAGTCTATGGCTGATATTCTATCTCTGGCGGGGATAAATCAATTATATACAAGTTCAGACTATGCAACTACTGAATCTGTTCAAATAAATGCTAATCGATATTTTTGTTCTGTGACAAATACTGCGACGGCTCACTATACACTCCTTCTACTGGAGGAAGATGGTTCATCTACCAATGCCGGAGTTCAGATTCCTTTTGTTTCATTAAATGAAGACACTCTTGTTAATGCAATTAGCAGTAATTTGAATAGTGATATTTATTCGTTGTATCTGGATATACGTCGTGTAAA
Source organism: Eubacteriales bacterium (assembly GCA_045603745.1). GTDB lineage: Bacteria > Bacillota > Clostridia > Oscillospirales > UBA644 > RGIG995. Next base: position 3,070 of record JAZUMQ010000024.1, on the reverse strand, counting down.
ATTAGATTCTGGGGTTTCTTTTGATAGTGCTTTGCAACAGTATTTTGGAGATTCAAGATCTGATGGTCCTTATTTGGTTGCAGAAGAATATGTAAAGATGGTTGCTAGTACCTGTTCGAATGGTTATATATCTGCTCCCATAAATTATATTACGTATTTGTCTGGCAATGAAACAAGGTTGTCAACAGCCATTGCTGAAATGAATGAAAATTCAGGAACTACAGTCTATGATACCGAGATGAATAGAATTTTAATAGATGATTCTGCGAATCTTTCATATTATGAGAAATGTGTTATATTGGCTACTTATACGGGAGATGTTACATTTAACTCCTTTGCGGCAGAAGTTGTGTTCCATTCTTTGGCTCTGAAGGGGGTTCTTGGTAATATCGATAGTATGTATGATTCTGCACTTCGCGCAGATATGCAGACAAACGAACGGTATTTGAGTGGATTTTTAGGTGGATACCATAGTCAGTATCGATCTCTTGTTGCTCTACAACGAACTTATCACGGAGAATATTGAAAATGAGCCTAAAAAAGAAGATTCTGACCATTGCCGGATTCGTAGTCGCTAAAATCCTTTCTCTGATCTTGTTTTTTGCGGTTTCGTTTTGTATCTGTTTTTTTGTTGTGACGGCAGTTTGCACACTTGGTCCGAATATTACTGCGACGATTGCCGAATCATTCGGTCCTTATGACGAAGATTGGATCGAAGGGAAAACGATGGCGGAAATCACGGAAAAATACGGAGATTTCGATCTATACAAAGGAGATTGCGCGTATTATCTCATATCCGGCAAGACAGATCCCTACGCAGATGTTTTTGTGATTTCTTTTTCGGAGCCTTTACAAACGGCTTCTGATAACGTTGTCGCAGAGTCCGCAGAAGTACAGATTCTCTATGATGAGATCCGCGATTTGTATGATTGGTCTAAAAAAACGGATTTGATTGAATAGGTCGTGCATCTCTTCTCTTGCAAAAAGCGTCAGTCTGAATAATTTCGACACAAGGTTTGAAGAAAGCAAAATATTGAATTGCGAAAGGCGGTAGTGTGATGAACTCGGTTTTGGGCAGATTCTTGCGCTACCGCCCAGCAGTATTTTGCATCCACGCAGTACGGCACGGAGGCTTACCGCCCCTTTGCCTCGAAAAATCCATTGATTTTACCGCCGGAATATGGTACAATCATTGCAGAAGCACTTCGGGCGGATATGGGAATAGGCGAGGAGTATGTAAGTGGGATTACAGACAGTTATTACAATTTAAATAGCTCCATCGTCCGGGCTCAAAAGGAGGCACACGGAGAAAAATGACGGCATGAATTCATTATAACAATGCATTATAGCATCAAGATGGTTTGGAAGAAAAAATCAACTTTTTTCTCTTATTTTTGACCAAACCGGAATTTGCCACGAAAAAAACATTGACATTGTCGGCGGAATATGGTAAAATCATGTCAGAAAAAATTCGGAGGAATCGTATGAAATCATCTCTGTCTAAAAAATTAAAGTGGATTGTGGGGATCCTTTGCGGTGCTTTGGTGTTGCTGCTTCTTCTGGATTTCGCCGTTGCCGTTTTTTCTATATACGATTGGATTCACCCGGAAAAAACCCGGTGGCAATCTACTCCTGCTGAATACGGGTTGGATTATTACGTCTTTGAGGTCGAGACCGAAAACGGGGTCGTTCGCGGTTGGAAAATCGCCGCGCAAACACCTATGGACGCAGACACGGAAGAATGGGTCTATACGACGGAATATTCCGATAAAACGGTAATTCTTGCTCCCAATTACGACAGTAACCGAGAGTTGCAGGACTTGGGCGGAATCGACTATATGGCGGAACTTTGTGCCGCCGGATATAACGTCATTACCTTCGATTGGACGGGCAGCGGATTTTCCGACGGAAAAAAGAACGTATTCACCTTGGATAAAACCGAAGAATTGAAGGCAGTTGTAGACTTTGCCGCTCAAGAAACGAAATCTTCTTTTATTGCCGTTCAGGGCATCGGATTCGGGTGTTATCCCGCCGCCGTGGCCACTGCCGAATGTGATGAGGTGGACGCTTTAATCCTTGATTCTTGTTATGAAAATTTTGATGAAATGTTTTATGGAAATTTCGGGGATTGGTCGGTATTTGATTTGGCTCCGGTGAAGGGAACGGTGCGTCTCTTATTCCCCCTCTTGTCCGGGGTTGATACGAATGAAATTTCTTTGGCAGACCCAATCAACGCCATGAACGGAAAAGATGTTTTCTTCATTCAAGGGCAGGCAGATGAAACTTTTGGAATTTCCGGTGCGCAACATTTGAAGACCTTGGCTTCCGTAGACAACAACGCGGAACTTTGGCTTTTGGACGGAGTTACCCATCTTCGTGCCCGAACCTATGACGGCGAGGCTTATTTGTCAAAGATTTCGGCGTTCTTGTCCGATGCCTATGATGTGGATCATGTCGCCTGATGAGGTTTTACAAAAAGTTCAAAAAATATCAAAAAAAGCCCTTGACATTTGTTTTTGATTCGTGTATAATATTCTTTGCGCGTGCCCCCAGGATTTGTGAATTCTGAACATGCAGGGTGCGTTTGTTTTGAATTCCGATGTGCAAAAACACACGAAAAATGGCTTATTTCTTCACTTTTACATAATATATTCCACCAACCTTGATCGTGCGGAGCAATCCGTCGGTCGCAAAAGCGGAGCGTTTACAGGGAACGCTCCGCTTTTGTTTTTGGGTGATATTTTTAAGAAGCGGAGAGGAATTTTTTAAATTTAGTCGTATAAATTATGAAAGATTTCTTATTTTTGACATTTTTTCACTTTTTGTGAATTTGTCAATGATGTGAGACTGAAGTTTGAAAAAAAACCATGAGACCTTCATTCAAAGGGTTGCTCCCGGAGGGAGGGGCGTAGTCCCGAGTGACGGAAGGGACCCTTTTGTGCGAATCAGAGCGGGATTTCTTCCAATTCTTTTCGCTTTTCCATGGGCGTTTTCCAATTCAAAACGGTCATCGGAATTCGGTTGGACCGGTACAAATAACGCTTCATTTGCTCCTGTAAATCCTCGTACG
>JAZUMQ010000023.1:0-31153 GCA_045603745.1 Eubacteriales bacterium | reverse complement strand
ACCGAAAAACATGCCGTTTTTTGAGGTGCTCGAATATTATATCACAAATTAATGGGTTTGTCAACCCCTTTTTGAAAAAAAGTTTTTACATCGTAAAAAATGCAAAAAGTCGAAAAAACCTTGATATTCCAAGGTTTTTTCGACCTTTAAACCATTTTGGGTTAAAAAATTTGTGCAAAACAAACAAGTACAAAATAAAAATAAAAAAGAAACTATAAAACTTGACCACTCCAAATCAGACAAAAAATCTCCCGGGGAGGGTAAAACCAAACATCGGGAGAAAATCACCTATTAATTAAATATGAAAACAATGTTGTCATTCGCAATATTGCGTCTCTTCTCGCCCGTCAAAAACAACCGTTGGCGTAACCTGCCGCTGGCGAACCGCATCGCAATAATCCAAAACAGACGTAAAACGAACCGAAGACGAAACTCCAACTAAGCGGAATTGAGAATTATGAAGATCCGAACCTGCAGTCACCGGCAAATCATAATTACGGGCATATTCCGCAGCTCGGTCATTTTCAAAATCCTTCCGGTTTGCGTTCAATACTTCCACGGCATCCACGCTTCTGGGAAGCAAACGAATCAAATCAATATACCAATCCTCCCGGAAGGGGTGGGCATGAACCACCATTCCTCCTTCGGCCCGGGCAAAGTCACAATATTGTCGCATAGACATTTCCATAATTTCCGGATGGGCCTTCAGCCAATCCCGCCCCAATCCGTAGGTAAGTACGTCATTTCCCTGATAAGAACATTCAAATCCAAAAAATACATCTACACCCAACAGATCTCCCTCTGCCTTTGCCATTTCATAAGAAAGCATAACACGATCGATGGAATCTTCCCAAGACAGACCCTTGGGAACTGCGGTATTTCCATTCAAAAAATGATCGGTTACAAATGCACCGGTATAGCCGTATCTGTGAATCCGGCGAATTTGTTCTTCCGGAGAAGTCTTACTGCAAAGGCTTCCTACCGACGTGTGCAAGTGCGTCTCGTAGAGATAACTCATTAGTCTTTCTTCTCAACTTTCTTTTTTGTGCCATCAGGATATTGGATATAGGTGCGGCTTAACGTCCCTTCCAAACTTGCCCGCATAGCGGCGCGATATTCGTTACGAAGGGCTTCCCGTTCCGTTTTTTCCTCTTCGGTCAATTCCCGAACCCGGGAAATTCGGGTCAATTCGCTGATGCGATCCAATTTTTTCTGATCCATAATAAAAAGCTCCTTTTGGATTCAACTGATTATAACACAAATTGCAAAAAATGTCAAGCAAAAATCTGGTCATATAATTTTTATCAAAACTGACTATTGACAGATACCAATTTTTATGTTATAGTAAACCCATGCCTTTTATATTTTTGATAAGGAAGGATTTTTAGCATGAAACAAAAGCGCGTTGTAACGATTCAAGATATTTCTTGTCTGGGAAAATGCTCTCTGACCGTAGCATTGCCGATTTTGTCGGCGATGGATACGGAAGCCTGCGTCATTCCCACGGCGGTACTTTCCACCCACACCGGAGGTTTTTCCGGTTATACGTTCCGGGATTTAACGGAGGACATCACACCCATTCTCAATCATTGGGGAAAAGAAGGATTTGATTTTGATGCAATCTACACCGGCTATCTCGGTTCTGCAGAACAATGCCGCTTGATGGTAGATCTGTTTCATCGGTTTGGAACCGACGACAATCTAATTTTTGTAGATCCTGCGATGGCGGATAACGGAAAACTGTATGCGGGATTTCCGGAGGATTTTCCTCAAGAAATGAGAAAAGTTTGCGCAAATGCCGATGTAATTGACCCGAATCTGACCGAGGCTTGCCTGATGCTGGGCATTGACTATCCCGGAAAGAACTACACGGAAGAATGGATCAAAGATCTACTGAAACAGCTTTGTGCCATGGGGTGCAGTACCGCAGTTTTAACCGGTGTGGTATTCGGAGACGAACAAGGTGCTATGGCCTATGACAGTAAGACCGACACATACACATCCTATTTCAGTGAAAATCTTCCGGTCTCATTCCATGGAACCGGTGACATCTTCTCCTCTGCCCTGTGCGGCGCCCTGGTTCGAGGGCAACCTATGGAGAGAGCGTTAAAGACCGCCGTAGATTTCACCGTTAACTCCATTAAAATTTCTGCTCAAGATCCGGATCTCCCTCGATATGGAGTTCGATTTGAAGCGGCATTATCCGGACTGATTGAGAGTCTGTGATAACAATATAAAAGAGAGAACCGCCTTAAAAAAGCGGTTCTCTCTTTCTCTATGAAATTTCGGAATGATGCAGCTTCCCAATAAGATCAGGCAGAGAATCATAGACAAACAAAACCATATTTTTTTCTCGTACCCCTACGCTTTTTTTGAAATTTTATCAAAAGTTGAAGACGGATTTCGGGTAAAATCCTTTACAGTATCATTATACCATATTATCACCCTGTTGTAGATCAAAAAAAGCACAGTTTTTTTAGCTTTATTAACCTATCTTTTAGGAATATGAATCGTGCAAAGAAAAATGATCCAAAAGTCTCTAAAAGAACCTGATAACATCAAAAATCGGATTAAAAATGAGAGAACCTCCGAACATAGGAGGCTCTCTCGTACACTATAAATATTAATTTTTTTTGGAAACGTAGGCATTTTCCTACAAAGGACTACCATCAAACGGGGTGTACACCGTCGGCTCCGTGAACGGAATCAACGCCGTATTTTTTCGCCTGACGACTTTGGAAGAACTTGGTAGCAACCTGTTCAAAGAGGGCGTAAGACAGGACGTCTTCCGGTTGTTCTTCGTACTGCTTGACCTTCTCCCGCAAGGTTTCCAATTCGGGAGCGATCAGATCGGCGGGGCGGCAGGTGATGGGCTCGTCGTCTCCTAAGATCCGCTTACGGAATTCGGGGTCGATTTCCACGGGAGTTTTTCCGTATTCGCCCTTAACCAATCCGCGGAATTCCTTGGAAACGTTTTGATAACGTCCGAAGATCACGTTGAATACCGCCTGGGTACCCACGATCTGAGAGGTGGGGGTTACCAAGGGCGGATAGCCGGCATCGGCGCGTACCCGAGGAACTTCTTCCAAAACGGCTTGGTATTTGTCTTCCTGTCCCATCTGTTTCAACTGGGAAACCAGATTAGACAACATTCCACCGGGAACCTGATACAAAAGACCGTTGACGTCAACCCCCATAACTTTAGGGTTGAGAAGTCCGCTCTTGAGGTATTTCTCCCGAAGAGGAGCGAAGATCTTGGCGGCTTCGTTTAAGGTATTTAAGTCCAATCCGGTATCGTATTCCGTTCCCTGCAGGGCGGCGACCATAACCTCCGTGGAAGGCTGAGAAGTACCCATAGACAAAGGAGACAGTGCAGTGTCGATAATGTCCACGCCGGCTTCGACTGCTTTCATCAAGACCATAGACGCCATACCAGTGGTGTAGTGGGTGTGCAGTTCAATGGGGATCTTGACGTTTTCTTTCAACGCCTTGACCAGTTCGTAGGTAGTATAGGGGACCAAAAGTCCTGCCATATCCTTAACGCAAATGGACGAAGCGCCCATCTCCTCCAACTGTTTGGCAAATTTCACGAAAGATTCGGTGTTATGCACCGGGGACAAGGTATAACTGAACGCAGCTTGAACGTGTCCCCCTTCTTTGACAGCCGCTTTTACGGCAGTGTTCAGATTTCGGGGATCGTTAAGAGCGTCAAAAATGCGGATCACGTCGATGCCGTTTGCCAGAGATTTCTGAACGAAATATTCCACAACGTCATCGGAATAGTTGCGGTAACCCAACAGGTTCTGTCCCCGCAACAACATCTGCAATTTAGTATTTTTCACATGATCACGAATGGTGCGCAATCTCTGCCAGGGGTCTTCGTCCAGAAAACGCAAGCAGGAATCGAAGGTGGCACCACCCCAGGCTTCCAAGGCATTGAACCCGACTTTATCCAAAAGGTCGAGGGCGGGAAGCATTTCGTCCATCGTCATACGGGTAGCAACCAGAGACTGGTGGGCGTCCCGCAGAATGGTTTCGGTAACTTTCACTTGACTCATATCTATTTTCCCTTTCTATCAAATTAAGCGCCGAACATATTGAGGAATACCCCGGCGGCGACGGCGGAGCCGATGACTCCGGCAACGTTGGGTCCCATAGCGTGCATCAAAAGGAAGTTGGAAGGATCTTCCTGCTGACCAACGGTATTGGCAACCCGGGCAGCCATCGGAACGGCGGAAACTCCGGCAGCACCGATGAGAGGATTGACTTTCCCTTTCGTAAACCAGCACATCAGTTTTCCGAAAAGAACTCCGGCGGCGGTGGCAAGGCAGAAGGCAAACAGCCCCATAATAATGATCAGAAGCGTTTTCCCGCTAAGGAAGTTGTCTGCCTTTGCGGTGGCACCCACGGTCAATCCGAGGAAAATGGTGATGATGTTCATTAACTCGTTTTGCGCGGTCTTACTGATTCGATCCACAACGCCACATTCTTTGGCGAGGTTTCCGAGCATCAGCATACCGACCAGAGGTGCAGAATCGGGGATAATCAGAATTACCACGACAGTAACCACGATGGGGAACAAAATCTTTTCCAGTTTGGAAACGGGACGGAGATTATCCATTCGCACCATACGTTCTTTTTTCGTGGTCAAAGCCTTCATAATGGGAGGCTGAATAATGGGAACCAGAGCCATATAGGAGTAAGCGGCAACGGCAATTGCCCCCAACAAATGAGGTGCTAACGTTTTGGTAACAAGAATAGCGGTAGGACCGTCTGCCCCACCGATAATCCCGATGGAAGCGGCTTCCGCAGGGGTAAACCCAAGACAGATGGCGATAATGAAAGTGGCAAAAATACCAACCTGTGCGGCGGCACCCAAAAGAATACTCTTGGGATTGGCGATGAGCGGCGTAAAGTCGGTCATTGCTCCGACGCCTAAGAAGATCAGCGGGGGATAAATGCCGAATTTAACACCCAAATAAAGCCAGTCGAACAGACCGCCGTGGGCGATGATCTCACCCATATTGACGGCGCCGCCCTCAAAGAACTCCATGTGCATCAGCCCGGAAATGGGCAGATTGGTCAAAAGCATTCCGAAGGCAATGGGAAGAAGGAGCAGAGGCTCGAACTTATGCTTGATGGCAAGGTAGAGCAAAACACAGGAAATCCCGATCATAATCAGGTTTTTCCAGCCACCTTCCGCAAAAAACTGCGCAACCCCGGACTCCATCGCAAAGCCTTTCAGAACTTCGATAATTTCACTCATACGATAGATCCTTTCCTAAGATTTTTCGGAAAGAACTCAGGAAAGAGAAACCAGCAGATCTCCGGTGTTGACGGTAGCGCCTTGGCTGACGTGAACGGCGGCAATCGTGCCATCTCTTCCGGCTTTGATGTCGTTTTCCATCTTCATGGCTTCGAGAACACACAGAGTGTCGCCCTTCTTCACGGTGTCACCGACTTTGACGTTGACTTTCATGATATTGCCGGGCATGGGAGCCTTAACAGGTTCTGCATCGGCAGGAGCAGCTACGGGAGCCGCGGGAGCGGGAGTAGCAGGAGCAGGTGCCGCAACAGGAGAAGGAGCCGCAACAGGAGCGGGAGCAGGTGCTGCAACGACGGGAGCGGCTACGGGAGCGGAAGCGACGACGCCGGCTTCTTCAACAAAAACTTCGTAAGTGGTTCCGTTAACGGTGATGTTATACTTTTTCATAAAAATGGTTCCTTTCAACTTTTAGTTCTATTTTGAATTGTGATTTACAGAATACGACGGAAAGAGCGAATGCGATACCGGGAAGATGCCGGATCACACCCTTCCTGAGCCGCGATGGCGGCGGCCAAAACAACGATTAGTTCTTCCTGAGCCATTGCGGTGGCTGCGGCAATGGCGGCGACAATCTCTTCCGAACTGCCCGATGCCGAGGTTTTGGCAACCGAGGGGGAAGGCGTCGTTTTGTGAGCGGGAAGATTCTCAACGGTGTCCGAAGTGCTTTTGGATTTCTGTCCAAAAATAGTTTGAAACAGATAAATAACAAGCATGATCAAGATCAGGACGGCAAATACGATGATAACGCCAATCGCGGTAATCCCCAAACCGTACATGATATGACCGAGAAAATCTTCCGGCACGTCGGTTGAATATGCAAGGAAATTCCTCATTACTGATCCCCTTCCTGCAAGAAGAGATTGAGAGAACTGATCAACAACTGACGGGTGGTGGCAACGTCGATAATATCGTCGACGTATCCCCGCTGAGCAGCCTGTAAGGGAGACGCCATGGTCTCGGCGTAAGAATCAATCAGTTCTTTGCGGGTCTCTACGGGATTTTCCGATTCGGCAATGGTCTTATCTCCCAAGAATACGGCGCCGGTATCTGCAGGCAGAGCGGCAATCTGGGCGGTGGGATAAGCAAGAACCACGTCGGCACCGGTGTGTTTTGCACCCATGGAAAGGTAACCGGCACCGTAAGCACGGCCGGTAATCAGGGTGATTTTCACCGCGTCGGAATCGGCGTAGGCGGCAACGAGGCGGGCAGATTCGGAGATATTTGCTCCCACTTCCACCGCAAATCCGTTGGTATCCACCAGCGTAATGACGGGAATGTCGTAATTATCACAGAATTCGATGAACTTCGCGGCTTTATCGCAGGCGGCGGAGTTCAGATCCCCGTTGTCAACGGCAGGATTGTTGGCGATCACACCGCAGGGAGTTCCGTCCAAATGAATCAATCCGGTGACGATATTTTTAGCGTATCCGCCGGAAAATTCAACCATTTCACCATTGTCGGCGATCTGAGAGATCACGGAAACAACATCATATCCGTCCACAGAAATCAGATCAGCAATTTCAGAGGTCAGACGGTTTACGTCATCGTCGGTCTCTACGCCACCGAAAGCATTGAAAAATCCTTTGACCGCGGCGGCAGCTTGCTCGTCGGTATCGCAAACAACTGAAGCCAATCCCGATTCATAGGCGGCATTGGAATCGCCGGTTTTTTGACCGAAGCGAGCTTGAACCACAGAGGGGGCGGACAGGAACAATTCCGCATTTTTCAGCATAACGGTATAATCCGCAAAGGCGGGAAGGAAGGACATGGCACCGGCACAAACACCGTTCACAACGCAAACGTGGGGAATAACTCCCTGCATTTCACTGCAAAGGGAAAGGATTTCACCGTAACCGGCAAGTGCATCAATTCCCTCTCCTACCCGCATTCCGCAGGAATCCAAGAAGGAGACGACAGGGGCATCTGCTTTGATTGCCATGGAGACGATATTTTTAATCTTTTGTGCGTGCATTTCGCTGATCGCACCTTTACTGACGGCAGGGTCTTGAGCAAAAGCAAAGACCAAAACGCCGTCCACGGCACCGTAGCCGGTAACCACCCCTTCGGGCGATTGGGAAGAGCCGTATTCGGTAGGACGCTGACGAACGAAGGCACCCACTTCGACAAAAGAACCTTCATCGAACAGCATCATCAGCCGTTCCCGAGCGGTATTCCCGGAGAAAGACGAGGGTTTACGCTCGATCTCGGTGCGCAGCGCTTCGATCTGAGCGAATTTTTCCTGAGCTTTCATGACTTATATCCTCCTAAAAAGTTTATATTACACGTCGTTTTGGAGTTTTGGAGCGGAAAGATTCTCCAATTCCCTCCATTGTATATTATACAACAATCCCCCCGATTTTTCAAGGGAAGATGACAAGAAAAAATTTACATTTTTGTGAACACTCAATTCAAAGAAAAAGAGAACGAACAATCTGCTTCTTTTTTGTGTATTTTGCCGCAACAAGCAATAAAAAATTCCCTGTTTCCGTCGATGGAACGAAAACAGGGAGAAGATCTTACTTTTTCTTGAGGAACCAATAGATTACCAGAATCGCAATTGCCAAAAGAAGCAGAATGATGAATACCCACATTCCCCAACGAGGTGCGGCATCTTCCACATCGTCCACAACGTCGCTGATCATCTCCGAGGGAGAGGACATGGTCGTATCGGTGGTATCGGTGTCAGTATCGGTGGTCATCATACTGCCGTCGCTTCCGCTGGTTCCGGTACCGTTGTCGGTGACGTTATCCGTCGTATTCATAGGCACCGTTTTTCCCTGTTCGTCCACGTGAACCCCTTGGGTAAAGACCGCTTTGCCGGAATCTTTGGTCACGGTAGCATATCCTTTTTCAAAATTCTGATACCATGTGCCGTTGACTTCATAAGAGTCGGATACGGGGCGTCCCAGGGCTTTCAGCCCACCGATGGAATCCAACTGGTCGTAGATCGGTCCGCGCAGGACGTAGGAACCGTAGTCCGGACCTACGTAAATAGCGGCGTTCTGATTGTTTTTGTCGGAATATTTCTGGAGATAATAATCGTCTTCCCGGGTCACGTATCCGGAAGGAACTCCTTCATACATCCATTCTTCAAATTTGTCCACGGCTTTCTGAAAAGCGTCTTTCAGTTTTCCGTCGTTCAGAAGTCCACCCTCCGATTCTCCGATCTGATAATCGGTCTTTTGAGCAGAGAGAGGAAGGACGGCAAACACCGCAATCAGAAGCGCCAAAACAAGTATTTGAATTGTCTTTTTCAAGGCATATCAGCCTCCTTTCAGAGTCTATTGTACCCACAAGGAAAGAATTTGCAGCTACCATTTTTTTCATATTGCAATTTTTTCTTTGTTCAAACCGACAAAAACACGACACCGGCAGGAATATTTCCCCATCGGTGTCGTAAAAATTATTTTGTTTTTAAACCGGTTCGGTTTTAGAATCCGAAAGAAGTGGAATTTTATTCCTCATCTCCGAATTTGCCGTTTCCATGTTGAATGACCACCGTATCTCCCGCCTTGGAATCTGTAGCCGTTTTCTTTTTCCGAAGCAATACGATATTTCGGTATCCCATTTCGTATCCCACTTGAGCGGCGATACATAGAACCAACATACAAATGCAGTAGATCACGGAATTCAACACCGGGTTGCTTGCAGCAAAGATCATACAGAAATACTGGAGAGCCACAACCAAAACCGCCTTGACCACAGACAAGATCTGCTGCCAATGGGGATAACTGCCCATCACGGAAGCGATGTCGTCCACGGCGTTTTTACATTCCTCGAATGCACCCTTTTGGGGATCGGTAAGGTTTTCGTCCGTGTAATATACCTTGATCGGCTCCCCCGCCTCGTTGGTCATCTCTTTTGACGTTACGGCGTAAATTTTATTCTGATCTTGGGTCTTGCCGTCGCAAAGAACGGTGTAGCCATTGGTTGTTTCATAAGTAATGTGGAGAATCTGTCCTTTTTCGTCAAAAGTGATTTCCGAAATATATCCTTCCTTTCCGGACAGTTCCCGAAGGGACTGGTTGAACTTGTCGGTTTCGGAAAGATGGGTGGGGTCTCCGGTAAAATACGCCTGATACTCCGCCGGAGTAGGATCCGGGAAGAAGTTGGGGACAATATTGATGATCATCAAAGGAATCGCCAAAATCAGAGCACAAACCGCGCCTTTAAAGCGGAATCGAGGCATTTGTCCGATCTTTACCCGATTGACGTCCAACTCCCCTTCCGTGCGCATGGTGAACCAGAAGTAATAGATCAGGGCACCAAAGTAAAACACCCCAAAGATCGGTCCTAAAAGCGTGGCGTTGGAGGAAATCAGAACGACGCACATAAACATGAATACACAGATCATGATATAGCGTAAAAATAGGTTGAATACGTTTTTCCAGATATTAAGTTGTTTCATCTTGGATTTCCTCCCTCATAGACCCGTTGGGCTGTCTTTTTCCCAAAAATTCTCGGAGCACTTCCCGGCCGGCAGTCAAAACCATCGCCAAAGCAAGAACTCCTTCCAAATAGTGAAAATCCTGCACCGTCTTCCCTTCCAAAAGGGCGGAAACGGCAGAGCCGTAGAAAACGTAAGACAAAAGATAGGTCAAAACGATCCCGACAAACCCGATCCCCGAAAATCCCACCGTCCGGGAGATTCCCCGACGCAAGACCTCCAAATCGGAACGGTCTTCTACCGGCAGAGCCAAAAAATTTTGAACAAGAATCACCACCGCAAGGACGAGCAACACCGTCAAAGAAGAGGTAGAATCCCCATATCGGGAAAGGCTTGTCAAGTGAAAGAATGCCTGAATTCCGCTTCCCACCAAAGTAAGAATGGAAACCAACCCCAAGGTAACAGAAACCCAAACATGCTTGTCCGAATCAACGGAACATTGCGCTGCCAAGCCGATCATACAAGCTCCCAGCGCCGACAACATCGAGCCGCCGAACAGAAAACCCAAAAGGATCACGGCAATTCCCAAAAAGAATTCAATCAATACGTAGCGTTTCAGCACCCGATCCAGAACCATTCCTCCTCTACATAAAACGACCTGACCCGCCCCCGGAGAACCGGAGACGGGAAGATCAGCCACTATTATATTTATAATACTATAAGAAATGCGGAATGTCAAGAAAAAATCTGCAACATTTATGTAAAGATTGTCTCAACTCGCCGTAAAGCCCCTTCGGGAGAATAGACGAACCGATCCATATGGGGTTCCGTGATATAATACTGCAAATCAGATTCCGGCTCTCCGTCAAAAGCGTCGATGAGGCTTAATTTTACCTTCATTTTTTCCGGAATAATATTCTTGATATAGACCGTGGCTTGCTGACCGGGGCGAACTCCTTCCCTACATTCCGCAAGTCCGGCAAGGTTGGGAGCTAATTCCACGAAAATCCCGTATTCTTCCACCGATCGGACGATTCCGCAAACCGTTTGCCCCACGTCGAATCGGGCAGCGTTTTCCTCCCACGTACCCAACAGTTCTTTATGGGATAACACAAAGCGCTTTTTCTCCCGGTCGATCTCTTTGACGATGACCTTGACCGCTTGATCCCGAACAAACCGATCCCGGGGGTGGGCAATGCGGGAAACGGAAATATTTTCAATGGAAATCAAACCGACGATTCCGCAACCGATGTCCGCAAAGGCACCGAAGGATTCCATATGAGTGATCCGGGCATCGAGAATATCTCCGGGGCGTACCCGAGAAAGCAATTCTTCCTGAACCTGCTGTTGCGCCGCCCGGCGGGACAACAACGCCACCGGATCGGAAAGGGTTCCCGGACGGAAGGCTTCCGGCGCATCGCAACACCGGGAGACCTGATCCCGACGCAACAGATCGGTGACCTTGAAACACACCGGTTTATTGACCCGGGAAAGAATGGCAATATCTTTTACCGTTCCTTCCCGGATTCCCAACGCGGCTTCTCCTCGGGGGATTACACCCCGCAAATCTCCCAGATCCACCACCAAATTATGACTGCTGTCGCAGAGAATGGCTTTCGCTTCCAAAATCTGCCCTGATGCCCGAGCTTTTTCCAACGTAGCCAAAGAATGTTCCGTTTTCCCAACGGTTCCTTCCGGTAAAAATTGTTCTTTGTCCATTCCGAACACTTTCCTTTCCGTTCTTTTCTGTTTCACTGTATGCAACGGAAAAGAAAGATATTCAAAATACGAAAGAATGAAAGGTTAAGAGGGAGAGTGGAGATATTATTTTGCATCTTACATTCTGCATTTAACTCACTTCCCCATGGAAAACCGATGTTTTCCGATGGTCATTTTTACCGGCAGAGAATAGATCCAACTGGAGGTTGCTGTAGCAGGATTATAATAGTACAAACAACCGCCGGTGGGGTCTGCCCCGGCCAACACTTCCCGGGCGGCGCGATAAGCGGAATCGGCGATGGGCTCGTTAAACTGACCGTCGTCAATGGCGGTAAAGGCACCCTTTTGATAAATAACTCCTGCCAAGGTATTTGGGAACTTGGAAGACCGGACACGATTCATAACCACTGCCCCCACGGCAACCTGTCCCCGATAGGATTCGCCCCGGGCTTCGGCGGAAATAATCCGAGCCAAAAGATAAACGTTTCCGTTGTTGGACGAGGAGGCATGGGAAGAACTTGCCAAAGAGGAAAGTCCCATGGCAGACAAGGTTTGAACTCCGCAGATACCATCGGCGGTAAGGCCGTTATTTCGCTGAAATTTCCGCACGGCACCTTCCGTTGCCGAGCCGTAGACCCCGTCCACCGAACCGGAATAATAGCCCCAATTCAGTAACTTTTGTTGCACTTGACGAACTCCGCTTCCGGTAGAGCCTCGCCGCAAAGTGGTGGAAGAACCTCCGATTCCCAGCGCGCTCAAGGTGGCGCTTCCGCAAATGCCGTCAACGGTCAATCCCTTTGCCGCCTGAAACTTTCGCACTGCCGATTGGGTGGCGGAACCGAAGATCCCGTCCACGGAACCGGTATAATATCCTTGCCGCTTCAACGCCGTCTGAATCTGCCGGACTTCCGTTCCGGTAGAGCCGAACTGAGACAGGGTCTCCTGTGCCGCCGGAGGCATTACCCAAAGGGCAATCCCGGTAAGAATGACGGCGGTCAGCAACACAGAGGACAATATAATCCAAAATCTTTTATATTTTTTCATGAAAGAAACGTCCTTTCGATGGTTTTTGTTTTCAGTATTTCCCATCAAAACCGCAATTATCCCAAAAAGTTTCAAATTTATGTTTCAATTCCGCAATGCTTTTGTGCTTGTATTATATTATAATAAAAGCGTATATTATGTAAACTTGGCAAAAGGAGACCCCATGAGACAAGAATTTCTCGCTCTGCGCAAAACCCTTCTCGATCGAGAATACGAAACCTTAAATCCGCCCCAAAGAGAGGCGGTCTACGCCTGCGATTGCCCCCTGTTGATCTTGGCAGGAGCAGGAAGCGGAAAGACCACGGTGTTGGTCAACAAATTAGGTTATTTGATCAAATACGGAAGCGCCTACACTTCTACCACCGTCCCCGAAACCCTGACCGGAGACGATATGGAATATCTGAAGGGCGCTTTAAACGACCCGAATCGCCGAAAAGAAGAACGGTATCGCCAATTGTTGGCGGTAGATCCCATGGATCCCTACAATCTTCTCGCGATCACGTTTACCAACAAAGCCGCCGGCGAAATGCGGGAACGCATGGAGAAAAAATTTAACGTAGACGCCCGGGATCTTTGGGCGCTGACCTTCCATTCCACCTGTGTACGGATTCTGCGCCGCTTTGCCGATCGGTTGGGATATGAAAGGGATTTCACCATCTATGACGACGGCGATTCCAACAAATTGGTGGAACGGATTTTGAAAGAAAAAGATCTTTCGGAACGGTACCAACCAAAAATGGTCCGTTCGATTATCAACAAAGCCAAGGGAAAGTATCAGACTCCAGAAGAATTCCGCGCCGGATACAAAGACGAAAATTTCCCGAAGCTTCCCGACATTTACCAACAATATCAGGCATCGTTGCGGGAAAGCAACGCCATGGATTTTGACGATCTGATCTTCAACACCGTCAAATTGTTGACCGAACATGAAGACGCCGCAAGATCCGTAAACCGTCGGTTCAAATACGTTTTGGTAGACGAATACCAAGACACCAACCCTTTGCAGTATCGCCTTGTAACCCTGTTAGCAAAGGGCGGTGAAATCTGCGTAGTGGGAGACGACGACCAAAGTATCTACCGCTTTGCAGGAGCGGATATTGAGAATATTCTTGCCTTTGAGAATCAATTCCAAGATGCAAAAGTCATTCGTCTGGAACAAAATTACCGTTCCACCAACACGATCCTCACCGCCGCAAACGAAGTCATCGCACACAACAAAAACCGAAAGGGCAAAACGTTGTGGTCGGATAAGGGACAAGGGAATAAAATCCATTATCGGGAACTGAACAATCAGAACGAAGAAGGGGCTTACGTAGCGCGTTCCATTCTTGCGGGAAAAGGAACGGACAAGTCCTTGAACTATCGGGATTTTTGTGTATTATACCGCACCCACGCCCAGAGTAACGCCATCGAATCGGCATTGCGGGGCAACGGTATTCCCTATCGGGTCTACGGCGGGCTTGCGTTCTACAAACGAAAGGAAGTTCAGGATCTTTTGGCATACCTGAATTTTATTCACAATCCCAAAGATCGAATCCGTCTTTCCCGAATCATCAACGAGCCAAAACGGGGCATCGGCGATACTTCTTTTGATCGTGTTCTTGCCCTTTCCGATCAGAAAGGGATCTCACCCTATGAGATCATGCAAACCGCCGATAAGTACCCCGAACTGCAACGGGCTGCGGTCAAATTGCAAAACTTTGCCCAAATGATCGAAGAATTGAGAGATGCGGTAGACACCATGCCTCTGCCGGAGCTTTTCAAATATCTCGTAGCGAAAATTCAATACAAACAATGGCTTTATGATTCCTTTGACCTGACAGAAGCCCAGAGCCGATTTGAAAACGTAGCGGAATTATTGAACGCCATCACGGAATTTTCCAATACCGCCGAAGAAGGACGGAACACCTTGGCAGATTATCTGGAACAAACCGCCTTGGTCAGCGCCGTTGATTCCCTCAATCCCGAAGACGATACGGTGGTTTTAATGACCATGCACTGCGCTAAGGGATTGGAATTCGACACGGTATTTATCACCGGATTTGAAGAAGAGATCTTCCCCTCTTCCCGTTCTTTGGAAGAATCGGACGGGGTGGAAGAGGAACGTCGGCTTTGTTACGTGGCAATTACCCGGGCAAAACGGGAATTGCATATCATTTCCACCCGCAACCGTCTGATTTTCGGCAGAGCGAAGGATTGCGTCGTTTCCCGGTTTCTGAAAGAAATTCCCGGGGATTGCATCGAATCCCGGGTTGCCCCTCCCCAAGAAACCTTCAAACGTCCCACCAGGACCTTGGCGGATCGTCCTATTTTCAAAAATACCGTCACCAGCATTCCCTCAAAACCAAAAGAATCTGCCCAAAAAGTCCATTACACCGTAGGAATGCGGATTCGTCATAAGGTATTCGGGGAAGGCACCGTCACCGCCGTAACCCCCATGGCAACAGACTGTATGCTTACCGTGGCATTTGACAGCGTGGGCGAAAAGAAACTGATGACCAATTACGTAAAATTAGAAATACTGTAAGGAGTGTGTGATCCATGCAAACGATTCTACTCACGGCATTGTGTGCCGTTGCCGCCGTCTGTTCCATCGTGGGACTGATTCTCTCTTTGGTGGTGTTGTCCCGGACAAAAAAACAGGACATTTCCGACGATTTGGCACGTCAACGCAAGGAATTGAACGACCGCATGGATTCCATGCAGAATACAGTTTCCGCTTCTCTGTCCGCGGGGTTAAACGCCGGAAACACCGCCCAGATGAACGCCATCACGAAGTTTTCCCAAGAGACGCAGGCAACCCTGAACACCTTTTCCAACCGCATTGACCGAATGAACGACACCACCGAAAAACGTCTGCAAGCAATTCAGGAAGAAAACCGGAAAAAATTAGACGAAATGCAGGGGGTCGTTAACGAAAAACTGGAAACGGCGTTGGAAAAGAAGGTTACGGAATCTTTCAAACTGGTCAATGAACGATTGGAGTTGGTCTCCAAAGGATTGACCGAAATGCAGGGGTTGGCAAACGGAGTAGGAGATCTGAAAAAGATATTGACCAACGTCAAGACCCGGGGAATATTCGGTGAGATCCAACTGTCCCGAATCTTGGAACAGATCTTAACTCCTGATCAATACGACGAAAACGTCGCTACCATTCCCGGCTCTGCGGAGCGGGTGGAATTTGCCGTTCGGTTGCCGGGAAAAGACGGAAACGGCTCGGTGGTTTATCTTCCCATCGACTCCAAATTTCCCATGGATCGATACGAGCAATTGGAAGCCGCCGCCGAAAGCGGAGATCCAATCTTGCTGGAAACCGCCCGCAAGGCCCTTTCTGCATTTTTAAAGATGAGCGCAAAAGAGATCCACGACAAATATATTCAACCGCCCCACACCACCGATTTCGGGATTCTGTTCTTGCCCACGGAAGGGTTGTACGCAGAAGTGGTACGCATGACCGACCTGACCGAAACCTTGATGCGGGATTACTCCATCAACGTGGCGGGTCCCTCTACCTTAGCGGCATTGCTGAACAGTTTGCAGATGGGATTCCGTACCCTTGCCATCGAAAAAAGAACCAACGACGTGTGGAATATTCTCGCCGCCGTCAAGACCGAATTCGGAACGTTTGAATCGGTATTGGAGAACGTGAAAAAGCGTCTGGAAGGGGCGGGGAATGACCTGGAAAAACTGGTAGGAACCCGAACCCGCGCCATTCGTCGAAAATTGAGAGACGTGGAAACCTTGCCCACCGAAACGGCACAAAACGTATTGTCCGACGGCGAATTTGAAACCGAAGAATAAGGGTGAATTCATTTGATCTATATGGATAACGCCGCAACGACGAAAGTGTTCGACCGGGCGGCAGAAAAAACAATGCAATACCTGACGATAGACTATGCGAATCCCGAATCCCGCCACGGATTCGGATTTTCGGCACAGACCGCCCTTTCCGAAGCACGAAAGAGCTTGGCAAAAGCCGCAGGGGTCACCGAGGAAGAAATTTTCTTCACCCCTTCTGCCACCGTCTCCAACAATACTGCCATTCGGGGAGCTGTGGCTTCAAAGCGGAAGGGACGTATTATCTCCACGGCCTTTGAACACCCCGCAGTGGAAGAAGTGTTGAAAGATCTGGAAAAAACCTTTGAAGTCGTTCGCTTAAAACCGGAGCATGGAAAAATCACCGTAGATTCCTTTCGTCAAGCCCTATCTTCCGACACCGTCCTCGTCACCTGTATGCAGGTCAATAACGAGACCGGGGCAATCACCCCTTTGAAAGAAATGGCGACATTACTGAAACGAAGCGGCATTGACGCACCCTTTCATTCCGACGCGGTACAAGGTTTTTTGAAAGAAGATTTTCGTTATTCCATGATTGATATGGCGTCCTTTGCGGGGCATAAAGTCCACGCACCAAAAGGCGTGGGGGCGTTGTACGTCCGGAAAGGATTAAGAATCAAACCCGTAATTTTAGGGGGCGGGCAGGAGAAAAATCTCTTTTCCGGAACCCATAATATTCCCGCCATTATGGGCTGGTCGGTTGCTTGCAATATCATGCGGGAGCAACAGGAAGAAACCCGAAAAAAGATAGAAACCATCAACCGAAAGATGCGGGAAGGTTTGTTGGAATTAGGGGCTGAAATTAATTCCCCCGATGATGCTTCTCCGTATGTTCTCAACGGAGCATTCCCCGGCTATTTAGGAGAAAATATCCTCAATTATCTTTCGGAAAAACAAATTTATATTTCCACCGGTTCCGCCTGCTCGGCGAAAAAACCGTCTCGGGTCATGACCGCCATCGGGAAAGAACATTTGAGTCGCTATGCCTTACGCTTTTCTTTTTCGGGAGAAAACACCGAAGAAGAAATTCCCATCGTGTTGCAAGCCCTTGCCGATGCCCTGAAAAAAATCTCAACCGTCCGCTGAAAGGATCAAACCATGTACAAAGAAGTCATACTGTTAAAATTGGGCGAAGTGGTTCTGAAAGGACTGAACCGTCGCCGCTTGGAAGACCTGTTGGTCAAAAATGTGAAAACCGCCCTTCGGGGGTGCGGAAAAACCGCCGTTCGAGAAAGTCAATCTACCATTTTTGTGGAATTTGAAGACGACGATCCGGACATAGACAAGGCACAGATTGCTCTGAAAAAAGTCTTTGGAATCATGAATCTGACGCGGGCATATCGTGGCAGTTACGATTGGGAAACTCTAAAAAAACAAACCGCCGAATACGTTGCCCCGGCACTGATGCGGGCAAAGACCTTTAAAGTAGACGCCCGCCGTTCGGATAAAAAATATCCCTTGAAGACTCCCGAGATCTGTATGCTCATGGGAGAATATCTGTTGAACGAATTTTCCCACTTAACGGTAGACGTACACGATCCCGACGTCATCGTTTCGGTGGAGATTCGGGACGGAAACGCCTATATTCACACCAATCCGGAAAAAGCCGCCGGAGGCTTACCTGCAGGAACGGGCGGACACGGAATGTTGATGTTGTCCGGAGGAATCGACAGTCCCGTTGCGGGGTACGTGATGGCAAAACGAGGGTTAAAAATCTCTGCCGTACACTTTGAATCTCCCCCCTACACCAGCGAAAGAGCCAAAGAAAAGGTGCTGACGTTGGCAAAGAAAATGAGCGTTTACACCGGTCCTGTGGATCTTTGGATCGTTCCTTTTACCGAAATTCAGGAAGCAATCCGAGATACTTGCAAAGAAGATCTGTTTACCATTATCATGCGTCGGGTGATGTTAAAAATTTCCTGCAACCTTGCAAAAGAAAAGAACGCTCGATGTATCATCACCGGAGAAAGTTTAGGTCAGGTGGCGTCCCAAACGTTGGGTGCCATTCAGTGTACCGACAACGCCGCGGATTTACCCGTATTCCGCCCCTTTATCGGAACGGATAAGCAGGAGATCGTGGACATCGCAAGAGCCATCGACACCTTTGAGACCTCGATTTTACCCTATGAAGATTGTTGCACCGTTTTCACCCCCAAGCATCCCAAGACCAACCCCTACTTAGAAGAAGTGCTGGAAGAAGAAGCAAAATTAAACTTGGACGAACTGACAAAAGATTTAACTCCGGAATATCTTCGCATTACCCCTTGGAATTAAAAAAAAGCCGAGTGAGAAAATTCTCACTCGGCATTTTTTTAATCAATCAACCGTCTTTCAATTCCTTGACCGTGTGCATCTGCACCGCGGGGGTTTCCAAATACCGGAACAGATCCTCAAGATCTTCCGTAACGTAGAACAGATCCATACAATTTTCCCGGATAAACTGTTGTTCAATCGCCTTCCGGACAAACAGGATCATTTCATTGTAATATCCGTTGATGTTATAAATGGCAATAGGTTTTTGGTGGCGGCACAGTTGTTTCAGTGTCAGAATTTCGTAAAATTCCTCAAAGGTACCGATCCCACCGGGCACGACGATAAAACCGTCGGCGTTGTCTTCCATGATCTGCTTGCGTTCCCGCATGGTTTCGGTAAAGACCAAGTCATCACAAAAATCACAAAGGGCTTCCACCCCTTCTTCTCGAAAGAACTCGGGAATGACGCCAAAAACTTTTCCCCCTTTGGAGCGAACTCCCCGGGCGACCGCGCCCATCAATCCGTTTCCGCCTCCGCCGAAGACCAAAGAATGTCCTCTCGACACCATCTCAGAACCCAAAACTTCCGTCTTTTCCACGTATTCACGGTCAATGGTAGTCGATGCGGCACCGTATACACAAAGTCTCATAATTTCCTCCTTCGGAATCCTATCATAACAAATAGCGCGAAATATTCTTTCGTTCGCCTATTTTCTATATTTTATTTCACCGCTACCATTATTATACCATACAATTCAATCAATGTCAATAATAAAAAACCGCAGAATCTCAACGGATTCCACGGTATTTCTATTTTATTCAAACAAACAGATCGATCAGCGCCGGGATTCCATAGGAAATAATTGCCATAATCACCGATGCCATAAGAACTCCGAGAGTCGCGGCAAGCCAAGACTGTTTTTTATCCAGATTCAGCAACGCGGCAATGAGACAACCGGTCCAGGCTCCGGTACCGGGAAGAGGAATCCCAACAAAGACCAACAAACCCCAAAAGGAAGCCTTGCGGATCTGATCGCTCTTCTTTCCGGTAGCCTTGGCTTCTAATTTTTCCACCATGGGACGGAAAATCTTGCGTCCTCTCATCCAGGTAAAGATGGGGGTAATTAGCCATAAAATAAAGGGAATCGGAATCAAATTTCCCAAAATACAGATTGCAAAGGCTTTGAACAAATTAAATCCGTACAGGCTTGCAATGATCATGCCTCCCCGCAATTCCAAAATCGGAATCATGGAAACGATAAATACGATCAGTTCCGGGGGCAAAAAACCGGATAGAGCCTCGTTCATCCAGTTGGCAATGGATTCGGTCATAATATTTCTCCTATACAATACAAAACCCTGCCTCGGTTTGAAGCAGGGTCTGATAAACGGTTTGATTATTCGGCGGCGAATTCAGCAGCCAGACGGGACTTTTTGCGAGCAGCACAGTTCGCATGGATCAGACCCTTAGCAGCAGCCTTGTCAACCAAGGAATAAGCCTTCTGAAGGTTTTCCGGGGACTTTTCCGCTTCAAGAGCTTTCAGCTGGGTGCGGAACGAGGACTTCTGCATTTTGTTCTGCAGGTTCTTCGTCTGATTCACCAAAACACGTTTCTTGGCAGATTTAATGTTGGGCATCTGCGTTCACCTCCGTTATTCTTTCCGGGACATATCCCCGTTAAATTCATATTCAGCACGATATATTATATCATAAATTAACGCAATATGCAAGAGGTAATTTCCAAATTCTTTGTGAACTTTCCGCAAAAAGAAGAATTTATTTCGCCTCGTAAATCTTCATATCGCCCTTTCTTACCCAGCCCAATTTACGGAACGCCGCGTCAAAGGAAAGGGTCAGGCAGGCGGGAAGGACAAAATGCATGGCGAAAATCTCCAACAGGAATACCCAAAGTTGCGTATTGCCGATCATGGCGTCGTACGCCCCAAACTGTCCCACAAGACCGCTGGTACCCATACCGGCACCCATAGGGGTATTGGTCATTCGCAACAAGGCAGTGGAGATGGGACCTAACACGGCGGAAGCCAAAGTCGGAGCCAGCCAAATGGCAGGACGGCGCACGATATTGGAGAATTGAAGCATGGACGTTCCGAACATTTGGGAAAGGGTTCCCCCAAGTCCGTTATCTCTCCAGGAAGCAACCGCAAAGCCAACCATCTGACAACAACAACCCACACAGGCAGCCCCGGCGGCGATACCGTCAAGACCGATCATAATGCAAAGAGCGGCAGAAGAAATGGGAGCGGTGAGGGCAAGCCCGACGATTACTGCAATGGCAATTCCCATCCAGATGGGGTGTAATTCGGTAGCACTATTGATCAGAGAACCCAACGCCGTCATAAATTTACTGAGCCATGGACCGACGAAAATTCCGACCAATCCACCGGAGATAATAGTGATCAGAGGGGTGATAACAATGTCGATTTTGGTTTTTCCCGCAAGGAGATTTCCTAATTCTGCCCCGACCAAGGCGGCGATAAACGCTCCCACGGGACCGCCGGCAATATATCCCACAGCTCCCACGGCGGCAGAAGAGAACATCGTTAAGGGTTTCACCTTCAACCCCCAAGCGACAGCAACACCGATGGCGGCACCGACCACGTAATCGTTTTTGACGATTGCGGCGACGTCGTTCAAGATCGAAAGACCGGGGATCTTGGCAAACTGCGAAATGATCAGCCCGATGATCAACGATGAAAACAATCCCAGCGCCATGGCGCCCAAAGCGTCCACAAAATAACGTTTCAGAATTTTTCTTATAGCGTCCATTCCACGAAGACCTCCAAGAAATATTTTCCTCATTATACCACAAAAAATCCAAAAACACAAGTCCTTTCCCCGGTTTTTTCCCTGCCGTTCAAAAATATTATGATAAGCGTGTAACTTTTGGATAGAATAACGAAAAAAGGAGTGACGTTATGAATCAAAGAACAGATCTTGCCATCGAAGCGGCAGAATTGAAACAATTGGGGGAAAAAGACGGATTTTTAGAGACGATAACGGCGGGGGCAATTCCGGTTTCCAAAGTGCGCATCGTCAACGAAAACGCCGCCACCTTGACCGGGAAACCCATCGGGAATTATGCCACGATATTTTTTGACGGTGCTTTCTGCGACGATGAACTGTTTGACCGGGCGGTCGATCGGACGGCGGAATTGATCAAAGAATTTTTGCGGGGCGCAAAATCCGTGTTAGCCATTGGCCTTGGAAACGCGGAAATGACCGCCGACGCATTGGGACCGAAGGTTGTGGATCAACTGATCGTTTCCCGGCACCTGAAAGAACAGTTACCCGACCTGTACCGAGAATTGGCGTTAGGGGAATTATCTGCCCTCCGTCCCGGCGTTTTGGGTCAGACTGGAATTGAGACGGCGGAACTGATCAAGGCAACCGCTCAAACCGTCGCCCCCGACGCCATCATCGTCTTTGACGCTTTGGCATCGCGAAGGATCAAGCGTCTTTGTGCCACGGTACAGATCAGCGATACGGGAATCACTCCCGGTTCGGGAGTGGGCAACCACCGTTCGCGAATCGACAAAGAAAGTTTGGGAATTCCGGTTATCAGCGTAGGAGTTCCGACGGTAGTGGACGCGGCGACGTTAACGGTGGACGCGCTGGAAAAGGTACGGGAACGAATCGACGACAGATCTGCAAAAAATTTGGCGGGGGAATTGACGGAAGACGAGGGCGATCGGCTTCGGGAGATCCTGGGAGGATATGAAAACAATCTGGTAGTCACTCCCCAGGACATCGACGCATTGATTGCCCGGACGGCAAAATTGCTGTCACAGGCGGTCAACATTGCCGTACACGACGTAGATCGAAAACAAATCGATGATCTGACCGGCGTATAAACTGAGAAAAAAAAGAATACACTGTTGGTATGACAGAGGACTCCGAGGGCGGCTTCTCGGGGCATGAAACTGATACCGAAGGAGAAGGAAAACCATGACGAAACTGAAATTGGCAATCCTATATTCCGCCCTTGGGGCAATCATTACGGGGGTCGTCCTGTGCTGTTCGGGGATTACCCCTACCTCCGCACTGTCATACGGTGTAGCACCGCAGATACGCTCTCTGTCTGCTCGGTCTCTCACCGGAGTTATGCCGGCGCTTCCGTCTCTTCCGCAAGGTGTGGCAGAGGGGACGGAAGCTCCACCGACACAATCGACGGTAGAAGCCTTTGCCGCATCTCCCCTCTTTGCGAAAGCAGATTATTCCATCACAGTCCCCCCCGCCCCCGACGGCGCGGAAGCCATCGTAACAAAACAGTACGCCTCGTCCCTGTCCATCAACAATTCCTCTTCCAAAGAAATTGACATTGACGATCTTTTGAATCACGTCCCCGATCTTGATCTGACCGGAGAAGGTCCCCAGATTTTGATCGTACATACGCACACCTCGGAATGTTATAACGAAACGGGGCAGGATTGGTACACCAATCAAAGCACCCGCAGTACCGACAACAGCAGAAATATGGTACGCATGGGAGAAGTGTTGTCTCAGACTTTGACCGAGGCGGGATACAACGTCCTTCATTGTCAGAAGCGCCACGATGAAGATTTCAATTCTTCCTACGACCGTTCTTTGGAGTCGGTGAAAGAATACTTAGAAAAATATCCTTCCATTGCCGTGGTCATTGACCTACACCGGGATTCGCTGATCGACAGTCAGGGCACGAAATATCGCCCCACCACCACCGTCAACGGCATTCAAGTGGCACAGGTCATGTTTTTAATGGGAGTAGGAAACAACACTTATCCACACCCGGAATGGAAAGAAAATCTGTCCCTTGCGGCGTGGATTCAAAAGGAAGCCGACGAAACCTATCCGGGGTTGATGCGCCCCATTTTGGTACGGGGATTGCGATACAATCAATACCTTTCCAAGGGTGCTTTATTGGTAGAATTGGGAGGTTGCGGCAATTCTCCGGCAGAGGCGGAAGGGGCGGCAAAACTCTTTGGAGAAGTTTGCGCAAAGGCGTTGGATCGAATCCGGGAGGAACAAAAATGAAACGACTTTTTTCCACAATATTCGCCCTGTTTTTGGTTCTTTCCCTTTCGGGTCTTTCCTCAAAAGCCGTGGATTGCAGTGCGAAATCAGCGGTGGTAATGGAGGGAGTATCGGAGACGGTATTATACGAAAAGAACGCCGACGAGAAACTGCCTCAAGCGTCTACAACAAAAATCATGACCGCCCTGATCGTTTTGGAGTCCGCCGACATGGAACAGAAAATCACCGTTTCTGCCTCCGCGGCGGCGGTGGAAGGATCTCAGTTGGGATTGACGGCGGGGGATCAATTGACGGTCTCCGATTTATTGTACGTATTAATGTTGAAATCGGGCAACGATGCGGCGGAAGCGTTGGCGGAAGGAATCGGGGGAAGCGTTGAAAAATTCGTTGCGAAAATGAACGAAAAGGCAGCGGAATTAGGGTTGAAAAACACCCAATTTCAAAATCCCCACGGTCTTCCTGCGGAGGGGCATTACACCACCGCCCGGGATTTGGCACGCTTGACGGCAGAGGCGTTGGAAAACCCGGAGTTTTGTAAAATCGTTTCCGCAAAACAAGTAAAACTTACCTATAAAAATATGGTAATCGCCAATTCCAATAAACTTTTGGGCAATTGCGAAGGGGTTTTTGGCGTAAAAACCGGGTTCACAAAAAAGGCAGGTCGGTGTTTGGTAACGGCGGCAGAACGAAAAGGTGTGCGACTCATTTGCGTAACCTTAAACGACGGCAACGATTGGCGCGACCATTCCAATCTCTACGACGAATGTTTTCAGAAGGTCGACCGATGTGAGATCGTCCCAACCCAAGGATATGGGAGCATCGTTCCGGTATTGGGAGGAGAAACCCATGCCACGGTAAAAAACAGCCTCCCGTTGACCGGCATTACCATCGACGGCAAACCGATTCCCTACCAACTGATTCCCCAAACCGTTCCTCGGATTTTTGCCCCGGTGGAACAAGGACGGACGCTGGGGTATCTTCAAGCCGTCTCCCCGAAGGGGCGAGTCATTTCTTCCTCTCCTCTAAACACAGTACATACGGTATTGCAAAAAAAAGAGGAAAGAACGTTTACAGGTTCTTTCCCCTTAAAAATACGAAAATTATGGCGAGCACTTACTTCAGGAATTGCTTTTTGAACCGACGTTCGTGCTCCGATTGACTTCTTTGACGGCGGTTGCGGTAAGCGGCTGCCGTTGCGGATTTTTGGGCGGAAGATTTTTTCACTTTACGAACGTAGGGAATCCCCACACTGTTTAAAAGTGCTTCCTTTTCTTTTTCCGACAAAGGACGGTACTCTCCAGGCTCCAAATGTCCGATAGAAACAGAGCCCTCGGCGATGCGTTTCAAAAGCATTACTTCCAGCCCCAACACCTCACAAATACGGCGAATTTCCCGATTTTTCCCTTCGGTGATGGTGACGTGAAGCACCGTCTTCCCTTCCAATTCTTTCTGAACCTGAACCCCTGCGGGCTGGGTTTTTTCTCCGTCGTCGAGAACCACCCCTTCCCGGAAGCGGTTCAACTGATCCAACGTAACTTCTCCCCGGACGGTAACCCGATAGGTCTTGGGGACGGCGTGAGACGGGTGAGTCAGGCGTTGTGCCAGATCGCCGTCGTCGGTCAACAGTAACAGGCCTTCCGAATCCCGATCCAGACGGCCTACGGGATAAACTCTGCCTTTGATCCCTTTGATCAGATCGGCAACGACGCTCCGATCGTCCTGGGCTTTCATGGCGGTGATTACGCCCCGAGGTTTGTAGAAAATAAAATAGCGTTTTTCTGCGGCTCGCGGACGAATCCGCTTTCCGTCGCAGTAGACCGAATCGGCGATGGGATCCACGTCCATTCCGATCTCTGCAGGTTTTCCGTTGACGGTAATTCTACCTTCCCGGACCAATTCTTCTGCGGCTCTGCGAGAACAAATTCCGCTTTCCGCGACAAATTTTTGGATTCTCATGATCCATTCCTTTCTTGCAATGACGTCACGTCATGGCGTTACGGCGTGTTATTATTGTTATTGTTGTTTTGATTCTGTTCCGGCGTTCCGGCATCAGAAGTTCCGGATCCGGAATTCCCGGCGGAATTGCTCACGGTTCCCGTATCACTGGGCGTTCCGCTATCCGAAGCATTCACGTCGGTGGTTACATTGGAAGAAGAGGTCGCTCCGGTATCGGGAACACCTCCGCTGTCGGTGGTCAGATTGGAAGAGCCACTCCCCCCGGAAGAGGTATTGGTAGTTACGTCGGTAGTCGGTGCTTTCGGCGTATAAACGTGGGGAGTTGAGGAAGGCACGTGCGCAGTACACAAACAGTTTGCCAGATGGTCGTAAAGGGAAATTGCCGGCGTTTCCCCTTCGGGAACCATGTTGGTATACACCGGTAACGTGGCATGGGAATAAAGAATATTTTCTTTGGTCAGCCGAGGACAGATATATCCGGCGTCTCCGATCTTCACGGAAGCGGGGAAGGAACGATCAATATCCACGTAGGTTTTCAGCGTGGCGGCGGGGCACCCTTCATGGGCGATCTTGCCGGAGGCATCACAGACGTACAGTTGATGATGAACGTTACAGGTTTCGGTGGGCTGAGTTCCTTCTTTATAATAGAACGTTTCCACACAAACACCCTGCGGATCGGTAGCACAGTAAGGACCGGGCAATTTCCCACTCTTCCAACAGACGGAACAGGAGACGATTCCCGAAGGTTGTTTAAAGGTACCCTTGGTAATATTCTTCTGCTCGTGAACCTTGGTCATGACCTGATTCCACATCTTAAAGTGATGGGTGTTATTCAACTCACTGGGCGTATCGTACCCCCACCAGATTCCCGCCAGATAATCGTTAGTATATCCGATAAACCAGCGGTCTTTATAAGAAGACGTCGTCCCGGATTTCCCGGCGGTGGCAATATTTTTCAATCGAGCGTCGCCGGCAATGGAATAAACCGAGGATTGCAAAATATCGGTCATCAAATAAGCGGTTTGTTCCGAGAATACAGATTCTCTTTCAATGGGATTTTCCAACACGGTCTTTCCGTCGTATCCCACAATGCGACTGTAAGAACGATATGCGGTATACATACCCTTTCCCGCAAAGACGGTGTACGCCGTGGTCATCTCCCGGAGCGTGACCCCATCGGTCAGTGCACCAACGGACAGAGGCGCAAGAGAAGTGCTGTCGGCTTTATTCAGGGTAGTCAAGTGCAGAGAATTTGTCAAAAAGTCGTAGGACGTTTTGATTCCCACAGTCTTCAATCCCCATGCGGCGGGAGTATTCAGCGACCGAGCGAGGGCTTTTTTCACCGAAACCAATCCAGTGTAAGTCTTATCGTAGTTGCTGGGCCAGAAGGCCTTTTCTTCCGGATCATAGGTGACCGGAATATCGTCGATGGGCGTACCCAAGGTCATCAAATCATTTTCGATGGCGTAACCGTAAACGCTCAAAGGCTTAATAGACGAACCGGGCTGCCGGGGGCTGTCCGTGGCACGGTTGAGATTCAGGGATTTTGTTTTCTCTCCCCGACCTCCGATGACACCTAAAATATCACCGCTTTCGGGATCCATCACCATCATGGCGACTTGGGGAATTTCCGTCTCCCCTTTTTCGTTGACGATGGTATCTTTACCGGAGCCGGTATACTTGAAGTTTTCTTCGTTGGAGAAATACTCTTCCATCATGGCCTGAATGGAAGGATCGACACAGGAATAGATCTGCAATCCGCCGTGATAGAGCAGGTTGGTGGCTTCCGCTTCGGTGTATCCCTTTTCGGTCTGCAAATCCCGGAGAACGTCTCGAATTACCATATCGGTATAGTAGTTATAAAGGAAAATTCCTTCTTCTTCCGATTCGGTTTCTTCCCGCTTGGCTTCCAGATCCACCAAGTTCAGTTCTTGCTTGGAATATTCGTCGTATTCCTCTCGGGTAATAAAGCCTTGTTCATGCATGAACCACATGGTATCGTTACGGCGCTTTTTGTTGTTTTCCGGGTGCAAATAAGGATTGTAGGAACTGGGGGATTTGGTAATACAGATGATTGCCGCCCCTTCGGTGACGGTCAGTTCGCTGACGTCTTTATCGAAATAAATTTCGGCGGCTGCGGAAATTCCATTGGCGCTCTGTCCGAAGTAAACGGTGTTCAGATAATATTCCAAAATCTGATCTTTGTTGTAGCGGCGTTCAATATACAACGCTTGCAACATTTCCTTGACCTTACGCCCGATACCGTAATCGTCGTCTCCGGTCATGTTTTTAATGACCTGCTGAGTCAAGGTCGAACCGCCGGAGGCACGTTCGTTGCTTCCGGTGATTTTACTCATAGCATACTCAAGAACCGCTTTCACGGTACGGATAGGGTCAACGCCGGGATGGGTATAAAATCGCTGATCTTCCAGCGCCACGGTGGCATCTTTGACGTGTTGAGGAATTTCCGAATCCGACACCCACACCCGGGTCCCGGATTTGCTTTGAATTTCCTGATAAATATAATCCTCGCCGGTCACCGGATCGGTGGCGTAGATAAAGGAAGAATAATCCAAGTCCATAGAAGCAAACCGTTCGTCCAACGCCGTATCGGAGAACGAATAAACCACGGCGGCGGCAATTCCTAAGGCGGCGACCCCGATGATGCAGACGATCAGAAATACGTGCAACACCAACACCCCGAACCCATGCCAAAAGCGAGCGGCTCCGGTGCGGCGCTTGGTATAATGTTCCGGATCGGAAACCCACAGGGGAACCTGTCCTTCCGGGAACTCGGAAGGATCGGGCAATCTTTTCTTGCGGCGCCAGGAAGGATCGTTCAGTTTTTGCATAAAGGCAAAAAACCGTTCCTTGGCACTCTTTTTTTCGGATTTCTTTTCCGTCCGAGCAATCTGTTCTTGTTCTCGACGACGGACACGAGAACCAATTTCGGCCTCGTCTCGATCGTTTCTGGAAGGATCGTCAAAGGGACACATGATAAAACCTCCTTTTTATTTCGGAGAGATGGACTCGTCTATAGATATATATTATATATTATACACTATTTTTTAGGAAATTGCAAGGGGGTTTTCACATTTTATACATTTAATTTATTTTGTATTTTCATAAACGGTAAAAGCCGCCTTTTCGGGCGGCTTTTTTCCTATTTTTTTCGTCTTGTTACGTCCTGTATCAGTCGTTATTCCGATTGCAACCGCAACCCTGAATACCTCCGGAAGAACGGGAACGGGTGGGAGTCGTGGGTTCGGGATCGGGATCACAACAGCATTGTCCGGCGTACAGATCAAAACCGTCCATACCACAAGAGCAATCGTCTTTCAATTCCGCACCGTCCACCAAAATCAAGGTATTGCGTACTACTTCCGCGAAAACCAAGGGGGTAATGCCCAAAGTCGCCGTAAGATTTACGGCAACGCCGTTGCAGGCATCGGTCTCGTCGGTAACCGTTACGGAGAGTTGAGGATTGATGACCTGTGCAAATCCGCCGAACCGGAAGGACAATACGGGAGCGTTTCCATATTCGATGCAGGGAATATTCGCTTCGGCAATGGCAAAGGAAGTGGTTTGTTCCACCGGAAGGGCGATGGTTTCGTTGTTTGCGATATAAACCTTAAAGCGATAGAGTGCACCGCAGGAACGAACAACACCTTCAAATCCGAACCGGACGCGGAACACCAGTGAACCGATATTCTGAAGCAGAATAAAGGCTTTGGAGCCGAGGCATTGCGCCGTACAGCCCGGATTGAGAATATCGCCGATGATGTTGGAAATATCAGCAATATATCGACCGTTGTTCTGCGTGACGGCGGCAACGGCAGAACCGTTCACCGTTACGTTTTCGGGAGAAATAATGCCTGAGGGTTCTCCGGGAGCGGCCGTTTCGTCCACCGAGAAACAATCCAACTGCACGTAGGATTTCTGAATTTCAAAAACGGCATCTTCGGAAAGTCCGTTGGCACAGCAACAACCATTCCCGGAACAAGGAGTCAGTTCGTAGTTACTGACAAAATTATCCGATAAATTTGCCGTATTTAAAGGATAAAAGATGGAAGACCCGGTTGCTTTGTGAGCGGAGAAAATCTTATCCGCATAAAAGGCTACGGGCTTTTCCTTGTTCCACGAAAGAGTTTCGGGGCAAAAGGGCTTGCCGCAGACGGAAGTGTCGGGGCAAGCGAGCAAGGGGGTTGCTTGGGTCGCGTTACAATTATTGCATTTCATAAGGGAAACCGTCCTTTACGGAGAATTACATATCTTGCGATATGTACCCAAACAGACCCTCGTTTTATCCTATGCGACAGTGTCGGAATTTGTCAAAGAAAAATCCCCCTGCAAAGCAGAGGGAGTGTAATATCAGATTTTCAGGCTCATTGCTTCTTTGATCTTCGCAATGTTTTCATCGCCGATCTTGTTGGCTTTGTCGCTACCGGAATTGACGATTTCTTTTACTTCGTCCATGTGGTTTTCGTAGTATGCCCGGCGTTCCCGGAAGGGATCCAAAAGTCCATTCAACTTCTCTGCCAGGCGCTTTTTACAAGCCACACAACCGATCTCGCCGGCCTTGCAGCGCTCACAAATATCTTCGTATTCTCCTTCGTTGAATACCTTGTGATATTTGCTGACGGCGCAGATGTCCGGGTGACCGGGGTCTTTTGCCCGGATCCGAGAAGCGTCGGTGACGGCAAGACGAATTTTTTCATTCACCACCTCGGCGGGGTCGGACAGATAAATGGCGTTGCCCAAAGATTTGCCCATTTTACTGTTACCGTCCAGCCCCATCAAACGGGTGCAGGAAGAGAGCATGGCTTTCGGCTCCAGCAAATTCGTGCCGTACAGATCGTTCATACGACGCACCAATTTCCGAGCAATTTCAATGTGGGGCAGCTGATCCTCGCCCACGGGAACCAATTCCGCATTGCAGAAAGTAATATCTGCCGCCTGACTTACGGGATACCCCAAAAAGCCGTAGGTCATATCGTTATAACCGTAGTTCGCAGCTTCGGTTTTAATGGTGGGATTATGACGCAACGTATTGACGCTGACGAGCATGGAATAAAACACCGTCAATTCCGCGATCGCCTTGATTTGGGATTGCTGAACGAAGGTAACTTTATTGGGATCCAGCCCCACGGACAGATTGTCGATGGCAACGTCGTAAATACTTCCGTTAATAAGAGACGGATTTTCAAAATGAGTGGTCAGCGCCTGAATATCCGCCATAAGAATAAAGGTTTCATAATCGTCTTGCAGGCGAACTCGGTTCTGCAAACTTCCCACGTAATGCCCCAAATGAAGTTTGCCGGTGGTACGGTCGCCGGTAAGAATTCGTTTTTGTTGTGCCATATCAAATGATCTCCAATCGAATGAGATTACATAGTACAGTACATTATACCATACTTGAATAAAAAAATCAAGTGCTTTTTAAAATTTCTTCCATTACTGGTGTTATGTTACAATAGATGTGAGACTAAAACACTCCAGAGTATTGAAAAAGTGATTGAGATCTGCTAAAATAATGTTACCCCTAACAAAAACCTAACAGAAAGGCTCTCAATCACTATGTCTCATTATACCACAAAAAAA
>JAZUMQ010000022.1:0-9779 GCA_045603745.1 Eubacteriales bacterium | reverse complement strand
TGAGCGGCTGCCTGAGATGGTAATGCGGTGCCAAATTTCAGTACCCCTTTCAGGGGTTAGGCCAGTAGTTGCCCCTTCCAGGGGCTGTGCAAACCACCAGTTTACTGGTGGTTATGATTTTTACCTTGACAAATGTTTTCCTCTTTTTTCCTTACTTTTCCGCCCCTTTCGCACCAAACATTTGTCAAAACATTTGTCAGAATGGGAGATTCGCTTGAAAATGGGTTTTCATTTTTGTTCTTTCTCATCATCTTTTGCAACTTTAATTTTAGCGATCAAGTTCGTTGGGAAAATTTCAAATTTTTCTGCATATTCTTTTGCCCATTGTTCACATTCTTCCTCTTCAAGTTTCCTATAATACTCTTTATAGTTTGAGTGATGTTCTATAGCGTATTCAATTTTTTTCTGAAGCCATAGGTATTTCTCTCTCAAAGAATGATCTATTTCTTTATTCAAATAAGCATTACATAATTTTTTTAGGCCATCATAGTAACGTACTCCATCACTAAGATTGTAATAACAAATATCCAGATAATCAACATAGTTCAATCGATCATCATCCGTTTTATATTTTTTTAATATTCCTTCCAATTCAGGAAATGTATACTTTGCATTTTTTCTCCCATCTTCAAGTGTTTCACCACTAAAAACTATTCTTGGATATTTTGCAAGGTTTGACTCCATTAAATATGCTTTTACCAACCCACTACCATAAATAATTCCTTCATCCCAAAACAAGTTGCCTTTGGCTATTCCTCCTCGTATTAGAATGGGCGTTTCTCTGGAAGCAAGTGCCATTTGCAGTTTTTTGCACACATCAATCAACGTAGAAAAAGCATCATCAATATCCGATTCAATATAAACAACAATACTATCAGAGAGAATGGTATGCTTTATATATTCATACGCTTCAATCTTCGCTCCATTTAGAGTCATTTGAGAGTGGGTATTTTCTCGAAGAGTGCTAAATATTGAAAAAACAGAATCACAAGAGTTTTCTTTTAAAAGTTCTTTAAAACCAAGAATATCTAAAAAAGCTACATAATGTTCCTTATATTCTCTTTCTTTTTTCATGCTTTTTGTTCTCCTTATCGCACTTAATCATATTTACAAAACTACACTAATGCATCTCTATACTTTTTGCCAAGTGTTATCATGTTGAGTGACGCTTCCCAGTCATTAATATTGGTGTATGACCGTGCTTTAGAAACGCCTGTTAATATTTCTATACAAAAACAACTAACATCCAAAGCCAAATCTACAAGCATATCCGCATCTTTTTTATTTATGGGGTTCTTTTCGTATATACCTTTAAAATCAAAGTTTGTTTGCCTGTCATTATGTGCATAAATTTTGTTCCGCTGAATACGAAGATTTTCAATGGATGGTTTTATGCTACGCCGTCTTTTGGTATATAGGTCCACAATTTCATCGAATGTAAGTTCTACGGTGGTATGTGTATAATCTATTTTTAATATATTGCATATACTGCGTTGTTCTGATACTTCTTTTTTGAAAAAGCATTCTTCATCTTGCTTCAATCTATGCTGAAAATGATTCCCACAGCGTTTGAAATTCTCTAAAACATCCTTGTTAAAATCATCAACAGAGATTTTCTTCATTTCTTCCAAAAGAGTCCCTATTGTAAGTGCATTGTCATGAGAATCATATATTTTAGCAAGATTTATAAAAATCCCCTCAATAAGTGCTTGATATATAACATGATAAAACGCAGGGGAGCAGTTCATCGCATCGTTATAATTTGAAATATTACTCTGATACTGATTTACAATGTCCCAATACGAATTAGCCGTCAATGCTAGTTCGTATATATTAGTTGCTAAATGAATCAATTCGTTCTTGTTCATTGGCATCCCTCCTCATTTTTCAAATCAAAATCCCGTTGCAGTGATCCACTTCATGCTGGATGATTTGGGCGGTCCAGCCGGTGTAGGTTTTGATGCGGGGTTGTAGGTCGATGGTTTGGTACTTGACCTTGATGGACTTGTAGCGTTTGCAGGGGCGGGGGCCGCCGAGGAAGGAAAGGCAACTTTCTTCGGTGTTGTAGGCGCCGTTTTGTTTGATGATTTCGGGGTTGAGCATTACGGTGTAGGTGGGGGTGCGACCGCTTTCGTCGAGAAAGGCGATGATGCGCTTGCGCACGCCAATCATGTTCGCCGCCATGCCGACACAGGTGTCTTTGTGTGCCATCAACGTATCAAGCAAGTCCTGTGCGACCTGCAAATCTTCTTTTGTCGCGACCTCGGACTTTCCCGCAAGGAAAATGGGGTCGTGTATCAGTTCTTTAATCATTTTTTGCCGGTGCCTTTCCCCAAAGATATCATATTTGTGCATTTATTCGTATCGCTGAAATAATTGGTGCAGCCGTAGAAAACATCTTGATTCTTCGGATTCATTTTAACAATCATATATCCGTCTGAACATTTAGGGCATTTGAATATATCATGCTTATGAACCTTATCATTGGTCATAAAATCACAAACTTCCGAATCGTTTGTGCATATCCAAAGATTCAAACCGTAGTTTTTGTTAAACTCGTATTTCAGCGGGAATCCGCATATCGGGCAACGCAGATTGAAAAGATCAACAACATGCATGTTAATACCTTCATCATGCGGGATATTATAATCCCTAATAAGCTCTACAAGAAATCTTGAAGGTTTATTCTTCGGAGTTGCGATATAAACACGATTCTTTGTTCTTGTCATGGCGACATAGAAGAGTCTTCTCTCTTCTGCAAAAGGCATGCTTCTATCCTCGTGCATAACAAGCTTCATAATCGGATCATCTTCGATCTGACATGGGAATCCGAACTTTCCTTCAAACATATTGATAAGAATGACGTTATCATATCCTAAGCCTTTTGAGCTGTGTGCGGTCATAAAAGTAATATCAGCATTCGGATATTTTTCAGACTTTACACGATTATTAGGAAGTTCCGTAAAGGCACCAGCCTTGTAAAGCTTGTACATATCGTAATTATAACGTCCTATCAGCAGAATAGAACTTTTCTCTCCATATTCGGCAATAATCTTTCCGATGATTTCCTCTACCTTTTCGGCCAATGCTCTCATCGGTTTTACGCTATCATCGAATGCCTCGATTACAATCGGATTCTCCAAGTGTTTAGGAGAGATCAATTGCTTTCTTATTTGCGCAGAGTTCTTTTGTACAAAGCTGCCTGCAATATCAATAAGCTCTTGCGAATTACGATAGGTATGCGTAATCTTCAGTTCCGTACCGGCTCCCATCAATTCAAGGAATCTTGTAAAGAGCGTAATATCGGAACCGGAGAATGCATATATCGATTGCCAGTCATCACCAACGGCAACAACTTTTGCTTTCGTAATTTCGGATAGGCGCTTTGTCAAATTAAATCTTTGCCGAGCTATGTCCTGAAACTCATCGATAATAATATACTTGTACGGCATTTCAATATGCTGACGCTCAATTTCCTGGAGATAGAAATGTGCATCGTTGATCATATCAGCAAAGTCAATTTGATTGCTTTGCTTCAAGACATTTTGGTAATGATGATATACTTCTTCAGCAATATCAAGGAATAGCAGAGTTCTGGGGTTATCCGTCTTCTTTCTAAGGATTTCGAAGCCCGCCTCATCATATCCAGTGGTCTTATACTGTTCAATAAAGTCCATCATGAACAGTATAAGCTTAATGATATATTTATCCTTGCCGGTTTCGACAATCTTTTTGTATACTTCTTCGAGATTTCGCGGCTTTAACTGGAATCCCTCTTTTTCAAGAGCTTCTCTCAAATGCTCCATCAACGGACGGCGATCATTATATAGTGACCACGTTTCTATTAGTGTTGTTTTATAGCCGCTATGTAGTGCTCGCTTATCGCGAATCGCCTTCTTATACATTGCAAGTTGTTGAGGTGTAAATACATTGCTGTATCCACTTTCGGTTAATGCGTAATGCTCCAGCCATGCAGTATGCTCGCCTTGCGTAATATAGAAATCGGGCGTGTATTTCTTATTCCTTGACGGAGACGCATAAGGATATACTCGCTCATACTCATAATCAAGGCCGTTGAGATAGAGAAAGTTTGCAATCTGCACTTCCTGCACCGAACGCAAATATTCTCCTGTAATCGTCTTCACGCGCTTAGTACGCTGTTGTTCAACCTTTTTAATATATTCTCCAAGTCCACTCTTTAACGTTTCAAAATCTTGTTCCGCCTTATAAAGATGAAACTGATTAAGGTTGTCAAACTTGAATACATCCTCGGTCAAATCGAAGTAATACCCAAGGAACAAAACGAGATTGCGCATTAATTGCTTATTGTTGAATATCGACTTTTCAAGCATATCAAAAACGATCTGATAGGAGGAAAAGTTGATTTCCGGAGGTTCAACCGAGAATCGTTTCACTATATCAAAAGCAAATTTATGGAATGTGCAGATTTTTGCGGGAATTTTAAGCCCATTATTGATTCTATCGACAAGCTCTCCTATGGCTTTCTTAGTGTAGGAAATTACCATAATTTCCTCTGGGTTTATATGCTTCTTCTCAACGAGATACTTAACCTTTGCCGCCATCGTTGTGGTTTTTCCTGCACCTGCACCTGCAACCAGAAGACAATAATCATCATCGGTTACAACGGCTCTTCTCTGTTCATCGTCGAGGCGAATGTTAGGATCAATTTCAGCAAGAATATTGTCGAAATAGTCCATCTCTTGCACGAGAGTTTTTTCTATGTATTCTTCGTTGTGAGTTACAATGCTTTCATCCAAAGTATGCATCTTTCTTAAAAAGCGTTTCAAACTATCGATGTCAATACGAAGAGCAGAAGCATTATTGCAAACATACTGGAATATCAGTTTGTTTTTCAATGACACATAGTATTCCCCATAAGTGGAATGCATATAGTCTTGTTCTCTGTGTGAAACATAATGGCTATCAGAGAAAAGATCTATATAGTCTTTATCAAAGGAAATGATGATATTGGCAATACTTTTGTAGTCAATATCATTATTCTTTTTAGGATTCGCACTCGGTACGCCAAAATGCTCTGCAGGCAATCCGCAATGAGGGCATTTTGCCGCCTTGTCAGATATGGAATTTTGACATTCGGGACATCTTATAAGTGCCATGCTAATTCTCCTAAAGTTATTTTGCGTCGCTTCTGTTTTCAATCAAACCAAGTTTTTTTAGTCGAGACCGGATTCCGCCGTTGGTACGTTTTAACGTAGATGCAATTTCAGAAACCGGGATGTTTTTCTTGAACAGATCAACCAAGCATTCTTCATGTGCTTCAGTCCAAGGACGACCTTGGAATTCGGAAAGAGAACCACTTTTTTCGTTTTTTGAATCAATAATAGCCTCTATGTTATCATATATAAATTGCTGCGCGGCTGATGAAAACAAAACCTTTATGTATGTTCCATATGCCCCTATTCTTTCTTCAGCAAAAATTCCAAGATCTTTCCCTTGCTCGGTCGGCAGTTTTCTTATTCTTCCATTAGGCAGTGTAACCACCTCTAATAATTGTAAATTCAAGAGCCAATGATTGATTGTAGTAGCCGATATTTTTTTGGTAGTTTTTAAGTCGATTAGAGCATTTAAATGATTTGATATCTCAGCTATACCTAACGGGATCTCAGAAATTTGAATTTTTTCTCGCTCTTCATTCGTCAGAACAAATTCTTTTTTACGTTGCTTCGCTGTCTTTACGGGATGTACGCCGCCGTTTTCAACCACTTGACGCAGGATATCCGACACATAGAAAAAGCAACGCGATAGACGGACGTTATTTGCGATATCGTTCTTTGGAATGGGTGTATCATCTAAAGGGTTGATGCCATTTGCAAGTTTGTCTATAAACGATTTTGCGTATGCAATTTTTTCAAGTTCTGTCATTTTTAAATTCCTTTCGCGATTGAATTTTTCCACATTTCTCGTGTCATGAGCATGACGTGGCCGGTGCGGGTTTCGTTCAGTGGCTTGACTTCTATGCCTTCGGTGGTGTGGTGGTAGACAAAGCCGAGTTTTTCTTGGACGCGGCGGCTTTTTACGTTTCCGTCGTAGTGGCCGCACCAAATGCGGTTCATGCCTAAGTTTTCAAAGGCGTAACGAAGAAGTTCTTGTGAAGCCTCGGGAATCAGCCCTTGACCCCAAAAAGGTTTGCCGAGCCAATAGCCAAGTTCGTATTCATCGTCTTGCTCCGCAAGGTCGTTGCGGTGTAATCCGATACTGCCGATGGGTTTGCCCGTCTCTTTCAGACAAACGGCGTAGGTCTCGGGCGCCGATAGAATCGTGCGAATAATTTCACGGCTGTTCTCGACGTCGGTGTGGGGTTTCCATCCGGCGGGCGGACCAACTTCCGGGTCGTGCGCATATTGATATAATTCTTCCGCATCATCTTCATGCCAGGGGCGAAGAATGAGGCGCTTGGTTTCTAAAATCATAGTGGTTCTCTTGTTCCAATTATTTGGTGTAAAAGGGGCATCGAGTTTGGATGCATTGATTGTTTTGGGAAGAATGGGTGCAGATGACGTCGCCGGATTCCATGGTAACGCCGAGGTTGTCTTTGGCGAATTCCACCGCCTTTATGATGGCGAGGTAGGAATCCCGTTTGCAGCATCGCGGACCACCCACGGTGCCGATTGCTTCCAGGGCAGACGCGGTCATTTTGTTGGAAAGTCCCCACGCTTCGGTGGCAAGGGGTGTTGAACCGGTCACGATGGACACGAAGATTCCGGCGCTGACTCCGGCTCCGCAAGCGCCCCAAAATCCACAGGCGCCTCCGGGAATCTTTCTGCCTCGTGCTTGCATTTCCGCAAGGGCTTTGGGAAGGTCGATTTCTCCCCCGGCGTTCCGATACGCCGTGAGCAACGCCGCACCCACCATCACGTGATGCTCGGGTCCGTGCATATGGCAGAACGGCAACGCCATCAGTTTTTGAAGGATGACGATGGGATTTTTTGACTGCTCCGAAAGACACACTCCGATGATGCCGTCAAGCCCTTGGGTGTGACACTCGTTGCAGATATAATGCCCCTTTTCACAGACCGTTTTGCTCGGCTCTTTTTTGTGGCAGATGGAACATTCCATCAACTCGTTCTGTTCTAAATAGGTCAGCGGTGCTCCGCAAATCAAACATTCGTCTTTCATTATAGTAAAGTCCTTTAACATTCTTGAATGATTGTCCTCGCCCATTCTTCGCACGCGGGGGATTCATGCAGTCCCAACTCTTGCCAAATTCCGGCGTAATAAATTCCGTCCGCAATTTTTGAAGAATTTTTTCTGTTTCCGAAAACGGAATCAACATCATATATTGAGCGTTTTACCCACGTGGCTTTTGTGCAGTTCTCGGCGGTCAAAACCCGGTCTTGTCGATATTTTAAAACGCCTGCCCCGGGCAGATTTTCATTAAATGACAATTTGTCTCTGGCAACAAACATCGTATTAGAGCGTTCATGTTGCGTGTAAGTCTCGGAAGAATGGGGATGCCATCCGTATTTTCGTTGTGCTTCCGCATCCCGGACAATTTCCCCGACTTGCAAATAACCCCAAATCACCTGCAAATCGTTATCACTGTAAAAGTCGCCGGTTTTCTTTATGTATTGGTATTTCCCATCTACAAATTCGACTTTGTGATAATTTCCGAAAAATAAAAACAAGTCTCCGGGTTTAATCTCTACCGTTTTCTCAAGATAAAGTGCAGAAGAATTAACCTGACCAAAAATAGGACACCAGCCATCAATTTTATTTTTTCTTCGGTCAAGCGTCAAGTCCGGGTCGACATGACAGTTCGGGCATTCGGGATTTTCTTTGTATTTCAGGTCTTGCAATATTTTGGCATAAGATTGATTGCAATACACTAAATCATCGAAGGAATCCTTATCTTTCGATGGAATCGGGAACGATATCATTGTTCCGTCTTCCATGATAGGACTGACGATTCCACCGTTGGCAGAGTCAAAGCCTTTTCTGCTTAAAATAATTTTCATTTTGTCATCCGTTCTATGGCGTTTGCCACAAATTCTGCAGTACCTTCTCCGTATTGGTCGATGTTATTTTGGAAACGCTCATCGGAAATGTACATCTTGCCGAGGCCGGCGAGGATTTCGGGGGTGCAGGTGTAGTAGTGTTCGGTGATGTGGGCTTGAAGTTTTGTGACAAGCGCTTGTGCCTCGGGGGAATCGGGGGAAGCCCCACGATTTTTGCACGCGGAAAATTCGGCAAAGATGGACATTAAGCCATCGTTTACCGTATCCCATTGTTCTTTTGTGTAGTGTTTTGTTTTTTCGGTGTGTTCCCGGTAGGCGGCGGTATCGCCCCAGCGTTTTTGGACTTCGACAGAATAAATATCGCTCATTTTTTTGTCCCCCATGGGTAATGTTTTCTTCTATTTTCCATTATATCACAATTTTCGCATTTTTTCAAGATGGGAATGCGTAACCAATGAAAAACCCCGGAACGATGGGCGTTCCGGGGGTGGTTGTTGTTTCGGGGTTTTGGAATCAATGGGGGCAGGTCAGGCCTGTTTGATGAAGTCCTGGATGGTGAGCGTGCCGTTGTTGAGACCGAGGAATTTTTCGTTATAATCGTCGACGGTGGCGCAGGTGCAGTCGATGAGGTAATGGAACAGCCCCTTGCCGATTTTGCTGCCGCGGTAGGAGGCGGTCAGGCGATAAAGGATGCTTCCGTCGGAAATGTCGTAATCGAAATTGCCGTCAACTATGCCGTAAGAGGCGACGGTGCAGGCGATGGCGCCGTCGAGAAGATTATCCTGCTTTATCTTGAAGCCCATGGGGGACATGACGCGGATCAACTGACGGTCCGCATCCACGAGAATCAGAACCTGCATGGGAACGTCGTTGCCGCGGACGCCGAAATGGACGAGGAGTTTTTCCTCCTCTTTTTCGTAAGACCAGCCCCGTTCGTCGAGGGCGTCGCAAAGGGTCGAGTATACCTGATTTGCGAGTACGTTACTCATTGTCTTTCCCTCCTTTGTCGTTGATCATGGAGATCCAATTTTCCAGGGAGAGCATCCCTTTGGACAGCATCAAAAACCGGTCGTTGTATTCGTCGATGATCTGGCAGGAGGAATAGAGAAGATATTCGAATACTTCCGTGCCAAGCTCACTGTCTGCATAACTGTTGGTCATGCGGAAAAACAGAGATCCGTCCCCGAGATCGAGGTCAAAGCAACCGTCCACGAGGGCGTTATTGAGGGCGCTGATGGCCACGACCACTTCGAGGCGCTTATCCTCCGGAATGGAAAAAGGGAGCAGGGAGATCAGCCGGATCAGGCGACGCTCCTCGTCCACCTTGACGGTGAGGTCCATGGGGAGATCGTCTCCCTTCGCACCGCACTCAAGGGTGAGATCCTTAACTTTCTTATAATGCCAGTCGAGACGATCCATCGTCCGGCAAAAGGCATCGAACACGGACTTTGCCTGTTCCAGATTCGGTTCTGCCATAATGTATTCTCCTGTTCTTTGATTTGATTTGGTATCTTAAGAAATGCGTCCGGCGGCAAAATTTCGCAAAGGAATTTTACCCTGCCGGTCTTTTTATTATACCATGACTTTTCCGATTCGTCAAGGGCTACGGAATGAAAAAAATCGGACACAAGAGAACCCCTCTTTGATATGCACCCCAAAAGTTAGACACTTTTGGAGGTGCATATTTTTTATGGCAAAAAAAGGACAAATTCAGCGAAAGTACTCGACAGAATTCAAAATATCCGTTATAATGGATATGCGAGAACACCGTTTGAGTTATCA
>JAZUMQ010000021.1:0-9770 GCA_045603745.1 Eubacteriales bacterium | reverse complement strand
TCGTACGAGGATTTACAGGAGCAAATGAAGCGTTATTTGTACCGGTCCAACCGAATTCCGATGACCGTTTTGAATTGGAAAACGCCCATGGAAAAGCGAAAAGAATTGGAAGAAATCCCGCTCTGATTCGCACAAAAGGGTTGCTTCCGTCACTCGGGACTACGCCCCTCCCTCCGGAAGCAACCCTTTGAATGAAGATCTCATGATTTTTTTTCAAACTTCAGTCTCACATCATTGACAAATTCACAGTTTACAAAAAGTTTTAAAAGCAAAAAGGAGTTTTTTGGAATCGATCAATTTTATGAAATCGGAAAAACTACATTTGGGAGGAATATAAAATGAAAGATAAATTCAATAAACATTATCCGGCAGAAAACGCATTTTTGACAAACCCTATCGTTTCTACCACCGAAGCTACCGGTTGTGCCTTGCGCATTGAAAAAAGGGACGAGAAAACCATGAGT
This sequence comes from Eubacteriales bacterium, assembly GCA_045603745.1. Taxonomy (GTDB): domain Bacteria; phylum Bacillota; class Clostridia; order Oscillospirales; family UBA644; genus RGIG995. The sequence goes on along the minus strand of JAZUMQ010000021.1, from coordinate 9,306 downwards.
TTAAGTGCTCCCTGCAAGGCAATAAAATTGCCGGGGAAAGACCCGGAAAAAATTCCCGAAAATTAAAAAAACGGTGCCGAAGCAATCTTCGGCACCGCCATTTTTTGATTCAATTATTTATACCAGTCGTTACCGGCTTCAATATTGACCTTAAGATCTTGATCGGAAGCCAAGTTCCATTTTTGGATTGCAAGGGATTCCCAAGCATGAACCGTCAGAACGTTGGAACCGTTAATCGAACGAATGGTCAGGGCCATATTCGTAGTACTGTTGACGATTCCATACATTCCGTCGCAGGGAATTACCGTCCAGATTTGTTCCGGAGAATTGGTAACTTCAACTTGAGTCAAGCTACCTTCGGCAACGGTCAGGGCTTTTCCGGTCTCTTTATTCACGATCAAATAACCGTTTTGGACAGGAACGAAAGTCCACATCTGGGATTCGGCGGGGAGAAGATCCCATTGAGTAATGTAGTAATCAGCACCGACCCACGCCTTGGTATCTGCCGCGGTGTATCTGTTTGCATTGGCAATGGAATTGTAGCTACTCCAATTGATGCTACTTGGGTAATTCCGGAGACGGAAAGCATAATCTTCGACCAAAGGATTGGCGTAGGTCATGCTGTCGACTACGGTCAGATATTTCCCGGACAAAGCACTTTGGATCCGAATCCGAGAAGGATCGTTTTCATCAGCAACGATAGTCCACTTGGACTGGTCTTCAGAGCGTGCCGCCTTCAAAGTCATGCGAGCACCGGCATTACTAAAGCCGGAAACACCCGCCAAGTACAGAGCATAGTAGCCGCCGGAGCCGTATCCGTTACAGAAGAGCTGGTTATCTTCATAAATCCAGTTCTGCCATGCAAGACCGCGGTAGGAAGCCAAAGTCAATTCCGCTTGGGAGGGCAAACCACCGTTAGCATCTTTTGAGACAGGTGACAGATACAATCCCTTAGAAACGCTCTTAATCCGGAACGCGTCAACAACTTTAAGATCCGTTGCGTCTTCTTTGACCCAATATTGAGAAGCATTTCCTAAAGCTTCCTGAGCGGCAACCGAGCCATCCGCAAGACCGGAGAGATAGGTATTCGTCAATGCTGCATTTGTCAATGCAAAGGAGTTATTGTTAAGATTAATCGTCTCTTGTGCGGTCAAATTCGTACCGCTATTCAAAACAGTCTTGCTGATCTGATCCGCATCATAGCCGGAATTTACAGGAACGATACGGAAAGAATACGTGTAATTCACGCCGGGTTCAAGGTAATTCGCGTCAGAATATTCCTGATCGAACAGGGTATTGGCGCTGGCACCTCTCTGCTGGCCGATGACACGAAGAACCGTATCTTTCTTCGCAGCAGATGCACCGGAAGAAACGTAGTTGGAAATATTCCAAGGATAATCCTTAGAAACGTTAACGGCAAACAAATCCGTATCGCTGGTAACAACGATTCCGGAACCATCTTCCCGTTCCAAAGCCAACCAACGGATCTCGGTCTTGTCGCCGGAACCGGTGCTATACAGATAGTCAGAGCCGAGTTGATCGATGATTGCAACGTCTTTATAAGTATCCACACGAGAATTGGCAGACTTGTCGCTGTAAGTTTCGCCCAGTCCCATACCGTGCCAGCTCATGGTCTTGAAATCAGAGGTCAAGGTCATGACGGAAGAAAGTTCCAAAGGAACGGTTGCACCTACTGTAGGTTGATACTTGACGGAAACCTGAATTTCACCGTCTGCATACACATCGTATACAACGGTATATTGCGTATCGTAACTGAAGGCTCTCATGGTTTGAATGGGATAGGTAACCCAAAGATAATTCAGTTCGATACGATATTGTTTATCAGAAACCTTGGTAACTTTGTAACCTTCAGGCAACGTCTTGGTTTCTGCATAATTTTGAGACAAGGCAGTCAAGGTTTTGCGAGATGCGAAAGCAGAAGCAGAAACAATGTCACCACCGGTGGGATTACGCAGCAAGTTCGAGATCATAGACGGAGTAAACGTTTCACCGTTGACAAAAATGTCTTTTCCGCCCACGGTATACTGGGTAACCAATCCGGTATCGGCATTCAACCGAAGGGTGACGTTACCGTTTTCAAGAAGAATAGAGGACGCACCGGTATAAGATGAGGGAGCTTCGGGGAGATCCACAAGATCCGTATCCTTAACTTCCGGTTCCGTATCCATTGCAGCGGGTCCTAAGGTCACCTCACCGGAATTATCCACGCTGACCTCTACAGGATCACGATTCGGATCAAGACGGAAGGGAATATTGGAACTTTCATCAGTATTCAGCGTATATACAAACTGCGTACCGGCAGGAACACCCGCAATGTCGATCTTCGTTGTCAAAACGATATGTGCGGCGTATTTCGCATCAAGAGCAGCACCGCTGGTTTTGTTGTAGAGATTGACCAACTGATTTTCAGCACCGGCAGGAACGTTAAAGTTATTCAAAGTTCCCTGATCAAAAATGACCCAACGGGGATTTTCCCAGTAACCGTGCTTTTCGTAAACCGTCCAAGAAACGGTATATACGTCATTAAAGTTTGTCAAAGAGCGATTTGTAACATAGATCTGCCCTTTGGAGAACGTGTAATTGGACAGGTAGACTTCGGGAGCTTGGAACACGGTGAGGTTCAACGCAGTCCCCTCATGCTTCTGAACAGAACCGTCCTTAGAAACGGCAGGATCTTCCGTCAAAGAAATCTGTTTGGCAAAGACGGTCAAATCTTTGCTATCAGTCCAAGAAGGAGCAGTTTTGTACTTCACGGTGAAGTATACGTAAAAGTTTCCTTTGGAAATGTCAGTACCGTAATCCACGGTAAAGGTAGCAGACTGACCGGCTTTTACTTCCAAATCGGAAACCGTACCGGATTTGAGCACGGTCTTACCGTCGGTGACTTCATAAGAAATCTCGTAAGTAGATGCAAAGTCGGTGAAGGAATTGCGATTGGACACCTTGAAGGTTCCGGTTGCAATATCCTGAGCTATAATATAAATCGGAGAGAGGGCATTCTTCAATTCCAATGCATCGGATTGGAGTTTGCGATCCGCGGTAACGATTCCGGCAAGAGATTGATAAGTATCAACGGCTGATCCAAACTCGTTCCAACTTCCGGCATAGGTCAACCGGTAAGAATCGGCAGTTTCCTTACTATAAGGAGTACTTTGCAAAATTGCGCTCGCTTCACTGGATTTAATAGGCCAGTAAATGGCGTTGTCTGCCCAGTAAGAGAAGAATCCACCCTGGAAATTATCGTACTGTTCCATCAAATCGGAGTATGCACTGAAATTACCGCCGTTATTCAAAAGACCGCCGTTGGTATCTTGGAACAGAATTGCTTTTTTATTGGCAGTGTCGTTCAAAAGCTGAACGAAGTCGTTCAAAGAAATGTCAGAACCGATGATGAGGTCGGAGGCAGTTTCGTCATCATCATAAACGATCATGCGAGTATCCGCAGCGGTAAGCCAGTTTCTCAAAACGGAGAAGTTGGAACCGGTACCGGAATCGTTCCCGACAGACCACATAATAACGGAGGCACTGTTTTTATCCCGATAAACCACGCTTAAAAGACGGTCGAGGCAGGCATTTTGCCAAACACTCTGATCTCCGGGAATGGAGGATTCGTCTTTGTTGCTGTAGGGATTGGAGTTCAGGCTTATATCGTCGATAACGTAGAGACCATATTCATCGCAGAGGGAAATAAATTCCTCGCTGAGAGGGCGTCCGGGAGAACGAACGGCGTTGATATTAAGCTCTTTCATCAACTTGATGTCGGAAATCATTTCGTCACGAGAGACAAACATACCGGAAACAGCACTGTTTTCGTTATAAAGAATTCCGCGCAGGGTGACGGCTTCTCCGTTCAAAACAAAGGTTTGGCGACCGTCATCAGCAGCCGTAACGCCCACCGTTTTAAACCCAATACGCTTACTGACCGTATCCAAAACTTTATTGCCGTCCTTCAATTCAAGTATGACGGTGTACAAGTTGGGGGTTTCCGCCGTCCAAAGAGCGGGGCTTGGAACCGAGACACGGGAACCGACTTCCCCAAGGTAAGCATTCGCCGTACTGGCAGGCTTTTCCGAGAAGTTTGCGGTAGAACCGATTTTGGTGGGTTGCAAAATACAATTTCCGGAAGCATCGTAAACCGAAAGATCGACCGTCAGATCATTTCCGGGTTTTTCGTAAGATGCAAGAGCAACGGTAACGTTCATCAAAGCATCTTTCCCACTCATTTGCATATCGTAGGTAAAGTCTCTGATCTGGGTCTCCGGTGCAGAATAAAGATATACGTCCCGATAGATCCCGCCAAATTTAACAGAATCGTTGGCTTCCAGGTAAGAACCGTCGCAGTACTTGTAGACTTCAAACACCACCAGGTTTTCTCCACCGATTTTAACTGCCTCGGTGATATTGAAGGTCTTGCCGGTATAACTGTCTTCCGCGTAACCGACCATAGCGCCGTTTACATAGACGTAGACACAGGAAGCAACCCCTTCAAAGGTAACGTAAACCTGTCTTCCCGACCAATCGGAGGGAACCTCTACCACATTCCGGTAGATTCCGACAGGATTGTAGGATTCGGAAACGTTAGGAGCGACGAGATCATTGCCCCAAGGATAGGTATTGTATGTATAGGAAGGAGCGTCATAGCCCTCCAATTCCCAGTTTGCGGGAACTGAAATTTTACCCCAAGTAATCTTCTGATCCTTATTCATGCGAACGGGAGCATAATCGGCAACAGTATAAGCATACTTTTCCGATTCGTACCCTTCCGGCATCAAGGAAGGATTCAACACCATGGTAAAATCCCATTCCCCATTCAGGGACTGATAGTACGGAGAGGCGGAATAATCCCCACCAAGAGCCTGTTCGACCGATTCATAGGGAATCAGCGTGGTCGAATAAGGTTCCTTATTGCGGGTAACCGTTTCCGGACTTCCGAACGCTTCGCTTCTCTTTTCCAGCCCTTTTGTGCTGCCGCAAGCGGAAAGAATTCCAACCGCAAGGGTCAATACGATGGCCAACAAAAGAGCCTTTGAGATGTGTTTCATGAACATAACCTCCATGTTTTTGCTGTTGACATATCTCTTTTGCACAACAGAATATAACGAGATACTGCAAGATTTTGTGCTATTAAGAATTATATAATAGACTTGTGGCAATTTAATGTCATTTCTTCTGTTATTGTCGTGGGAATCGTGACTTTTTTATGAACACGCAAAGTTTTTTTCTACAAAAAAACAAGGAGCAAACTTTTTCGCACAATTTTATGATTTTTCTGAAAACTGCTGGGTATTTTAAAAAAATAGTGGGATTTGACATTGACAGAAAGGGTTTTTTATACTATAATGATCTTATATTCATAGAAAAGGAAGTCTATTGATATGGCTGAAAAAAATGTAAAAGAAATTACTTCCATGGACGTCGATTTTACCCAGTGGTACACCGACATCTGCTTGAAAGCGGAATTGGTAGATTACTCCAGTGTCAAAGGCTGCATGATCATTCGCCCTTACGGATATGCCATTTGGGAAAATATCCAGAAAAACATGGACGCAATGTTCAAGGCTACGGGACATGAAAACGTGTATATGCCCATGTTTATCCCGGAATCTTTGCTTCAAAAGGAAAAAGATCACGTGGAAGGATTTGCCCCCGAAGTGGCGTTGGTAACCAAGGGCGGAAGTGAACCGCTGGCAGAACCCTTGGTGGTTCGCCCCACGTCAGAAACGTTGTTCTGCGAGCATTTTTCTCACATCGTTCAATCTTGGCGGGATCTTCCTAAATTGTACAATCAATGGTGCTCCGTCGTCCGTTGGGAAAAGACCACCCGTCCTTTCCTGCGCTCCCGGGAATTTTTGTGGCAGGAAGGTCACACTGTTCACGCAACGGCGGAAGAAGCTCAGGAAGAAACCATTCGCATGCTGAACGTCTATACGGACTTCTGCAAGAATTATTTGGCAATGCCGGTAATCCAAGGGCAGAAGACCGAAAGTGACAAATTTGCCGGTGCGGAAGCTACCTATGCGATAGAAGCGTTAATGCACGATGGCGTTGCTCTGCAGGCTGGTACGTCCCATTATTTCGGCGACGGCTTCCCAAAAGCATTCGATATTCAATATACCGATAAAAACAACAAACTTCAATATTGCTATGAAACGTCCTGGGGCGTTACCACCCGCTTGATTGGTGCCTTTATTATGGTTCACGGCGACAACAACGGTTTGGTCATTCCTCCTCGTATCGCACCCACCCAAGTGGTCGTCATTCCCGTTGCTATGCACAAGCCGGGCGTTTTGGAAAAAGCCGCCGAAATCAAGGAAAAACTTGCTGCCGCAGGTCTCCGCGTGAAGATGGACGACTCGGAACAGTCTCCCGGCTGGAAGTTTGCAGAATACGAAATGAAGGGCGTTCCCATTCGCTTGGAAATCGGCCCCAGAGACATCGAAAACAACGTGTGCGTCGTTGCCCGCAGAGATACCGGAGAAAAACAGACGGTATCGTTGGACGAAATCGCCTCTTTCCTGCCCCAACTGCTTGATACGATCCATGAAGATATGTACAACAAAGCATTGAAGCACAGAGACGAAAAGACCTACGTTGCTCATAATAAGGAAGAATTGAAAGAAATCACCGACAACCATCAAGGATTTATCAAAACCATGTGGTGCGGCGACCCTGCCTGCGAAGACGCGGTTCGGGAAGAATTTGGAGTTCGCAGCCGTTGTATCCCCTTTGAACAGGAAGAATTGAGCGATAAATGCGTTTGCTGCGGAAAACCGGCAAAATATATGCTCTATTGGGGCAAACAATATTGATATTTGGTATTTGGATAGCGATTTTACTATTACCAAAGCGAAAGAACGGGTCATGAAAAATGAAACCCACGGAAACTTTTCCCTTTCCTTTGCGGATTGGTATATCGTAAACACAATGCAATGGATTGATAAAATCCATTTCTCCCACAAGTCTCTGTACGAACTGGGAAACCGCTATTATAACGCATTTTTAGAAATAAAAAACAAAGAATAGCATAAAAAATCCGTCGAAGGTATTGAATTACTTTCGACGGATTTATTCTATTCTGCTTTTATCAGTATTTTGTCGGAGAAGTTGCCTTCACTATCCACTGGGCAACAAGTGATTGCACCGTTTTCAAAAATAAATCCGCAACCGGAATGGTAATCAACGGTATTCTCCTCTTTTTTTCCTCTGCGGGGAATACAACAAACCGCGATGGGGCAAGGGTTTCCAAGATAATTATCCCGTTCATCTCCGGGGAACGTAATGAATTGTTGATGAAGATGTCCGGAAAGCATCAGGTCGGGTTTGATTTCTTCCTTTAAAACAGAACACCATTCGCCGTAAATATCTTTTTCGATGTTAAACCGTTCTGCTTGCAACAACGGAAATGGATTATGGCTAATGACCAACTTATAGCGAATCGACGAATCCTCGAACTGCTTACTCTTTACGATTTGATGCAACCAACGGGTTTGACATTGACGGAATTGGCGGCAACAGATCGTATATCCGTATTCGTCGCAGGAATCCACCTTATCTTCCCCGCAATCCAAAAGAATGGCGGCGATATTGCCGACTCGAATGGTGTAATAAGTATTTCCGTTCCAATTCGGGGTATATTCGGCGAAGGTTTCGGCGTGAATTCCGCGCATGTCGTGATTGCCTCTGGAAAAGATGGTGGGCACTTCTCCCCCGGTTAGTTGGGATACGGTTTCATAAACGGTATCGAAATAAGCAATTTCGCCACTGTGATTGGGAATATCCCCATTGAGAACCAGCAGGTCGATCTTCCCGTATTTCGCCTCAAAATGCCGTGCGGCGGCAACCGGAGCATTTATCATGTTGTGAGCATCGGAAATATGATAAATCACCGTTTTTTCGCCCCCTGCGGGACGAAACGAATATTCCACAGACTTTTCTGCTTCCGTTTTCGTAAAATAAGGTTTTCGTTCGATGATTTTTCGCCAGCATAAGGTATATTTTTTCTCTCGATTCAAAATATCCGAGGGAACGCGCATTCTATGGGTGGTGACGTTAGAACGAAGAATCCCATTGGATTCATCAAAAAATTTCTCGTCTCCCACCTGAACCCACATCAAGCAGAGGGATTTCACACAAACCATAATTTGGTATTCATCTTCCACTGCAAAAACTGCGGGGTGGGTTTTCAGCATTTCATGATCCATAAAGGTCCTTCCTATGTTTTTGATACAGTATAACATACTTTTCAATAAAATGCAAGCGGTTTCAACAAAAAAACACCCAAATTGGGTGTTTTTTTGTTTTTATGAGAACTTGATAATCAGCCGTTGATCATTTCGCCGGTGGTGGCGTCGAATTGATACCAGCCGGTGGAGTAAACGTCTTTAGCAGATTCGTGAATCTTCCAGACGTAATACTTCTTCATGATGATCTTGCCGTCGTACTGAGCGACGTAGTACTTGCCGTCGGTGTACTTAAACAGACCCATTTCCTTGGGAGCGCCGTTGACGTAGTAATACTTGACGCCGTTGATGGTGACGATTTCCCCTTCCGCAGAAGCGCCGATCATCCTACCTTCGGCATCGAAGTAACGCCAGCCCATGAGGGATTTCAGGCTGTCGTCCTTGGTCAACCAGACGTAGTACTTGCCGGGGCCGTAGGCGGTGTAGTTTTTGGAAGTGATGATCTTACCGTCGTACTGAGCAACGTAGTAATTGCCGTCGGTGTACTGGAACAGACCCATTTCGGTGGGCTTGCCGGAACGGTAGAAGTACTTCACGCCTTGGATTTCAACGATTTCGCCCTCGACAGAAGAACCGATCATCTTACCGTTTTCATCGAACCAGTACCAAGCGGCGGGCAGGTCAGAGTTTTCGGTCTTCACGTTCCAAGCATAGTACCGCTTGTTGGTGACCAATACTCCGTTGGGTCCGGCATAGTAGTAGCCGTCTTCCAACTTGATCAGACCCATTTCGGTGGGCTTGCCGTCTACGTAGTAGATGCCGCCGTAAACACCGTCAGTAATGAGTTTTCCGTCTTCCCCGAAGGTGTACCAACCCTTTTCAAGGTCGCACACTTCGTTCAACTGCCAAGCGTAGTACTTGCCGGTAACGACCAGGCCGTTGTACTGAATGTAGTAGTGAACGGCGCCGATCTTAATGAGCCCTTGTTCCACACCCTTGCCGGTTTCTTCGGAAACGTAGGTCAAAACGCCGTTGACGTCTTTGATTTCACCTTTGACGGTGGGAACGCGATAGGTTCCGGTGAAGGAAAGTTCGGAGGCGGAAG
>JAZUMQ010000020.1:0-39754 GCA_045603745.1 Eubacteriales bacterium | reverse complement strand
AAGCTGGCAATCTGGAAGGCAAAGCCCCCGGTTTCCGGGCAATATACAACGTTTTTTATTCACGTTTTCCAATTCTTAACTAAAAACAACGAAGAACCTGCTGTTGCATATTCGTAAACAGCAGGTTCTTCGACAGTCTGTGAGGCACCTGAAAAGGTGCCTCATTTTTTATTTTTTTCTTTTCGGGGGTTTACAAACAAGAAAAAGTGTGGTATAATACGATTGCGACATCAAATGAATACACCAAAAGAAAGTATGGTTTTTTATCCTTACGGTAAAAACACATGCCCGTTTTTTCATACTTTCTTTTGTGTGATTTGGTGTCGCAACCCGGAGCCATGTGTTTTTCGAGTGCGTGGCTCTGCCACGCACTTTTTTGTGCGAAAAAAACCGAAAGGAAAAAGAAAATATGGAAACGAATATGCAGAAAATCGGGAAGCGCATCGCCGAAAAGCGGAAAGAAAGAAAAATTACGTACCGCACCATGGCGGATTCCCTCGGCATTTCTACGGCGTTGTGTAAACGAATCGAGGCGGGGGAACGGAGCATCACCGTGGAGCAGTTGCAGACCCTTTGCACTCTGCTTCACGTCAGTTCCGAATGGTTGTTGAACGGACAAATCGGGCTTTTGGAATGTCTTGACATCGTGGAGACCATTCAAACCACGCCGGAAGATTTTCGGGGTATGGCGATAAAAATGCCGTGGATTGCAAAAGACGCGGCGTTACAGGTCAAGCAGAAATAATCTTTTTCTTCCCCGCAAGAATTTGCGGCGGTATGGCTTTTCTTTTTAAGTGAGACCCGAAAAATTTGAGCGAAAGCGAAAAATTATTCGATGGTCGATACTTGTGCAGAGGTAGAAAAAAGAACACCTCAACCATTCTTTCTAATTTTCCGGAAAATCAGAGCAATCACAAGCCCCACAACGATGGCGATGACCAAGTCGAAAATCACCGTAAGGGCAAAAGTTACTACCAAAATAATGATGTCTTTCCAGTCTTTTTTCTTGCAGATTCCCACAAATTCCCGCCATTCGCTCATATTGTAGGCGACCATAAACAGAATTGCCGCAATGGCAGGCATGGGAATCAACGCCGCATAGGGCATCAAAAACAACAAAACCAACAACAAGACCAGAGCATGAACCATTCCGGCGATGGGAGTGCGTCCGCCGTTTTTCACGTTGGCGGGGGTGCGGGCAATGGCTCCGGTGGCGGGGATTCCCCCGAACAGAACCGAAGCGATGTTTCCCACCCCTTGGGCAACCAATTCCCCGTTGGGGTTATGGGTGTCTTTCACCATACCGTCAGCAACTACGCAGGACAACAAGGATTCCACTCCCGCCAAAAGGGCGATGGTTATGGCGTTTGGAATTACTGCGAGAATCTTTTCAATGCTGAAATCCATACCTGCGAAGTCCACCTTCGGCAAGCCGGAGGGAATCACGTAAAGATCCCCGATGGTGTAGACCCCGTCCTGAAATCCCGGCAAAAACGCCACCATCAGCGCTCCCACAATGACAGCGATGAGCGACGGCGGAACCCGTTTTTCCAATTTCGGATAAAAGATCAGAATCGCAAGACAAACCGCGCCGACCACCAGCGCCTGCCAAGAAAAGGAACCGAGGGAGACCAGGTTCGCCTCGATTTTTTCCAGTGTTTCCACCGGTTTCAGCCCTTCGGCATAGGTCAGCCCCAAAAAATCTTTGATCTGACCGAGCAAAATCGTCACGGCGATTCCGCCGGTAAATCCGACGGTGATGGTTTCGGGGATATAGCGGATCAATCCCCCCAATTTGCAAACTCCCATCAAAATCAGCAAAATCCCTGCAAGAACCGTGGCGATAAACAGCCCGTCCATGCCGTGCAGAGCCACAACTCCGGCAACGGTGGTAGCAAAAGCGGCGGTAGGTCCGGCGATCTGTACCCGGCTTCCCCCCAGCAACGACACCACGAATCCGGCGGCGATGGCGGTATAGATTCCGCAGGCAGGGGAGACCCCCGACGCCAACGCCAAGGCGATGGACAAGGGCAGAGCAATGATGGCAACGATCAAGCCGGCAATCAGATCTTTGACGAATTGACCGCCGTTATATCCTTTCAACGCCGAAAGGATCTTCGGTTTTAAGTAAAATTCTTTCTTCACAACAATTCTCCAATAAAACAGAATAATAGGTGCAAGCAAAAAGCCTACACCTGAAAGCGGATTCTATTATACACCTTTCGACGAAGTTTGTCAAGGGGGAAGAGTGTATTCCTTTCTCCCGAAAAGAAAGAAGACCAATTCCGGCAGATTTTCCCTGCCGGGGTCAATTTGAGTGATTTAAGAAAGAAAGCAAGGCGCTTGTTTCGTTTGGGCACTTGCCGTCCAAAACCGCCTCCAGCAGTTGGTTTAACGCCTCACCGATGGCTTTCCCCTCGTACCCCAACGCCGTCAGATCGTTCCCCTTGACCGCCAGATCTTTCAGGGAAAAACATTGCTTTTCGGACAAAATTTCCCTTGCAATTTCTTCCAAAGTATCATATATCGCCTGTCGGTCTCGAAATTCCGGCGCCTGCGCCAGATTGTCTGCCCGCATCAGCGCCAGCAGATCAAAAAATCCGTCTTCGCCCAATTTATTCAACTTGCGACGGACGGCGGTTGGGGTCGGGTCGATGGGGGTGTCGTGGTGCTTGAGCAAGGTGACGATCGCCTTTCTGTCCTCGTTGGAAAAGCGCAGCCGACGCAGAATTTCATTGGCAATCTCCGCAGAACGGGAGGGGTGACCGTAAAAGTGCCCCACGCCCTCATCGTCCACCGAAAAGCACTCCGGCTTTGCAATGTCGTGCAACAACGCCGCCACCCGCAACCGCGGAATCGGCGGAATCGCCGCCACCGTGTGCAATAAATGATCGTAAACCGTATAAATATGATGATAATTTTGCTGATCAAACCCGACGGCGGGAAGGATTTCCGGTAAAAATACCCCCAAAACGTCGGGGAAGACCGACAATACATTCAAAACGCCGTTTCCGCAGAGCAATTTCACGAATTCTTCCCGAATCCGTTCCGCGGAGACCAACGTCAGCCCCTCTTTTAGCTCCCGAAGGGCGGATTCTGTGGCAAATTCCAAGGAAAATTCCAACACCGACGTAAAGCGCAACCCTCGTAAGATCCGCAATCCGTCTTCGGAAAAGCGGCGGCGAGGGTCTCCCACACAACGAAGAAGACGGCGTTCCAAATCGGATTGCCCCCCGAAAGGATCGACCACCCCGGTCTCAGGCGACCAAGCCATGGCGTTGACGGTAAAATCCCGCCGTGCCAAGTCTTCGGTCAGGGATCGGGTAAAGCAGACCGCGTCCGGGTGCCGTCCGTCGGCGTAGGCGCCGTCCACCCGATAGGTGGTCACTTCCACCGGCAAGCCCTCCCACAGAACGGTGACGGTGCCGTGCTTCAAGCCGGTCTCGATCACCGGAACGTCGGAAAAGAGTTTCAACGTTTCTTCCGGCAGGGCAGAGGTGGTGGCGTCGTAATCGTGAGGAACTACATTTCGCAAAAAATCACGCACGCAACCGCCCACGAGAAACGCTTCGTAACCCGCGGATTTTAGTCGATTTAACACCGAAATTGCACGAACATCAAATTCCACAAAACCACCCCCTACGAAAGGTTGTTCTTTTTCTTTCAGGAGAAAGAAAAAGAACCAAAAAGAAAGCCTAAATCGGCGGAATGCTTCCGCCAAAAGGGAAACGAAAAGGAGTATCTCTATTGAAATACTCCTCTCTCTAATCTACCCTCGACGGAAGAATTCCGTCGGCTTTGGCTTTTCTTCTTTGTGGTGCTTTTTCTTCTTTTCTCCTGAAAAGAAGAAAAAGTACACCCCTCGTCACTCTTACTTTCTCTCTAACTTATCCTTACCGCCCATGTAAGGTCTCAGAACTTCGGGAATCGTGACGGTTCCGTCTGCTTGCAGGTGATTTTCCAAGAAAGCGATCAACATTCTGGGAGGAGCAACGACGGTGTTATTCAGCGTGTGCGCCAAATATTTCTTTCCGTCCTCGCCGTTGACCCGGATCTTCAGCCGGCGCGCCTGCGCGTCACCCAAATTGGAGCAAGAACCCACTTCAAAATATTTCTGCTGACGGGGAGACCAAGCTTCCACGTCAATGGATTTCACTTTCAGATCCGCCAAATCCCCGGAGCAACATTCCAGCGTACGAACGGGGATTTCCATAGAACGGAACAGATCCACGGTGTTCTGCCAAAGTTTCTCAAACCACATGGGAGATTCTTCCGGCTTGCAGATGACGATCATTTCCTGCTTTTCAAACTGATGAATCCGATAAACACCCCGTTCTTCGATGCCGTGAGCACCCTTTTCTTTACGGAAGCAGGGAGAATAGCTGGTCAAAGTCTGGGGGAGAGCCGATTCGGGCAGGATTTGGTCTATAAATTTACCGATCATGGAGTGTTCGCTGGTTCCAATCAGATACAGATCTTCCCCTTCGATCTTATACATCATCGCTTCCATTTCCGCAAAAGACATCACCCCGGTCACCACGTCGGAACGGATCATGAAGGGGGGCACGCAGTAGGTAAATCCCCGATCAATCATGAAATCCCGGGCGTAAGAAATCACGGCAGAGTGCAGGCGGGCAATGTCGCCCATCAGGTAATAGAAACCGTTTCCGGCAACCCGGCGAGCAGCGTCCAGATCAATTCCTTTGAACATTTCCATGATTTCCGTATGATAGGGAATCTCAAAATCAGGAACGATCGGCTCGCCGTACCGCTGAACTTCCACGTTTTCGCTGTCGTCCTTACCGATGGGAACGGTAGGATCGATAATTTGGGGAATTACCATCATTTTCTTGGTCAATTCTTCGTTGACCACGGCTTCCCGCTTGGACAGTTCATCGATTTTTGCGCCGTCGTTGGCAACTTCGGTCTTAACCTGTTCCGCTTCTTCCTTTTTGCCTTGTCCCATCAGCATACCGATCTGCTTGGAAATCTTATTCCGCTTGGCACGAAGCACTTCCACTTCCTGCTTGATTTCCCGCAGTTCTTTATCGAGGGCGATCACTTCATCTACCAGGGGCAATTTTCCGTCCTGAAACTTCTTCCGAATGTTTTCCTTGACGATTTCGGGATTTTCCCGGACAAATTTAATATCCAACATAAGATTATTCTCCTTCTTCGGGGACGAGGCGAGCGACCAGATCGTTCAGATCGTCCGTATTATAAAATTCCAATTCAATTTTTCCTTTGGTTTTTCCTTTTGGGGCGGAAATTTTAACTTTGCGCCCAAAGGATCGGGTCATCGTATTTTCCAGCTCCGCGAGATATACGTCCTTTTTCTTCACCGAACGGGGGGATTTTTTGTTCAACCGGGCGCGAACCAACGCTTCGGTTTCCCGGACGGAAAGATTCTTTTCCGCAACCTCTTTCGCGATCTTATACACCTCTTCGGGGGAGATGGCATCGCAGAGGGGGAGAAGGGTTCTTGCATGTCCGGAAGAGAGACTTCCGTTCAAAACCAAGGGGAGTACGTCTTCGGGCAAAGCCAGAATTCGCAAGGCATTCGCCACGGCGGGGCGGGATTTCCCGACCTTCGCGGCTACCTGTTCTTGGGTCATGGAATACTCGTTCATCAAGACCCGATACCCTTCCGCTTCTTCCACTACGTTTAAATCTTCCCGCTGGAGATTTTCGATCAATCCCAATTCCAAAGCGGCACGGTCATCTTCTTCCCGAACCACCACCGGAACTTCCTGCAATCCTGCCATACGGCAAGCACGCCAACGGCGTTCCCCGGAAATGATCTGATAGCGCCCGCCGTCGATGGCACGAACCACCAGAGGTTGCAACAAGCCGTTGGCGGCGATGGAATCCGCCAAAACCTGCAAAGCTTCTTTGTCAAAGTATTTACGAGGTTGCTTTTTGTTGGGTTCGACCGATTGCAGAGAAACGGTACGAATCGGTCCGTCGGCAAGAACGTTGTCGGTGGCATTATCGAACAACAACGCGTCCAGACCTTTTCCTAATCCTTTTTTCATTGGCATATCCTTTCGTGTTTCACGTGAAACATTGATGATTTTCTTTGTGTTTGCAAGGCTTACAATCCTCGACGTTTTTCGTTCTGAATCAATTCCTTCGCCAAGTCGCGATAGGCAATGGCACCCTTCGCGTGCTTGTCGTAATAGTTGATCGGCTCGCCGTGGCTGGGGGCTTCGCTGATGCGAACGTTCCGAGGAATGACGGTTTTGAAAATCTTCCCTGCAAAATATTTTTTCACTTCCGCCAGAACTTGGGTGGTCAGATTCAGCCGCCCGTCGTACATGGTGATCAAAATCCCCTCAATGTCCAAGGTGGGATTATATAACCGACGAACCTGTCGAATGGTATTGGTCAACTGAGACAACCCTTCCAAGGCGTAGAACTCGCACTGAATGGGAATCAGCACCGTATGAGCGCCGACCAAAGCATTCAGGGTCAATAATCCGAGGGAGGGAGGGCAGTCGATCAAAACGTAATCGAAAGTCACGGAAAAAGGCTGAGCCAAGGCTTTTTTCAGGCATTGCTCCCGCTTTTCCATCTCTACCAATTCCACTTCCGCACCGGCGAGATCCATATTGGAAGGCAAGATCCAAAGATTCTTATATTTGGTTTGGGTAACGGCGGTTTCCAAGGTGGCGTTCCCGATCATTACCTGATACAAAGAGGCCTTGATCTGTCGTTTGTTGATCCCGCACCCGGAGGTGGCGTTCCCCTGAGGGTCCAGATCGACCAGCAAAACCTTTTTTCCGGCTTCCGCCAAACAAGAGGCGAGATTGACGACGCTGGTGGTTTTTCCCACGCCGCCTTTCTGATTTGCCACTGCAATGATTTTCATGAATTCGGTCTCCTTAGAGTAAGTATCCTAATTCTATCACATTCCGGGCAGAAAATCAAGAGGGGAGAAGAATGTTTCACGTGAAACAATGACAAAAAACCCCATTATATCAACAAAAAACCGCCTTTTCAAACTATTTGCGAATTTTCAAAACATCACCCTTTTTTCACCGATCACATACAATGATAACAGCACCAATACCGAAAAGAGGTTTTTTATGGACGTTTTCTTTCAGACCTTGCTCGTCGTTTTCGCGCTGATCGGACTGTTCAACACCCTCTGGCAGATTATCCTCTTTTTCACCCGAAAAGCCGCCAAAAACCAAAGGATCCGCATCGTCATCGACACCAACGAAGATCTGGATCCCGCATCTTTGGTGGAAGATCTGCATTTATTAAATAGCCGATTCGCCACCTGCAACGATTTGCGCATTTGGTTACTTTGTCCGAGAGGAGCCAAGCAAGAACGAACTTGCCGCTACGTGGCAGAACGGGATTGTTCCGTCCGAGTCATCGCCCCGGAACAGTTACAAAACGAAATCAAGGCATTTACCGAAAATTTATAAAAACCGTGCCTCTCAATCAAGAGAGGCACAGTTTATTCGATCCTATTCTATTCCGATTTCATACGATTTTCAAGAGCCTCTTTCAAATCTCCCTCCGGAGAAGATCCGTCCAAAAAGACAAAAGGAAGAGTTCCCTCTACCGTGGTCTCGGTCTTGGCAAGCGCTTCGGCAAAGGCTTTCGACACCGGCACAGACCCCTTGATATTTCCGGGATAGAGCGCCGTCACGCCCTCCAAAGAAACGTCCCCCGACGCGATTTGTTCTTCGGTAACGAACCGCACCCGGCGAGAACCGTTTTCCGACAAAGAATCCCACACGTCGCCATAGAGCGCATCGTAAGATCGGGGCGGATCAGACTGCGCCAAAGCATTGGAAAGAATTAAGATCGCCTTGGTGGGATCCCGGTCTCCCAAAGCTCCCGATCCGGCAAACAATCCGGGGTAAGAAGACAAAGTCTCTTTATGGGTTTCCAACTGTTCCAAGGTAAAGTTGGCGGTGGCAAGAGAGAATACCCCGTGCTTTCCACACAACGCCACCTGGGAAGCAATATTCCGATTTTCTTCCAGCGCCCAAGCACCGTCCACTTCCACCGCGACGTCCTTCGTTGTAAGAGAAGTAATGAGAGACAACATCATATCACCGTCTGCGCCGTCACAAAAAGAAAGCCCCACAATATCGACGTCGTGTTCTTCCACCGCAGACCAAAGGTCCAAAACCCCGGAAAATGCCGTATTCATGCCGTTCCCATAGGTTCCCAAAGAAAACAAAATCGGCACGGACGAATCCACACTGCGGTAAATATCAATCATGCGATCCAGAAG
Organism: Eubacteriales bacterium; assembly: GCA_045603745.1. Classification (GTDB taxonomy): domain Bacteria; phylum Bacillota; class Clostridia; order Oscillospirales; family UBA644; genus RGIG995. Next base: position 31,497 of record JAZUMQ010000020.1, on the reverse strand, counting down.
ATCAAAGAGGCGTTCCTGCCGGAATCTCCGCCAATCTCCAAAACAGGCGTCTACCACGGTTTCCAACGCGATAGAATCCAGATCGTTGCGGGACGAGACCAAAAGCCCTCTGGCTTCGGAGAATTTTTTCCACGATCCGTAAGTTTCTTTCAAATAATCGTAAAATTCCCGACGGGCGGATTCCGAATAATCCAGCCCTTCGTTGACCGAATAGTCAAATTCCCCAAAGCAAGAGAGACGAACGCCCCAGCGGGTCAAAGATTGCCCATAGGCCGAAACGGCGTGGAGCGCAAAATTCTGCAACGTGTTCTCCACCACGGACAAGGTTTTTTCGTCGGTAAAGGACAGATAGGAACCACGGCCTTCCACTTCATAAACCTTATGGTTTTCCGTTTCTTGCAACGTCAATTCTTCCGCCCAGGACAAGTCCTTCGTCCAAAGAAGAGGTTGCAAAGAAACCTTCAATCCCGCGTCTACAAAGGCGTTGACCACGCCGTCCAGATACGTCCAGTTAAAATGGCCTTTCAACGGCTCGAAATCCGACCACAAAACGGCGAAATCGATGGCAGTAAATCCACATTCCTTCGCCTTTTCTCCATAGGTACGGGCATCGTCCGGCGAAGAGATCTGCCACGACCACAACGTCAGATACACGTACCGGGAGCTGCGCACTTCTTCCAGCACCGGTCCGTCATTGCCTCCATTTTGAGACAGGGGCGAACAGCCGCACAAAAGAAACAATAACGTGGCCAAGAATAAACTAAGAATGATTTTTATTCTCATCTTTTATCCCTTTCAAAACAAATGGAAGATCCCGATCTTCCCTTGGCTTTTCTTCCAAAAGGAAAGAAAATCTTCTGCATTCTGTCTTTTATATTTACAAAAGTATATCACATTTCCGCCCGATTGTCAAATCACCCCCGACGGTTGCAAAAAAAATGCGAACAAATGGGGGTTTCGGAGAAAAATTCTTGACAAATGGGTCGTCTTCGTGTATAATAAATTATTATAGATAATTATAATAGGTAAATGTCGGCTTTCGGAGAGCTTTCGCTCCCCCTGTACCGAAAGTATCACCCAAAATAGGAGAAGAATAATCATGGGCATGAATATCCCGCAAAAAATCATCAAAAACCATCTCATCTCCGGAGAAATGATTCCCGGCAAGGAAATCGCGATCCGCATCGACCAGACTTTGACTCAGGACGCCACGGGAACGATGGCCTATCTGCAGTTTGAAGCGATCGGGATTCCCCGGGTCAGAACCGAGTGTTCCGTGGCCTACATCGACCACAACACCCTGCAGACCGGCTTTGAAAACGCCGACGACCATCGCTACATTCAATCTTGCTGTGCAAAATACGGCTTGTACTACTCCCGTCCCGGCAACGGCATCTGCCATCAGGTGCATCTGGAACGGTTCTCCGCTCCCGGAAAAACTCTGCTGGGAAGCGACTCCCACACCCCCACCGGCGGTGGTATCGGCATGATGGCCATCGGAGCCGGCGGTCTGGACGTGGCGGTTGCCATGGGCGGCGGCGCCTTCCACCTGAATATGCCCGAAGTGATTCGTGTCAATTTACACGGCAAACTCCGTCCCGGGGTTGCGGCAAAAGATATTATCCTGAAACTGCTGGAGATCCTCTCGGTCAAGGGCGGCGTTGGAAAAGTCATTGAATACGGCGGAGATTTGGCATCTCTGTCGGTTCCGGAACGTGCCACCATCACCAACATGGGTGCGGAACTGGGCGCTACCACGTCCATTTTCCCCGCAGACGACGTGACCAAAAAATTCCTGGAAGCCCAAAAGCGGGGCGACGTTTTCGTTCCCCTTGCAGCAGACGAAGATGCAGAATATTCCCGCATTATCGACATTGACCTTTCCGCTCTGGAACCCTTGGCAGCCTGCCCCCATTCTCCCGACAACATCAAACCCATCAAAGAATTGGCAGGGAAGAAGATCGACCAAGTCTGCATCGGCTCTTGCACCAACTCTTCCTATCTCGACCTGATGAAAGTGGCAAAGATCCTGAAAGGGAAGACCGTAGCAGAACACGTTTCTCTGGTCATCGCTCCCGGCTCGAAACAAGTATTGGATATGCTTGCCAAGAACGGGGCTTTGAGTGATATTATTTCCGCCGGCGCCCGCATTCTGGAATGTGCCTGCGGACCTTGTATCGGCATGGGACAAGCCCCCAATTCCAACGGCGTTTCCCTGCGCACCTTCAACCGCAATTTTGAAGGACGTTCCGGCACGGCAGACGGACAGGTCTATCTGGTTTCCCCCGAAACCGCCGCCGTCTCCGCATTGACCGGCGTCTTTACCGATCCGATGGCAAACGTACCCGATCTCACGGTACAAATGCCGGAAGAATTCGACGTTAACGACAACATGATCGTGAAACCCTACCCCGCCGAAGAAGACCACGAAGTCATCTACGGACCCAACATCAAACCCTTCCCCCTGAACAAGGAATTGCCCAAAACCCTCGGCGCAAGAGCGGTCTTGAAAGTGGGTGACAACATCACCACCGACCACATCATGCCTGCCGGAGCGAAGATTTTGCCCTATCGTTCCAACATTCCCTACCTGTCTCAATTCTGCTTCGGAGTCTGCGACAAATCCTTCCCCGAACGGGCTTTGGAATGGGGCGGTGGATTTATCATCGGCGGTCAAAACTACGGTCAAGGTTCTTCGAGAGAACACGCGGCTTTGGTTCCCCTGTACTTAGGAGTAAAAGCCGTGGTTGCCAAATCCTTTGCCCGGATTCATGCGGCAAATCTGATCAACTCCGGCATCTTGCCCTTGACCTTTGAAAACGAGAGCGACTACGATTGCATCGACCAAGGGGACGAACTGGAAATCCCCGCCATTCGCAAGAACGTGGAAGACGGAACGCCGATGGTTTTGATCAACAAGACCAAGGGCGTCGAAATTCCCCTTACCACCGTCTTTACCGACCGTCAGAAGAAGATGATCTTGGCGGGCGGTCTGCTCAACGCCACGAAAAACGCGTAACATGAGAAAGTTCATTCAAACTCTGAATCGCTATTTCTTTCCGGTCTTGCTGATCGTCTACGTTGCCCTTTGCCTCATCCTTTTGGCGGTTGTGCCCGAAGGAAAGGGGGGATTGCTTTTGGCAATCCTGTGGGCGGCGATAACGGCAACGGCGTTGCGGTGGAGCGTTTGGGGCGTTCTGACGTTGGCAAAGAAAACCGCCAATTCCAAGGAATTGAACCTTCTTTTGCGAACCGTGGAAGTATTTTTGCTTCTCATCACCGTCGCCGCCGGAATTCTTGCCCTCCTCTTATGGGAGATTCCCTCGATCTGGCTCTTTTTCCCCACGCCTTTGTTCGCCCTGCAAGGAGTCGTCAAAATGGACGCGGAGCAATAAGCGGAAGAAGAACGTTCTCGAAATACTTTCACTGAACAACGGTAAAATTCAGTTGTGCAATTATTTTTCATTTTACATTTTCGCATTTATCCTGAAAGGAGAATATATATTATGTACGAAGCACAGATTCAAGCGGCAACCGAAAAATTTGCGGCGCTGCTGGAAGAACAATTGAAACGGGTAGACGGTCTGAAGGCTCAGGGAGATTTTATCGACTACTCTAAATTGGACAAAATCATCATCGGCGTTTGCGGAGGCGACGGCATCGGCCCCACCATTACCGCCCAATCCCGCCGGGTGCTGGAATATCTGCTGAAAGATGAAATCAACGCCGGGAAAGTGGAATTCCGCAACATTGACGGTCTTACCATCGAAAACCGGGTCAAAGTGATGAAAGCCATTCCCGACGACGTAATGGAAGAACTGAAAGCCTGCCACGTCATTTTGAAAGGCCCCACCCACACCCCCAACGCCGGAGACGGATACCCCAACATCGAATCGGCAAACGTTGCCATGCGCAAAGCGTTGGATCTATTCGCAAACGTGCGCCCCGTCAAAGTCCCCGATCAAGGCATTGACTGGACCTTCTTCCGGGAAAACACCGAGGGCGGTTACGCCGTTGGTTCCAAGGGAGTCAACGTGACCGAAGATCTGGGCATCGACTTTACCGTCGCCACCTCTCAGGGGTGCGACCGCATTGCGGAGATCGCCTTTGATTACGCCAAGAAAAACGGCAAAACCCGGGTGGAAGTGGTCACAAAAGCAAACATCATCAAGACCACCGACGGGAAATTCCTGGAACATTGTCATAAAGTGGCGGAACAATATCCCGACATTCAACTCAACGAATGGTTTATTGATATTATGACCGCAAAACTGATCGACGAAAAGCGCCGTCGTGACTTCCAGGTCTTCGTCCTGCCCAACCTGTACGGCGACATCATCACCGACGAAGCCGCGGAATTCCAAGGAGGCGTAGGAACCGCCGGTTCTGCCAACATCGGCAAAAAATACGCCATGTTTGAAGCCATTCACGGAGACGCGCCCCGCATGGTTCGGGAAGGCAGAGCGAAATATGCCGATCCCTCCTCCATGCTCCGCGCCGCCGTCCTACTCCTGTCTCACATCGGCTATCAGGAACAATCCGACAAACTGTCTGCCGCCCTGGACGAATGTATGTTCAACGAGCGCAAACTGGTGGTCACCGGCCGCGATACCGGTTGCACCGGCGATGAATACGCAGATTACGTTATGAGCAAACTTTAAAAGAGTTAAGAGTGAAGAGTTAAGAGTGAAGAGTTAAGAGTGAAGAGTGAAGATGGGTTATGTGCGTGAAGGGTTGGAGAATATCTCCTGCGACTCGCTTCGCTCCCTGTTTATTCGGCTTAGCTAAAAATCCTACGCCTGCGGCTTGCATTTTTAGAGCCTCACTTAACTCTCCTATCTTCACTCTCCTATCTCCACTCTTCACTCTCCTATCTCCATTCTCAGAAAGGAGGTCTCCCGATGAAGCAACCCTCAGTCAAAACCATTGCCAACAACAAAAAGGCGTACCACGATTATTTTGTGGAAGAAACCTTGGAAGCAGGCATCTCGCTGGCGGGAACGGAAGTAAAATCCGTCCGCATGGGCAGAGTGAATCTGAAAGATTCCTATTGCTCGATCAAGCATGGGGAGATGATCCTGATGGGGACCCACATTTCCCCCTACGAAAAGGGAAACATTTTCAACAAAGACCCTCTGCGGGAGCGAAAACTTCTGATGCACCGCAAGGAGATCGACCGGCTTTTTGGCAAAGTCAAGCAGGACGGATATTCCATAATCCCCTTGCAGATCTATCTGAAAGGGCCGTACGTCAAAGTCCAGATCGGGCTTTGCAAAGGGAAAAAGTTATACGATAAGCGGGAAAGCGCCGCAAGGGAATCCGCAAAACGTGACATGGAACGCTCCATGAAGATCGAACGCTGAAGAAAGGACGGAAGTTATGGAAAACACCATTTTATTTGAATCGGCGCAAACCTTTTCCGTCCCCTGCGACGTGGTGGACAAGCACCTCAACGCCCCCGACGTGGAGCTGCGGTTGCTTCTTCTTTTGTTACGCAATGCCAACGCCGCATTTTTGAAAGACGACCTGACCCGCACCCTTGCAATAGACGAAACCCGCTTGGAAGACGCCTTTAAATATTGGGTCAAGGCGGGAGTTTTGTACAAATCCGCCGGGAAATACACCCTGCAACGCCCCCAACTGAAAGCCTCGGACTTCATGACCTATCACCCGGAAACGGTGGCGCAACGGCTGGAAGGAGACCCGGCACTGCAATACCTTTACAAAGAGGCGGAAACGGCACTGAAAAAACCTCTGACCTCTGCCGACGCATCGCTGATCTTGTCCCTCGTGGATTGGTGCGGCCTTCCCGCCGACGTGGTAGCATTGCTGATCCGCTACGGCAGTGACAACGGAAAATCCCTTCGTCAGATCGCCCAAACCGGAGTAAAATGGTCGGACGACGGAGTTCAAACCTTCGAGCAGGCGGAAGAACTCATTCGCAAAGAGACCGAAAAGAAAAACGTGGTCAACCGCATCGCCTCCCGATTCGGGATCTTGGGCACCCGCGCCATCTCCGACGCCGAACAAAAAACCTTCCTCAAATGGAAAAACGAATTGGGTTACGATCTGGACATGATCGGGCTTGCTTACGAAGAAACGGTAAAGAATACCGGGAAATACACCTATACATACATTGATAAAATTCTGGTCAAGTGGCACGACGCCGGATACAAGACCCCCGAGGAAGCCAGCGCCGCCCCCAAACCGGAACCGAAATCCACAAGACGCGCCCCCGCCCGCCGCAGCACTGCCAACAACCCCCGAAAAGCCGCCACCGCAAACGACGCGCTGGATCTGGCTTGGGAGATTGCCGGAGGAGATGATTGACGATGAACAAAAACAAATGCCTTGACGCGGTCAATCAGTTGATGGAAGACCGTCGCACCCAAGGAAAAATCGAAGAAAACCGCCGCCGGGAAGAAATTGCCGCCGCCGTCCCCGCCATCGCCAAAAAAGAACGGGAATTGCAAGAAAACCACGCCGCCTTTTTCCGTTTTATCGCCGACCGGGACGATAGCGAAGAAAAATTCATGGCATTCCGGGACAAATCCCTCTCCCTGCAGGAAGAGATTAAGACCCTGCTGGAGCAAAACGGCTACCCCGCCACTTACTTAGATCCGGTACATCATTGTTCCCTTTGTTATGACGAAGGGGTCATCGACGGACAACTCTGCGCCTGCTACAAACAAGCCCTTTCGGAGCAATACCTGAAAGAGTCGGGCATGGAACACCTGTTTTCCGGCAGTTGCTTTGCCAATTACGATCTTTCTCTTTACCCGGAAGAACCCCGGGAAAAGATGAAAAAACTTTTGGAATTCTCCAAAAAATACGTTAAATCCTTCGGAGAAGATTCCCAAAATCTCTTATTTGTCGGCGAACCGGGTTGCGGAAAGACCTTTCTTTCGGTCTGCATCGGCTGTGAACTGATCCGAACCGGCAAATTCGTTCTCTACGCCCCCGTTCAGGAACTGTTGAACGATTTTGAAGCCGCCACCTTCCGAAACAAAGAGGCAGGTCTGCCCACCGACGACTATCTCGACGCCGATCTTTTGATCATCGACGATCTGGGCACGGAATTTTATTCTTCCTTCGTGGAAACCACCCTCTACTCGGTCATCAACACCCGATTGACCCGGAAAAAGCCCACCATCATCAGCACCAATCTTTCCATCGAAGAAAGAGGAGAATGTTACGCCGCCCGACTCAATTCTCGGCTGACCTATTCTTTCCTCAACTTGGAATTCCCCTCAGCCGACCTGCGGGCAGAGACTCTGCGTCGCAAAGCGGCAACGCGAAAAAAGAAGTAAAACCTTCAAACCCCTTGACTTTCCGCGAAAAGTATGTTATAATCTATAATAGAATACGATCATGGAGGAACACAACATGAAACATATCAAAACCTTGAAGACCCGTAAACTCTGCGCCGGCAAAGGCGGTTGCGGCGAATGCCAAACTTCCTGCCAGTCCGCTTGCAAAACCAGCTGCGGCGTTGCCAACCAGAAATGCGAATCCAAAAAGTAATTTTGGAATGAATGAAAAAGCCGCCGCACGGCGGTTTTTTTATGAGCAAAAGAAGGTCGCTTCATGGAAAAAAAGTATGAAAAAAAGAATATCCCCATCGCTCGAATGCTTAGAAAAAACATGACGAAAGAAGAAAAACATCTATGGTATGACTTCTTGAGCACCTATCCCATTCGCTTTAAAAAACAAAAACTTCTTGGGAAGTACGTCGTGGATTTCTATTGTGCAACAGTAAATCTTGTTGTAGAATTAGACGGAAGTCAACACGATACCGACGATGGGAAGTTTTTTGATGAGAGAAGAACCGAATATCTTGAACAATTTGGGATTAAGGTAATTCGTTTTAAGAACATTCAAGTCCGAGAAAGTTTTCGTACCGTCTGTGACAGAATCGACCAAGAGGTAACACAAGCATTATCTTCGCAGTTAAAGTAACATTTTTGTTTGCGCGGGGTTCTTACCCCCACCACCGCTCTGCGGTCCCCCTTCCCCTACCATAGGGGAAGGCTATCGAACATTGAAATGCGTGGAATTTGTTTTATTCTGCAATCAAAAACCCAAAAAAATAAAAGATACTTCATCAAGACATCGAACGACGCTCCTGCCTTCCCCTGTTGCAGGGGAATAAGTGAGGCTCCAAATAATTCAAGTCGAAGACGCTGAATTTTTGGTAAAGCCGAACTTATGCAGTGGCTGGGGGACCGCGAAGCGGTGGAAGGGGTATTTCCCTGCCGCAAATCATCTTTTCCCTTTTATTACGAAACAACCGTAAGTACAATGCGTTGCTGTAAACGACTGCCTTCCCCTGTTGCAGGGGAATAAGTGAGGCTCCAAATAATTCAAGTCGAAGACGCTGAATTTTTGGTAAAGCCGAACTTATGCAGTGGCTGGGGGACCGCGAAGCGGTGGAAGGGGTATTTCCCTGTCGAAATGAATAGAGTAAAAATATTTTTATAAAAACTTCCCCCTTTGGAGGATCTATGATACATCAATACAAACTCAACAATTACAACATCGTCATCGACGTCTGTTCCGGTTCGGTTCACGTGGTGGACGAGGTGGCGTACGACGTCATCGCCGATTTTGAACAAAAACCGAAAACCCAAATTTTGGCGGAACTAAGCGAAAAATACATCGGCAAAAACGACATCACCGCCACCGACGTCGCGGAATGCTACGACCAAGTGCAGGAACTGAAAGACGAGGGAGTCTTGTTCGCCCCCGACACCTTTGAACCCATGGCGGGGGAACTGAAACAAAAAACCGCCGGGGTGGTCAAGGCGCTGTGCCTTCACGTCGCCCACACCTGCAACCTGAACTGTGCCTATTGCTTTGCAAGTCAGGGGAAATATCACGGAGACAGAGCCGTCATGTCCTTTGAAGTAGGCAAGCGCGCTTTGGACTTTTTGATCGAAAATTCCGGCACGCGACACAATCTGGAAGTGGACTTTTTCGGCGGCGAACCGTTGATGAACTTCGATGTGGTCAAACAACTGGTCGCTTACGCCCGGAGCGTGGAACAAAAATACAATAAAAACTTCCGCTTTACCCTCACCACCAACGGAGTTCTGATCGACAAAGACGTCATCGACTTCTGTAACGCCGAAATGAGCAACGTGGTTCTGTCTCTTGACGGAAGAAAAGAAATTCACGACCGCTATCGGGTGGATTATGCCGGCAACGGCAGTTGGGAGAAGATCGTTCCGAAATTTCAACAACTGGTCGATGCCCGCCAAGGGAAAAACTATTATATGCGAGGCACCTTTACCCACGCAAATCCGGACTTTTTAGCGGATATTCAACAAATGCTGGACTTGGGGTTCACGGAACTTTCCATAGAACCGGTGGTCTGTGCCCCCGGCGACCCGTCCGAATTGACCGTCGACGATCAAAAGATCGTCATGGATCAATACGAAAAACTGGCAGAATTGATGCTGAAGCGGGAAAAAGAAGGCAAACCTTTCACCTTCTATCATTACATGATCGACCTGACCGACGGACCTTGCATTTATAAACGAATTTCCGGTTGCGGTTCGGGAACGGAATACATGGCGGTCACCCCATGGGGAGATCTCTATCCTTGTCACCAATTCGTCGGAGACGAAGCCTACCGTCTCGGAGACATTTGGGGTGGCGTAACCAATCATGCCGCCCAAAAGGAATTTGCGGATTGTAACGTCTACGCCCGCCCGGAATGTCACGACTGCTGGGCAAAACTGTACTGCTCCGGCGGGTGCGCCGCCAACGCCTATCACGCCACCGGTTCGGTGAAAGGGGTCTATAAACCGGGGTGCGATCTGTTCCGCAAGCGTATGGAATGTGCCATCATGTTGGCAGTTGCCCGGAGCGAAGAAGTATGAACACGCCGATCTGGGATTTTGCCCGGCGCTATGCCCACAACACCCCCCTGCGCCTCCATATGCCGGGGCACAAAGGAGAACTTGGATTAGGGGCTGAACCCCTTGATATTACTGAGATCCCCGGGGCGGACAGTCTCTACGAAGCCTCCGGGATTATCGCCGAGAGCGAACAAAACGCATCGACCTTGTTCGGCTGTCCCACCTTCTATTCCACCGAGGGATCGTCTCAATGCATTCGCGCCATGCTCTCGTTGGCCTACAAACACGCCACCGCGCAAGGGCGAAAACCGGTGATCGCCGTCGGCCGCAACGCCCACAAAGTATTTCTCTCTGCCGCCGCCCTCTTGGATTTTGAGATCCGCTGGCTCTACGGAGACGAAAAAACCTATCTTTCCTGCACCGTCACCCCTCAACGTTTGGAAAGCACCTTAAAAGATTCCGGCGTCACCGCCGTATACCTCACTTCCCCCGATTATTTGGGAAACGTGACCGACGTTGCCGCCCTGTCAGCAGTCTGCCGTCGACACAATGCCCTACTTTTGGTGGACAACGCCCACGGTGCTTATCTGAAATTTTTGCCCTCCTCCAGACACCCCATGGATCTGGGAGCAGACTTATGTTGCGACTCTGCCCACAAAACCCTGCCGGTCCTCACCGGAGGTGCGTATCTACACGTGGCAGAACAACACAAACCCTTGATAGATCAAGCAAAATCTTCCCTTTCCCTCTTTGGCTCAACCTCGCCCTCTTACCTGATTTTACAATCCCTTGACCGGGCAAACGCCCTTTGCGAAGGGGAATTTCCCGAACAACTGCACCGCGCCGTCCCCTTGATCAACAAGTTGAAAGACACCTTTTCTGCCCAAGGCTGGGAACTGGTAGGGAACGAGCCCCTGAAACTGACCATCGCCCCCAAATCTTTGGGCTATACCGGACAAGAACTTTCGGATCTTTTGGCACAAAAGGGCATCATTTCGGAATTTGCCGACCCGGATTTTTTGGTTTTGATGTTCTCCCCTCACAACACCGCCGAAGCTTGTCGCCGTCTTTCCCAACGTTTGACGGAACTTCCAAAAAAACAGCCAATCACAACCTCGCCCCCGCCCCAAAGTGCCCACGAGCAGGTTTACTCTCCCCGCCAAAGCATCTTCGCTCCGGCAGAACAGATCCCCGCAAAACAGAGCGTAGGCAGAATCCTCGCCGCCCCCACCGTGGGTTGTCCTCCGGCGGTACCCATCGTCGCCTGCGGAGAAAAAATCACCGCCGCCGACCGGGACGCCTTTGCCTATTACGGCATCGAAACCCTTTGGGTCTGCGTAGAATCATAAAAAAACAAAAATTTATTTCCTTACCCTGCCGACCACAACAAAAGCGGCAGGGTGTTTTTATACAAAAAAGAGAGAAAAAGCCTTCAAAAAACGCATAAATGAATAAAGAGTAAAAAATATGCACAAATTTTCTTGTTGCTTTTTGTAATATCCGCTCTATTTTTGTGTATTTTGCATAAATTTCAAACGATAAATTTAGCAATGATTTCCAAGAACGCCGAAATTTAAAAACTTATAAAAAACCGCTTGACTTTTGAAAATTCCTATGTTATAATGTTCTCATAAAAAGGAAACGTTTTTCTTGGTTTCCACCTACGAAAAGACACGTTCCGACAATGTTCGGCAGATGGCGTGGCTTTTCCGCAGGGTTGATAGTACCTCGTTTTTTGAGCGAGGCACAACGGCTTATTCCGAGACGAGGCTTCGGCTTCGTCCACTCCTTATTCGTTTTATGAAGCCCGACGTCTGCACGATAAGGTTGGTGGATTTTCATAAAGCGAAACGGCGGTTTCCCCCTCTCCGCCGTACCTCCGCAGGTCTGCCGCCTTTCCCCCTCAAAGGGCGGCAGATTCGCGGAAAATAAATTGCGATCACTTGTAACCAAACCGTTACAGGTGATTTTTTTATAAACAAAAAAGAAAAGAAGACGCGCTTCCCACCCCGAAAGGTTGACAAGGCAACGTCTTTATGATATAATATTATTATTGGTAGAAAATGCTCTGAACAAAGGAGAACCCTATTATGGATCAAAAATACGAGGCGTTGTTTACCCCTTGGAAGATCGGCAACGTGGAAATCAAGAACCGTATCGTCATGTGTCCCATGGGCGGCACGTCCCTGTTCGGTTGGTTTGAGTTGACCGGTTGCCACTTTGACAAAGAAGCGGCAAAACTGTTCCTGGAACGGGCAAACAACAACGTGGGGTTGATCATTCCCGGCATTGCCCCTCTGCGGGATACGTTTTGGGGAAAATGGCTTTGGCAGAACCCCAAAATGTTTGAAGAACTGAAAGAATTCATGGACGAGATCCATAAAACCGGCGCAAAACTGTTTGTCCAACTGACCGCCGGCATGGGTCGTTCCTGGGCGATCACCGAATTGGTGGCTCCGCTACATAAAAACAAAATCACCCGGGCGATCATCAAGCCCATCATTGATACCAACCACGAGTTGGCGTCCCCCAGCCCCCAAAAATCCCGGTGGGCACACGACATCGAATGCCCCGAAATGACCAAAGAACAGATCCACGAGATCATCGAAGCCTTTGCCAAGACCGCAAAATTGTGCAAAGAGGCAGGGGTGGACGGCGTAGAAGTCCACGCGGTCCACGAAGGATACCTTTTGGACCAGTTCTCCATTGCATTTTTTAACCAGCGCACCGACGAATACGGCGGAAGTTTTGAAAACCGTTATCGCTTTGCGGCGGAAGTGGTCAAAGAAATCAAAGCCGCCTGCGGAGACGATTTCCCGGTTTCCTTGCGCTACTCGGTAGAATCCAAAATGAAAGGATTCTGCGAAGGAGCCATGCCCGGGGAAGTTTACACCGAAGTTGGGCGAAACATGGAAGAATCGGAAAGAGCCGCAAAATATCTTCAAGACGCGGGCTACGACATGCTCAACGCCGACAACGGCACTTACGACTCCTGGTATTGGGCGCACCCCCCAATGTATATGCCCCAAAACTGCAATCTGGACGACGTTGCCCACATTAAGAAGTTCGTGGATATTCCGGTAGTCTGTGCAGGAAGAATGGAACCGGACGTGGGTGCCCAAGCCGTGGCGGAAGGACGCATCGACGCCGTAGGCGTTGCCCGTCAGTTCCTGGCAGACGGAGAATGGATCACCAAAATGATGGAAGACCGTATGGACGAGATCCGTCCGTGCATCTGTTGTCACGCCGGTTGCTTCAACTTCTCCCGCTCCAAGGGTCACGCCAACACCCAAGACCTGACCGACACCATGGGGCTTGCCCGGTGTGCTCTGAATCCTCAAACCATGCAGAGCAAAAAATACTATCTCACCCCCGCCAAAAAGCAAAAGACCGTTGCGGTCATCGGCGGCGGCATCGGGGGTATGGAAACGGCGCTGGTCTGTGCCAAGCGGGGTCACAAAGTGACGATCTATGAAAAATCCGACAAACTGGGCGGAGTCTTTATCGCCGCGGCGGCGCCGGATTTCAAGGAAAAAGACAAAGCCTTAATCGCTTGGTATCATCGGGAAATTGCGAAACAACCCAACGTGGAAGTGAAGTTGAACACCGAGATTACCGACGTAAAATCCCTCAACGCCGACGAAATTATCGTTGCCACCGGGGCGGTAGCGAAACAAATCCCCATTCCTGGGGCAGATAACGCCATCGAAGCCATCGACTACCTGCTTGAAACCAAAGAAGTGGGCGAAAAAGTGGTGGTCATCGGCGGCGGCTTGACCGGGTGCGAGATCGCTTACGATCTGTACCGCAAGGGCAAGCACCCCACCATCGTGGAAATGCAGGACGATCTGATCACCGGAAAGGGCATTTGTCTTGCCAACACCAGCTATTTGAGGGACTTTTTCAAAACGAATCAAGTCCCCGTTCTGCTGGAGACCAAGACCACCGAGATCCGAGCCGACGGCGTGACCGTCGCCGACAAAGACGGCAACACCAAAACGATCCCCGCCGACAGCGTCATTCTGTCCGTGGGTTACAACCCCGCCCCCCTCACCACCAAGGGCGTGAAAGTGGTGGGCGACGCCTCGAAGGTCGGAAACCTGCGCACCGTCATCTGGCAAGCCTGGGACGTTGCCATGAAGATTTAAGAGAGTACGTGGGGTACGGCGTTCTTTCTTTTCACGAGAAAAGAAAGAACCAAAGAAAAGCGGATTTTCGGCGAATTCCATTCGCCGGGAAAAAGCGTGTGTTTTACAACAAAAGAAAACAAATCCGGCGGAGAAGATCCGCCGGAAATTTTTTATGTAGGGAACTTTTTATGATTTTTTTGAGCAGAAAGTTCCCCATTTTAATTCATCGTTTTGATGCAGTGCTCTCGCATGAACTGTGCAAGTTCTCCTTGGTCAAGATCTTCATAATAGCGAACCAACATTTTTTTGAATTCCGGAACACGAACTTCCGGAATTACCAAAACGCCTCCGCCTTTTCCAATCAGATACAGATTTGCAAAAATAACTGCAGTTCGCTTGTTCCCATCGTTAAAAATCTGAGCCTTCATGCAATAAAGACAAAGATCGATGGAAATATCGATAGGATCTTTTTCTTGCAGAAGCATCTGATGAATGGCATCTTTCACATCTGCCTCTATCGGCAACGGCGGAACATAAGAAGTCCCCCCAATGCGAACCGGAACTCCGCGAATACGACCTCCATCAGAGAAAAATCCTTCGTTGACCAATTTCGCAACGTGACAAAGCAAATAATAATCCACAGGAGACGAAAGAACGTCTTTATCCAAGATAAACTCCCAAGCATGCTTTAAGTTCAAAATTTTCTGAACGTCGGTTGCCGTCATTCCATGAACCAGTCCACCGTCGATAATATCTTCCGTTTGCGGAAAGGTTGTTGCTACCCCTTCCAAAACCGCTTGATCATAGATGTTTGCCTTCATATTTGCGCGAGCAAAATCCAAATTCAGCAAAACAGACTCCGGCAAATTCCCTTCCACGTATCCGAGCGCCCGCAACTCACGTTCCGTCATCCGAATTTGTTTCCGCAATTCTCGTGCTTCTTTGGAATGGCGTAACAATAAGGAATACAACTCTTCCGTATATCCCCCCACATACGTGCTTTTCAGTTTTCCAAACTCCCGCTTCCGCACATAGAGATAGCGATTTCCATCTTTTTCTTTGATTTCCGGAGTTCCATCATAAGGCAAAAGATTCAACCTTGCCTGAAAATCTGCCTTTTGATGCAATAATTCTTGAATTTTCCATTGATTTTCCATAGACCCTCCAAAATAGGGAACTTTTTATACGTTTATTATATCAAAAAGTTCCCTATTTGTCAAGCCCATTTTTTGCCAAAAAAAGAGTGCCGACATTCATCGGCATCTCTTGTTTTTATTTTATTTCTGATTGCCTGCTTTCAAATACTTGAGGTAGGCGTTGATAAAGCCTTCCAAGTCTCCGTCCATCACAACGTTTAAGCGAGACTCCAAAAATTCAAGTGACAACGCCGAATTTTTGGCTAAGTCGAACTTATGACGCTTTTTATTTCCCGCCGGATTTCAAATACTTGAGGTAGGCGTTGATAAACCCTTCCAGATCACCGTCCATGACAGCGTTAACGTTGCCCATTTCAAAGTTGGTGCGGTGGTCTTTGACCAAGGTGTAAGGCATAAAGACGTAAGAACGGATCTGGGAACCCCAGCCGTTGTCCATCTGAACGCCCTTGATGTCCTCGATCTTTTCCAGATGTTCCCGTTCTTTGATCTCCAACAGTTTGGATTTGAGCATTTTGAGAGCCATTTCCTTATTTTGCTTTTGAGAACGTTCGGTCTGACAACCGGTGACGATGCCGGTGGGGATATGCTTAATGCGAACGGCGGAGTCGGTTTTGTTAACGTGCTGACCGCCGGCGCCGGACGCCCGGTGACATTCGATTTCCAGATCTTCTTCCCGGATCTCAATGGACTTATCGTCCTCGATTTCGGGCATAACTTCCACCGAAGCAAAAGACGTTTGCCGTCTGCCCGAGGCGTCGAAGGGCGAGACCCGAACCAAGCGGTGAACCCCCGATTCGGATTTCATATAACCGTAGGCGTTGGGGCCTTCCAGCATGAGAACGGCGGATTTAATTCCCGCTTCATCTCCGTCCAGCATATCAATACACTTGACCTTAAATCCGTTCTGTTCGCCGTACCGGGAATACATACGGAACAACATCAACGCCCAATCTTGGGCTTCCGTTCCGCCGGCGCCGGCGTGGAAAGTGAGAATGGCGTTGGATTTATCGTATTCCCCGTCCAACAGAGTGTCCATGGTCAGACGTTCGATGGTTTTTTCCAGGTTTTCGGTCATGGAAACGATTTCGTTTTCCGTTTCCTCGTCACATTCTTCCATTGCCAACTCCACCAAGGTGGCGGCGTCTTCGTGAAGAGAGACCACCGATTGATAAGACCCCAAAATTCCTTGCTGACGCTTTTGCTCCACCAGGATTTTTTGGGATTTTTCCATGTCGTTCCAGAAATCGGGATCGGCAGTGATCGTTTCGTACTCCGCAAGGGACTTTTTCACCGCATCAATTCCCATGGCACTTGCCAATTCCTTGATCCGATCCTCAATTTCCATGAGTTTTACGCGATAGTTGTCTAAAATAATCATACATTTTTCCTTTCAAGGAAGAAGGTTACGGTTCTTCTTTCTTTTTTCACGAGAAAAAAGAAAGAAGCAAAGAAAAAAGCGAAGGCTGACGCAATGCTTGCGTCAGAAAAGAAAAATTTCTTTTTCCTTCCCCCGGCGAATGTAATTCGCCGACTTTGGCTTTTCTTTCTTGGTTCTTCTTTCTTTTCTCCTGAAAAGAAAGAAGAACACCCAAACCAAACGAATTAAAAATACAACTTTTCGTTCAGGTAGGCGACCACGTCGGCGATGGGAAGGCGGATCTGTTCCATGGAATCCCGTTCCCGAATGGTCACGCAGCCGTCGGTTTCGGTTTCAAAGTCCACGGTAATGCAGAAAGGAGTCCCGATTTCGTCTTCTCTGCGGTAACGTTTTCCGATAGAACCGGCCTCGTCGTAATCCACGTTGAAATATTTCGCCAACATTTCGTAGACTTCGCCCGCTTTGTCGGACAATTTCTTAGACAAGGGCAGAACGGCGGCTTTGTAGGGCGCCAGGGCGGGGTGGAGACGAAGCACCACGCGGGTGTCGTTCTTTTCTGCATCGACAACTTCTTCATCGTAAGCGTCAACCAAGAAGGCAAGAGCCACACGGTCCGCGCCCAAAGAAGGTTCGACCACGTAGGGGATATAATGCTCGTTGGTTTCCTGATCGTAGTAAGTCATATCCTGACCGGAAGTGGTCTGATGGGCGTTCAGGTCAAAGTTCGTGCGGGAAGCAACGCCCCACAATTCGCCCCAACCGAAGGGGAAAACAAATTCAAAGTCGGTGGTGGCGTTGGAGTAGTGGGACAATTCTTCCGGATCGTGATCCCGAAGGCGGAGATTTTCTTCCTTCATGCCCAAAGAAAGCAACCAATCTTTGCAGAATTGCTTCCAATAAGCGAACCATTCCAATTCGGTACCGGGTTTGCAGAAGAATTCCAGTTCCATCTGCTCAAATTCCCGGGTACGGAAGGTAAAGTTTCCGGGGGTGATTTCGTTACGGAAAGATTTCCCAACCTGACAGACCCCGAAAGGCAGTTTCTTCCGGGTGGTGCGGGCAACGTTGTTGAAGTTTACGAAGATCCCCTGTGCCGTTTCGGGACGCAGGTATACCACGTTCTTCGCATCTTCCGTAACCCCTTGGAAGGTCTTGAACATCAGATTGAACTGACGAATGTCCGTCCAGTTGTGCTTTCCGCAAGTGGGACAGCAGATGTTGTGTTCTTCCACGAAGTCTTTCATTTCGGCTTGGGACATGGCGTCCACCGCCTTGCCCAGATCGAAATTATTTTCGGCGCACCAATCTTCGATGACCTTGTCGGCGCGGAACCGTTCTTTACATTCTTTGCAGTCCATCAAAGGATCGGAGAAGCCCCCCACGTGACCGGAAGCAACCCAGGTTTGGGGATTCATCAGAATGGCGGCGTCCAGACCCACGTTGTAGCGGTTTTCCTGAACGAATTTTTTCCACCATGCTTTTTTCACGTTGTTTTTGAACTCAACCCCCAAAGGACCGTAGTCCCAAGTGTTGGCAAGTCCGCCGTAAATCTCGGAACCGGCAAAGATGAACCCCCGGTTTTTGCAGAGATTTACGATTTTTTCCATTGTTTTTTCAGTGTTCTTCATAATAGTATTCTACCTCGCAAGGGATTATTATTCTTGTACTTCGGCGGGAGTTTCGGATTCTTCCGCAGATTCCACTTCGTCCTCGTCGGTCTTCGGCAACGGAGCGATATTCATAACCTTCGTATCGGCACCCACCCGCATGATCTTGACCCCGGAAGAGGTGCGGCGATAGATGGGAACGTCTTCGACCCGAATCCGGATCAAAACGCCGTCGGAAGAAATGATAACAACGTCGTCGTTTTCGGTTACGGCTTTCGCCCCGGCGATCAAACCGGTCTTTTCGGTGACGTTGTGGCAATGAACCCCACGGCCGCCCCGGTTCTGAATCTTGAATTCCGAGAAAGGCGTCCGTTTGCCCATACCGTTTTCGGTGACGATCAACAGATTCTTATCTTCTTCTGCCAAAATGGAAGAGATGATCTCGTCTCCTTCGTCCAATTTAATTGCCTTGACCCCCCGGGCGGTACGTCCCACGACGGAAACTTGATTTTCGTCGTAGCAGATGCCCATACCGTTGTGGGTGATGATCAGAATGTTCTTCGTGCCGTCGGTCAGCTTGACGGAAACCAATTCGTCGCCCTCGTCCAGATTGACGGCAATCAAACCGCCTTTGCGGATATTCTTATATTCGCTCAACCGAGAACGCTTGGTAATACCGGCTTTGGTGATCATGTTCAGATAGGTATTTTCCTCGTCGATCTCACCGTACAAAGGAATCATGGCGGAAACTTCTTCCCCTTGATCCAACTGCAACAGGTTGACGATGTTCATACCCTTCGCCTGACGGGAAGCCTCGGGCACTTCGTATCCTTTGATCTTAAAGACTCTGCCCTTGGTGGTAAAGAACAAGATCGTTGCGTGGGTAGAAGCGATAAACAATTCTTCCACAAAGTCTTCTTCTCTCGTGGACATAGCGTTGATTCCGCGGCCGCCACGATTTTGAACCTTGTAGACGTCTTCCGGCTGACGCTTGATGTAGCCCCGGTGAGACATGGTAAAGACGCTGGTCTTTTCTTCGATCAGATCTTCAATATCGATTTCATCTTCCACGTCTTGGATCTCGGTTTTTCTCTTATCCCCGAATTTATCCCGGATCTCCAACAATTCTTCTCTCAGAAGTGCCTTCAGTTTTTCGGGATCTTCCAAAAGACCCAGATAATAAGCGATCCGTTGTTGCAATTCGTTGTATTCGTTTTGCAGTTTTTCCCGATCCAACCCCTGCAACGCCTTGAGACGCATATCCAAAATGGCTTGGGCTTGAATATCGTCCAGATCAAACCGTTCCATCAACTTTTGCTTCGCGTCGTCGTAAGCGGTACGGATAATGCGAATAACTTCGTCGATGTTGTCCTGAGCGATCAGCAATCCTTCCAACAAATGGGCACGTTCTCTTGCCTTCTTCAGATCGTGTTGGGTGCGGCGGGTCAAAACTTCCTTTTGGAAGGTGAGATATTCTTCCAAGATCTGCTTCAAAGACAGAATCTTCGGTTGCTTTTGATCGTCCACCAACGCCAACAGAATGATCCCGAAGGAAGACTGTAACGCCGTTTGCTTAAACAGGGTGTTCAGCACCACTTGGGGGTTAGCGTCTTTCTTCAATTCGATAACCATGCGCATACCGTTGCGGTCGGTTTCGTCCCGCAAATCGGAAATGCCGTCAATCTTCTTTTCCTTGACTTGATCGGCGATGGATTTGATCAACTGGCGCTTGTTGACCTGATAGGGAAGTTCGGAAACGATAATACGTACCCGATCTTTGTTAAATTCTTCAAATTCCGTCCGTGCACGAACCACCACTTTCCCGCGGCCGGTGGCGTAAGCGGCGCGGATTCCACGGCGCCCCATAATGATACCCCCGGTGGGGAAGTGGGGGCCGGAAATGTAATCCAACAGATCCAGAACGTCGATGTCCGGATCGTCCAACACCGCAACGGCGGCGTTGATCACTTCGGTCAGGTTGTGGGGGGGAATATTGGTCGCCATACCGACGGCGATGCCGGAAGAGCCGTTGACCAACAAATTGGGGAAGCGGGAAGGAAGAACCCGGGGTTCTTTCCGGCTTTCGTCAAAGTTGGGGTCCCAGTTGACCGTCTCTTTGTCAATATCCCGCAACATTTCGTTGGACATCTTGGAAAGGCGGGCTTCGGTATAACGGTAAGCCGCCGGCGGGTCACCGTCCACGGAACCGAAGTTCCCGTGGCCGTCCACCAACTGATAACGCATGGAAAAGTCCTGCGCCAAACGAACCATCGCATCGTAAACCGACGTATCGCCGTGGGGGTGATATTTACCCAAAACGTCACCGACGCAGGTGGCGGATTTCTTAAAGGGTTTGTCCGACGTCAATCCCGATTCGTACATCGTATACAGAATCCGGCGGTGAACCGGCTTCAGACCGTCCCGTACGTCGGGCAACGCACGTCCGACGATAACCGACATGGCGTATTCGATATAGGATTTTTCCATTTCCTCAACCAGATGAGATTCGGTAATCACCTGATTGGGAAAGAGAATATCTTCGGGCTTGTAACTTCTATTATGAGCCATTTTTTATTTCCTCCGATTTAGGATAGAGTAAAGAGTGGAGAGTGGAGATATTCTACAACTCTTCACGCACATAACCCATCTTCACTCTTCACTCTCCTATCTTCACTCTTATTAAAAGTCCAGATTTACCGCGTACTGAGCGTTCTTTTCGATCCATTCTTTTCTGGGTTCGACCTGTTCGCCCATCAACACCGAGAACACTTCGTCCGCCCGGACGGCATCGTCCAAGGTGATCCGACGGAGCGACCTCTGTTCCGGATCCATGGTGGTATCCCACAACTCGTGAGCGTCCATTTCACCCAGACCTTTGAAGCGGGAAATTTCGATCTTGGCGTTGGGGTTGTCTTCTCTCATCTCGGCGGAGACCCGATCCCGTTCCTCGTCGGAATATGCCACCCGAACGGTTTTCCCTCGCGTGATCTTATAAAGCGGGGGAACGGCGGAGTAGACGTGACCGTTTTCGATCAACGGTCTCATGTAGCGGAAGAAGAAGGTCAAAAGCAAGGTGCGGATATGAGATCCGTCCACGTCGGCATCGGCCATGATGATGACTTTGTGATACCGCAGTTTTTCCAAATTGAACGTATCCCCGATCCCTGCCCCAAGGGCAATGATGAGGGGAGAAAGTTTGTCGTTTCCGTAGATCTTATCCACCCGAACCTTTTCCACGTTGAGCATTTTCCCCCACATGGCAAGGATCGCTTGGAACCGGGAGTCTCTGCCCTGAATGGCAGAACCGGCGGCGGAGTCCCCTTCTACGATGTAAATTTCACAGAGAGAGGGATCTTTTTCATTACAGTCTTGCAATTTATCGGGCATCTGTCCCGATTCCAGCCCCGTCTTGCGACGAACGTTTTCCCGGGCCTTACGAGCGGCTTCCCGGGCGTTCTGGGCGTTCATGGCTTTGTCGATGATGGTGCGGGCGACGGCGGGGTTTTCTTCCAAGAAATCCGCCATCTTCTGCATGATCATCTGATAGACCACCTGGCGCATTTCACTGTTTCCCAGTTTGGTCTTGGTCTGCCCTTCAAATTGGGCTTCGGTCAGTTTGACCGAAATGACGGCGGTCAGCCCTTCCCGGACGTCTTCCCCTTCCAGCAACTGGTTGCCCTCTTTAATGATCTTGCGGGCTTGGGCATAGTTGTTCAAAACCTTGGTCAACGCCGTTTTGAATCCGACCTCGTGCATACCGCCTTCGGTGGTGTTGATGTTGTTGGCAAAGGAGAGAATCAAGGGAGCGTAAGAATCGGTATATTGCAACGCAACTTCCGCCGCATTGTTTTCATTGGCAACGGAAATGTGGATCACGTCGTGCAATCCTTCGCTCTTCCGCTGACTGTTGAGGTATTCCACAAAGGATCTTACCCCGCCTTCATACTGAAGGTCGGTGACTTTGGGTTCTTCCCCTCTCTCGTCGGTGAAGATGATGTGAATTCCGCCGTTCAAAAAGGCTTGTTCCCGCAAACGCTTCAACAAAACGTCGTATTCGTATTGCAAGGTCTCAAAAATCTGATCGTCCGCAAGGAAGGTGACTTCCGTTCCTGTCTTATCCGTTTCCCCGATGATCTGAACGGCAGATTCGGGTTTGCCCCGGTTGTAGCGCTGGAAATGAATCTTCTTTCCGTCGTGAACCCGGACTTCCATCCATTCCGACAGGGCGTTTACCACCGAAGCGCCGACGCCGTGCAATCCGCCGGAGACTTTATAACCCTCGCCTCCGAATTTTCCGCCGGCGTGGAGAATGGTGTAAACCACTTCCAGGGTGGAGATTCCCATCTTCGGGTGGATTCCCGTAGGAACTCCCCGTCCGTCGTCTTTGACCCGGATAATATTGCCGGGCAAAATGTTGACGTGAATGTGTTTGCAGTACCCCGCCAAGGCTTCGTCGATGGCATTGTCCACGATTTCATACACCAAATGGTGCAGACCCTGAATGGACGTAGAGCCGATATACATACCCGGACGTTTCCGAACCGCCTCTAACCCTTCCAGAACCTGAATCTGAGTTTCGTCGTACTTTGCACCGGTGGCAGGTACGTTGTTCGTCAGTTCACTCATAATAATTCCTTTCCAATTAAGTATATATCTTTTTTCTTTTTTTTGTTTTTACAGTCCCTCCACCGCTTCGCGGTCCCCCTCCCCTTACACAGGGGAGGCTTTCCTTTGTGCAACATTCTCTTTTTCTAATCTTTCAAAAGGTGTCTCTCGATCGATTTCTAAAAAATGAGATTCGCACGTGGGTTCGGCTCCCCTGTGTAAGGGGAACTGTCACCGTAGGTGACTGAGGGACTGTTTGGGTTCTTTGTTACTGTTGTTCTTTGATTAAACTTTTTACAGTTTCATCTATTTTTTCACAGGTTTTTCTGAAACAATCTCTTATTTCGTAATTTCTGAATCTTACTACTTTTTTTCCATACTCCTCAAGGAATTTCGTTCTTTTTTCGTCTTTCCATACCCCGGCTTCCGTATAATGCTGACTTCCGTCCAATTCAATTACTAAATTTGCTCTGGCGCAATAAAAATCAGCAATATATCTTCCCAAAACTTTTTGTCTTGAAAACGGTATGGGATAGGTTCTTAAAAAATCGTACCAAAGATGCTTTTCTTCCTTCGTCATATTTTTTCGTAACATTCTGGCGGCAGGAACAATTTCTTTATTGTACTTTCTTTGAGGTTTCATTTTTTCTTCCATATTTCTTCGCATCGTTTTTGCAAAGTGGAAGATGCAAGTTGAGAAAGATAAACCGTTTGTTTTCCCTTTTCATTGCAAACGATAAAGGATTTGGGCAATTCGTATCCGGCGGAGACAACGATTCCGGATTTTTCGGCTTTTGCCAAAAATTCTCGGGTCTTTGGGCCGTAGGTGGTCTTGTCCAGATCGAAAATTCCAACGATGGTTCCGGTATTGATCAAATATCCCGAACCGATATGAAGCATTACACTCCGATTCATTCCACTTGTCCTCCGCGGATTCGGAAGATTTTTGCTTCCGCAAAATCCCCCGTATCTTCACAACAGGACAAAATCACCTGCCGTCCCCGGATTCGCTCGATGATGTAACTCCGGCGATAGGGGTCCAATTCGGAAAATACGTCGTCAAACAACATGATGGGAAATTCGCCGGTGGCTTTTCGTAACAGATCCGCTTCCGCCATCTTCAACGCCATTACTACAGACCGTTGCTGCCCTTGAGAGGCGTAGATTTTGGAATTTTCGCCGTTTACGTAAAGATCAAAATCGTCCCGATGAACGCCGGTGGAAGTATGTCCGGATAAAATATCCTTTTCCCGGTGGGATTTTAAAGCGTAGAAAAATTTATCTTCCAGATCTTCCAAGTCCCGCGCCGGCATGTTACAGACGGTTTTATAAACAATATCCAATTTTTCTTTCCCGCCGGAAATTTCGTCCATTACCTTTTGAGCAAAGGGGCTCATCTCCGTGAGATATTCGTTACGTCTCCACGCGATGCGGGCGGAAAGAGAGGCTATTTTCTCGTCCCATATATCCAACGCCGATTTCGCGTCGATTCGTTCCCGATACTGTTTCAAAAGAGCGTTTCGTTGCTGATGTACTTTATTGTATTCGTTTAACACCATCAGCATAGACGGGTCGGTCTGACATAACGCCAGATCGAGAAATTTGCGCCGTAATTCCGGCGAACCCTTGACCAACGACAAATGATCCGGGAAGAAGAGAACCGCCGGAAATTGCCCTACAATCTCCCTCGGACGAACGGCGACGTTATTCAGAAAGATTTCTCTCCGTTTGTCGTCGTAAAATTTCATTACCGGACGGTAAATTCTTCCGTTTCGCTCATATTCGCCGTAAATTGCCGACCGATGTTCCCCAATCCGCAAAAAGGGCTTATCATCGTTGACCCGAAAGGACTTGCAAGAGGAAAACAACCATAACGCTTCGATCACGTTGGTCTTTCCTTGGGCGTTATTCCCAAGCAAAATATTCACACCCGGCTCAAATGCAAACTCTTGAAACTCAAAATTTCTAAAATTTTGTAGTTGTAATGATTTTATAATCATGTTATCACCATCTCTGTTCTTTTCTTTTTCAGAAGAAAAAGTAAAGAACCAAAAGAAAAAGTCTGAGTCAACGCAATTCTTGCGCTGAATTTTTCAATCCACCTTTTTTCGGCAAATGAAATTCGCCGTCCTTGGTTTCTCCTGAAAAGAAAGGAAGAAAACCAATCAAGATTTCAAATGCATGGGAGAAAGCAAGAAAATAAACCGTTCCCCCTCGGTGGGCGTTACTTTCATCAGCGTGTTGGGTTTATTCAGGCCGATCATAATCTCTTCGCACTCGGCGGCGGCAAGAATTTCGAGGATATATTTATTATTGAACCCAATTTCCAAATTTGCGCCGTCAATGATTGCTTTGATCTGGTCGGTCAACGTATTTCCCGTCGAAGAACGGCAAGAGGTTACGATGGAATCAAATTCAAAGGAGAAGCGAACGGGAATCCGAATCTTTTCATTATTCAAAAGAATGGACGCACGTTCCATCGCCCGCTTCAATCCGTCGATCTTCAGGGTTGCTACCGTTGTGAACGCTGTGGGAAGAATCCGTTCGTAATCCAAGAAATCCCCTTCCAACAAACGGGAAATCACCACGGTATTTTTTAATTCAAATACGATCTGCCGTTCTGCCAAAGAAATGCGAACCATATCGTCCCCATCACCCTTTAACATACGGGTCAGTTCGGTGACGGTTTTTCCGGGAACAACGAAACGGAAGGGGTCTGCTTCGTAAACGTAAGGCTCTTTGCGGATCGCCAATTTATATTGGTTGGTTGCCACCAATTGCAATTCTCCCTTTTCTACCCGGAACTGAGTTCCCTGCAAAATGGGAGTCGCGTTGTTTTCCGATACGGCGAACAAGGTTTGACGAAGCATGGAAGAAAGCATATCTTCTTTTACTTCAATGGTTTTGTTTTCCTGAATCATAGGAAGAACCGGGAATCCGGCAGCATCAATACAACCGATTACAAACCGGGCGGTAGCACAGGATACCGTTAAATTCAGATGTTCGTCCATCTTAAAGGAAACCGTATCGTTATCCATTGCCCGAAGAATATCCCCGAACATTTTGGCGTTGACCACAAAGGTTCCCCCTTTGGTCACTTCCGCCGGAATTTCCGTCTCAATTCCCAAAGAAAGGTCGTAGGCGATCAGTTTCATGCGACCTTCTTCGTAGCATTCTACTAAAATTCCTTCCATGACAGGGGAAGTCGCCTTGGGAAGGACGGCTCGGGAAACGGTGTTGACCGCTTCTAACAGCAAATTCTTTTCACAGGCAAAGATCATAATTTTTATTCCTTTCGGATTGTTTTGTGAGGTGGAGTAAGGTGTTCTTTTCTTTTTCAGGAGAAAAAGAAAAGAACCAAAAGAAAAAGCCGAGTTCGGCGAATTCCATTCGCCGGAGTTTTTGAAAAAAGAAAAATACACTTGGCTCTTTCTTTACACGACAGTAAGTAATATTAATATAGTATTAGTATTAGGGGCTGTGGAAACTGTGGATTGGGAGATTTTGGGCGTATAATTCAAGAAAAATTACACCGGGTTGGATTGTTCACATTGTTTGGACAAGAGTTGACAAGTTTTTTTCGGGGGAAGGGGGTGTAGAAGATGTGGAAAGTTTAATCCACGCTTTTTATAATTTTGTGGAAAACTTAAAGTTATCCACAGGAAATTATCCAAACCCTTTGGAAAACTTTTACTATTCTTTATATTATTATAAGTAGATAAAAAGTAAAATATCTTAACTTCCGGCGAATGGAATTCGCCGTCATTGGCTTTTCTTTGGTACTTTCTTTTCTCCTGAAAAGAAAGTACAGAAAAACCTTTCCCTTCTTATTTTTCTCTGATATTCTTAATAATATCGTCGATGCGGAGTTTGAGGTTGGAGTTCATGCGGATTTTGTACTCTACCCGTTCGATGGCGTGGTGTACGGTGGAGTGATCCCGGTTTCCGAATTGTTTTCCGATTTCGGGGAGAGACATGGGAGTAATTTCCCTCATAATGTACATGGCGATCTGTCGGGCGTTGGTAATTTTTTCAATACGGCGGGAAGAACAGATCTCGTCGATGGTAACGTCGTATTCTCTGGAAACTTCCAAAAGAATTTTATCAATAACCACCGGCAACGGTTGATTTTCGTTGGTAATATCCCGGATTGCCGATTGAGCGATCGCCATATTGGGGGTAGATTGGGAAATCAGGCGATAAGCCATCATCTTTTTCAAAACCCCTTCGATCTGACGGATATTGCTCTTAACGTGCTGGGCGATAAATTCCACCACGTCGTCGGAAAGTTCCATTTTATAGAACTGACACCGCTGACGGATAATCGCCGCTTTCAGTTCGTACTCCGGTTGCCCCACCGAAACGATGACCCCCGACTCAAAGCGGGAACGGAGACGGTCGGTCAACAGTTGAATATCTCTCGGAGGACGGTCCGAAACCAAAACGATTTGTTTGTTATCCCCAAACAGAGCCTCAAAGGTATTAAAGAATTCCACCTGAATGGATTCTTTTCCGCCGATAAATTGAATATCGTCCACCATAAACAGATCCAAAGAACGGTATTTGTTCTTGAAATCCATGGCTTTTTTCTGTTGAACCACCAATTCGATGAATTCGTTGATAAAATCTTCACTGCGAACGTACAGACAGTTTTTATCGGGATATTTCCGCTTCACTTCGTTCTGAATCGCGTAGAGAAGGTGGGTTTTACCCAAACCGGAAGCACCGTAAATAAACAATGGATTATAGGCTCCTGAGGGATTTTTCGCCACTGCCATACAAGCGGCGTGGGCGTGGCGGTTGGAATCCCCTACCACGAAACTGTCAAAGGTATATTCCGGGTGAACGATGGAAGCGGTGAAATTGGAGATGGGATCGGGTTCTTCTTCCATTCGTTCTTCTGTTTTTTGAGGGGCAGAACCCCGGACGTTTTCTTCTTGTGTAATAACGTTGACGTCGATTTCAAAGCCCACCACCTCGGTCATAGCGGCGGCGATGACGTCTTTGTATTTGGACATAACGATGTCTCTTTGGAAGGGAGAGGGAGAGATCAACACGGCGGCATCGTCTTTGTATGCCACGGGTTCTAAGGTTTTGATCCACATATCCAGGGCATTTTTGGTTACCATTTCCTGTAATTGAACCAGTGTTTTTTCCCATACGTTAAGAAATGTCATAGAATTTCTCCTGTCCCGGCTTGTCCAAGAAGGTTGTGCCGATTTATAAAAATAAAATAAAGCTAAATATAAGATAATTTATTATATAATAACATATATATCTTAAATAAGCAAGGAAAATTAGAAATTTGTTAAAAAAAGTTCCGAATTTTTTTCGCTTTTCCCTTGACAATTCCCGGTTTTTCATATATAATAATGAAAGAAATCGGCTTAGGGGCAGTATGCCCTGCCGCCGCAACCACCCGGAAGGAGGGAAAGAACATGGTAAGAACCTACCAACCTAAAAAGCGTCAGCGTAAAAAGGAACACGGTTTCCGTAAGCGTATGAAGACCGCCAACGGCCGAAAAGTGCTCTCCAGAAGAAGAGCGAAGGGCAGAAAGCAACTGACCTATTGATGAGAACCACACAAACCATCTGTGAAAACCGTCTTTTCCGCCGTCTTTACAAATCCGGAAAGAGCGTGGTAACGCCTCTTTTCGTCCTTTATTTCCGTAAAAACGGAAGGGAGAACAACCGCTTGGGAATTACCACTTCCACAAAAGTGGGAAAAGCGGTTCAACGAAACCGTTGCCGCAGAGTTTTGCGGGAAGCCTACCGGTTGTTGGAACCGGAAATGGAATCGGGATACGATTTTATTCTGGTTGCTCGAACCCGGACGGCTACGGTTTCCATGAACGCGGTGAAAGAGACGTTGAAAAACGTATTGGAACGCCAGGGAGCGATGTTAAAATGAAAACCGTCGCTCTGTGGCTTATCCGCTTTTATCAACGTCATATTTCCCCCTACAAGCCCCCCAGTTGTCGGTTTGTTCCCACCTGTTCCCAATACGCCGTTCAGGCATTGGAAGAACACGGATTCTGGAAAGGGTCTCTTTTGTCTCTTTGGCGGATTTTACGGTGCAACCCTTTTTCCAAAGGGGGGTACGACCCGGTTCCAACCAAAAACACAACAGGCAAACAATGAAAAAATCCTTTTCGGAGAATTTTCGATTCATTCCGCCGAAAAGGTTTTTTTGTATTTGCCCTCGTTCCGGACAGGCAACGGAACGGCGACGGGGCGGAAAGATATTCCGACTCCGTGTATCGGCGCTACGGCGCTCCTGTCGTAAACAGAAACTCCCGACAAAAGATTAGGAGAATTTTATGTTTCTTGGATTTTTTAACAGTATTATGGACATCGTAAACGTCCCCCTGGGTCTGATTCTCCAGGGCATTTATTGGGTTTTGGGCAATTACGGCTGGTCGATTGTCGTCTTTGCCATTCTTGCAAAGGCGTTGCTTCTTCCCTCTTCTATCAAGAGCCAGAAGAACCAGATCCGTATGCAGGCATTACAGCCCAAAATGAAAAAACTTGCGGAAAAATACCACAACGATAACCGAAATCCCAAATATCAGGAAGAATTGCAGGCGCTTTATTCCGCCGAAGGATACAACCCCATGTCCGGTTGTTTGCCTCAACTGATCCAACTTCCTTTGATTTTCGGATTGTGGAACGTGATCCGCCAACCTTTGACCTACATTTGTAATTTCTCTGACAGTAATTTGTACAACGCCGTAAAGACTATGATCGAATCCGGCGTGGACAATCCTACGGTAAACAAATTGAAAGAATTGTTTGCCACCTATATCACCGACGGCAAACTTGCAGGATACAGTGACAAATTGCAAAGCACCATGAATCTGCAGGAAATTTATATTGCCGACGCCATTAACGCAAATCGGAACACCATTGACGGCTTAAACGAAGCCATTCAG
Source organism: Eubacteriales bacterium (assembly GCA_045603745.1). Lineage (GTDB taxonomy): Bacteria > Bacillota > Clostridia > Oscillospirales > UBA644 > RGIG995. Next base: position 1,825 of record JAZUMQ010000020.1, on the reverse strand, counting down.
CAGAAAAACGTTATCGGTACGGAATTTTTGGGTATCAATTTGGGAGAAACCGCTTCTGCCCACGGAATTTGGAGTTGGTTTATTCTTATTCCCATCATCGCCGCCCTATCTTCTTTCCTGGTTTCCTATCTCAGTATGAAGGTAAACCGCACCCAGACCGATAAAAACGATCCCACCGCAAAGAGTATGAATATGATGATGTATACCATGCCTCTCTTGTCTTTGTGGATCGGTTATTCCATGAACTTCGGTGTCGCCATTTACTGGATCGTCAACAACCTCCTTTCTTTGGTTCAGACCGTTCTTCTGCCCAAAATGGTTAAGAAAAAGGAAGAACCCAAACCGGTGAAAGAGAAAAAGTTAAATTACACGAAGATCGAAAAAATGAAACGGGAAGAAGAATTGCTTAACGGCGAGCCCGTGGACAAGAAAAAGAAGAAATAAAAGGAATATTATTGATTATGGAAAAGATCTATAAAGGAAAAACCATCGAAGACGCCGTCGCCAAAGCCTGCGAAGAATTGGGCTTGACCGCCGACGATTTTAGCCAAGAAGTGTTAGAATTGGGAAGCAAAGGATTCTTGGGCATCGGCGCGAAAGAAGCAGCGGTGAAAATCACCTACACCCCCGACCCCTGTCAGTGTGTTCGGGAATATCTCGAAGGCCTTTTTGAAAAAATGGGCATTGACGACGTTGCCATGGACATCACCCTGGAAAAAGAAACCGTTCTTATTCAGATCACCGGTGACAACGCCAATCTTCTGATGAAAAATCGGGGCGAAGGGGTCGATGCGTTGCAACTGTTGTTGTCCCTGATCGTCAACCGTGATTGCGGGGAATATTACAAAATTTCCTTCAACGTCAACGATTACAAAGAAAAAACCAAGGATCGTCTCGAAGGTTTGGCGATCAAAACCGCCACGCAGGTGGTCAAGAATCGCAGAAAGACGACCCTGCCCCCCATGACCTCGTTCCAGAGAAGAATTATTCACGCTAAGTTGCAGGATTTTGAAAAGGTTACCACCTATTCCATCGGAGAAGATCCCAACCGTCGGGTTGTGGTTTCTTATACCGGAGAAGACGGTCCCGCACCCCGCTCCAATCGTGGATTCGGGAAAGGAAACCGCAACGATCGGGGTCGCCGTGACGGAAACCGGGGCGGCAAGGGTGGATATTCCAAACGTTCTAACGAAGACCGCAGACCTCGTCGGGAATACGTTCCCGAGGGGGAAGTGTACACCGGTCCCATTACCCACCTTCCCGGGGAAAAATTGTCCGGTTCTGCCGCAAAAGTCCCCGCTTCCGCACCCGTGGAACAGGCAGGTACTTCCGCCTCTCCCGTCTCCGGCGGAACGCCCTTCACCATGGATTCTGAAAACTGATTGTAAGAGAGCGGATTGATCATTCAATCCGCTTTTTTGAAGTGTTACGAGGGACTACTTTCTTTTTTTCCGTGAAAAAAGAAAGTAGCAAAGCAAAATAGCGAAGGCGTGGCAAATACTTTTGGCGAGGAAAACTATTTTTTACCTCGAAGAATAAAATTTGCTGAAAAATTCGATAAACTCAATTTTTTTTCTTACCCCCCTCCAGTAATGGAATAAGTCCGGTTAACTAAAAATCCTACGCCTTCGGCTTAAATTTTTAGAGCTTCACTTAGCCGTCCAAAGGACAGTTCTCCCAACGCTACCATAGGGATAGGCTAAAAACTTCCGGCGGATGAAATCTGCCGGAAATATGGCTTTTCTTTTTGGTTCTTTTTCTTTTCTCCTGAAAAGAAAAAGAATACTTACCCCTCCCCCCCCCCACCCCCACACAAAGACAGAAC
>JAZUMQ010000019.1:0-3482 GCA_045603745.1 Eubacteriales bacterium | reverse complement strand
GGGGTAGCGTCGTTGGAATTGTTTACGCTGACAATGATCGCGATACAAAATCCGACGAATCCTCCAATGAGAAGTCCCAAAATAAATTGTACCATGTAAAAACCTCTTTTGTTGGGTTATTCTATCCCCTCCGAGGCTTCGGCGGGGGCTTCAGCGGGTTGTCGATCGCCCTCCAATTGTTGTTTGAGCGCTTGCAATTCCGCCAGCATTTTTGCGTTTTCGGCCCGTTCCGCTTCGATCTTATCCCGCTCTGCCTGAAGGGCTTCCATCTGTTCTTGCTTATAACGGCGGAACAAACGGAAGAAGTTGATCCCCTGATAGATGATCAACAACATAAAGGGAACGAAGATACAAACGAAATAGCCGGGAGTCGTCTTCAAGAAATTGAAGAACGTACCGACCTTGGGGGCATGAAATTCATATTTTCCCAAGATATAAGGATAAGTAACGACGGTAGTATCGTCGGTTCCGGTGGTGGTACCGTAAGTAATAAACCCGGGATTGCCCTCGGCATCGGTGGTCAATCTGCGGATCTTATGGGTGACGGTCTCCCCAAAACTTTCACTGTTCTGGGACATATAAGTAATAATGTCGCCCTCTTTTAAGGTGGACGGATCCACCTCTTTTACAAAAATCAGATCCCCTGCGTCAAAATCCGTCTTTGCCATAGAATCGGAATTGACGATGTACGCCTTATAACCGAAAAGGCTGCGGTCGTTTCGGTTGAAGGTGGTGACGGAGATGATGGTAAAGATCATCATAAACACCGCCAAGGCAACCAAAAGCCAGACCAATGTGGTTTTGATAATATTCAGCGCCTTTTTCACGTTAACACTCCTCACATCGTTTGAAATACTGCCGTACAGAACAGTAGATTACCCGAAAAACGTGCTCGGAATAATCGTCATCTTCCGGCATTTCTCCATCGAATACCTTCACGGCGAAATCCAACATAACGTTTAAGATGTGATTCAAAATCATCCAAACGTCGGCTTCCTCCCGGAAGGCGTCTTGGAATTTCATCACCACGGGGGCAAAACGCTTTTTGTGCTCTTCTGCGGAATACTTTTTGAAATAGGGAGAGTAATAATAGCGAACAAAGGCAACACAATGGTCACGGTTGCTGAGCAGAAAGTTCCAAATGGCTGAAAAGAAGATTCTGCAACGAGTCTCGTAATTGTACTCCTTCATGTACATAACCGGGACGTGAAGCAACGTGCGATTAACCAGCTCTTCGTCCAGCGTACCGAACGCGTGGGCAAACATATCTTCCTTATCTTCAAAGCAACGGTAGATATACGCTTCGTTGATGCCGGTCTCGGTTCCGATCAGTTTAGTAGTAGCCTTGTCCAATCCGTCCCGAGCGATGACGTGTATGGTTCCGTCAATCAAACCCCGGCGGATTTCCTCTTGTCTCATGCTCCGCCTTCTCCTTTCTTCATTCTTAAATATTTGCTACATCAATGCGCAAAATAATGCAAACACAACAATGTTTGCAAGGGGCAGAACAACGGACAAAACCTTACTTTTCTTTGATTTTTTGCCTTCGGCTCTTCCAATGCCTGCCGTGATAGTAGGCACTACATAATATGAATTATGTGGTTAAAAATAGTCGCTGATATTTCCAAAAAACAGCGACTTGACACATAATATGAATTATGTTGTTGAGAAGCAACATAATTATATTTGTGGACATACAGTATAACACAAATTTCCTGAAATTGCAATACATATTTTAATGATTTCAAAAAAAGTTACGATTTAGCAACATAAAACCCAAACCGGAGAAGCGAGATTTTTCGCCGGTCGTATTTTTGCGCCCTTTTTTTTATCTCGCGGTGGTTTTAATGCCCGTGTAATGTTAAATTTTTATTTTTCTTACTACATAATTCATATTATGTAGTCAATACCCTGTGCATACGCTCAAGGCAGTGGTAATGCTCCCGTCCGGTCTCTATGGTATAGATCCGGGTGGTGTTGATACTGCTGTGCCCCAACAGGTCTGCCAGCCGGACGATGTCTCGTTCGATGGAATAAAACGTGCGGGCAAACAGATGCCTGAGATTGTGGGGAAAGACCTTTTCGGGGGCAACGTTCGCCCTTAGGCAAAGGGCTTTCATCTCTCGCCAGATATTACTGCGATTGAGAGGTTGCCCCGTTTTCGTGATAAAAATTGCGCCGGCTTTGATGCCGGTTTTTTTCATATATTCCAACAAAATTTTGCGTAAAGACGTGGGGATCAGAATGACCCGCGTCTTATTTTTACAGTCAACCACGGCCTTCCCGTCTTCGACCGCCTCGGCGGTAATAAACGCCAACTCGCTGACCCGGATTCCGGTTTCGCAGATGGTCTGAATCACAAACTCCAGCCGCGTTCCCCTTGCTGCCTTCAAAAGCCGACGGTATTCTGCCGCCGTCAATTCTTTATTTTCACTGACGAAGATCTGCCGCTGAATCTTGAGCAGTTTTACCCGGCAATCCCGACGGTCAAGAAATTCCATAAAAGAGTTGACCGACGTCAACATGGAATTCACACTCGCCGGAGCGTAGGTTTCGGCAATATGCTTTTTATAATCCATCACCGCTTGCTTGGTCAATTCTCTCGTTTCAAGGTATTCGGCAAAGGCGCGAACGTCTCGCAAATATTTGTCAAGCGTTGCATCGCTCTTTTCCTCTTCTTTCAATCGTTCGGCAAACTCAAGAATCCTATTTTTACCGATGGTTGCAGTTGTCATTTTGATGACCTCCTATAAATTGGTAAATTCATTGTACAATACCTTCTTGAAATTTCTTTCACGGAAAAGAAAACTTTCCTATGTTTATAGAATGTCCCAAATTGACTCTGTTTTTCATCAATTTACAAAAAAAGCGTATCACGATCATCGAAATTGTGGTGGTTGCTATAGAAAGGGGTACCGATGATAAAAAATTTCAGCCCCCCAACCTGGGGGACTGTTTGTCTTATTATTCGATAAAAATTCTTTCATATCTCATATTGGCAGACGCTCGTTCGACCGTCCCAAGCGTCTGCCTCGTCCTTTGGAGACCGCATGAACTACGTCAAAAAACCCGGCATTTCCAACGCATTCAAAACCAAAAATCCACTTTGACAAATGTTTTGACAAATGTTTTTAGAGACTGGGAACGACATTATCGGCAAAACGAATCATATTTCGCACCTTGACAAATTTCGTAGAACATGATATAATAAGTTGAGTTCCGATGGAACTACTCTACAATGCCCATCTTTGATGGAGCGTGCCCGTTATGGCACAGGTGTTTTTTTGAAACTGAATAAGAGAAGCTGTGAAACAGAACGAGTACCTGAAAGAGCATTTGCAGGGGGAGGAAATGTCAAGTGAAAAAAATCGATGGGATTGCAAAAAGCAAATAAAAAATACAAAAGGTTCTACGGTAAGGAAGTATGATATATCGAATTATGTTGACAGCATAAGTCTAATATGATATGATGAGATTGCACA
>JAZUMQ010000018.1:0-23356 GCA_045603745.1 Eubacteriales bacterium | reverse complement strand
TCGCCCTTTTTGACGTTTCTTTCAATGCCTTTTCCTTTCCAAGCGTTAAAGCCCATAACAAGTGAAGCGTCGGGCTTCTGCAAGGCAATCAGCACCGTATTGTTAAAGCTGTAATTGTGGAATTTCGACATTACGTTTAGGTATTCTTTGAAACGCTCGCTATTGAAAAGGTCGGCAATGCCTTGTTCCAAGCGGTCGGTAATTTCTTTCAGCTTTCCGTTGGGGTCGGTGGCTGTCGGAATGATCGGTTTTACAGGGATAGCTTCGGGCGGCTCTGCCGTAAGGACAGCCGCTTGCCTTGTGGCAATCGTATCAAATTCCACCTTTTCGGGGTCAAGTCGTGCCGGTTGCGGATAGCTCATAATGCGGTATTCTTCGGGAACGTCGCGCCCCTCAAAATGACGCTCCCACTCGTCGCCGCTTTTCGTGATATATCCGTACTGCGTAAACGCGCCGTCCTCGCGCTCGGCGGCGTGCTGTCCGAACATAGCAAGGTCAATCCCGCCTTTCCATTCTTCGGGCATTTGTACCGCCCCCGATTTGTTCAGATAGTAGTCGCCAAGCTCCCGCGCCGTGTGCGCTTCGGGAACGTGAATAAAAAAGTCGGTGTTATAGGTAAAATCAATGATCTGCCCGACGTTCTCAAAGCCCATTTTGCTCTGCACGGCGGCATTGAGCTTTTCGATCTCTGCGAGGTCAAGCTCGGCAAGTCGCGCCGCAAGAAAATTAAGCTCGTCAACGTCTGCCGCACAAACAAGATCGTGCGGTAAAGCTATGTGATTTTGTTCGTTGTCTATATACCCGCGAATGAAAAAGTCCTGCGGGTTATCTGCCGTAATCCCGACGCTTTCCATTGCCGCGTGTAGCTGTTCTTTCGTTGCGGGCATATCAAGCCAAAAGCCGCCCGCCGTACCCGTTTCAAAGCGGGATTTGCTGTCAATCAGAATTGCAAAGGTTTCGTCCATAAAATGCTCCTTTCGCTGTTTTTATATAAGGGTTTGGGAATATCCCAACAAGCAAAATACCCGTTCTGCGATTATGGCAAAACGGGTATTTTTACGGAAAGGGGTACCCCTTTCCTATGCTTGCTACGTTTCTTTTCTTACCTCGTTTTCTCTATGCGGTAGTTGACGTATTTACCGCCCGTGTCGGAGAGTAGCACCGTTCCGTCGTAGGTTTTGCCCGTCTTGTGAGAATACAGCTTTTTGACTTTCGCCTTGCCGTCCTCCAAAAGCTCGGCGGCAATCTTTGGCGTAAATCTTACCTTGCGTTCCTCAAAGAAACGGTCATTTTTCCACATCACAAAGGCGCAATCTCTGTTAGAGCAATAATAGTTTTTCTTGCCCTCAAAGACGTTTTCACCGCAACGGGGACACTTGCCGACAATGGGTTTTTCCTCTTTGAAAAGGGCTTTGTCCTTGTCGGAGAGAAAAGGATATGTTTTTACAAGCTCCCGTGTCATATCCTCGATACCGTAAATAAAGCTGTCTGCGTCGGCGTTTCCTTTTGCGATCTGCGTCAAGGTGTTTTCCCATTCTGCCGTTAGTTTGGGGCTTGTCAGCACGTCGGGAAGAACACACACAAGGTTGTTGCCGTCTTTGGTGGGTATAAGCTGTTTTCCTTTGCGCTCTGCAAATCCCGCGCTGACGAGCTTTTCAATGACGGCGGCGCGAGTTGCGGGAGTACCAAGCCCGCGACGCTCTGCATCCTCGTCGGTGTCCTCGTTGCCCGCCCGTTCCATAGCCGAAAGCAAGGTATCTTCGGTGTGGGATTTCGGGGGCGTAGTGTAATGCTCGGTAACGCTTGCGGCGGGGTTGTCGTAGCTCTGTCCCTCGGAAACGGTGAGCGTGGGAACGTCGCCGTCCTCGTCGTCGGGCTTCTGTTTGAGCGTTGCGCGGTAGCGTCGTTCAAGCTCTTTCCAACCGCCGCAAAGTACGGTCTTTCCCGTTGCCGTAAACTCGGTATCAGCACAACGGAAGATAGCTTTTACCGCTTCGTAGGTATGCGGTGCGGCGGCCGCAAACAGCAGACGCGCACCGACAAGAGATAAGATGTTACGCTCGGTTTCGGGAAGTGCCGAAAGCTCGGTCTTTTCAAGCTCGGTTGTGGGAATAATAGCGTGATGATCGGACACCTTTTTACTGTCAATCACACGGGAGAGATCGGCGGTAAAATCCGCGCCGTTCATAAACGGGAGCTTGACCGCGAGCAAAGCGGCGACGCTTGCCGCCGTTTTGCGCATATCCTCGGTCAGATATGTACTGTCCGTTCTCGGATATGTAAGCAGACGCTTTTCATAGAGAGCTTGCGCGAGATCAAGGGTCTGCTTTGCCGTGTAGCCGTACAGTTTGTTTGCTTCTCGCTGTAAGGTGGTAAGGTCAAAGAGCTTGGGCGGCGCGACGGTCTTTTTCTCACGGCTGACCGATACGCAAACCGCGCTTGAAGCGCGGCAAGCGTCTTTGAGTTCTTCGGCTTTTGACTTGTCGGAGATCCTTGCGCTTATAGCTTCGGTGCCGTCAAGATCAAGGCGCACAATGTGGTACTTTTCTTTCTTGAAGCTCATAATCTGCGCTTCGCGGTCAACGAGCATTTTTAAGGTCGGCGTCTGCACTCGTCCCACGTTCAAGGTCTTATGATAAAGGCAAGAGAAAAGGCGGGTCGCGTTGATACCGATAATCCAATCTGCCTTTGCACGGCACAGCGCGGAAGAATAGAGCGCGTCATAGTCTGCGCCGTCCTTCAGATCGGCAAAGCCCGCGCGGATAGCTTCGGCTTCCATTGAGGAAATCCAAAGACGACGCATAGGCTTTTTGCAGTTCGCCACGTTATACACAAAGCGGAAAATAAGCTCACCCTCACGCCCCGCGTCGCAAGCGTTGACGACTTCGGAAACGTCGGTGCGGTGCATAAGCTCTTTTAGGATTTTGAATTGCTTGCCTTTGTCGGTGGCGACGGTGTACTGCCATTCTTTCGGGAGAATGGGAAGCGTGTCATAGTTCCATTTTGCGTACTGCTCGCCGTAGGCGTCAGCCGCCGCAAGTCCCACCAAATGACCGACGCACCAAGAAATGATGTATTTGCCGCCCTCAATATATCCGTCCTTTCTGCCGCTGACTTTCAGCGCGGCGGCAATATTCTTCGCGACGCTCGGCTTCTCTGCAATTACAAGGGTATAACTCATTCGTCTGTGTCCTCCGTATCGTCGGTATCGTAGTTCATTTCGTCGGCAATATCTTCAAGTGCTTCGGTGTATTCCTCGTCCTCGTCGTATTCGTCATATTCAAGCTCGGAAAGCTCCGCGCCCTGCGGCTGTTTGTTCTTTTGTTGTTTGGGTTTTAACACCTTGAAATAGTAGAAGATACCGCCGCCCGCAAGCGCGATCACAACGACAACGGCAATGACTACGCCCATATTCAAGCCGCTTGGGGCGGGCTGTTCGTCGTCGCCTGCAGGCGGGTCGGTATCATCGGCTGGCGGTGTCGCTTCCGCGCCCGCACAATCGGTCATAGCCGCAATACATACGGGGCAAGTGGTGTCAATGTCGCCTACAGCGCATTTATCGGTACAAGTACACTCGGCGGGGGCAAGGGTGATTTCTTCCTCGGCTAAAATTGCCATAAGGTCGGCTTCGTCCACTTGGTTAAGAAAATGTACCGTGTTTTCACCCTCGGTGGAGTAGTCGATCACAATATAAAAATAGTGTCCGTTCTTACTCTGCACAATGATAAACTGCTTCTGTCCCTCGTCCTCGCCCTCGACATTATCAATCAGCGTCATATTGCCGTCGGGGGTAAAGGCGTTTTCGGGTTTGATGATAATAGGCTCGCCCGTCTGCTCGCCGTCCTCACTTTCTGCGGGAATTACAATAACGGGCGGTGTGGTTGTTTCTTCGGTCGGCTCGGTGTAATATTCGCCGCCGTCGCTTGCGTAAGCGTTAAGGGAAAGCCCGCATACGCAAAGTATGGAAATGAGCAATACGCTCGTCATACGGAATATGTTTTTATTCTTCATTGTCGCTGTCCTCCTCGTTTTCATCTTCTGCGGGTACTGTTGCAATGCCGGGGATTCCACCACCCGCGAGCAAAGCGGAAAGCTCGGCGGGGGTTAGGTGCATAGCGCGTACAAGCTGTACGATCTGCAAGTTTTCGGCTTCTGCCTTTTGCGCTTCAAGAGAGCGCAATTTATTTTGATACTCGCTGATCTTCTCGCGGGTTTTCAAAATCTCTTTGTCGATACGGTCAATTTTGCTGTTTGCCATAGGCTGTAGATCTCCTTTCAAAAATTATGGGAATAGGTCGGGGCGATTGCCCTTTGTCTGCATATACACAAGGTAGGCGTCAAACTGTTCGTCTGTCATAAGGTAAGCGGTTAGTCCCGCCATATCCTCACTTGTTAAGCTGACGTTGAGAATGTAATAGTTATATGGCACTTCTACCTCGTATTCGTAGTAAACGGTTGATACCTCGCCCGTTTCCTCGTCGGTTACTTGATAGCTTCCAATGCGGGTTTCGGTGCGGTAGCGTACTTCGGTTTCGGACGTGAGCGTTAAGCTGTATTGCATATCGAAAATCGTCTGCAAGGTGTCTTGTACGCCCGCGCGGGTATAGTCAAGGTGCAAGGTCGTCAGAATGGAAGTCAGCACATAGGGGTCGTGTCCGATACTGTCAAGGAAATAGCGGTACTCGTTGTAGCCGCTATATGTGCGCTCTATATTGTCAACACGGCTTTGTAATGCCGCTTCCTTTGCCTTGTAATCGGCTTCCGCGCCGAGCATATCCGCGTCCTCTGCGACGTAGGAGCTTCCTACAACGGTTGACATACCGCCCGTTAAGAGTGATACGCAAGAGGTAACGCCCGCCGAGATTATCACGAAAAGCAGTAGCGCACAAATACCGATCAATACGCCTTTCCAATGCTTCGCCACAAACGAAACGGTGCTTTTTGTCGCTTGCGCTGTTTTCTTCGCGGCTTTTCCCGCATTCTCAGCGGTTTTCTTTGCCGATTTGATACCGCCTTTTTTCGCCGCCTTTGCATACTCGCGCTTGATACGCTGTTTTTGCATAAAGCGGGAAAATGGAATTGACGCGGCGATCTGCGGGTTATCTTGGAGTGCCTTTTGATACTTAAATTCTGCGTTTGCCTTGATAGCCGCTTTTTCGGCTTTGGCGGCGGCGCGGTAGGGTTTGAGCTTGCGGCTGTGGTAGCCCTCTTTGAGCTTCCGCGCTCCGTACTTCGCCGCGCCCTCGGCAAGTTCCTCGCTCTTGTGCGCCGCTTCTACGCCCGAATTGTCTTTTTCAACTTCGTGTATCTTGCCGTGAACGTATAGCTCGGCTTGGGCGACGGGACGCAAGGGGCTTTTGTGTTTGCCCCTCGCGTTGCTCGGCGGCTTGTCTTGTTTTTCAAAGTGAAGCCGCGTTTTTGCTTTGCCCGTTGCTTCGTCAAAGGTACGTTCCTTGACTATTTTGTTTTTCTTCGGGATAGCCGCACTTGCCTTGTCGTAGCGGTCAGCCGCTTTCTCCGATTTCTTGATATATTTGTCAAGCTCGGGGCTTGCCCGTTCTTCATCGGTAAATTGTAAGCGGTAGCTTTTGGGCTTTTGCGGCTCGCTCATAGCTTCAGACCTCCAATCCGTTCTTTTGCAAGCTCGCAATACTCGGCATTAAGCTCGATACCAATATAGCGGCGGTCATTCTTAACCGCCGCAAGCCCCGTTGTTCCGCTTCCGAAAAAGGGGTCAAGGACAATACCGCCGCGAGGACAGCCCGCCAAAATACACCTTTCCGCGAGCTTCGGCGGGTAGGCGGCAAAATGCCCGCCCTTGTAGGGTACGGTGTTGATGTGCCACACGTCGCGGGCGTTTCTGACGGGGGATATATCCGCGTCGGTGATCGTACCCGCCGCCCGCGCCGCATTGAGCTTTTGCACCTTGCCTTGTCCGGGGATCTCTTCGGCGTATTTACTGCTTGCACTTCGCCCGCCTTTATATCTCTGTGCCGTACCCTCGGCAATCGGTTCGGCTATGGAAAGCGCGTCATAGTAATACTTCTTTGACTTGGTAAGCAAAAAGACGTGTTCATAGCAACGGCTCGGACGGTCTTTGCAACTTTCGGGCATAGGGTTTGCTTTGCACCATATAATGTCGCTTCGCAAATACCAACCGTCAGCGCGGAGAGCGAATGCAAGCAGCCACGGAATACCGATCATATCCTTTTGCTTGCACTCGCTCGCACGACGAGCAAGGGACACACTCTGTCCGTTTCTGCCTTTGGGATTTTTCGGGTCAAGATAGCCGCCCTTGTTGCCCGTTCCGCAATAGGTGTCTGCGATATTCAGCCATAAAGTGCCGTCCTCGGTCAGTACACGGCGCACTTCTCGGAATACAAGAACAAGCCGACGTATGTATTCTTCGGGGCTGTCCTCGCGTCCGATCTGCGCGTCCATACCATAATCCCGCAAAGCGTAATACGGCGGCGACGTTACACAACAATTCACGCTTTCGTCGGGTAGGTCGCGGAGAGCTAAAAGACAATCGCGGTTGATAATAATGTTTTCGCTCATACCGTGTTTTCTCCCACTTCTTCGGGCTTGGTCGTCATAACGCGGTAAAGCTCTGTGTCCTTCGGGAAGCGGTCAACAAACGGAAGTATGACGTTTCCGTAGAAGATTAGTCCCTCGCCCGCGTCGGCTTGCGTAACGTACTTCATTTGACGCGGAGAAATATTTAGCTGTTTTGCAAGGATAGCGCGATCTCCCGCCGCTTGATTAAGCATAAGGATAAAGTCGCTGTTCTCAAAGATGTTTTCCACTTCCTTTGACGCAAGCAAGTCCTTGACATTCTGTGTCAGCCCCGACGGAATACCGCCCCACTTTCTAAAACGCTTCCAAATTTCCACCGTATAAGCGGCGGTCTGTTCTTCTTTTAAGAGTAGGTGCATTTCGTCGATATAGTATCTCGTTGACTTCTTTGCGTCGCGGTTGACCGTAACGCGATTCCACACTTGATCTTGCACAATGAGCATACCGATCTTCTTTAACTGCTTTCCAAGCTGTTTAATGTCAAAGCAGACAAGGCGGTTTGTAAGCTCAACATTTGTACGGTGGTTAAAGACGTTCAGACTTCCCGAAACGTAAAGCTCCAATGCCGACGCGATACGCATAGCTTCTTGTTCGGGCTGTTTTAATAGCTCGTTGTAGAGGTCGCCCAAGATAGGCATTTGCGCGGGGTCGGGGTTTGCCATAAAGGGGCGGTACACGTTCCGCACAGCGCGGTCAATGACCGTCTTTTCCACGGGTTCAAGCCCCGTCTTGCCGCCGACGATCAGCTCACACAAAGAAAGGATAAAGTCGGATTTCAGCGCAAGCGGGTTTTCGTCGTATTCAAGGTTTATATCCATAGGGTTGATATACTGTGGCTTTCCGTCGTTGCCGATACCCGACGGCGACAGACGGATAACTTGACCGTGTAAACGCTCAACAAGGGGGAAATACTCGGCTTCGGGGTCGCAAATGATAATATCATCGTCGGTTATCAGAAAGGCGTTTGTCATTTCTCGCTTTGCCGAGAACGATTTACCGCTTCCGGGGGTGCCGAGGATTAGCCCGTTCGGGTTTTTGAGCTTCTTGCGGTCGCACATAATCATATTGTTTGATAAGGCGTTAAGCCCGTAGTAAAGAACTTCGCCCGTTTGGAATAGCTCTTGTGTGATAAAGGGGATAAAGATTGCTGTGCTTGAGGTCGTCAGCCCGCGCTGTATTTCGATCTGATTATCTCCGAGGGGCAGACTTGACAAAAAGCCCGCTTCTTGCTGAAAGTCAAGGCGGGTCAAGGCACAGTTGTATTTCTGCGCGATACCCGATACCGAGAAAATTTCATTGTCGAGCTTTTGTTTCGTGTCGGCAAGATTGACGACAAGGAACGTAAGTAAAAACATTCGCTCGTTGCGGCTCTGTAACTCCTGCAACAGATTTTTAGCTTCGTTACCGAACGTGGCAAGGTCGGACGGAATAATATCCATATCGTACCCGTTGCGTACCGCTTTTTTCTGTTCTTCAATCTTCATCTTGTCAAGGTCTGTGATCTTGCGCTTAATGGTCTTGATTGCTTCGCCCTGGTCGATACTCTTAATATGCAGATTGACGATAATACCCGATTCAAGATCGAGAATGTCCGCAAGCATACGGTCATTCAGTTCGGGGGCGAGAATTTGCAAGAAAGACACCGCGCCGAGCTTACGACCCATTTTGAACGTGCGCCCATCACCGAACGTAAACGAGGACGGCGCGATAAAATCCTTTGTGGATAGTCCCGACGGGGCAAGCCAATTCCAAGAGAAGCGGAACGGCTCGCCGTCGGGGTGGAACGTGCCGTGTAGGGTTTCCAAACGGTCATAGCCCGTCATAGGCTTTGCCGCTACGCCAAGCACCTTGAAATTGCTTAAAATATCGGTTTCAATACGGGCAAGTCGCGCCCTTGCCGCCTTGATGTTTTCCGCTTCGACGGAAAAGGTAATATATTTTGCTTTGACTATGCCGTTATTGCCCTTTGCAAGCTGACCTTTGAGCATTTCCGCGTACTCTGCGCGAATGCTGTCAAAGTCGTCGCCTTTGGGGGTGATCTCAATAGCTTTTTCGGCTTCGTCGCTCTTTGTTCCTTGATTGATGAAAGATAACTGTACCGAAACGGAAGCGTCAAAGTAGTTGAGAAAATCGCACCAATGGTCGAAAATCGCGCTCTTTTCGTCGGGCTGTGCAAGCTGATAGTTTATATCCTCAAACTGAACGCATTTACTGTATTTCTTGCCGCCGATATGACAAACGCCGTCGCGGTACATCTGCTGATACGGGATTGTCTGTTGCGCCGTCTTTGCCTTGCCGTCGCCCTTTGCGCGTTTGATCGCGGCGGCAATTTGATTTTGTTCGGCGCGGGAGAGCTTACGGCTCTGCGTGGGTGCGCTTGCCGTCTGCGCCTTTGGTCTTACTGTCTGTACCTTTGACAATAGCTGATACCTCCTTTTCAAGTTTTCTTTGCCGTTCTACGACGGCGTAAAAGTTCTGCGTTTTATAGGGTCGCTCTTTCGGGCGAATGAATTTTGTTTGTATGACGTTTCGGAGTACCTTTTCAAGCGGCATACCGTTTTTCTCATACATAGCAAAGAGGAAGCAAGGGAGCATTACAAGTATCATTGCAAACGCCGCAACGGTTGTACCCGTCGCCCCTTTGAGTAAAAAGAAAAGCGGTAGCCCGATAGCCGCCGCAAGCCCGAAACAGAGTATTTGACGCTTCGTAAGATTGAAAGCGAATTTGCTTTTGACTTTGGTTAAGTCTTTCGGAACGGGAACGTAAGCCATTATCTGACCTCCTTTCTACGCCCGTTAATGCGCGTTAAAGATTGATTTTGCGAGTGCGCCCGACTTGAACAGCGAGAAGCAAAGAATTACCGTGTACGACGCGAGGGAGAATATCGCGCTGTGCAGATTGTTCGCTATAATCATTGTGTTTACAAGTACGGCATAGATACCCACGCAAATCATAATGAGGAAGCCTTGAAAACCGAGTGCAAAAAGGCTTCTGAGGTAGTTGTTTCCGATCTGTCCCCATTCGCGGTTTGTCATTGTTGCGAACGGAATGGGAGCGACGGAGCAGTAAAGGTAAATTTCTATCATACGCCCGTACAGAATAACCGTTATCAGAATTGACATTATTTTCATACAAAGGCTGACAAGGCTTGTTTCCATAACGAGCAAGAGCAGTTCGGGGATCTCCATTGAGCCAAGCTGTGATTGCATTGAGGACAGCGCGGAGTTAACATTGATACTTGTATTTCCACCAATGACACCCGCCGCGCCGCCTACAACGTGCTGTGCAAGCTCAAATACCGCCATTGTTATATCAAAGGTGTGGGTAACGAGATAGACCGCTACCCACGATTTGAAAAACCACTTGAAAAACATAAACGTGTCAACGTCGTGCATATTGTTCTTTTCTGTTATCATCGTGATTAGCTCATAACAAAGAACGTAGGTAATGACAAGCCCCGCAACGGGAACGATCACGTTTTCCGATAGCGTCCGTATCATAGAAAATATGCTTGCGTTCCACGCTTGCGGGGTCTGTCCGACTTCGCCCGCTATGCTTCCGACTTTATCGTTTACGTCCCCGAACATAGTTGACAGATTACCGTTTATGGCTCCTATGAGAATTTCCCTTATCCATTCGTTAATCGAGTCAAGTATGCCTTTCATAAGCGGTACCTTACGGGCTTATACGGTGAAAAGTCCCGAAAGAAGCGGTACAAGGGTTAAGCCGATCAGCGCGACACCGCCGCCCGCCATAAGCTGTTTCATACCCTGCGACTTTGCGCCGGGGTTATCGTTTCCGTAGCCCTCCATAAGATTGACAACGCCCCAAATGGCAAGACCTGCGCCGAGGGCGATTACAAGGGTTTGAAGTACACCAACTGCCGAAGTAAAAAATGACATATATTTTCCTCACTTTCTGCCGCTTTGCGGCTGTAAAAATTATTATTTTGATTTGTGGTTGTTGTGGTTAGGGTATAAGAAATCCGCCGTATTTCTGCGGCGGTTGCGGGTAGGATACGTTACGCGCTGCCGAGTGGGAGCGCGTACCTCATATCCCGTATGTACTTGTTTCAAATTGTCCTCCTTTCCCGTCAGCTTTCGCTAACGTCGATTTCGTAATAGTCAAAGACTTCGTTTTGCCCGACGATTGCGGGGCGACGCTTTAACTCCTTTTCGGGGTCAAAGGTGTTTTTCTTGTCGAAGTCAGAGAGGTATTTATAGTTCGGGTGCGCGGTAATATCGAATTTATCCGAGATAAAGGGGCGTACACCGCGCACTTGCAGAATACATTTACTGCCGTCCATTGTGGCAATTTCGTCTTGGGTCATAAGCTCCTTGCCGAGCTTTTGGAAGTTCAGCCCGTGGGACACCTCGCGTCCTCGGTTTTCGCTTTTATTAAAGCTGTCGATTGTTTCCTTACCCAAGATTTCGGAGATTTCTTTCAAGGTGGTTTTCTCCTTACCGCCGAGAAACAGCATAGTATCACAGTTGCCGACAATGGTATCTGCGTGATCTTTGTAAATGGCTTTAAGCTGACTTTGGGATTGCACCACAAGGGAGCAAGAGATTTCACGGCTTCGGAGTACGGCGATCAGACGTTGCATATCGGGGATTTTGATATTTGCAAATTCGTCGAGCAGACAACGGACGTGAACGGGAAGCCGCCCGCCGTACACATCATCGGCTTTGGTACACAGTACGTTGAAAAGCTGTGAGCAGATCAGCGCGTTTACAAAGTCAAAGGTACTGTTGGTATCACTTGAAATGATGAATAACGCCGTCTTACGATCTCCGAGCGTGTCAAGCTCCATTTCGTCGGTTTCCATAAGCTCGCGCAACTCTTTTATATCAAAGGGAGCAAGCCGCGCACCGCACGATATGAGGATTGATTTTGCCGTTTTGCCCGCCGCGAGCTTGTATTTCTTGTATTGCTTCACGGCAAAGTGTTCGGGGTCTTTTTCCTCTAATCGCTCAAACATAAGGTCAACGGGATTTTGAAATTCCTCGTCGTCCTCGCGGGCTTCGGAAGCGTTAATCATATCAAGCAGAGTGGATATGTTCTTTTCGCTTTCGGGGGCTTCGTAATGGATATATCCGATCAGCGCACAGTAATAGAGCTTTTCGGCTTTCACCCAAAAATCCTCGCCGCTTTTTTCGCCGTCGCCTTTGGTGTTCTCAATCAAGGTATTTACGAGCTTCAAAATGTCCGTTTCGTTGTGGATATACGCAAACGGGTTGTAGTGCATAGGTTTTTTGAAGTTGATCGTATTAAGTACCTTTATCCGATACCCGCCGCGCTGTAACATCTTTCCGCACTCAATAAGGACGGTGCCTTTCGGGTCTGTTACAACGTAGCTACTGTGCATTTGCATTAAGTTCGGTTTGACGTAAAAGCGGGTTTTACCGCTTCCGCTACCGCCCACTACAAGCACGTTTTTGTTTCTCGCATATTTCGGCTGGGACGGACGGCTTGACATCATAAGACGCTCGGTGTTGGTAAGCAGTACGTTATTTTCAAATACGGGGTCTATGTACGGGGCAATATCCTCGGCGTTGCCCCAACGCGCCGAGCCGTATTCCATTCCTTTGCGGTACTTCCGGGCTTCAAGTCCTCGCACATACATCACAAGAAAAATAAGCCCCGTTCCGATCACGGCGACGGTCAAATCTACGGGGTGGAAGCTCGGCGCGAATGTGTCAAACGCTTCGGCAAAGCCCTCACCCATAGCTAACAGCGTTTCCATAACGTCGTCCCGCAACGAAAGACGGATTGCCTCACACAGCTTGTCAAAGAGATAGATAAACGCGAGATACGGGAGCTTTAACAAAATAGGCTTGATTGATTTCTTTTTCATAGCGTCAGCCCCCGATCTTTCTTGTTGACTTTCTCGCGCTGTGCGTTTCGCGCCGCCGCCTTTTCTTTCATAGTGGCAAGCAGTTTTTTGATAGACGGCTTCTGTTCTTTTGTCAGCTTCTTTGCGGAAAACTCCTTAAACGCCGCCGTCAGAACGTCAGCGTCGCGCCCTTTGAAAAATACAAGATAGCGGGGCGGGGTTTCGGTTGCGTCCTTTTTCAGCGCAAAGTCTATCCCGTACTTTTTCGCCGTCGCGGTAAAGTCTTTGATATTGCTGTCGGTGATCTCAATGTTTGAAATACCCGTGTTCTGCTTCATAAGCTGTTTTAGGGTCTGCTTGCCGCGCGGTTGTTTGCCCCTCTGCGCTTTCATTTTCGCAAGCACTTGTTTGATTGCCGCTTGCAGAACGGAAGCGGTCAGCTTGGTTGTTTTGATTGAAACGGCTACCACTTTTTCGTTTACCTGGTCTTGCATTGTGTTCCTCCTTTCGCAAGGTAAATTTCTGTGTTAGGGCGGTACCCCCGAACGGTACGGATTTGTCATACGGTATCACCCCCTCGGATTATTCTTTTTTGAAATAGCCCGCCGCCATATCGTGAGCGACAAGGGCGGTATAGTAGTTGTCTATGGTGGACGGTGCATTAAAGAGTACAGCCCGTAGATACTGCTTGATGTTGCGTACCTTTGTTGTGTTCTGCTTCATACAATCCAAAACAAACTCTATATGCGAGCTATTCAGCTTCAAAAATTTTGACTTGACAAGCTCGGCGGGGTAATCGTCGCCCGCTATGCGTAGCGTCTTTCTCGCGGTGCATACCGTTTCAAGAATGAGGTCAAGAATTTCGTCAATGCGGTCTTTGTCAAATCGGTTGTCGTGTAGGAGAATATCATAGTCGATATTCTCCTTGATGATCTCCCGATATATTTCTACTGCGCTTTGTGTCGCCGCTTCTTTTCCTTTCCGTTCCGTCGGCTCTGCCGCGTCCTCTGTGAAAGGTGAGGGGTAAGGGGAAAGGATAGGAATGGAATCGGTATTTGATAAATCCGTAATTGATTTATCTTTTTTCGGTAAGTTAGTATTTAATATATCTTTATTTATTTGCGTTGGATTTTCCAACGTAGGTTTTTCCAACGTAGGATTATCCAATGTTGGATTTTCCAATGTAGGTAAATCCGACGTAGGCTGTTGTGGTTGCTCATAGATCACATAGTCGGCACCGCGCAAGCGTCCTTTCTCGTCGCGTTCTCTTGATCGGACGATATATCCCGCCTTTTCAAGCTCGCGTATGGCTTCGCGGATAGCGTCTATCTTTTCGCGGTTGATGTACGACAGCCCCGCAAGAGTAAAGTCCCAATCTTCGGGTAGGGAGAGCATTTGCGACAACAGCCCCTTTGCCTTTAAGGTCAAGTTTTTGTTTCGTAGGTGGTGATTGCTCATAACGGTATATCCCGCGTTTCGCTCCACCCGAAAAACTGCCATTGTGTATCACTCCTTTGTAATAGAAAAAGCGGCGTTCCTATCTTCCCGCGTGGGAATTAGTAAACGCCGCTTTTCTGCTCGGCAATATAGTCTTTGATGATTTCGCCAAAATCAGCCGTAAAGGAAAATATGAAGTATTCCAACACGGCGGGGTCTGCGCCCATCGGCTCGGCTTCTGCGGAGAACTGCAAGCCCATCAGCCCGTAAAGTGCTTTGATGATCTTGAACAGCTTGCCGCGATCTGCGGGGGTGTTCATTGAAACGAAAATATCTGTCAAGCGGTTTATCGTTTCCTTGTCGCCGCCCGTTGATACCCATACCATTTCAGCGAATGGCTGTGTAATCGCGCCCGATACAAGATTGATCTTGCCCTTGCAAATTTCTCCGTTTTGTGATATAATACCCTTGTCAATGAGTATCTTTTTAGGGTGTGTCATTCTGTGGTGTCCTCCTTTATTTTTTGAAAATGTTGCTCGGTCATAGTCCACAATTTTGTAAATCATTTCTTATGGTCGATAGTAATATATCTGCTATGACCTACCACCATTTTTTGAACGGGGTAGGATTTGAGCGAGAAAAAAGCTAAAAATCCGTGGTGCCCTAAATGGTGCCCACTTGTGCAAAAACACTTTGTAAGAAGATAATCGGACAAAAATGAAGATACAAGGAAAATGCTTGATTTAAGCGGTTTTCACGCGGAAACTGTAAGAGCTTATGCGGAGAAATAAGGGATTTTTGGGCTTTTCACAGCCCTCGAAATCGTTTTGTCGGTGATGAGCCGGCACGTGGGTTCGAATCCCACCATCTCCGCCAAAACGAAAATCCGTTCTCATAAGAGAGCGGATTTTCGTTTTGTATTATTCACTATTCATTTTTCATCATTCATTATTCATGAAAAGAGAATGGATTTTAGAATGAATAATGAAGTCGCTTCGCAGATGAATGATGAATATTTTCAATGTCGGCATTTTCCACGGCATAACTTCACATCGGCGTGAGCCGATACTTTATTAAAAACTGTGAGAGTTTGAATTCCTACGCAATAATGCCGAAAAATCTTTTTCGTAGCCCGTAGCCAGAAAAAGCAAAGCCTTGCAGGTGGGTGAAATATTGATTTCTTGTTTTTGTATACAAAAATCCGCTACGGAAGTTCCGTAGCGGATTATCATTTTACTGATTCAATCAGTTGTTACCGCCAGCCATGGCAGCAACTTCGGCAGCAAAGTCGTCTTTCTTCTTTTCGATCCCTTCGCCTCTTTCAAAGCGAGCGTATTCGATCAGGGAAGAACCCTTGGAAGCGATGAACTTGCCGACAGTGGTGGATTCGTCCAGAATGAATTCCTGTTCCAGCAGGCAGTTTTCGCTGTAGAACTTGCCAAGTTTACCGGAAACGATCTTTTCCAGAACCTGAGCAGGCTTGTTGGCGAATTTGGGATCCTGCTGCATCTGAGCGACCATAATGGATTTTTCGCTTTCGATGACTTCGGCAGGAACGTTGTCCTTACCCAAGTATTGGGGATTCATAGAAGCAACCTGCATGCAGACGGATTTTCCGTCTGCAGCATCAATGGGAGCAGTAAAGTTTGCAACAACGCCGATCTTGCCGCCCATGTGCAAGTAGGTGGCAACGTTGCCTTCCATACGAGCGAAGCGACGAACGGTCATGTTTTCACGGATTACCGCAACCAGTCCGGTACGAACTTCTTCCACGGTCTGACCATCTTTCAATTCAGAAGCGTTGAGGGTTTCCAGATCTGCGGGATTGGTTTTTGCAACCAAAGCGGCAATATCGTTGGCAAAAGCCATGAAATCGGGGTTTTTAGCAACGAAGTCGGTTTCGCAGTTGACTTCGACGATAGCGGCAACTTTGCCGTCGTTATAAACGCCAACGTAACCTTCGGCAGCGATGCGGGAAGCCTTCTTCGCGGCGGTAGCCAGACCCTTTTCACGCAGGATCACGATGGCTTTTTCCATATCGCCGTCGGTTTCAACCAAGGCGTTTTTGCACTCCATCATACCGCAACCGGTCTGATCACGGAGCTCTTTTACCTGCTTAGCAGAGATAACAGCAGCCATGTTAGTTTCCTCCTAATATACAATAAGGTAAATTACTCTTCCACAGGAGCTTCGACAGTTTCTTCAGCAGCAAACTGTTCGCCCTGCTTCCCTTCCAGAACGGCATTCGCCATAGCGGAAGTGATCAGTTTGACAGCGCGGATTGCGTCGTCGTTGCCGGGGATAACGTAGTCGATTTCATCGGGATCGCAGTTGGTATCAACGATAGCAATGATGGGAATATTCAGCTTACGAGCTTCGGCAACAGCATTGTGTTCCTTTTTGGGGTCAACGATGAAGATTGCGGCGGGGAGTTTCTTCATTTCCTTAATACCGCCCAGGTTCTTCTCCAGCTTTTCAGCTTCAATGGTCAGATTAACAACTTCTTTCTTGGGAAGTTGATCAAAGGTGCCGTCTTCTGCCATCTTCTTCAGCTGATCCATTCTCTGAATACGCTTTTTGATGGTGGTGAAGTTGGTCAGCATACCGCCCAGCCAACGAGCGTTGACAAAGTACATACCGACACGTTCGGCTTCTTCCTTAATGGATTCCTGAGCCTGTTTCTTGGTGCCGACGAAAAGAATTTCGCCGCCCTGCTCGGTCACTTCGCGAATGAAGTTGTAGGCTTCTTCGACTTTCTTAACGGTCTTCTGCAAGTCAATGATGTAGATCCCGTTCCGTTCGGTGAAGATGTATTCCGCCATTTTGGGGTTCCATCTTCTGGTTTGATGTCCGAAATGGACACCTGCTTCCAGCAGTTGTTTCATGGAGATAACAGCCATGATTTTTTCCTCCTTCGGTTGTTCACCGCCACAACGCTTTTGTTTTGCAGATTCCCATTGGAACCACCGGCAAACCAAACGCTGTGTGTGTAATAAAATTTTATTCGTACGCAGTTGGCGTACTGAAATAGTATACCATATAATAGAAGAAATTGCAAGAGGGGAATGTGAATTTTTTTCTAATTTTTAGCAATTAAAAAAATCCTAATTGTGAATATTTTGTTTCTTTTTGCAAAAGGGGGTTGCAAAATAATACAAGGTGTGATATAATATGCCTAATTTCATATTTCTACTATGTGATGTTTGCAGAAAAAGCGGGGTTCCGCTACCGAAGGAGTAACACTCTCAGGTTTCCGCAAGGATGAAGACTGTAAACGGATAGGACTTTGGAGAATCCCGTGTGAAGCGGGTGCCGAAGGTGCAAGGCGATGACGCTTAATCTCTCAGGCAAAAGGACAAAGTTTACCCTTATGATAAGGGGTTATTCTTGTTTTTTTGCAGATTGCGTTTTCGCGATCTGCTTTTTTGTTATCCATATCATTTACATATCAGGAGGAAAGCCATGTTAGACAAAATTACCGAAATCAACGGCTCCATCAACTCAGTGGTCTGGGGAATGCCCGGACTGATTCTGTTGATCGGGACCGGAATCTTGATGACCTGCGCAACCAAATGGTTCCAGATCAGTCATTTGAAACATTGGTGGAAAAACACCATCGGAAGTCTGTTTAAGAAAAACGTTATCGGCCATCGCAAGGAAAAAGGAACCATTTCCCCCTTCCAAGCCCTTTGTACCGCTTTGGCGGCTACGGTAGGAACCGGAAACATCGCCGGGGTTGCCGCCGCCATCTGCATCGGTGGTGCCGGTGCCGTGTTCTGGATGTGGGTTGCTGCCTTCTTCGGCATGATGACCAACTATTCCGAAAACGTTTTGGGAATGTATTTCCGTCGCAAGAATCAGTTTGGCGAGTGGTCAGGCGGTGCGATGTATTACCTGCAAGACGGTTTGGGTGGAAAAAAAGGCTGCAAGTGGGTCGGCAGAATTCTTGCAATCCTCTTCTCCATTTTCACGATGCTTGCCGCCTTCGGAATCGGTAGTATGGGTCAGGTCAACAAGATCGTTGCAAACGTAGTTTCTGCTTTCGATATTAAGGCCCTTTCCGAAATTCCTCTGTACACTTCCGGCGATAGCACCGTTACCGTGTATCATCTGGTCATCGGACTTGTCGTCATGGCGCTTACCGCTGCCATTACGTTGGGCGGATTGAAGCGGATTGCCAACGTTGCGGAAAAGATCGTTCCCGTTATGGTTGTTTTGTTCGTTGCCGGAAGCCTTGTGATTATCGGCATCAACTATGCCAATATTCTTCCTGCTTTCAAGGCAATCTTTGTCAATGCCTTCTGTCCCGAAGCCTTTGTCGGTGGTGGAATCGGTGTAGTTATCAGCAAAGTTGTTACCCAAGGTTTCAAACGTGGTGTGTTCTCCAACGAAGCCGGTCTCGGTTCTTCGGTTATGGTTCACTCCAACTCCAGCGTAAAAGAACCGGTCAAACAGGGTATGTGGGGTATCTTTGAAGTCTTTGCCGATACCATGATCGTCTGCACCATGACTGCTCTGGTTGTTCTGACTTCCGGCGGTTTGAACGGCGGTGTGTTCAATGCTGTGACCGGTGAGGTCGCTGCCGGTTATACCGACGCGACCTTGGTCGGCGGCGCCTTCAATCAGGTCTTTGACTTCGGCTTCGGTTTTGGTGAAAAATTTATCGCCATCGCCATGTTCCTCTTTGCCTTTACCACCGTTCTCGGTTGGTCTCACTACGGTTCCAAGGCTTGGGAATATCTCTTCGGCGCAAAGACCGTTTTCATCTTCAAGATCATTCACGTTATCACCGTTATCTTCGGTGCGATCCTGACTTCCTCTTTGGCTTGGGATATTTCCGATACCTTCAACGGATTGATGATGATCCCCAACTTGATCGGCGTGGTCGTTTTGTTCCCCTTGGTCATGAAGATTACCAAGAACTACGTAAACCGCAAGATCAAGAAAAAGGACGAAAACCCCGTCCTCTCTTACGACCCCAAAATTCAGGCGGAACACGAAGTCAATCTGTCGGAAGAAGACTGATAAATCAATGCAAAAGCAAAGGAGAGAGCCTCAACTCTCTCCTTTATTTTATTGTTTATCTTAATAATTTTCTTTCTTGATCTCAAAATAAGCCTTGGGGTGGGCACAAACGGGACACATTTCGGGGGCTTTTTTGCCGACGACGATGTGACCGCAGTTGGAACATTGCCACATGGTATCCCCTTCTCTGGAGAAGACCAGGCCTTCTTCGATATTGGAGAGCAGTTTGCGGTAGCGTTCTTCGTGTTCCTTTTCAATCTTGGCAACGCCACGCATCAGGCGGGCAATGTCTTTGAACCCTTCTTCTTCCGCTTCGTCTGCCATGCGGGAATACATTTCCGTCCATTCGTAATTTTCTCCGGTGGCGGCGTCGGCGAGATTTTCTTCCGTGCCGGGAACCGCACCGTTATGAAGAAGTTTGAACCAAATTTTGGCGTGTTCCTTTTCGTTCTTTGCGGTTTCTTCAAAGAGATTTCCGATTTGAACGTAGCCGTCTTTTTTTGCCTTGGAAGCGTAATACAAATACTTGGTATGGGCCTGAGATTCCCCGGCAAAAGCGTCTCGCAGGTTTTGTTCGGTTTTGGTGCCTTTCAGATCTTTCATGGGATATACCTCCAAATTATTGATTTCTGATTATAGTATAAAACACTTGTAAAAAACTTATTCATGGGGCAGTTCTTCCGGAGCAAGAGGACGATATTGAGCACAAAACTCCAAATCATCAAAAACTTGAGACAACTCTCCCCCGGCGGCAAGCAGCTCTTTTTGAACCTTTGTCCGTCGTTTGAGCCGGTATTCCAATCGCGATGCGGAAGCACGGTCAGAACTTTCCCACGCCGCACACAATTCTTGCGGAGTATGAGTGCGGGTATATTTTGCGCACTTCGGATCTTTTGTAAAATGTTCCTTCATTCGACGGGAAAGATTCGATGCAATGCCGGAATAGAGAGACCCGTCGGTGCAACGCAACAGATAGGTATAATACATCATTTAATTTTCAGATCTGCCAACAACCACTGCCCGTCTGAATAACAGAAGGAAAGACGGTATGCGGAAGGATATTTGTACTCTTTCGTTCCCCGAAAGACCACGTAATCAAATCTTATATCTCCCACAAAAGTGTTTTGGTCGGGGCGAATGATGTTGAAAATTTCCATATCCCGGAATTCGTATCGGGTATGATCAATGTACCAACCGTTATAGAAGGTTCGAACCGATTCATAAAATTCCGTTCCCTGCAACATCTTGGGTTTCAGCATTTTGAAGGTTGCGTCTTTTGTGATATAATTGGCGTAAAGTTTGGAAAAATCGGTCATCAACACTTCAAAGGTTGCCTTATCTTTTTCTGCAACGGGAACGGTAAAATGAACCGTTCCGTCTTCCGCGACGGTTTTGACACATTCCGTTCCGTCAGGAGCAACGGCAGAAACTTCCGGGGCATAGAGATAGCCGTCTAAGGTGTAGGTCTTTTTTCGAGGAACCGAAATAAACTGTTCCAATCCCGAGAAATCTTCGTGAATTTCCCCGGATTTTCCGTCGTTGGGAAGGAATGTTCCGTTTGCGGAAACTCCAATATATGCAGGGGCTACGACCGTCATCGGATCGGCATATTTTACTTCTGCCACCGCGTTCCATTTCCGTTTTTGCCCCTCCGTCGGGATCAGACGAACCGACCCCAAGGGGGTATTTCCGGAATAAATGCGGTAGACCTTTTCTCCGGAAGTTTCACCGTCTCTGCCGGCAAACCGCAGGTCGGAAAAATCCGAACCGAAAGTATCTTTCAAATATTGAATATAATTTTCTTTGGAATTCTTTTCGTCAAAAACGAATCCAGACGCTTGCAAAATCGACTCGTAATCTTCTTTTTCAAGGTGCTGAAAGTATTCAGTCACGGCACCGATTTCGGAATTGGCTTCATATTCCGCCATATTATTCCACAACGTATCCAAAAGACCCCAGATCACAACCCCGAGGATCAACGTAATGGAAAGAAGGGTGATTTTGAACCAATGTTTCTTCATACGACACCTCACTCAGACTTGGATTCAGGCATTACCACGATGGCGTTGGGCAATCTGCGAGAACCGTAGAGGGAAGCGCAAACGTTGATGACTTCGCCCTTGTACATCATCATACTGGAAGAACCACCGTCCAAATTGGCGGCGTTGACGGCACCGTAGTCCAGCATAATCTGGGCACAATCTTTGTAAGAAGCCCCCAAACTGCTGGCTTGTCTTCCGTCAATGACCAACAAAAGCACCGCGCCGTCGGCACGCTGTCCAATAACGGTTCGAGGATTGAGTCCTCCGCCGTTACCGGTAATATCTACGGCTTTTCCGTTGACGATAAAGACCGGCCCGAAAGATACGGCGTCCCGAAGCCCCCGATCCAAAGCCTCTTGTCCGGTCATATTCCCTACGACCAGCGCATTGTTTTGATCAAAACCGATCACGGAAGAAGTATCGGTAAGAGAGCCAAACATCAACTTGGACTCGTGAATGACGATTCCCAAGGGCGTGCCACCGTTCCCGACGCCGCCGACGTCTTCAAAACCACCGGCATTGATGGCGGCAATGGCTCCGTAATCTGCATAAAACTCTTCCACACGTTTTCCCGGACGACCGTCATATACCGGAAGAGCCCCCACTTGCACCCGCGACGGATCGCGAACGATCATCATACGTCCCCGGAAGGTTGATCCCGTCACTTCTTCGATAATGATTTCATCTTTTTCTTCTTCATCAAGGGGATCGAAGGGGGTGGTGGATTGGGTGACTTCGTCGGTTTCAATGACGGAATATTTCCGCAAAATCGCGTTCACTTCTTCTTCGGAATAGTAAATGCGGGCAACAAACTTTGCCGCCGACGTTTCCATGACGGTGTTAACAAATACTTCCGCCGCCGAAGTGGAAGGGCCGCGACAAATAATGGTGACGGCGCCTACGACCAAAACAATCAGGGCAAGAAGGAATACCCCCAGCACGGCAAAAACTCTGCCGACAACCCGGCGGGCAACCCTCAGTTTCTTTTTTCGACGACGTCCGCGGATAGGAACTCTTTTTTCCGATTCGTTTTCCGTACGAACGGAACCTTCAACGTAAGGCACGACAAACACTCCTATGTAAATTTAAAATGCAAAATGCAAAAATTTGAACGAGAAAAAATGCTCAAACTCTATTTCCGAAATACCCAACTGCGTTGAATTCGGAAACTGACGCAAAACAGAAGAATATCTACCGGAATCTTGGCAATGGCAGAGGGGCAGCCGGTCAGAGACAACAGATGAACCAGCCCGGCGGAACAGAGCAACTGACATACACAAAGAATATAATACCGAACCATAGTCTTGCCGATTCCGTCCCGGGAGCGGAACACCACCGTACGGTTCAATGCAAAATTAAAGAGCGACGAAACGATCCGCGCCCCCGCGGTGGCAATGTAGATGTTAATTTCCGCCAAATCTCCGGCAATATTTCCCAAAAGCCAAATCAAAAGCGTAAATAATCCCCAATCCAACACAAAAGACAAAATGGACGAAGAAAGGTACTTCAAAATCAAGCCGTAAATGGCAACGGAATCCCGGATCACCCGGAAATGGGAAGATTTATTTTCTTCAATGTACACCGTCTCGATGGGAACTTCCCGAATGGAAACTTCCGCCCGACGGGTCTCCAAAAGCATATTGGTTTCAAATTCAAACCGCTCCCCTTTCACGTCCAAAAGGTACCGACAAAATTCCGCAGAAATTCCCCGCAGACCCGTCTGGGTGTCGCTGACGGGAATTCCGCAAAGGGATTTAAAAATGAAAGAGGTGATATTATTCCCCAACCGGGAACGGGCGGGAACGTGATCCCCGGAAAAGACCCGGACGCCGAGAACCAAACTTCCAGGATTTTCTTCCAACGCCTTGGCACAATTCACAACATCGGGCATGGCGTGTTGACCGTCACCGTCCAAGGTCACAACCCCCACGTGTCCGTTTTCCAAGGACAAAAAATGATTAAACGCCGTTTTCAGCGCCCGACCTTTCCCCAAATTTTTTCCGTGGCGCAACAAGGTACATTGAGGATATTCCATGGCGCGCTCGAACCAGACACGACAATCGGGACGGCTTCCGTCGTCCACAAGGATAATCGATTCAAATCCGGCTTCCACCAATCCTTCCACCACCCGGAGAAATTTTTCGTCCGGATTCAGGGAAGGAACGATTGCAGTTACGTTCATATGCAAACTCTTTCCTCCGGCAAATGCCGAAATAAATTGAGATACCATACCAATTTCAATTATAGCATATTTTTTATCGTATTTCAAGAGCAAAAGTGAAAAAATGTCAAAAATAAGTGTTATGTTACAATAGATGTGAGACTAAAACACTCCAGAGTATTGAAAAAGTGATTGAGATCTGCTAAAATAATGTTACCCCTAACAAAAACCTAACAGAAAGGCTCTCAATCACTATGTCTCATTATACCACAAAAAAA
>JAZUMQ010000017.1:0-36662 GCA_045603745.1 Eubacteriales bacterium | reverse complement strand
GCACGCTTCTGCTTCAAGAATTTCTACGTCTTTCTGTTCACACAACTTTCGCAGAATTTCTCCTATATCCTTTTTCAATTTTCCGTAGATCTCTTTTCTTCGGTACTTTGGAGCAAACACGATGTGATACTGACATCTGTATTTGCTATGGGCGGTACTGCGAATTTCATTGTTTTCTTTTTTCATCAATTATGCCTCCTTGTATTTTGGTAATGCGGTCGCCAAACCACTACCATTATACTTGGAGGTTTAATTGATTTCAAGCCCTCTTGTTAGTTTCGGCTTGCATAAAGCTCGCCGAGTCTGTTTTTACTAAAGCGGTTTACCGCTCCCCCGGTAGAACCGGGGGTTTATTTCGACTACCAAAACAAAAAACACCGCCCAATCGGGTGGTGTTTTTGTTTGGTGGGCGAGGGTGGATTCGGACCACCGAAGCAAGATGCAACAGATTTACAGTCTGCCCCCTTTGGCCACTCGGGAACTCGCCCATATTCAGTTTTGCGTAAAAAGAGGTGGAGCTGGTGGACGGACTTGAACCCCCGACCTGCTGATTACAAATCAGCTGCTCTACCAGCTGAGCTACACCAGCATTTTTTAGCGCTTAGATATTATATCACACATTCCACGAAAAAGCAAGGGGGTATTTGTGAAAAATATTTTACATTTTCGTTTCTCATCAAAAACCCATATATCTCTTAAAAGATTTTGACGCTTGTTGCTTCCCTCTGAATTTTCTTTGCGGGAAAATATTTTTTTCATTGACAAACTGGCGCTGATGTGGTATAATAAATTGGAAATCGTTGGACAATAAAAGAGATGTAAAAATAGTGATTTAAGAGAGGTTTTGTTATGAAACTGAACTACAAACGCACCATTCTCGTCGGGTTTGCATTCTTTCTTATTTGTGCCTTTTGGCAGATCTACGACGTAACCATTGCAATGACCTTGACCAGTAAATTCGGAATGAGCCAAACCGCATCGGGAATCATCATGGCGCTGGATAATATTCTGGCGTTGTTCATGTTGCCGTTATTCGGGGGGATTTCCGATCGTCATAAAGGGAAAAGCGGACGACGTACCCCCTTCGTTCGCACCGGAACGATTTTAGCAGTGGCCTTTCTGATGTTGCTTTCGGTCGCGGATAACATTCAGTTGAAAAACATTGAAAAATACACAAACGTCAATGACGTTGCCACAATGCAAGTCATTTACGACGAACAGAAAGATACCGTGTTACACACTCCGGAGGGAGTAGAATTCAAACTGGCGGATCTCTATACTCGGGAAGAATTTTCCCAACTGACCACCGATTCAAAAACTACGGAAACAAACAGTTTTGGAAGAGAAGTTGAAGTAAATCTCTACACCCGCCACGTGGTTCCCGCAAGACAGGCCTGCGCCGCTTCTGTAACAGAAAAAAATCCCACGACGATTATTCTGTTTATCGGGATTTTATTACTCTTATTACTTTCCATGGCAACCTTCCGAACCCCCGCAGTAGCGTTAATGCCTGACGTGACGCTGAAACCTTTGCGTTCTAAAGCAAATGCCATCATCAATCTGATGGGCAACGCCGGAGGAATCATCGTTTTGGGAATCGGCTCGGTTTTGGCAATCTCCAAGGTAAAGAACGCTTATATGAGTTACACCGGCGTTTACGCCGTCGTAGGCGGTTTGATGCTGACAGCGTTGATTCTCTTCCTTTTGACCGTAAAAGAACCTAAATGGGTGGCAGAAATGCAGGCAGAAAGCCTTCGCCTCGGCATCGACAAAGAAGAGGAAAAGACTGACGCCGGAACGAAAAAGAAGCTGGACAAGGCAAAATTCCGCAGCCTGATTTTTATGTTGGCGTCCATCGTACTGTGGTTCTTCGGATACAATGCCATCACGTCCAAATACACGGTCTACGCCCAAAACGTTTTGGATAAAGATGCAACCACAACCCTGCTTCTGGCAAACGTTGCCGCGATCATCGCCTATCTTCCCGTGGGGATGATCGCCTCGAAGATCGGACGGAAAAAGACCATTTTGGCAGGCATCGCCATGTTGTTTACCGCATTCTTTGCCGGCTGCTTCATCACCGCGTCCACGCCCTCTTGGCTCATGTCCATCATGTTCTGCCTTGCGGGGGTCGCCTGGGCAACCATCAACGTCAACTCCTTCCCCATGGTAGTAGAAATGTGCACCGGTGCAGACGTAGGAAAATACACCGGATATTACTACACCGCTTCCATGGCTGCACAATCTTTGACACCCACCGTTTCCGGGTTGTTCATGGATAACGTAGCAATGACAAGCCTTTTCCCCTACGCCGCCATTTTCGTGGCATTGTCCTTTGTAACGATGTTGTTTGTCAAACACGGAGATTCCAAACCCGAACCGAAAAAGAGCGTCATGGAACAGTTTGAGGAGGAAACGGAATGATTTGGCTCTACCTCGCCGGCGGAATCGTCGCCGGATTGCTGTTGGCCTTTCTTGTTTTCTTGTTTTTAATCAAACCGCGCTCCCCCCAAAAACGTCCCCCCTACGAAGATTTTGTGGGAGTGGAATTTGCCCATCGGGGATTACACGACAAAAATCTTCCCGAAAACTCCCTGCGCGCCTTTGAAAAAGCCGTAGAACGAGGCTTGGGAATCGAGTTAGATATTCAGTTATCAAAAGACGGACAGGTAATGGTATTTCACGATCTGACCCTGAACCGGGTGACGGGAATCGACGGAAAGGTCATTGACTACACGGCGGAAGAGCTTTCTAAAATGTCTCTGAACGGAAAACCCGACGGCGTGCCCACGCTGAAACAGGTTTTGGAAGTAGTAGACGGAAAAATTCCGTTGATTATCGAAATGAAAATCCCCGGATTTGACCTTTCGGTCTGCCCGAAAGCCTTTGAAATTCTCGACCATTACCCCGGGCGTTATTGCGTAGAATCCTTTCACCCCTTCGTTTTAAACTGGTTGCGAAAAAATCGCCCCAACGTACTGCGGGGACAGTTATCGTCTGACTTTTTCAAACATCAGGAAAAGGGTAATAAATTGCAGCTTTTTGCGGTTAAAAACCTATTATTGAACGTTATTGCAAAACCGGATTTCATCGCCTACGACGTTCGTTACCCAAAAACTTTGGCATTCCGTCTCTGCCGCGACGTCTGGAAGGCGTTTCCCATCGGCTGGACGGTGCAGACAAAAGAAGAACTGACCCAAGCAAAAAAAGATTTCGACGCTTGGATCTGTGAAGATATTTATGAATAAAAGGAGTTTTTATAATGATCAACATCAGAGAAATCGAAAGCTATAAAGATTTCGGCAGAGTTATCGCAATGGACAACGGAACGGTAGAAGCCTACGTCACCGTAGACGTGGGTCCCCGCATCATTCGATTCGGCTTTGTGGACGGTCAAAACTTCATGCAAGACGATCGGGCATTGCTGGGAGGACTTACCGACAAAGTATTTGAAGACTTCTTCGGAGAAGGAAAACAATGGGAAAATCTGGGCGGACACCGAATCTGGCTCTCTCCCGAATCCTATCCCGAAACCTATTATCCCGACCTGGAAAAAGTGGATTACCGGATAGAACCGGACGGAAAGACCATTTCCTTCTACGCCCCCTTTGAAATGGAAAATTCCGTCTTCAAAGAAATGGTAGTTACCCTGCCGGAAGACAAGGAAAATGCCCTTTTGGTCACCATGAGAGTGACGAACATCGGAGATAAACCGTTACGGTTTGCCATTTGGGGACTTACGGTGTCGGCGCAAGGGGGAACGGAGATCATTCCCATGAACACCGACGATACGGGGCTTCTTTCTAACCGCACCATTATGGCATGGCCCTATACCAACATGGGAGATCCCCGGGTAACGTGGTTTAATAAATACGTTACCCTTCGCCAGGATCCCACGGCAACCACCCCCTTTAAATTGGGATTTGACCTGAAGGGCGGAAAAGTACATTATCTTCTCAACGGCGAAGTTTTTACCAAATTCCACATGACCCATCACCCCGATGCCGTATATCCCGACAACGGTTGCTCCTTTGAAACTTATACAAATCCCAACTTCATTGAAATCGAAAGTCTCTCTCCCCTATGCGACGTGGCTCCCGGAAGCCGGAGTGAACTGACGGAACTGTGGTTGTTGCAAAAATCCCCCGTTGAAAACCCCGATCTTTCTTCCGATGAAGGCATTGATTCCTTCTTAGAGCAACTATAAACCAAAACGGTATTAAAAATTGCAGTAAAACGCTCCCTGATAATCAGGGAGCGTTTTGTTGTTTTATTGTTTTGAGAAAGTCAACTTTCTTTCGCAAGCCGATACGGTGACGGCATCGCCTTTGGTGAAATCACCGCTTAACATCTTCTCCGCCAGCGGGTCTTCCACCATAGTTTGAATGGCGCGGCGAAGAGGACGCGCTCCGTAAGAAGCGTCAAACCCTTTGTCTGCCAACAGATCCAAGGCATCGTCTGTAAGGGTAAGGGAAATTCCCATTTCGGACAAGCGTTTGGTCACTTGTTCGGTCAGGCGCAGGGCAATCTGACGAATATCCTCTTTGCGCAACTGAGAAAAGACGATAATATCGTCGATGCGATTCAGAAATTCCGGACGGAACGTGTGTTTCAACTCTCCCATCACGCTTTCCCGAATTTCTTCCTGGGTGCGGGTAAATTCCCCTTCCGTGGGAGCAAAGCCCAGTTGTTTTTTCTTTTCTGCGATGTTTTTCGCGCCCACGTTACTGGTCATAATAATCACGGTATTTTTAAAGTCTACCGTTCTCCCCTGTCCGTCGGTCAGCTGACCGTCGTCAAGAACCTGCAACATCACGTTAAACACGTCGGGGTGAGCCTTTTCAATCTCATCGAACAGAACCACCGCGTAGGGTTTGCGACGTACTTTTTCGGTCAATTGACCGCCTTCGTCGTATCCCACGTATCCCGGAGGAGAACCGATAAGACGGGAAACTGTGTGTTTTTCCATATATTCGGACATATCAATCCGAATCATCGCCGTTTCATCGCCGAACATCACTTCCGCCAAGGCTTTGGAAAGTTCCGTTTTTCCGACCCCGGTAGGACCTAAAAACAAGAAAGAACCGATGGGGCGTTTGGGGTCTTTCAATCCCACTCTGCCCCGACGAATGGCACGGGAAACGGCAACCACCGCTTCTTCCTGTCCAACCACACGCTGATGAAGAATGGATTCCATATTCAAAAGGCGCTGGCCTTCTTCGGAAATCAGTTTCCGGACGGGAATTCCGGTGGATTGGGAGATCACTTCCTGAATTTCCTCCGCACCGACGGTCAATTCTCTGCCGGAAGCCTCTTCGCTCCATTTCTTGCGCAATTCGTCCAATTCCGCTTTTTTCGACTTTTCTTCGTCTCGAATTCGAGCGGCTTCTTCAAAATTCTGATTTTGAACCGCGTCTTCCTTTTCTGCACCCAAACGGGCAATTTCTTCTTCCTTTTCTTTTAAATCCGGCGGAGAAGTAAGGTTGGAAATGCGGATTCTGGAGGCAGCTTCGTCCATCAAGTCAATGGCTTTGTCGGGCAAGAACCGATCCTGAATATAACGTTTGCTGAGTTTGACGGCAGATTCGATGGCTTCGTCGGTAATGCGAACCTTGTGGTGAGCTTCGTATTTATCCCGAAGTCCTTTCAAGATTTCGATGGCGTCTTCCACAGTGGGCTCTGCCACGATAATAGGCTGAAAACGCCGTTCCAACGCCGCATCTTTTTCGATATTCTTATGATATTCGTTGAGGGTGGTGGCTCCGATGACCTGGATTTCTCCCCGTGCAAGGGACGGTTTCAAGATGTTTGCCGCGTCCATAGCACCTTCCGCAGAACCGGCTCCCACCAAAACGTGCAATTCGTCGATGAAGAGAATGACGTTTCCGGCTTTTTTTACTTCGTCGATGACGTTTTTCAGCCGTTCTTCAAAATCACCCCGATATTTGGAACCGGCAAGCATCGAAGCAATATCCAAAGTCACGACGCGCTTTTCCTTCAACATTTCGGGAACGGCACCGTCCACGATATGTTGGGCAAGCCCCTCGGCAATGGCGGTTTTCCCAACTCCCGGCTCCCCGATGAGACAGGGATTGTTTTTCGTGCGGCGAGACAACACCTGAATAACCCGGGCGATTTCGTCACTCCGTCCGATGACCGGATCGACTTTCCGTTCCTTTGCCTGTTCGGTCAAATCCACACCGTATTGATCCAATCCCGGCGTTTTTCCACCGCTTTTTTTTGCGGCGGTTCCCTTTTTCTGAGAATTGGAAGCTACAATTCCCAACAATTCCAGAATCTCCGCAGAGATCTCCCGCGCATCTGCTCCTTCGGTCTCGATCAGTTCCACCCCTTTGCAGTCGGTCTCTTTCAATAGAGCCAAAAGCAAGTGTTCCGTACCGATAATGTTGTGTCCCAGCTGCCGGGCTTCCAGATAAGATTGTTCCAAAATCTTTTTCATTCTGGGGGTCATATCCTGCCCCGAAACGTTAGACGGAGTTCCTGTCCCCACCGATTCGGCGATTCGGCTGATCAGCCCTTCTACAGTAATTCCCGCATCAGACAAGGCTTTTTGTGCCACGCTGTCCTCGGTTTGAACCAACCCGACCAAAAGATGTTCCGTTCCGATATAGGAATGACCCAACTCCCGGGCGGCTTGCAGGGCAAAATTCAAAGCCATGGTGGCTTTCTGAGAGAAATTATTAAACATCAAATCACCTCGTGTTGTTTGAATTAAAAAAATCAGATTAGTTCAAGCGTTCCCGCACCAACGTTGCCCGACGCTGATCCCGTTCCGCATCGGATTGCACCTCTCCGGTCAGCATGAGATTATAGGGCTGACATTCGATAAACAACCGATCCAGATCGGACAGATTCAAATTCAAAAGATGCAACTCCGTCGCAAGGCGAACCTTGGAATACAGGGCACGAAATTCAGCAGAGGTCAACATACGGCATTCCTTGAGAATTCCGTAAGAACGGAACAGATCGTCCTGGGTACGAAGTTCGGAATACAAATGTTCCCGGGCAACTTTTTCGGAATCGCAAATCTGGGCAACGATGCGATCCAATAATTCCACCGTTTCCTTTTCGCTCATACCCAACGAAACGGAATTGGAAACCTGATAAAGGCATGCACCCGCTTGAGTACCCTCACCGTACAATCCGCGAACGGTAATCCCCACTTGGGAAACGGAATTGATCACCCGATCCATCAAGCCCCGGCGGGTCAATGCGGGAAGATGCAACATCACCGAAGCCCGGATGCCGGTACCGAGATTAGTAGGACACGCCGTCAGATAACCGTATTTTTCCGAGAAGGCATATTCCACTTTCTCGTCAATATAGTCGTCCAGCGTATTGATGGCATCGTATAATTCCTGCAAACAGGAACCGGGTGCCATTGCCTGAATTCGCAGATGGTCTTCTTCGTTGATCATCACCGAAAGACGCTTATTCCGTCCCAGCAAAAGGGCGGAACGTTCCCCGGACTTCGTAAACTCGGGAGAGATGAGATGTTCTTCCATCATCGCGCCCGCCTGCACGGAAGAAACGTTTTTCATATCCAGAAAATCAAAGGATTCTTCGGGATAATCTGCTAAAAGGCCGTGTAATTCTTCCTTCATTTCCCCGGCGATCTTATCGGTCAAACGAGAGGGAAAGG
This sequence comes from Eubacteriales bacterium, assembly GCA_045603745.1. GTDB lineage: Bacteria > Bacillota > Clostridia > Oscillospirales > UBA644 > RGIG995. The sequence continues at coordinate 28,999 of JAZUMQ010000017.1, read as the reverse complement.
GATATTTTTTCAGGTTTCGGGCAAGGCGGATTCGGGAAGAAACTACCATATTAGGGTCGATTCGTTTTTCCTTCTTATCTTTCATCACACTGCCCTCCTTTATTCCTGATTTTGAGATTCCAACGCCCGGATTTTATCCCGCAGAACGGTGGCTTCTTCAAAGCTTTCGGTTTTTATCGCCTCTGCCAGTTTTGCTTTCAACGACGTCAGATCGTCTCCCTTTTCTCCTTCGGAGGAATGGGGAACTTTTCCGGTGTGGACCTTATTTCCGGAAATTCGGGGCAACAGTTTGCGCAGGTAATCCCGGAAGGTATCGTAACAATCGGCGCAACCCATCATACCCGACCCGGAAACTTCCTTCAGCGTCATACCGCAAGTAGGACAGCGGGAAGCCGCGGGGGTGGAATAAGAACCGAGAAGATCGGACATGGCGCTCAAGCCAAAACCAAAATTCCCGAAATTCATCATAGAATCTCCCAATCCCAGCTTGGCGGCACATTCGGAGCAGAGAAACACTTCACGGGTTTTTCCGTTAATAGTCTGCTTGAAATAGGTGGTGGCGGTGTTCTTTTTGCAATTTTCGCAAAGCATAACAAATACTCCTTTTTAATTATTATTCCGATGCAATGGAAATAAGCATGTGTTTGAAAATATCTGCCCGGACGAAATCCCGTACCGCAGCAGGTAGGGACGACAGGGCATTTTCCGAAAGGGCGGCACGGATCAAGCGAACCTGTTCGGAAGAAAGGTAACCGTAATCCAACATATTCTTCAAGAATAAATCGGCGTTAAAACAGTTGATATTCTTCCCTACGGCGTTAACGATGTGCATGATATGGGTTCTCTTATCACTTTGCACCCGACGGATCCGGATATATCCTCCGCCGCCCCGACGGCTTTCAATGATGTAGCCGTGCTCCGGAGTAAAGCGGGAGGAGATCACGTAATTGATCTGGCTTGGAACGACGTTGAATTGCTGGGCAAGTTCGTTGCGTTGCAATTCCAAGGATCCGTTTTGTTGTTCCAACGCCTCAATCAAAAAGGCAGCGATCAGATCACTGGATTTCATAGGAAAACCTCCTTTGATCAAAATTTGACTTTGACCATCTTTGACCTTTATGGTTTTATTATACACCTTTTTTGAGAAAAACGCAACCTTTAAAAAGGTCAAATAAGGTCAGAAATTCACGCTTCGTTTTAATTTACAGTCCTATTTCTTTTGTTTTCTTTTATTTTTACGCTTTTTTATCAATTTTTAATCATTTTAATTGTGGATTTTTATTCCATAAATCGTAAATATGTTTGAAATATTATCTCCCCTACTTGAATTTCTCGAACACTTGTGCTATAATATACTCGAACTGATGTTCGATATTATTTGAAAGGGGAATTTTAATGGAGGAATTTGCTCCGGCGGTTTTGCCGGGAATGACGGTGGAAGATAAAATCCGGATTTTGACGGAAGGAGCAAAATACGACGTATCCTGTTCTTCTTCCGGTTCTGCGAGAGGGGGAAAACGAGGCGTCTTAGGGGATTGCGCCCCGGCGGGCATCTGCCACTCTTTTACCCCGGACGGACGATGTGTTTCCTTATTAAAGATACTAATGTCCAACGAATGTGTTTACAACTGTAAATATTGCGCAAGTCGACGGGAAGAAGATATTCCCAGGGCAACGCTGACGCCTCGAGAGATTTGCGAGATCACCGTAGGGTTTTATCGGCGAAATTACATTGAGGGGTTGTTTTTATCTTCCGCCGTATTCTTCTCTCCCAACGAGACCATGCAAAGGTTAACCGAAACGGTGATGTTGTTGCGAACGGAATACCGATTTTTCGGCTATATTCATCTCAAAGCCATTCCCGGTTGCGATCCGGACTGGATTGATCTTGCCGCCCGATACGTCGATCGCATGAGCGAAAACATCGAGCTTCCGTCTTCAGAGGGATTAAAAATGTTAGCCCCTCAAAAGACGAAAGAGTCCATTCTCAAGCCCATGGAACAATTAGCGAAAATTTCGGAAAAAGCCCTTGCGTTGAAAAGCAGAGCAAAAATTCTTCCCGCCGGACAAACCACTCAAATGATCATCGGTGCGACCCCGGATCCGGACGGTATAATTCTGCGGTTGAGCGAGGGATTATATCGTCGATTTGCCATGAAACGGGTCTATTATTCTGCTTACGTTCCGGTGGGAAATCCTTCCCTGTTGCCGGTAAAACCACCGGATCTGTTGCGGGAAAACCGCTTATATCAAGGAGATTGGCTTCTGCGATTTTACGGATTTACCGCGGAAGAATTGCTGGAACCGGGGCAAAATTTTGACCCCGCCGTCGACCCGAAATCCGATTGGGCGTTGCGTCACCCGGAATATTTTCCCATAGAGGTCAACACCGCCCCTTATGAAATGTTGTTGCGAGTTCCGGGCATCGGGATCAAATCGGCGTGGCGGATTGCCGAAGCTCGAAAAACCGCAACGTTACACTACGAAGATCTGAAACGCATGAAGGTGGTTCTCCGCCGTGCCGCACATTTTATTACCTGTAACGGCAAATATTACGGTTGCGGAGAGAATCGGACGGTCTTGCGCTCCTATCTTCTTGCTCCTGCTTTTGCAGAAAAAGAACCGGGGCAAATCTCCCTCACCGACGCCGCAAATCTGTTAAACGAAGCCAAACGAACGGCGCTCACAGGAGAACTGTAAGAAATGCAAAATGCAAAGTGCAAAATGCAAAGTGCAAAATAAAATCTTAACTCTCCACTCTTCACTCTTAACTCTCAACTCTCTTATGGTGTTTTTATGCTGATTTATCAATACTCCGGCGGGTTGAACGGATTTCTTTCCGCTGTATTCCGGGCGTACCAAGACAAAGCGTTGCCCGACCTGATTACCGACGGCAACTTGACCGAGCCGCCCCTATTATCGAAAATCGTTACGATAAAACCCGACGAAGGGAAAGCCCTGCGGGTGGAACGAGGCATCTTTACTCGAATTGGGATTTCCGGCTTGCATCAAATGACCTACGCTTACGCCTCCTGCGACCCGGAGAAAAACCGAAAATTGTTTTACTGGATTCTTTCGGTTTTCAAATACGGAAATGACGTGCAAAAACGATACCAAGATCCTAACGTCATGCATTTTTACGACATGGCCGCCCGGGTAACGCTGGAGATCAACCATATGCTGGGGTTTCTCCGCTTTGCACAAAGTGAAGAGGGGTTGTATTGCGCCGAATTTGCCCCGGACAACAACATTCTCCCCTTTATCATGCCCCATTTTTCTCGAAGATTCAACGACCAATCTTTTTTGATCTACGATTGCAAGCGATCGTTGTACGGAATTTACAACGGGAATGAATGGAAAGTTTTGTATTCGGAGAAAAAAGTCTCCTTTTCCCTCTCTGAACCGGAAACGGTTTTTCAAAACTTGTGGAAAGAATATTACCGTTCCGTATCCATCGCCGCCCGGGAAAATCGGCGATTACAAGATTCATATCTCCCTCGCCGATACCGGGCATTTCTTACGGAATTTCAAGAATAGACCGGATTTCAAGGTTCGTCCATCGGATATGTCACAAAAAATTCCCTTTTGCCCTCTTGCAAAAAGGGGGCATTTGTGATATAATAGTTAGGCTGAATTGACGTGCGGGTGTAGTTTAGTGGTAGAACCCCAGCTTCCCAAGCTGGTCGTGCGAGTTCGATTCTCGTCATCCGCTCCATACACGCATCCGTAGCTCAACTGGATAGAGCAATTGCCTTCTAAGCAATAGGTCGGGGGTTCGAGTCCCTCCGGATGCACCATCCAGTTTTCGATTCCCTTTTTATATGGTGGATATAGCTCAGTTGGTTAGAGCGCCAGATTGTGGCTCTGGAGGCCGTGGATTCGAATTCCACTACCCACCCCAGAAAAAAGCACTTGCATTTTGCAAGTGCTTTTTTTATCGAATAATCTTTGTTTTGAAAAAACAAAAGTTTTTATTCACAGCGGATAATTATGGAAATTCCGGAAATACTGACGTTAAAAAAATCTTGACAAGAACAGAGAGAAATGATATAATCAAAATATACAGAACTTTGAGGGGAACGTTATGGATCTTACCACGTTTAAAAAGCAAAAAGACCTGCTGATCTGCATTGACAGTGACGGTTGCGCTATGGACACCATGGACGTAAAACATATTCGGTGTTTTGGACCCTGTATGGTGGCAGAGTGGGGGCTGGAAGCATGGAACAATGAAATCCTCACACGGTGGAACGAGATCAATCTTTATACCATGACCCGGGGGATCAATCGATTCAAGGGACTGGCGCTTGCCTTGACGGAGATTAACGAAAAATACTGTAAAATTCAAGATCTTGACCGATTGAATCGGTGGGTCAAAGAGAGCGACGAATTATCCAACGATGCGCTGAAACGCGCCCTTGAAACAACAAATTCCATTGCCTTGGAAAAAGCGTTGCATTGGAGCGTCTCCGTCAACGCTGCCATTACAAAACTGCCAGACGATTTGAAACTTCCCTTTGAGAAGGTAAAGGAAGCCTTAACCTTTGCCCATACCCACGCCGATGTCGCCATCGTTTCCAGCGCGAATCCCGATGCGGTTTTGGAAGAATGGGAACAACACGGTTTGTTGCCCCACACCGACATAGTATTGGTGCAAAACGCCGGCAGTAAAGCATACTGTATTCAGGAACTTCTAAAAAAGGGATACGATTCCTGCCGAGTTCTTATGTGCGGTGATGCCCCCGGCGATTTACAGGCGGCAGAGAAAAACGGCGTATTCTTCTTCCCCATTTTGGTACGGAAAGAAAAAGAAAGTTGGGAAGAATTCATAAACGCCGCCCTGAAACATCTGAACGACGGAACCTACGGCGGAGAATATCAAAAAGAAAAGATCCTTCAATTCCGCAAAAATCTTGGGGCGTAATCAATTTACAAAAAAAGAGGAGCGTTTATTATGATTGATCTGAAAGCAAGACCGTACTATTTATCCGACGAAGATATTGCATGGGTCAAAAACACCATTGAGGGAATGACCGACGAAGAAAAGGTGGGGCAATTATTTTTCCAACTGACCGCCGGAATGGACGAAGCGTATCTAAAAGAATTGATGGAAAAATATCATCTGGGCGGTTGCCGTTACAACAATATGCCCGGAGCGGCAGTGCAGATGCAAAACCGAATTTTGCAAACCAATGCAAAAATTCCTCTCTTTATTGCCTGCAACACGGAAGCCGGAGGAAACGGCAGTTGCTCCGACGGAACGTATATCGGATCGGGGATCAAGATCGGAGCGACGGGAAATCCCCAATACGCCCATGATTTGGGGCGGACGTCCAACGAAGAAGCGGCGGCGATCGGTTGTAATATGGCTTTTGCGCCGGTATGCGATATTCACTATAATTGGCAGAATACCGAAGTGGTGGCGCGGGCCTTCGGAAATGACCCCGACCGCGTAGCAGAAATGAGCAAAGCTTATCTGGACGGCGCCCATACCATTCCCGGCTTTGCTTGTGCCGCAAAGCACTTCCCCGGCAATGGACAGGATTTCCGCGATGCTCATATCGCAAACAACATCAATACCTTCAACCAAAAAGAATGGCTTGAGACCTACGGTAAAGTCTACAAAACTCTGATTGATGGGGATCTGGACGCCATCATGGGCGGTCATATTATGATGCCGGAATATATGCGGGAAATTGTCCCCGGAATTTCCGACGAAGAAATGATGCCTGCAACGTTGTGTCCCGAAATTATGACCGGACTTCTCCGGGAAACCTTAGGGTTCAACGGTATGGTTGTCACCGATGCCAGCCATATGGTCGCCATGACCGACCGTATGACCCGAAAAGAAATGTTACCGGCGTCTATCAATGCCGGGTGCGATATGTTTTTATTCTTCAACGATCCGGACGAAGATTACAATACCATGCTGGAAGCCTACCAAACCGGAAAGATCAGCGAAGACCGCATCACCGAAGCATTGTACCGCATCTTGGGTCTGAAAGCAAAAATGGGACTGCATAAAAAGACAAGGGAAGAACTTGTCCCCGCCCCGGAAGCCTTGACGGGACTTGGGAAAGAAGAATACAAAAAAATTGCTGACAACATCAGCAAAGATTGTATTACCTTAGTGAAATACAAAGACGAAGGAATTCTTCCCCTGACCCCTAAAAAATACAAGCGCATCATGATCGTATACGTCAAAGGTGCTGCAGGTGCCATGGACGCCTTGGTTCAAATGGCGATGGGGGGCGGTGGACAAAAGAAGAACCCTGCGGAAGATTTGCGGGATCGCTTGATTGAAAAAGGATTCGACGCCTTCCTCTACGAAAGTCCCATTGACAAAATGAAAAAACAGATTGCTGCGGGAGAAAAACCCAGCCTGAATCTGTATTTTGCCGGGAAGAACGCCATTGAAGATTTTAAATCCGAACAAGATCTGGTCATCACGCTCTGCGACGTTGCTAACGGTAGACCCTCCTTCGGATTATCCAAGGGCGGCGGTGAAATTCCCTGGTACGTCTTTGAATTACCGGTCGTGGCAATCAGTGTTAACACCCCCACCATGCTCGCGGATATTCCTCAGGTAAGAACCTATATCAACGCCTACGATTCCAAACCGGAAACTATGACGGCGTTGGTCGAAAACCTCATTACCGGCGCGGAATCCTTCCGAGGCAAAGATCCCATTGACAGTTTCTGCGGTCTTTGGGACGCAAAAATCTGATATAAACCATAAAAAGGAGCATCTTAACGATGCTCCTTTTTTTATGTTATTTCAATGTTAGTCCTGTTTTTTCTTTTTCAGAACGATAACGACGACAACGGCAATACCGACGACCGCAACCACACCGGCAACGATACCAATAATTGCACCGGTAGACAAACCGTCGTTCTTAACGGGAAGTTTTGATCCTCCGCCGGTGTTACTATCATTGGTATCGGGCAGGTCGGGGGTATCTTCGGTTCTGGAAATAGTGGAGAATACCAAGGTATCTTCCGTTACCCCTTCTGCAGCATTGTTATTGACAGTTTTATAAGTAATGACATTAGACATATTGACACCATCATTAGAATTATCACCAATGGCACCGATATGAATCCGAACGCGTTCTCCCTTAGCAACGTCAACGGTAACATCGATCGTCTGCTCGTCAGTAGAAACGAGGGTCAAATATTCTCCATCTCCTTCTTCCGGATAAACCAAACGGTCTTCCACGTAAATAGCAAAGGATGTACCAGTGGCAGAAGAACCGGACTTCAGGTCCGTAGTACGCGCAACGATAGAAGAAATCTGAATCGTACCACCGGAAGGACATTTAAAGACCTTAACAACATCGGCAGCGACATCGGGGTGGAAGCTCTTTCCCAAGTTAAGAACACGTGCCCAATCAAGACCGCTTTCATTTTTTGTGTTACTGGAAGCATTCCAAGCAAAGTCATTTCCGCAAGCATGCATATTGAAGTACATTTTCCGGGCGAGGGCATAAAACTGATAACTCCACAACCCGTCGGGGCTGACTCCACCACTCTTGTGCCAGTTCAGTTTCGACTTAGGATCGCCGGTGACTGCAGGAGACTGATCGTTCCATTCAAAAGACTGACCGACAGAAACTTGAATCTCCTTTTCCTCTGCATTTGCGGAGAATGCGAAGCAGGTCGCAACCGAGGCAAGCAGGCAGAGGATCAGGAAAAGGGTAAGAATCTTTTTCATAACATATACTCTCCTTTTGAGTTTAAAGTATTCTTATCAATATTATAGCGAATTTTGTTTTATTTGTCAAGGGGTATTGAGGTTTTTTTAAAGTTTTGCCATTACTTCAAAGAAAGTGAAACGTGAATCTCCCCGTTGACAACGGAAACCGAAACCGATTCGGGGATTTCAAACGTTTCGCAAAGGATCCGAACCGCGCGGTCTTCGATTTCGGTTTGAACCACTCGACGAACGTTTCGTGCTCCGTATTCGGCGCTATAGGATTTCTCCGCCAGCAACTGAATTGCCTCCTCGGTACATTCAAACCCGATCTCGCGTTCCTTCAGTCCGTCGGCAAGTTCGTTCAGGGCGAGGCGCACAATATCCGGGAACACGTCCACGGGCAAAGAACGGAAGGTAATGATCTCGTCGACACGATTCAAAAATTCGGGACGTAAAAATTCCGACAGGGCTTTTTTCGTCCGTTCCGCAGACAATTCCGCGGAAGAACGGTTAAATCCGGCGGAAGTCGCCTTGGAATGGGACCCGGCATTGGAGGTCATTACGATGATACAATGCTCGAAAGACACGGTTTTTCCGTGGGCATCGGTGATCCGTCCGTCATCAAGAATTTGCAAAAGAACGTTGAGAACATCGGGGTGCGCTTTTTCAATTTCATCAAAAAGGATCACGGAATAGGGTTTTCGGCGAACCTTTTCGGTCAATTGACCGGCATCGTCATATCCCACGTAGCCCGGAGGAGCACCGATGATACGAGAAACGGAATGCTTCTCCATAAATTCGGACATATCCAAGCGAATCAGAGTTTCGGGAGAATGGAACAGTTCCTTTGCAAGAACCTTAACCAATTCGGTCTTTCCCACGCCGGTAGGTCCGGTGAAGATAAAAGAAACGGGGCGTTTCCGAGGAACCAAGGCAACCCGAGAGCGACGAACGGCGTCGGAAACTTTCGTTACAGCTTCTTCCTGTCCTTTGATTCGTGCCCGCAGGACATCTTCAAAACGAGCCAGTTGATTTTGCTCCCGTTCCCGAATTTTGGAAGAGGGAATTCCCGTCCAAAGTTCAATGATCAAAGCAAGATCGTCCAACGTAACGGTCACGTCACTTCGTTCTGAGACGAGAGTGTCATATTCCGCTTCGGCACGCATCAGATCGGATTTGGCAGTGGCAATGGCGGCAAAGTCGTCTTGGGTCGGTTCTTCTTTTCCTTCCAGTTCTTTGACTTTCTCCTTCAATTCCACCAACTTCTGTTCCGCAAGGAAGGTCTTTTCGTAGATGGGATTTTTCAACGTCGCATTGGAGCAAGCTTCGTCCAAAAGGTCAATTGCCTTGTCGGGCAAATACCGATCGGTAACGTACCGTTCCGACAATTCCACCGCTTTTACCAAAACGTATTGGGGAACTTGGATATGGTGGAAGGTCTCGTATCGATTTTTGATCCCCTGCAACATTTTGACGGAATCTTCAATGGAAGGTTCGTTAACGACCACCGGCTGAAAACGGCGTTCCAAGGCGGCGTCCTTTTCGATGTGTTTGCGATATTCGGTGAGGGTCGTTGCACCGATAACCTGAATTTCTCCCCTGGAAAGGGCGGGTTTCAGCATATTGGCGGCGTTCATGGATCCTTCCGAATCACCGGCACCAACCAAATTATGAACCTCATCGATGACAAGGATAATATTGCCCAATTGACGGACTTCTTCAATCAATCCCTTGATCCGACTTTCAAACTGACCTCGAAACTGAGTTCCGGCAATCAGCGCTGTCAAATCCAAAAGCCAAACTTCTTTCCGAGCGATTTTCGCCGGAGCATTCCCGGTGACGATGCGCTGGGCAATTCCTTCGGCGATGGCGGTCTTCCCCACCCCCGGTTCCCCAATCAAACAAGGATTATTTTTGGTTCGGCGGTTGAGGATCTGCAACACCCTCAGAATTTCGTTCTCCCGACCGATCACCGGATCGGTGGCACCGTTACGGGCTTTTTCGGTAAGATTTTGACAGAAGGCGTCCAGATATTTGTGTTTGGGACCTTCCGGCTGTTTTTTGTTCTTTTTCTCTTTTTTCTTGCCTTCTTCTTTGGAATCGGAAGAAGGCGCAGAATCGGAAGTTTGTCCAGGAGGTTGCATACCGCCGGTCAGATTACTCATCAACTTTTGGAAGAGGTTCATGGATTGGGCACCGCCCTCTTCAAACCCGTCGAAGGAGGGGGTGGAAAAGCCGTCGCCGTCTCCCATCATGCCGTTCATCTGTTCGCACATATCGTCCAATTCTTCGTCGGAAATTCCCATTTGATCAATCATCTGACTGATGGGTTTTATGCCCAATTCCTTGGCACATTTAATGCACAAACCTTCGTTGACGGTCTCGTTGTTTTCGATCTTGGTCACGAATATGACGGCAGATCGCTTCTTACATCTGCTGCAAAGCATAGGGTACTACCTTTCTGTGGTTACGAAAATAAGGTTTTAATTGAGTTTTACAGGTTTTTTCCAGTTTTTGGAAAGGGAAACAAGAGGATTTTTAATCCGCTTTGGTTTCAAAAAGTTGCGTCAACGGATCCAGATCGTGGAAGATTTTATAGACCACGGTCTTATTTTTAATGCTTTCCAACTCTGCCGGACTGCGATCCCGAAGAACGTATTTGGAACCGGTGGAAAGAATGGCAACCACGATGAAACTGATGAGAATCCCTGTCACGACGCCCAAAAGTCCGCCTCCCAGCTTATCCATTTTGCGAATAATGGGCAAGCCGTTAAGGAATTTAGAAAACATGGAGATAACCACGATCCCGACCATCGCCGCAAGGAAGATCACCGCAAAGGCGATTACCCGGCTGATCAGGGCGGAGAGGGGATCCACCATCTCGGTGATAATAGCACTCTTGGCGTGTTCCACCCCATCTGATTTCATTTTCTCATAAGACGCCGCCATTTCATTCACGTCCACCCCAAGAAAATCGCAGGTTTCGGTGAAAAATTCCGGTTGATTTTCAAACAGATCGTCAAAATCCAGTTCCGTTGCAGAAACGGTCTCGACGGAAGCAGACAATTGGTCGATGACCCAACTGCGCATGGGGGCATTGATGTAGTGTGCATCAATATAACCGCCCAAATTGGCAGAAAAGATCAACGCCAAGACTAAGGCGACGATACTTCCCACCAAACTGATGATGGAACGAATCAACCCCCGGCGAATTCCAAGGAAAATACTGATTGCCAATATGGCGACGATCACAAGGTCAAGGGTGGTACTGATTGCCAGATCCATAAAAAATCCTCCTGAAAAATGTTGTAGTGTGATGATATAAAATTCCGTTACGGAAGTGATGACAAATCCAATCGTTCAATAGAAGAAATGCCGACAAGAACCGACAATTCGGGGGAAGCAAGAACTTTGAAATATCCCGCGTTGGGTTGTTCCAAAACGAGAGTTCCACCGGAGTCCAAAATAAACAGGTTTGTTTCGGTCAAAACGAAATAATACTCACCGAAACACCCCAAAGAAACCAACGTTGGATATTCCAAAGAAAATTGTGATTCCCCTTTTGCCGAAATTCCCTGAACTAAAACCATGCCGGTGGTAGTTTGATAAGAAATCATGGTTCCTTCGTCACTTTGGCAGTACAATCCGGGAGAAGGTTCGGGATATGTAAAGGGGGAAGAAACGGTATCCCCGTCAAACAGAACCGAACCGGTGGCAGTAAGCATTTCGATGGTTCCGTTCTTTTTCAAGGTAAGTGCCAAGGGGAAAGTATCCGATGCGGTGGCAACCTTTTCCGCCTCAGGCTTTTTAAAATTAAAGACCGTAAATACGGTATGGGTCTTTTCCCGTTCCGACGCGACCGAAACGATGGTCAGCCGATTTTTTTCGGTAAAAAAGGAATCAATGAGGTAACTGTCCGAATTCCAACGGGAAAGGTCGGTACCATTGGTATTATACACGGTAACGCACCCCTTGTATTCGGTGCGTTCGGCGGCAATGGCAAAATATCCGTCGTCAGATACGGCGCCGTTGATAATATCGGCACTTTCCGTACCGGAACAAAGAATCCGGAAACTGTTCAATAAACTCCAGGACGTGCCGCCCCGATCAAAGCAGAGAATATATTTTCCACAGACCTTCATTGCCGGTTGTTTATACTGTAAGATGTGGGAAGAATAAATATTTCCGTCCACTCCGCAGACCGTAATTCCGTTTCGGGTCAAAACCACGTATCCGTCCTGAAACAGTTGCAGATCCACGGTTTCGTCATCGTCGTACTGCAACGTATCCCCGGAACTTCCCAAGGCATAAATCACGTTGGAACGAAGGCGCATAAGCCGATCCACCGTAAGATAGGACGAATTGATAATCAGAGCGACGGCGATATACAAAATCAAGGTTAAAACCAGTGCCCCTCGGGTCAAATCAAGACGGCGAACGGTTTTTTTGGTTTCGGTATTCATAAACGTCACTCCTTTCCTGTTTTAATACTCCACGCGATTCAGGTACAGACCGTGGGCGGGGGCGGTCATGCCGGCGCGGGAACGGTCTTTTGCGGCTAACATCTCCGCCACGTCATCGAGGGAAAAGCGATGGGGAACTTCCAACAACGTACCCACCATGATACGAACCATATTGTAAAGAAATCCGTCGGCGGAAACGTAAAAATCAAGGGAATCTTCATTCTGCTCAAAATGAGCGTCGAAAACGGTGCGGGTACAATCTTCGATCTTACTTCCCGCCGCCATAAAAGAACGAAAGTCGTGGGTTCCCTGAAGGATCGCGGCGGCTTTATTGAGAAGATCAAGATCGTATTCTCCCGGACGGTGCCACGCCCGATATTCCAAAAAAGGAGACCGGGCAGAGGCAGTATGAATTCGGTACCGGTATTCCTTTCGCTTGACACTGTACCGGGCATGAAAATCCTCGGAAACAAGACAAGCGGAATGTACGGAAATATCCTTGGGAAGGTTGGCGTTCAAAGCCAAAATCAATTTTTCACAGGGCATTTGTCCCGGAACGGAAAACGATGCACAAAAATCCAGAGCATGAACCCCGGAATCGGTGCGACTGCACCCGGAGAATTCCGCAACTTCCCCAAAGATCCGACGCAACGCGTCCATGACGCAAGCCTGTACCGACGGTCCGTTTTTTTGAGTCTGCCAACCGCAATAAGCGGTTCCCACAAAGGAAAGACGAATCAAATATTTCACAGACCGATCCCCCCAAGCAAAATCACTCGATTCAGCACCAACGTCATGACAAGAACTGCAATGCAAAAGAGCAGTGCCACAAAATCCCGCCAAGAGAAACGGTATTCCACAAAACGGGTTCGGCCTTTGGCATCGCCTTCATAACAACGGCATTCCATCGCCACCGCCAATTCCTCGGCACGGCGAAAAGCGGAAACGAACAAAGGGATCAAAATGGGGATCATGGCTTTTGCCCGACGAACCAAACTTCCGCTTTCAAAATCGGCGCCTCGGGCTTTTTGGGCGTTCATGATCTTTTCGGTCTCTTCCAAAAGTGTGGGAATAAACCGCAGAGCGATGGTCATCATCATCGCAAAATCGTGTACCGGAACTTTCAGATAAGACAGGGGGAACAACAACCGTTCCAAGCCCCCGGTAAGAAGCAAGGGCGATGTGGTATAGGTCAAAACCGACATAGTAAGCACCATCATCACGATGCGCACTACCATAAATACCGCACTCAAAATTCCTTCCCAAGATATGGAAAAGACCCAAAAGGTAAACAAAGGCTCTCCGTCGGAATAAAGCATATTGAGGATTGCGGTGAATACCATAATAAACAATAAGGGTTTCAGTCCCCGAAGATAAAATTTCAGGGAGATTTTGGTCATGCAGATCATGACGGCGGTAGCGACGAGCAAAATCAAATATGCCGCTACGGTATCGGCCAGAAAGAGTGTGACGACGTAAGAGATCATCAAAAGAATCTTCGCCCGAGGATCCATATTATGAAGAAAAGACCTGCCGGGGAAATATTGACCTAAGGTAATATCGCGGATCATTTCGCACCTCCCGTCAAAGCGTCGAGACTGCGGATTGCTTCTTCCGGAGACAGTACCGAAGGAAGATGTTCGTATCCTTGTTGTTTCAGCGTCAGAAAAACTCGGGTAATTTGAGGCACGTTCAGCCCCATAGAAAGCAGTTCTTCTCCCCTGCCAAAAACGGTACGGGTATCGTCAAACATCTTCAATTTTCCCTGTTCCAACACCATTACTCTGCCGGCGTGGGCGGCGACGTCTTCCATACTGTGGGAAACGAGAATAACCGTTGCCCCTTCCTCTTTCTGATAATCCCGGACGTTGCTGAGAATTTCGTTACACCCCTTGGGATCCAATCCCGCGGTGGGTTCGTCAAGGATCAAAACCTGAGGACGCATCGCCAAAATTCCGGCAATTGCCACCCGGCGTTTTTGTCCGCCGGACAATTCAAAGGGAGATTTCTCCCGCAGTTTATCGGAAAGGCCGGTAAAATACATTCCTTCTTGAATCCGCAACGCTACTTCTTCTTCGGAAAGTCCCATGTTCCGAGGGCCGAAGGCAATATCTTTTTCTACCGTTTCTTCAAACAACTGGTATTCGGGGTATTGGAAAACCAGCCCTACGTTTGCACGCAGGGTACGGCGATCGTATTTTTTCGTCCAAATATCTTCTTCCCGGAAAGAAACCGTTCCGGAAGTGGGTTTCATCAACCCATTGAGCATTTGGATCAAGGTGGATTTCCCGGAACCGGTATGCCCGATCACACCGATAAATTCATTTTCATATAATTCAAAAGAAATATGATCGACGGCAGTTTTTTCAAAGGGCGTTCCCGTCCCGTAGATTTGGGTCAGATCCTGAACCCGAAGAATCGGCTTATTCATACTCCCTCCTTCCCGATGCGCCCGGCAAGAAGGTCGTCCAAAACGGAAATACATTCTTCCTCGGTCAACACCGCCAAAGGAACTTTATATCCTTCTTTGCGGAGTAAAAACATCAGTTCGGTACTTTGAGGAACGTTCAATCCGATGCTCCACAAAAGCCCTGCATTCTGAAATACGTAATGGGGAGTTCCGTCCAAAAGGATTTCTCCCTCGTTCATCACCACGATCCGATCCGCCTGGGCGGCTTCGTCCATGAAATGGGTAATCAGGACGACGGTCATGCCCTCGTCGTGAAATTTATGCAGCACCTGCATCACTTCCGCCCGACCTTTGGGGTCGAGCATGGCAGTAGGTTCGTCTAAAACCAAAATATCGGGACGCATGGCAAGGATCCCCGCAATGGCGATCCGTTGTTTTTGTCCTCCGGATAATTTATAAGTGGCGTGGGTGGCGTAATGAGCCATATTCACCGCTTCCAAGGCTTCCTTGACCCGTTGGTGCATTTCGTCGTGGGCAACTCCCAAATTTTCCAAAGCAAAGGCAACGTCCTCTTCTACCACGGAGGCGATGATTTGATTATCCGGATTCTGAAAGACCATTCCTACCTTACGGCGAATGGAGGTCAGATCGGATTCGTTTTTCACGTCTAACCCGCAAACGGTCAGCGTTCCTTCATCGGGAATACAAATTCCGTTCAGATGCTTTGCAAAGGTGGATTTACCGCTTCCGTTGTGTCCCAAAACGGCAACGAATTCTCCCTGTTCCACGGTCAGGGAAACGTCCTTTAACACCGGTTCGCTATCGGAAGAATACCGGAAAAATAAATTTTTCGCTTCAATAACAGCCACGGAAATTTCCCTCCTTTCGGGAATGATAAAAACGTCGTTATTTCGTCCAGCGGGCAGTTGCTCCACAAGGCAGGCAATAGCCGGTGTCTCCCACCGGAAGCCCGATTTCCGATGCGGTGACCTTTCCTCCGAAGCGGCGGGCAACGGTGCACCCCAACATATATTCCATACACCCGGCAGAAAGCCCGGTAGTATAAGAATTCAAAATCAAAAACAAGGGATCGTCATTGAGAACCTGCACGCACAGATCCAAAAGTCCGTACAGTTCGCTTTCCAGTTTCCAAACTTCGCCGTCGGGGCCTCTGCCGTAAGAGGGGGGATCCAAAATCAGACCGTCGTACCGTCTCCCCCGGCGGATTTCCCGCTGAACAAACTTGACACAATCGTCCACAATATAACGAATATTCTCCAAACCGCAAGCCTGAGCGTTTTCCTTTGCCCATGCAACCATACCCTTCGACGCGTCCACGTGGCAGACCTTCGCCCCTTCTTTGGCACAAGCCACCGAAGCGCCGCCGGTATAAGCGAACAGATTCAACACCTGCGGTTGCTCCCGTCCGCTGTTGCGGATCTGTTCCCGCGCCCAATCCCAGTTATCCGCCTGTTCAGGGAACAGTCCGGTATGCTTAAAAGACATGGGTTTGATCTGGAACGTCAAATCTTTATAGCCGATATGAAACATGGGAATCTCGGCACCGTTCCAATGACCGCCTCCGGAAGAAGATCGGGAATAGCTGGCGCTGGGATTTTTCCAAGCAGAATGTGTTCGCTCCGTATTCCAGATAACTTGCGGGTCGGGACGCACGAAAGTATACTTCCCCCACCGTTCCAGTTTTTCACCGCCTGAAGCGTCCAAAACCTGAAAATCTTTCCAACCGTCTGCGATCCACATGATTTTGTTCTCCATCTTAAAAATTTAGATAAATCATCATTTATTATAGCACGAAAGAGCCTTGTAGTCAATATCTTCTATACAAAAGTCGGAAAAAAGCCGAAAAGAAAATCAAAACCGCAACGGAATATCGTCTTTTTTGTTACGACGGTTGAAAAATCACAAGAACTATGCTATAATAAGGTTATTATTAAGTGAGGGAGTTTTCCTATGAAAATCATCGTTGTCGGCTGCGGAAAAATCGGAACGGCTCTGATTGAAAGTCTGGTCAGTGAAGGGCACAATGTGATCGCCATTGACAATTCTCCGGAGGTTTTGGGGGAAGTGACCAACATTTATGACGTAATCAGTGCCTGCGGAAACGGAACCGATTGGGATCTGTTACTGGAAGCTGATGTAAAAGACACCGATCTATTCATCGCCGTGACCGGATCGGACGAATTAAATATGCTCAGTTGCTTTCTTGCCAAACGAATGGGGGCAAAGCACACCGTTGCCCGAATCCGAAATCCGGAGCACAACGACGGAAGTTTGGACTTTTTGCGCCAGGAATTGGAAATTTCCCTGGTGGTCAATCCGGAACGGCTTGTGGCAAGAGAACTGTACAATATGCTGAAACTTCCCTCTGCTGCCCGGGTCGAAACCTTTTCGGGCAGAGGCTTGGAAATGGTGGAGCTAAAGTTGAAGCCGGATTCCGCCTTGGACGGAATGAAACTGATGGATCTGCGAAAAAAATATCCTTACATGTTTTTGATCTGCATGGTGCAACGGGAAGATTCCGTCTTCATTCCCGATGGTAATTTCGTGCTGAAAAGCGGAGATAAGATCGGCTTGATCGCACCCCCAACGGAAATATTGAAATTGCTCAAAAGCCTTGGAATCCTGCAAAAGCAGGCACGGGACGTCATGATCTTGGGGGCAAGCAACACGGCGTATTATCTATCCAAAATGCTCCTTTCGGGCGGAAACTCCGTTAAGATCGTGGATAAAAACGAGGATCGTTGCCGCATATTTTCCGAGGAATTGCCCGAAGCGGTAATCATTCACGGAGACGGGGCACAACAGGAACTGTTGCTGGAAGAAGGACTTTCCAACGTAGACGCCTTCGTTTCCCTCACCGGAATGGACGAACAAAACATTCTGATCTCCTATTTTGCCCAATCGCGGAACGTACCGAAAGTAATTTCAAAAGTTAACCGAGACGAATTTTCCGCTATGGCGGAACAACTTGGGGTAGATTCCATCGTCTCTCCCAAACGAACGGTGGCGAACGTTATCGTGCGCTACGCCAGAGCCTTGGAAAATTCTTTGGACAGCAGTGTGGAGACCCTGTACAAACTGGCAGGGGGAAAAGCGGAAGCCTTGGAATTTACCGTTCACGGCGATGCTGCCCTTTGCAATATTCCCTTAAGAGATTTACAACTGAAGCCCAATACCCTCATCGCCGGCATTACCCGAGGACGTAAGAGCATTATTCCCTCAGGGAACGACGCCATCTGCCCCGGAGATAAGGTTCTGATTTTAACGTCGGGACACCGGATCAATAATCTTGCGGATATTTTGGGGAACAAATAATGAACCGGAGAATGATACTAAACACCGTCGGTAAGATGGTACTGGCGGAAGGTTTATTTTTGATCTTGCCGGCGATCGTCAGTTTAATCTACAAAGAAAACTGCATTTTCGCCTTTTTAATCACCATCGCCGTCGCCTTAGGGATCGGGGGACTTATGATCTGTGCCGCAAAACCGAAAAATCCTGTTATTTACGCAAAAGAAGGATTTTTCATCGTTTCCGCGTCCTGGATTCTGCTTTCCCTGATCGGAGCGTTGCCCTTCGTAATCAGCGGAGAAATTCCCTCATACGTTGATGCGGTGTTTGAAACCGTCAGCGGATTTACCACCACAGGTGCTTCGATTCTGACCAACGTAGAAGCCATGAGCAAAGGGCTTTTGTTCTGGAGAAGTTTCACCCATTGGATCGGAGGCATGGGAATTCTGGTCTTCGTTATGGCAGTTCTTCCCAACGTCTCAGAGCGTTCCATTCATATTTTGCGGGCGGAAGTTCCCGGCCCTACCGTAGGGAAATTGGTACCCCGAATCAAAGACACGGCAAAGATCTTATATCTGATCTACATGGTAATGACTATGTTACAGATCTTGCTTCTCATCTGTGGCGGAATGTCGCCCTTCGACAGTATTCTCCATGCCTTTGGCACGGCGGGTACCGGCGGATTCGGCACCAAGGCCGACAGTTTAGGGGGATATTCCCCTTACCTACAATGGGTCATTGCCATCTTCATGCTGTTGTTTGGAATCAATTTCAACGTGTATTATCTGTTCCTGATCCGTCGGTTCAAATCTGCTTTAAAAAGTACGGAATTTTGGGTCTATCTCGGAATCATTTTAGGTGCAACAGTTTTGATTGCCTTCAATGTTTATCCGCAATACAACGACCTTTCCGAAGCGGTGCGTCATTCTGCCTTCCAAGTTTCGTCCATTATCACAACCACAGGATACTCCACCGTAGATTTCAATCTGTGGCCGTCCTTTGCTAAAGGGATTTTGCTGATTTTGATGTTCATCGGAGGGTGCGCCGGTTCTACGGCGGGAGGGATCAAAGTATCTCGAACGGTATTGATCTCCAAACAAATTCGCAGAGAAATTCAGAAAATGCTCCACCCTCGCTCCGTAAAAAGCTTACGATTCGAGGGGCGTCCGGTGGAAGAACAAACCCTGACCGGGGTAAATTCTTATATTGGAATCTATTTGGTTTGTTTCGTGGCAATCTTCTTAATTGTATCCTTGGAACCCTTCGGATTGGAAAGTAATTTTTCCGCCGTCGCCGCCTGTTTTAACAACGTAGGGCCGGGCTTCGGTGCCGTTGGACCTGCCGCAAGTTTTGCGGAATACTCCGACCTTTCCAAGATCGTGTTGTCGGGAGCGATGCTTTTGGGCAGACTTGAGATTTTCCCCCTGATCATCTTTTTTTCCCCCTCCTCATGGCGTAAATAAAGAAAAAATAGGAGAACCGATTCGTTCGGTTCTCCGTTTTTATGCTTTAATCAATCAATAGAAATAGGATTTGTCCAAGCGTATTTGCCCTGCTCGTCGATAACCACGGCACGGACGTAACGATAATTATCTTTTAAATCGTATTCCGCCCCGTCGATCAAATCCCCTTCTGTTCCTCGTAAAATCTTCGTGGGGTGCATATCGGCAGGAAACCGAATCTTGCAAGCGGGGGGGGACATTTTACCCCTGCTTTGCCGTCTTCCACGTAGAAATCATAAATTTCCGGGCCGCTTTATTTAGATTTATTTAGCTCGACCGTAAAGGCGGTTCCAGTTTCTGAATTTTTCTCGGTCAATGAGAGAGAGTTGTTCTCTCGTGATACGATAGGACCAGTTATCATCGCTGGTGCCCGGTTTATTCAGCCGAGTATCGCTTCCGTACAACAACAGATCCTGCACCGGCAAAATCAAAAGTCCCGCGTGGGATTGAAACATGGTACGCAAAATGGCGTCGTATCCCTTATCCCAATCTTCGCCGTAGTAACCGCAATAATGCAGAACCCGACGGCGCGTGGCATCGTCCAGCTCCCAAACATACCCCAAAAGGGTGTTATTGTCGTGGGTTCCGGTATAGGCAATACAATGATTATCGTAATTATGGGGCAAATGAGGAGAATTTTCATCTCCCAAAAAGCCGAATTGAAAGACCCTCATACCCGGGAAGCCGCTGTCTTTGACCAATTTATAAACGGCTGGGGTAATATCTCCCAAATCTTCGGCGATAAGCAGTTTTTCTCCGGCAACTTCCTTCAGCGCCCGAATCAGAGACATTCCCGGACCTTTCACCCATTTTCCATTCCGTGCGGTGGTCTCTCCCGCGGGAATAGAATAATACGATTCCAATCCCCGGAAATGGTCGATACGTACTCCGTCAAACAATTCGCACATAAACCGGATTCGGTCTTTCCACCAAGTATAGCCGTCGGCTTTCATGGTTTTCCAATCGTAAAGAGGATTGCCCCACAACTGCCCGTCTTCGGCAAAATAATCCGGGGGAACACCGGCAACACCGACGGGCTTATTTTCCCGATCCAGCAAAAACTGATCCGGGGCAGCCCATACGTCGGAGGAATTCAAGGCGACGTAAATGGGAATATCCCCGATGACAGAGATCCCTTTTTCATTGGCATATGCTTTGATTTCGCGCCATTGACGGAAAAAGATATACTGGGTAAACCGCCACAATCTCACAACTTCTTCGTCGGGCGTATCTTCCGTCCAATCCGTCCAAAGGCGGTTTTTATTGGCGGCACGCAACCCCATAAACCGACAAAAATCGGCGGTGCGGGGGTGTGTATTGTAAAATTGATCCAAGTTATTCCAATCCCGAAAACGCTTCGCCGCTTTGTTTAACAATGCAAGGCGCTCTTCAGATAATCGGGCAAATTCACAGGCGTAGGGGGTTTTCTGTTTCGCCAAAGAAATTTCTTCTGCGGTCAAAAGCCCCTCCTGTTCCAACGTTGGAAGATCTATAAAATAAGGATTGACCGAAAAAGTAGAAAGAGAGCAATAGGGAGAATGATATTCGTCGGGCAAACAAAAAGGTAACGTCTGCCAATAGGAAAATCCGCAATCGGAAAGAAAGTCAATCCATTCCCTTGCCGCCTGACCGAAAGACCCTTCGGAATAGTCTCCCCACAAAGAAGAAACGTGGAGTAAAACACCGCTTGCTCGCTTCATAAAGTCACCTCGGAAACATTCTGTTTTTATTATAACAGTTTCCCACCCGGATTGCAAGAGGATTTTTGAAAAAACCTGTGACAAATTAAGGAAATACATGTATTTCAAGAAGATTTATGCTATAATGAAAAAACAAACTGCGAGGGTTTTGCATGAGAATTGAAGACGTCGACAAGAATATGAAAATCGAAACGAACATCCCCGAACCGGACGTCGTCTGGTTGATGCAAAACAATCCCCCTTTGCTTTGCCTTCGCAGAATACACCCTCAATTTTCCTTTGTATGACAACGTCAAAGAATTATATATCGCTCTGAAAAAAGACGCCGTCATCGAACCTTACCTGAAAGAAATGCAGAATCCGAAACAAGAAAAACCCCGAAACAATCTTGTCGCCTAAAATCCGGAAAAAGAATTGACAAAAAAAACAAAAAATGATATAATACGATTAAAAAGGAGGGTTTTGCTTATTATGATTTACGCAATTATTTTATTTGCGGTCACTTACGCGTTGATGCTGGTCTTTAGTAAGTATCGACCCTACATCGCCCTTGCATCGGCACTGATTTTTATTGTATCCGGAATGTTGCCCCTGCGGGACGTATTCGGAGCCATTGACTTCAACGTACTTTTGATGATCGCAGGCACGATGGGGTTAGTTCAGTTGTTCATTGACAGTAAAATGCCGGAATTGTTGGCAGATCTGATCATGGAAAAAGTTCCGAACATTCAAATGGCAGCGGTTTGCCTTGCCCTGTTTGCGGGAATCATCTCCGCTTTCGTGGATAACGTGGCGACGGTTTTGATGATCGCCCCGGTTGCGTTGGAAGTCTGCAAAAAATTAAAGACGAACCCCGTACCGGTCATCATTGGAATCGCCGTTTCGTCCAATCTGCAAGGAGCGGCAACTTTAGTAGGCGATACCACTGCCATCATGCTCGGATCTTATGCAGACATGAGCTTCCTGGACTTTTTCGTATACCAAGGAAAACCGGGAATGTTCTTTGCAGTAGAATTGGGAGCAGTCCTTTCTGCCCTGATCTTGGCGTGGCTTTTTCGGAAGAAAAAATCTTCGATTCCCAGAACCGGACAACGCACACAGGTCACCGACCTTGTACCCACCTATCTTTTGGTCGGCGTGGTTCTGCTCTTGATTGCAGTTTCCTTTATTCCCAATAAACCTTCCGTCACCAATGGTTTGATCTGCGTAGCGATGATGGTCATCGGCCTTGTATACAACTGGATTAAAAACAAGAATTTCAAGGCAGTTACCGAACCGCTGAAATCCATTGACTTTGAAACCATCGGCTTGCTGCTTGGTCTGTTTTTGATGATCGGCGGGATTTCCCACATGGGTGTCATTCAGGCGGCGGCAAATCTGCTGGCAAACGTAGGCGGCGGAAACGTATTTTTGCTCTATACAGTCATCGTTTGGGCTTCGGTTCTGATCTCCGCGTTTATTGACAATATTCCCTACGTTGCAACCATGCTTCCCGTGGTAACCGCCTTGGCGGCAGGATTGAATATTGACCCTACGGTTCTTTATTTCGGACTTCTTTCCGGAGCCACCTTGGGCGGGAACTGTACCCCCATCGGAGCATCGGCAAACATCACCGGGATCGGCATTTTGAAAAAAGAAGGATACACCGTCAAAAACGGCGATTTCTTCCGCATCGGAATTCCCTTCACCCTGGCGGCAATCGTTCCGGCATACATCTATATTTGGTTGCTTTTCGGTCCAAAATAAACATGATATAGAAAAAGAGCTTGACGGAAAGCCAAGCTCTTTTTTTATTCGGAAGGTTTGATTTTCTTCATCCATTTTCCGCTTTTCAATCGGAAAAAGCACCAAATACATTTGATAACTTGGTCGATTTTCAGCAACGTATAGATCCAAAAAGAAGGGAAATGAAATACTAAGCCCGCCAAGGCACCCAACGGAATGGACGCAACCCACAAAAAGAGAATATCTCCCATCATCAAAAATTTGGTATCTCCTCCGGCACGCAAAACCCCCTTCGTCAGCATATTCCCCACCGTCTGAAAGACCATAATCAAAGAGATCGCGTACATCATTTCATGAGCAATGATCTTGGCTTGGGGAGAAACGTCGTAGAAGTTAATGATAGGATTTTTCACCAATAAAATCAACAGTCCCGCAAGGATTCCAAGCACCGTACCGACTATAAGGAAGGTAAACCCCTGACGGTAGGCTTTTTTGTAGTTTCCCTCACCCATGGTATGCCCGGTAATAATTCCGCTGGCATTGGAAATCCCTTGCGTTAAAACGGAACTCAACTGCTGTACCACCATCGTGACGGAATTGGCGGCAACAAAGGCTTCTCCGATATGCCCCATAACCATAGCAACCGCATTGTTTCCCAAAGCCAAAAGTCCGTCGGAAATCAGAACGGGGATACTGACCCGCACATATTCCCGAAGCATATCCCGGCATTTCATAAACAGATCTTTGATTCGATAGCGTACCCGCTTGTCTATAAAAAAGAAATAGCCGCAGATAAAACACAACTCAAAAAGGCGGGCAATTAAGGTTCCCAGCGCCGCCCCTTCGATCTCCATACGGGGAGCCCCCAATTTCCCAAAAATGAAGACCCAGTTAAAAAACACGTTCACGAAAAAAGCAATGATCGAGCAAATCAAAGGGATCTGTACCAATCCCACGCTTCGCAGAACAATGGTGCAGACCAAGGACAATCCGGTACAAAAATAAGTAGGAATCATCCATTTCAGATACCGTATCCCAAAAGCGATAATCTCCGGCTCATTGGTATAGATCCGCATGATCCACCCGGGGGCAAGCATGGTTGCCACAGTAAAGGCAAGGCTGAAAAGCAGAGCAAACCGCAACATGATGGTAACGGATTTTTTCAGAGAAGAAAGATCCCTCATTCCCCAAAACCGGGAGGTCAATACCGAAGCCCCCATGCCGATTCCCATGCAAAAAATCATAAACAGATTGATGAACTGTCCCGCAAGAGACGATGCAGAAAGTTGAGCGTCTCCCATAGAGCTGAGCATCACCGTATCCATCAGATTGATGCCCACGGTAATCATAGACTGCAGGGAAATGGGAACCGCGATCTTTATCATTTTTCCATACAATTCTTTGTCTCCCAGACAATCCCGGAGACGCAACTTTTCCGTCAAAATTAAAATCCTCTCTTCATGGAACTATAATCAAAGAAAAGAAGAGCCTCTCGGCGAAGCTCTTCTTCTAAAATCAACTTAAAGGAATCAGAGTTTGGAATATCCGTAACTGTTCACAAGGGCGTCAATCTTCTGACCAGCCTTGCAAATGGGACAGTCGTGGGTAGGATAACTTTCGTACCCTTCCAAATCATCGGCATCAAAGACCGCTCGAACCGGCTGACCGTCACATTCGGAAATAGTAGCGAAGATTGCGGAAACGCCAGCAACCCGACCGCCGTAATACTTCACCGCTTCAATGGCAGCTCTGGCGGAATACCCGGTGGTGACCGACGCACAGAAAATCAACACGTTTTTCCCTTTAATCATGGGGACAATATTTTCCCGGAACAAAAGTTGACTTCCGGTGGTATGCTCCGGCGTGACAACATAAATCGTCTGATGAGCGTTAAGGTTGGTAAAATCTTCCCTCGTCAATTCATTGGCAAGGCAAGCCCCAATCACTTCCGTTCCGTCGAGACAAAGAATGGTGTCAACGATGGTACTGTGATTGTAAAAGGAGACAATTTCTTTTGCCACAGCCTGGGCTTCCGACAGGCGGGTTTTTTGGGTGGTAACGTCGATATAATAATTGATATGACTGTGATTCGTAGCAAAGTGTCCTTTGGAAACCCGAAGGAACAGGTTGCGGTTTTTGGTACGGATTTTAAAGGAATTTTCGGTTGGCATATGCGTTTACCCCTTTTTTTTCATTATACCATAAGATCAAGATTCTGTCAAGGTGTTTCGGAAGAATTTTTTAAAACACGCAAGTATTATTTTATATGATCATTTGAATGATCAAATTGATCCTTTTTTTCGGAAGGATCTTGGAGACGATCCCGTTTTTTTCTGAATATTCTTGTAAAGTAGTTCGGATCGGAAAAACCGCAGACAGATGACAAAAAAATCAGTCTCTGACACGTTCAGAGACTGATTTTTCTTCCTTTGATGCAGTTGTATGTTAAAACGTAGAAACCGATGAAATTCTTTTTCTGAAAACATTATACCACATCGGAAGACAAATTGCAAGAATTTTCGTTCGACCGCAGTCGACGAAACCTCCGAGAATCAGCGATAAAATACGCTTTTTTTGTAAAAAACGATTTCTTTCCTTATTCTTCGGTGGGTTTGGAACGGTAACGTTCCGCTTGAGTATTAAACAATTTATAATATTTTCCCTTTTGTGCCATCAATTCGTCGTGATGTCCCATTTCTTCCACTTTGCCGTTCTCCAAAACCAAAACGGTGTCCGCCACGGTGGCACTGGAAAGGCGGTGGGAGACGAAAATGGTAGTTTTATCCTTGCGCAGTTGATCGAACTGAGAGAAGATCTCCTGCTCGGCAATGGGGTCGAGGGAGGCGGTAGGCTCGTCGAGAATCAACACGTCGGAATCGGAATAGAACGCCCGGGCGATGGAAAGTTTCTGCCATTGTCCGATAGAAAGTTCCATACCGTTCCGTTCAAAAATACGCATGAGAGGGGTATCAAATCCTTCGGGCAGAGTGTCAATGAACTCTTTTGCAGACGCCTGCTTTGCCGCAGCTCGAATCTGCTCCGGATCGGTGGTACGGTGAATATCGCCGAATCGAATATTTTCTTCCACCGTCTCAGCGTACTTCCCAAAGTCTTGGAAAATGATCCCAAAGATACGATACAAGTCTTTCAGGTCGTATTCTTTCAAATCAACTCCGTCCAACAAAATCTTCCCTTCCGTGGGGTCATACAGCCGGGTCAGCAGTTTGATCAACGTGGTTTTTCCGGCGCCGTTCAATCCCACGAGAACCATGGTTTGTCCCGGTTCCAAAACGAAATTCAGGTTTTTCAGCACGTCTTTTTCCGTGCCGGGATAACGGAACGACACGTTGCAGAATTCCACTCGATGCCCGATGCCACGGGAAATCGGCGTGGGCTTTTTCGGGGAAAGCAGCGTGATGGGTTCTTTCAAGAACGCCATAAGGTTATCAATAAAAAGCGTTCCTTCATAAATGGAACCGGATCGGTTGATCAACGTCGAAACACAACCGGACACCGACAAAATCGCTCCGGTATAGAGGGTATAATCCCCGATCATAATATCGCCGACAAAAACCTTTTGGGCAATCAGCGCATAGAAAAGAAGGTTGGTCACACAGGACAAAACGGCGAGAGCGATATGCAAAAAACTCTCCTGAACGATCAGCCGACGAAGTCCGTTGTAATAAGTACGGAATACGGATAAATAGCGACCGATGAAGGTATCTGCCAAATCAAA
This sequence comes from Eubacteriales bacterium, assembly GCA_045603745.1. Taxonomy (GTDB): domain Bacteria; phylum Bacillota; class Clostridia; order Oscillospirales; family UBA644; genus RGIG995. The sequence goes on along the minus strand of JAZUMQ010000017.1, from coordinate 2,455 downwards.
AAGACGAACCTCTTTCACCCGATCTTTGTCCACCAATAGTTCGGAATAGTAGTGCATCTGCCGCCGTTCTTTGGAACGCCAACGCATATAGCGGAAATGCTTATTGCGATAGACGTAATTGATGACGGCAGAGGGGATCGACACCGCGATCACCACGGGAGCCGACCACCAAAGTCCGGGAACGGAAAGCAGTACCAGAAGATAACTGATAAATTCAATCACCGTACTGACGATCCCAAAGGTTTCGGAAAGAACCTGCAAGGGACGGTGTCCCGCTTCCCGGTTTGCATTTTCCATTCTTTCATAAAAAGAAGCGTCGTCGAAAGAAGCCAAATCCAAACCTTTGGATTTCTGCATAATGCGAAGTTTTACTTGCTGAACGACTTTTTCTCCGGCAATTTGATTTAAAGCACTGCTGATACTGTTCACGATCCGCAATAGCAGACGATAGGAGAAAAAGAAAATTAGGAAGTAGAACACCGGCGAAGACCAGAATTCCCCAGCCGGTAATCCGCTGCGAAGAATCACGTTCTGCAATTCATTGAGAATTTTTTGAGAAATTAAAGAACCGAGAATAGGAGTAACCCCTTGAAATAAGGCAATAAAGGAAAGGAGAAACATAATCCACTTCCCCGATGCCCAAACCAGAGTCACAATGTAGAAAAATCGAGTGAAAAATCCGCCAAAAACCTCTTTCAGGAATCGAAACAGATCTTTAAAATCCTTCGGCGGAGCTACTTTTTTATGCTCGTAAGGCATACGTCCTCCCGGGGGCATAGTCAATTCTCCTCTCTGCGTTCCGCGTGTATTTTTTGTAAAAGTCGGTACAAGGTTTCTTTTTCCTCGTCCGACAGAGGGCGAAAAATTTCTTCGGCACGGCGCTTGATTTCCCGTTGCCGCTCCGTCCGGAAAGCAAGTCCGGATTCGGTAATAAATACCCGAATCGCCCGACGGTCTTCCTCATCACAAACCCGCTGGATCAAACCGCGTTCTTCCATGCCAGCCAAGGCTTCGGATAACGATTGAGCACGAATTCCCATGGCGTCCGAAATTTCTTTTTGCGTTTTTCCGACTCCGGGTTCAAGACACTCCAAAACAAAGAAATATCCTCTGCCACAGGGCGGTTTTTTTGGTCGCTCGCCCTCCGGAATATTCCCCTCTTTCGGCGGTGGCGCGCCCCGATGGTCGTGAATCCGGAAACGGCGAAACTCTTTCCATAACGTTACGTCGTCCATAAAATTCTCCTTAAAAAAACAATAAGGCACCTTACTGTTTTCAGTATAACACAACGCATAAATGATGTCAAGATAGTAAGGCACCTTATTATTGAAACTTTTTGTTACAAAATAAATGAAGCCATCGCGTCAATGGTATTTATTTTATTGTTCTACCCGTACAAAGAAATCCGCATTTTGCGTTTTTACGCCTTGACAGAGCAAAATATTTATGATATACTAATACCAATTTCAATGAAAAGAGTGTTTTTTATGATTGAATACGGTATGCCGAATTTAGTGGAATGTACGGATATTGACGCCTGTGCAAAACTTTGCCATAGGCTGGGATTGAAGTTTATCGAAATCAATCAGAGTTTTCCGAAATACCAGCCGGCAGACATGGACGTTGAACATCTGCAAGAGCTAAAAACGACCTATGGCATCGGATACTCCATTCACATGGACGAGGCGATGAATCCCTTTGATTTTAACGATAAAGTGGCAGAAGTTTACCGAAACAACGCTGTGGAATCCATTGAATTTGCAAAGGCGTTGAACATAAAAAAATTAAATCTTCATTTGCTTCGGGGAATCTATGTAACCCTGCCCGGGAAACGGATTTTTTTGAATGACGTATACGAAGAAGATTACCTGAATAAGGTACGTTTTTTTCGAGACGCCTGCGAAAAAGCCATTGGAGATAGCGGAATCAAAATCTGCATCGAAAACACCGACGATCCTTTTCTGCCCTGTCATCACAAGGCGATGGAAGTTCTTTTGCAATCCCCCGCGTTCGGGCTGACGTTAGACACGGGGCACGATCAAGCATCCAGTCACGTGGACTTGGGGTTTTTCAAGAAAAACAAAGGTCGGCTTTGCCACGTTCATTTGCACAACTGCAAAGGAAAATCCCCCCATCTACCCTTGGGAGAAGGAGACGTGGACGTCAACGGAATGTTGGAATTGGTCAAAGAAACCGGTTCCGATTGCATCATCGAAGTAAAAACTATCGAAGGCTTGGAACAATCGGTTCGTTGGCTGAAAGAACACGGAAAATTCAATTAAAAAATCCGCGGTGAAGATACATCTTCACCGCTTCAGACTGTCGAAGAACCTGCTGTTTACGAATATGCAACAGCAGGTTCTTCGTTGTTTTTAGTTAAGAATTGGAAAACGTGAATAAAAAACGTTGTATATTGCCCGGAAACCGGGGGCTTTGCCTTCCAGATTGCCAGCTT